>JBMTVW010000004.1:0-170111 GCA_049451775.1 Opitutales bacterium | reverse complement strand
ACAGATAAGCGCTGAAAGCATCTAAGCGCCAAGCTATTCCCAAGATAAGATTTCCCTTAAGGGTCGTGGAAGACTACCACGTCGATAGGCCAGATGTGTAAGTGCGGTGACGCATTGAGCTAACTGGTACTAATTACCCAATCGTCTTGATTCTATCATCTTCGATAACCGTTGCCCTTCAGACGTTTATTTTACCCACAAGGAACTGAACTAGATTTTACGAATCCAAACAGGGCGATAACCTGAGAAAGCTGTTTGGTCAGAGTTACACTCTCTGGTGACGATAGACGCGTGGAAACACCGGTTCCCATCCCGAACACCAGCGTTAAGCACGTAGTCGCCGATGGTAGTGCCGCCTCGATGCGGTGTGAGAGTAGGTTATCGCCAGTCTTATGCCCCGATTGATCTGAAAGGATTGATCGGGGCTTTTTTGTGTCGGGATCACTGGGGGGGCCTGTGGCGGTCAGTGGTCCTGGGCTGAAAGGGTTGGGGCTAGGGATTCGGGGTAAGTGCCGGATCTTAAGGTTAAAGAATTATATCCTTATGGCATCTGGTCGTGTTGCGTTCATGATACTTTCCCTTTGCCAGAGGCATATTGGGCGGGATAATGGGGGCATGGATTTACTTTCGGCCATCATCCTGCTGCTGATCGTCACGGATCCGCTGGGAAACCTTCCCATTGTCATGAGTTGTCTCGAGGGGACGAAGCGTCCGCACTTCTTCATTTCCCGGGAGGTGGCGCTGGCGGCGCTGGTATTAATCCTGTCCCTGTTTTTCGGGCCATGGTTGCTGCGCATCCTCGATCTCTCTCAGGAGGCATTGCAATTGGCCGGGGGGATTGTTCTGTTCCTGATCGCCATCAAGCTGATTTTCCCCTCCGATACTACCTGGATGGGAGTCAGGCAAGGTGAGGAACCGTGGTTGTTCCCGCTGGCGGTGCCGCTGGTGGCCGGACCCTCGGCCGTCGCCACCGTCATGCTCTTTTCGGCCCAATATCCTGACCGGATGGGGGTTTGGGTGGTGGCGATCATCATCTCCATGCTGGTCAGTTTGGTCATCTTTTTCTTTGCCCCGATCCTGCACCGGCTGGTCGGGCGCAGGGCGCTGGCGGCATTCCAGCGCCTGATGGGAATGCTCCTGACGGTGATCGCGGTGCAGATGGTCATTTCCGGGATCAAGGAAATCTTCGGTTTGCCGGGAGTGGGAGGATGAATTGATGTGCGGGCGCTACACCCTGAGTGCCGGGCATGAGGCCCTCGCCCGTGCTTTTCTGGCTGAATTTTCCGGGGAATTGCAGGGCTCCTGGCAGCCTCGCTACAACATCGCCCCCGGCTCGGGTATTGTCGCCATAGTGGAAGACCGGGACAAAGGGGGCAGGCGGGGGGATGTATTCCACTGGGGGCTGGTTCCTTCATGGGCCAAGGACCCGGACATTGGTTACAAGCTGATCAATGCCAGGGCCGAAACCGTCGGTGAGAAAGCGTCCTACCGCGATGCCTATCGTTACCGGAGGTGCCTGGTCCCTGCCTCGGGTTTTTATGAGTGGGACCGGCGGAAATCTCCCCGGCAACCGTATTACTTTCACCCCGCAGCCGGTGAATTAATGGCCATGGCCGGGGTTTGGGAGCACTGGATGCATCCCTGTGGATCTGAAATTCTCTCCCTATCCCTGCTCACCACCTCCGCGAACAAGACGGTCGGACGGATACATCACCGGATGCCGGTGTTGCTTGATGAAAGGGATTGGGACGCGTGGCTGGATACCACACATGTCAGGGGGACCGGACTGCGTGACCTGCTCAAGCCGGCAGAGGAGGAATTCCTGCAAAGTCATCCTGTTGGGATAGAGGTCAACAATTCCTCATCGGAGGGGGAGGGGTTGATTCTGCCCTTGGGCAAAACCGGTACGGAAACAACCCAGTTGGACCTGTTCTGATTAATCAAAGGGGTTTTTACAAAATTTAATTGAAAAACCTTAAATTAGGGGAAATCACCATTCTTCATCCGGTTTGCCCCATGTGCGGCTCCCCGATGGACCTGGTGACCGGTAAAGAGGGCCGGTGCTGGCGATGCAGTATTTATCCCGGCTGTGCCATGACTTACACCTGCTGACAGGATATTACCGCCCGGGATCAGGCCAGACAGCGGTCCAGTTCCAGCCAAGCCTCGAGAGGAATGGCTTCGGGCCGGGTGGTGCGTGAACAGCCGAACTTCTCCAGGGTGTTGAGCCATTCATGGGTAGCGGGTTCCTTTTGCAGGAGGCTGCCAATCTGCTTCCTGCGTTGGGTGAAAACCTTTCTGATGAGCTCGCGACTCCTTTTGTGAAGCAGCACTGGATGGTCTTTTCGCCTCAGGTGAAGAAGCATCGAATCCACTCCCGGGACAGGGTAGAAGCAGGACCGGGAAACAGGATGCACCCCGGCACGCTCATAGGCGGCACAGATGAAAACGGAGATTGCCCCGTAGGCCTTGCTGCCGGGGCGGGCGGTGATCCGGTCCGCAGCTTCCTTCTGCATCATCAGCACCATGTCCGAGGGGAGGGGGTCCTCCAGGATGGCGTCCATCCACGGGGTGGTGATGGCATAGGGCAGATTGGCGACAACCTTGAATGAGTGGATCGCGGCGGGCAGGTCAGCCCGGGGGAACTTGACCGCGTCACCCTCGACCAGATGGAAGCGTTCCCCGTACTCAGTGGCAACGGTTGTCCGCAGGTGTTCAGCTAATCGGAAATCAAGTTCAACGGCATGGACCCGGCAGCCCAGTTCTAGTATGGCCCCGGTGAGAGTGCCCAGCCCCGGCCCGATCTCGACTGCCTGCTCTCCGGCCTGTAGCCCCGCCAGTTCAAGCGACTTGCGGACGATGTTTCCGTCGATCAGGAAATTCTGGCCCAGCGGCTTCCTCGGCCGGTGTCCTAGGCTTTCCAGCAGTTCGCGGGTCTGGGATGGCGACAGTGGCATGGGATTACCTTTCCGGCTCAATCCCAATCCGGGCCTCTTTCAGGTGCTGCTGTCGGCCGGGATAGGGATTAAAACTCATGCAGGGCCTGAATGAATGGTTCGGGATCCCTCATCTTCATCAGGGCCTCGCCTACGAGCACCGCATCCGATCCGCAGGCGAAAGCCCTTTGGGCGTCTTCCACGGAGTGGATACCGCTCTCCGAGATGGCCACGCAGTGTTCCGGCAGTTGCGGAATAATTTTCTCCGAGATGCCCAAGTCGGTGACGAAGCGGGTCAGGTCGCGGTTGTTGACCCCGACAATGCGGGCCCCGCAGGCGAGGGCACGGTCCACTTCCTTTTCTTCATGGACCTCGAAGATCGAATCCAGTCCGGCCAGGTTGGCCGCCTCGTACAGGGAGCCCATTTCGGCGTCGCTCAGTGCCCGGACGATGATCAGGATGCAGGAGGCACCGGCCTCGGCGGCCTCGAGAACCTGAATCCGGTCCACGAAGAAATCCTTCCTCAGGGTGGGGGGGGCGTCGGCTCGGTTCCCCAGCAGATCATTGACATCCCATAGGTCCCGGATGGATCCACCGAAGTACTTTTCATCGGTTAGCACAGAGATGGCATCGGTCCCCGCATTGTAGTAAAGGCGGGCTTGTTCGGTGGAATCCCTACCTTCGGCGATGGAGCCGGCTGAGGGTGATTTGCGCTTGATCTCCGAGATCAGGGCCAATCCCTCCTGACGACGCAACGCCCTTTCAAAGCGACGGGGATGCTCCCACGGGCACAAGTGGGCCAGTTCCGCATCCCGTACGGGGCGGATCCGGGCGGCCACTTCCTGCCGCTTCCATGCCATGATTTCCTGTAGCTTGTCCATTGGGCCCTAAGATTATGAAAATTACAATTGAAGGGAAATTGGAAATGAGCGAGAAAATCCATGTTGTGAGCTCGATTCAAGACTTAAGGGAGACGATGGCCCGCCTGCGGGCCCCAGACGGATGCCCGTGGGACCGGGAACAGACCCACCAGACCCTCTGTGAGCCGTTGATTGATGAGACCGCCGAACTGCTGGACACCATCGACCGTAACGACATGGAACACATGTGTGAGGAACTGGGAGATGTTCTCCTTCAGGTGGTTTTCCATTCCCAACTAGCTGAGGAAAGCGGGCACTTCAACTTTGATGATGTCGCTCGCGGGATCAACGAGAAGCTGGTCCGCCGCCATCCACACGTCTTCGGGGATGTCGATCTTCAAGACACCGACGCGGTTCTGCACCAGTGGGAACAGATTAAAGCATCGGAAAAGAAGAACGGTCCCGAGAGCAACGGCAAGTTCAAGCATCTTCCCCCGTCTCTCCCGGCCCTCATGTACGCAGCCGACGTGGCCAAGCAGGTGCGCAAGAACGGATATGCCCATGATGATCTTCCCGACACGGAAAGTGTGACCTCCATGGCCGAGGATCTCACTGAGGATGAGGTTGGCCTGATTCTTTATCAAATAGCTGCTGCCTGCGACACCTCAGGTATCGACGGCGAGTCTGCTTTGAGAAAATTTGCATCCAGGTTGGTCCGTGAAATCGAGTCACAAGAGTAAGGGGTTTCAACTGGTCACAGTTGAATCCCAGGAAGGCTGCCGGATGCTGCCGCTCAAGATTGAGCGGTCCCGCAGGGTTAAGCGGATGTACCTGCTTTTCGATTGTCCGGAGTACATCACCTTGAAATTGCCGGTTCGATATTCGGAAAGGAGTGGCCTGCGTTTCATTCAGGAGCATGCGGACTGGATTTGCCGGACAATGGAATCCCAGCCGCGGGTGCATCGGCTCCATCCCTACCTGGTCCTGCAACCCCGTTTGTCCCTTGGGGGATACTGGCACCGGCTGGAACTGCAGTTCCAGCGCGGTACCTATGGATACGTTGTGGATAAACACGAACGGACGGTCCGGGTGGCCATCAACCCCGGCAGCTCGCCGGAGCCCCAGCTCGGGGAAATCCTCCGTTCGATAGCCCGTGAACATCTTCCGTCCAGGGTGGAGACCTTGTCCCGGAAATCAGGGATCAAGTTCCACGGCGTAACCGTCCGGGACCAGAAAAGCCGGTGGGGATCCTGTAGTGAAACGGGTGGGATTTCCCTCAACTGGAGGCTGGTGCTGATTCCGCCGAAACTGCAGGACCACATCATTCTTCACGAACTTGTCCACATCCGGCATTTTGATCATTCGAGAGCTTTCCACACCTGCCTGAGGAGACTGGATCTGCGAACGGAAGAGAACGTTGCCCGGCTAAGCAACATCTCCGCTCAGGTGTTTGCTCTTGGACGGATCCGCGACTAGGTTCTGAACGATGCGGGAGTGGCGATTCAGCGCGGATACCGGAGGCACCTTCACGGATTGCCTGGCCGAGGGGCCCGATGGATTACTGCTCCGGGGGAAAGTCCTTTCTTCGGGACGCCTGAGGACCACCATTCGTGGGGTCGACAGGGACTGCCTCCTCGTTGAACCGCTCTGCCGGACGAATTGTGACTGGCTGGTGGGGCAAGGGGCTTGGGTCGATGGAAAACCAGTGGGAGTCGTTGCCGGGATCAGTCCGGAGCGGGTCCGGTTGGATCCAGGCCCGGATTCTGTCGATGAGGGGGATATCCTGGAAATTGACAGTGGGCTGGAGGCGCCCGTGCTGGCCATGCGGTTGCTGGCTCCGCAGTGCGCCCGGGAGAGACAGGCTCTCTCCTTTCGGCTGGGAACCACAAAAGGCACTAATGCCTTGCTGGAAAAGAAAGGGGCGCCGGTCGCGCTCTTCCTCACCGATGGTTTCAAGGACCTTCTGGTCATCCGGGACCAGAAGCGTCCGGATTTGTTCGCCCGGGAGATCCGCAGGGACCCGCCGCTTTATCATCGAGTCTATGCCGTTTCAGGACGCCTTGATACAAAGGGCCAGGAGCTGACCCCCCTCGACCTGAAAGGACTCGAAGCGGCTGCCGCTTCCGCCCTTGAAGAGGGCTGTACCGTGGCCGCTGTTTGCTTCCTTAACAGCTGGAAGAATCCTTCCCACGAGGAACAGGCGGTCCGAATCCTGATGCGATGCGGGTTTTCGACCGTCAGCGCTTCCCATCGAATCCGGCCCCTCATCAAGTATCTGGACCGGACCGAGACCACCCTCGTGGATGCCACCCTGAGTCCGGTCATGGATGCCTACCTCGACAAGGTTCTCCGTGGTATCCACGGGAGTCCGCTCTGGGTCATGACCAGTGCCGGCGGGCTTGTCTCCCGCGAACGGTTCCATGCGGTGGACAGCCTTGTCAGTGGTCCCGCCGGTGGGATGCTGGGTGCGGTGGAGGCCGGTCGCCGGGCCGGTTTGGACAAGATCATCGCCTTGGACATGGGTGGGACCTCCACCGATGTCTCGCGCTGGCGGGAACGTCTGGAATTGAGGCAGGAGATCCGGGTCGGGCAGGCCAGGATACTGACTCCCGCCATGCCGATCGAGACCGTGGCTGCGGGCGGAGGTTCAATTTGCGGCTACCGGGACGGTCGTCTCTTTGTTGGTCCGGAGAGCGCAGGGGCCGACCCGGGTCCTGCATCCTACGGCGCCGGAGGACCCCTTTGCCTGACGGATATTCACCTGCTGCTGGGCCGTATCGATCCGGCTGGCTTCTCGATTCCGATCCGTCTGGATGCGGCCCGGGGCCGTCTGGAGGAGGTCATGGCCTTGGCCGGAGAGACCGACTGGAAGGCCCTTGCGGAAGGATTTATTGCCATCGCCACCGAAAGAATGGCCCACGCCATCCGGCAGGTAACACTAAGGGAGGGTGAAGATCCGGCCGAGTACGGTTTGGTTGCATTTGGCGGAGCTGGCGGGTTGCACGCCTGCAGGGTTGCCGAACAACTGGGAATCAAGCGGATCATTTATCCCTCCGATGCCGGAATACTCAGTGCGCGGGGGATTCATTTCGCCCCGAGGGAAACGGTTCGCGAGCATCAGTTCTTTGCCCGGGTACCGGTCGGCAATGAGGCCCTTGAGAATGAATTTGCCCGTCTGTTGCAATCGGCGGTGGGCGACCTGGTCCAGGACGGCCTGGATGCGCGGTCGCTGGCCCGGCCTGAGAAGACTGTTTACGTCCGGATTGTCGGCCAGGAGAAGGGTATCCCCGTCCGCTGGACCAGTGGCCTTGACCTGGGATTCGCCTTCATGGATCGATTTGTAGCGAAATTCGGCTACTTTCCTGCATCGCCCGTTCTTGAGGTGGTCAAGCTGCGGGTGCGGGTGCAGGAACCGCGGGCATCCAGCCCGGAGGAGCTTTTCAATGGGCCGGTTTTGCCCGGACCCCATGTCATCAGCGACCCCTTCGGCACCTGTTTTGTCGAGGAAGGCTGGACTGCGGTCGAGGGAGACGCCGGAAGCATTGAGTTGAAACCCGGTGGAAGCTCTCAGCCACGGCGCGCATCCGTACTGGAGAATGTCCGTCGGAGTCTCGTCATGAACCGACTGGAGGGAATCGTCGAGGAAATGGGCGACCAGCTGAAGCGAACCGCGCTCTCGACCAATATCCGGGAGCGGCTCGATTTTTCCTGCGCCCTCCTCGACGCGAAGGGACGCCTCCTCGTCAATGCCCCCCATATTCCGGTCCACCTGGGCGCCATGGGGCTGTGTGTCCGGGAATCTCTCCGTCGTCTGGATCTGGGTCCGGGTGACGTGGCCATTACAAACCATCCTGCTTTCGGGGGATCCCACCTGCCGGACGTAACCCTGGTTTGCGGCATCTTCGACGCTGACGGGAGGTGCCTTGGCTACCTGGCCAACCGGGCCCACCATGCAGAGTGGGGAGGGCGCATGCCCGGGTCCATGCCCCCGGATGCCAGTTGCCTCAAGGAAGAGGGTGTTATCCTGGAGCCACGCTACCTGATACGGGCAGGAAAGGATCACTTTGAGGATGTGGAGTCGGCCCTGCGAGCGGCCCCGTTCCCGAGCCGGGCACCGAGGGAGAACCGGATTGATCTTGAGGCTCAGTTGGCAGCCCTCCACAGGGGCCGGCAATTATTCGGCAAGCTCCTAGACACTTATGGTGCCGGTGTCGTTATCCAGTATTTCGACTTCTTTTACCAGCACGCCTCGGAGGTGCTCCGGACAGCCCTTGAGGCCGCCGGACCAATCGACAGCCGGGCCGAAGAAAAACTAGATGACGGCCATGCCATCCGGGTTCGGGTGCGGACCCATTCCGAGGGGATGATAATCGATTTCAGCGGCACCTCCGGCACTCACCCGGGCAACCTGAACGCAACTCCTGCGATCGTTCAAAGCGCCGTCCTTTATGTGTTGAGATTGTTTGTCGACAGCCCGATGCCCCTCAATGAGGGACTCATGGACAGGGTGAAGGTCCTGCTTCCCGATTGCTTCCTTAATCCCGTGTTTCCGGAGGACCCTGCCGAATGCCCGGCGGTTGTTGGTGGGAATGTCGAGACCAGCCAGCGTATAGTGGATGCATTGATATGGGCCCTCGGCCTGCTGGCCGCCGGCCAGGGAACAATGAACAACCTTCTTTTCGGCAATGACCGTTTCGGCTACTATGAGACCATCGGAGGCGGCGCCGGCGCCGGGGCCGGATGGGATGGCGGTTCAGGGATACATGTCCACATGACGAACACCGCCATCACTGATCCGGAAATCCTTGAGCAGCGCTTTCCGGTTGAATGTCGTGAATTTTCGCTACGTCATGGCTCCGGGGGAAGCGGCCGTTACCGCGGAGGGGACGGCCTGGTCAGGGAGATCCGCTTCAATGAGGCGGTTACCGTTTCGATCCTGTCCCAGAACCGGGCCAAGGGAGCACGCGGATCTGCCGGTGGCGGGGACGGGCTTCCCGGAAGGCAGTGGCGGCGGCAGCGCAACGGTGAATTGCTCCCGCTGGAGGGCATCGCGCGGGTTGACCTGCTTCCCGGGCAAAGTATCCGCATCGAGACACCCGGTGGCGGTGGATGGGGCAGGTCCGCCTGAAGGCGGTACTCCAACCCGTGTCCGCTGGAGTTCCGGCTTTAGCCGGAAGACGAGACCGCATTTTTCAGGATCCGGACAGTTCCCGTGATCGCCGGGTCGCGGCCTCGACTGTTTCCCGGAGGATATCGCGGAAACCGGCCTCCTTCATAACGGCGAGGCCTGCCAAGGTAGTCCCTCCCGGTGATGAAACCCAATCACGGTGGGTTTCCGGTGTCTCGGGAACGGCCTCGAGCAGGGCGGCCGCTCCCTGTACCGTTTTCAGGGCCAGGTTGTAGGCGGTCTTTTCATCGAGTCCCGCGGCAATGCCACCATCCCTCAACGCGGCTACAAATTCAAACACATAGGCAGGTCCGCTTCCACTGACCCCGGTCACGGCATCGAGATTTTCCTCCGGGAGACGAACCACCTCGCCGAGGGCCTTCAACATTCCCCGGACCTGGGCTTCGTCCTCCTCGTCAAGTTTTTCAAGGGGGCTGAATGCGGTGATGCCCCGGCCAATCATTCCCGGTGTATTGGGCATGCAGCGGATGATATTGGTGCTGTTGGGGAAGACTTCCCTAAGCCGGGCCAGCGTGGTCCCGGCAAGGATTGAAAGGATGTTTTTCCCGGCAGTAAGCTCCGCCAGGTTCGCGGGGAGCTCCTTCAGTTGCTGGGGCTTGCACGCCAGGATCACCCAGTCTGCTCCCCCAAGGAGTTCCTTCCAGTCGTAGCTGAAATGAATCCCTGTTCCTGAGGCCAGTGCCTCGGCGGTCCCGTCCGGAGCGCTGGTGCAGGTGATCCTGTGGGCCTCACTGACCCCTTTTTTCAAAATTCCACGAACCATGGCTTCTGCCATCCGGCCCGCACCGATGAATGCCAGTCTGTTTTTCATTGCGCTTACAATTCCTCGTCCGGGGTCAGGGGAAGCAGGATGGTGACCATCGTGCCTCTGTCTTCCCGGTCACCGACCTCGATGGTTCCTTCCAGGCATTCGACACTGTGCCGGGCGATAGTCAGGCCCATGCCGCGTCCGATCACGGATGAGGAGGTCACAAACGGTTCAAAAATACTGTCTCTGATATCGGGGTCGATTCCCTTGCCCCGGTCCATGATGGCAATGATCAGCTTGTTGTCTCCCTGCGGGCGTATTTCCAGTCGCACATCGGGGTTCTCCGCCGGTTTCCCCTCGGATGACTTGTAGCTCTCGAAGGCATTGTGGAGCAGTCTTTCGAGGCAGACCTCAAGCAATTCCCGATTGGTGTGGAACTGGTAATCGTCGGGCAGTTGGATGTCCTGCTGCACCGGGCAATCTGTTGCCGCGGCCCGGTGGAACCTGGCCACCGCCCCGGTGAGGATGCGCTGCAGGGTAACTTTCTCCTTCTTCAGGGATTTGAACTGGCCAATTACGGTCAGTTGCTGGACGATGCGGGTCATCCGCCGGATGGCTGAGTCCATCCGGTCGAGGTTACCGAGGATCTTCTCCGGGTTGTCAACATTGCGCTTGAGAAGACTGAGGTGCCCGACCATCACCCCGAGCA
The DNA here is from genome assembly GCA_049451775.1 of Opitutales bacterium. Lineage (GTDB taxonomy): Bacteria > Verrucomicrobiota > Verrucomicrobiia > Opitutales > Oceanipulchritudinaceae > Oceanipulchritudo. The sequence continues at coordinate 159,670 of JBMTVW010000004.1, read as the reverse complement.
GGTTGTTCAGGTTGTGGGCGATGCCTTCCGTGAGGTGCATGATGGAAGATTGCCGGCGTGATTGCTCCAGCTCACGGGTCAGCCGAAGGTTGGCCCGGTGTTCCTCGATGATCCGCAACTGGGTTTTCACCCGGGCATGCGCCTCGTCGAGATTCAATGGCTTGACTAGGAAGTCGGTTCCCCCGACATCGAAGCCCTCCACCTTGTCCTGGGTTCCTGTCCGGGCGGTGATGAAGATGACCGGGATATCCTTCAGGTCATCGTCCTTTTTCAATTCCCGGCAGACAGTCAGCCCGTCCATTCCCGGCATGACGATATCAAGCAGGATCACATCCGGACGGATTTCCCTGGCCAGTTGGAGGCCCTCCGTGCCATTGACGGCACTGAAAACCTGCATGTCGTTGCGGACAAGCCTCCGTTCCAGCAGACGGGTGCTCAGGAGCTGGTCATCTATGACAAGGATCTTTGGGTTCGGCATAAGGGCGGGTTACTTTCTGGCTTGGCTCAGTTCCCAGGCTTTGACGGTGTTGCTCATCAGCAGTGCGACGGTCATCAGCCCGACACCTCCCGGGACAGGGGAGATGGCCTCGCATTTCGGGGCCACTTTCTCGAAATCGACATCCCCGACAATCCGGTAGCCTTTTTTTGCGGTCGGGTCGTCCACCCGGTTGATGCCCACATCGATGACGATGGCTCCTTCGCGAACCATATCCTCCTTGACGAACTCCGGGCTGCCGATGGCGGCAATGAGGATATCGGCCTGGCGGGTGATTTCCGGCAGGTTGGTGGTCCTGGAGTGACAGACAGTCACCGTGGCGTTGGCGAAGGGCGCCTTGCGCATGAAAAGGAGGGCAGCAGGCTTGCCGACGATGAGGGAGCGGCCGAGGACAACGACATGTTTCCCGGAAGGATCAATGCCGCAGCGCTTGACCATTTCCCCAATGCCGGCCGGTGTGCAGGCAACAAAGGCATCCGGGTCCTCCTGGACGAGGCGCCCCAGGTTAACGGTGGAAAATCCGTCCACGTCCTTTTCCGCCGCCACCGCGTTGAAGACGGTCCGCTCATCCATGTGTCCCGGCAGGGGTGCCTGGACAAGAATCCCGTGCACATTTTCGTCGGCGTTGAGGGCGGCAATCTCTTCCAGCAGGTCATCCTGGCTGATGTCCTCAGGAAAGGTCTTGAGCCGGCTTTCGATCCCCACCATGGCCGCCTTCTTCTGCTTGGAATTGACATAGTAGACCGAGGCAGGATCTTCACCGACGCGGATGAAGGTCACACAGGGCCGCTGGCCTTTCGATCGGTCCAGCTTGTCCTTGATTTCGGTCAGGATGTCCTGGGAAAGTTTTTTTCCATCTAGTAGTTTCATCATAAGAAATCGGCTCAATTGACGCGGATGTTGCGGGCATGGATTATCCAGTCGCGGGACTTGGGGAGAAGGGTGCGTTCCCCGTGGATAATCACGGACTGGTCAATATAGGTGGCCATGGTGCCCGGAATGACGGTTCGGCTGACGTTGACCCAGGCGATGCGCTTGCCCTCCGCATCCTCCAGGAAGTAGGTGCCATGGGGCTTGAACAGTCCGAACCGGCGTTTTGCCTTGCGGAAGATCCCCGCATAGCTCTGCCCGGTGATATCAGGGCGTTCGACCTGTTTGGGTTGGGGATAGGCCGACAACGCGGTTGCTGCGGCCGGGGCAATTGCCCCGTCGGTCAGGGGAGCCTGCTCGACCAGAGTGGCGGGAGCATCTGCCAGGGGCTCAGCTGCCAGGAGCAGAGCCGTCCCGGTTACCGGAGGCAACGGGGCCGGTTCGTCGGCCACGAAATAGACAGGGAAGGTGGTCTGGACCCGGACCTTCCACCATGCCCCGGTATCAATCACTTCAATTGGGTCCCCGAAGGAGTACACCCCAAGAACTTCCGCATCCTCAGCGGGATTGGCCCGGATGAGGGTGTTCTCCACCGGGAGCAGGTCCTTGCCGATCTTGACATCCGGGACATAGCCATCCACGTCCCCGCTGAAATCGGCGAACTGCCACCCGAGGGCGGCCTTGGCTTCATCGAGGACCGGTGCCGGGTCCCCGAGGCGGGAATCCCCCGGTCCAATGGAGGCTACCTTGGTCGAATAGATATCCGGGCTGAGGTGAAGATCAATGGTCCCGTCCTGGGCCCATCCGCTGGCTAGCGGGAGAACCGTCAAAAGGATCGGTAATAACAGTCGGTTGGTCATGTACTTCATGGTGAGGTAAAGAGGAGCTTGGCAATCGGCACTGATTGGCTCAACCGAATAATTTGCAATGTTGGGGGGTATTGCGCCCGCAAGCAGGGGGGTGTTCTCAGTCCCCGGCCTCGAAGAGAAGCCGGATTTCCTGCTTGCGCAGGGTCCGGATGTGCGCCCGGGGAAGGCCGCGCAACTTGAACTGGCCAATCTGCACCCGGCGGAGCTTCTTCACATCGTACCCGAGGGCGTAGAACAGGCGGCGGATTTCCCTCTTTTTCCCATGATGGAGGGTGACCTCGAGCTGCGTCCAGCTCTCGTTTCCCGCCCGGGCGTTGCGGGGAACGACCTTTTCCAGCGCCAGCCGGTCGCCTTCCCATTTGATCCCCCGTTTCAGTTTCGGGATGTCCTCTTCCTTCAGGTAGTGATCGATGTCCACATGGTACTTCTTGAGGACATTGTAGGACGGATGGGCTAACTGCTGCTGCAGACCGCCATCGTTGGTCAGCAGGAGGAGGCCTTCACTGTCCTTGTCCAGGCGCCCCACACAAAAGAGGCGGAGTTTCTGCAGTTCAGTTGGCAGCAGGTCGAAGACGGTCCGCTTGGCATGCGGATCATCATTGGTGCAAAGGTAGCCCTTGGGCTTATTCATGGCGATAACGACCTTGGGCGGTTCGCGCCGACTGATGACATTGTCATCGACTGAAATAGTGTCGATCCCGGGGGCGCACCGGGCCCCAAGGTCCACGACCTCGCCATTGACAGTGACGCGGCCCTCCTCGATCCACCGTTCGGCTTCACGCCGGGAGGCCAGCCCCCGATCCGCTATGGCTTTTTGTACCCGTACCGATTTGTCACCTTTCATAGATGAGGCATCTTGTTCAGGTTAATGCTTGTCAAGACCCGTAACGGTACTTACCGTTTGTATTTCTTAAATTAGACAAGAATGTTAAAAAACTCTTCCTAGTCATGAAATCACTCAAAATATCTGTCGTTTTGTCATTCCTAACAGCCTTGCTGGCCCCTGCCATGCTGAATGCGGCCACCAGTGCCCAAGTGGTCGCTGAAGATCCGGATGGTGGACTTCTTATCCGTTCCGGATCGGTATCCCTGTTGGCTCTCGGAGACCTCCTCAAGGAGGGGGATGTGATCAAGAGCAATGCCGCAACGGTTGTCGTCAGCATCTGTGATGGTGCCCTGGTTACTATTTATCCGAATTCCGAAGTCGCTGTTTCCAGCCTGAATGATTCGGCCGCGGTCCTCAACCTGGTCAAGGGTGAGATTCTTGGTGACACCCTGAGCGGTTGCACTGTTTCCGTTACCAACAAGGCCGGTACCACCGACATCTCCAACGGTGTCTACGGTCTCCTCCTGAGCGAGAGCAACGAGGGCTGGACCCTTCAGGTCCGCAACCTTGATGGCAATGTCAACTTCACCGGCGGAAACAACCTTGATGTTTCCACTGCCACCGCCGCCATCGTTGGCCCGGGCAGCACCGTTGACGTTCCCGCTGGCGACAAGTTGACCGTTCGCGGTTCCTATGATGCCGACACCAACGTCTTCAAGCTGGTCACTTCCAGTGTCGGTGGCATGCCGGATGACGTGGCTGACCGGATGGGCGATGTGGGCAAGGAAATGTCCGGCCGCCGTGACATGGACACGCCGCCCGACGCCCCCGTTGGTCCCCCGGATGTCCTTGAACTGCCTTTCGACGATATCGAGACGGCCAGTGATAAGGGTTAATCCCCCTCAGGACCGCTGAGAATTTTCAAGCCCGGTTCCGCATCTGCGAAACCGGGCTTTTTGTCATCGCGGAGAAAGAATCAGGCGCCGCAGGCGGCGACAATCTTCCGATAGATATCCTCGATCGGAAGTTGGGCGATTTCTGCAGGACTGAGGCGGTTTTCCAGGATTTCGGGCAACTCGGCTACCGGCTCGCTGAGGAGAATCTTCCGGTTGGCCTCGACTTCGTCGACCCTGTCAACCGGGGTGAACAATGGAACCTTGGTCAATACCTCCGGATGTTCCCGGATAATCCTGTGGATGGCTAGGACAGCGTCGCAGAACCGGTCCAGCTCAGCCTTGGAGTAGCTTTCGGTCGGTTCTATCATCAGCCCAAAGGTTTCCGGCCAGGCCACTGTGGGGGCATGGAAGCCAAAATCCAGGAAGAGTTTTCCGACCCGCGTGATGGCCAGTGCCCGGGGTGTCCCGGCGGCCTCGATACGTTGGAAGTCCTCCTCCTCGAGTGTCAGGATAAATTCATGCATCCGCGGCGCCCCGGTTGCTCCCGCAGGCAGGGTGGGATAGGATTTGCGCAGCCGCTCAAAACAGTAGCGGGCACTCAGGACGGCCATCCCGGTCATTCTTGGCACTCCTTCCCTGCCCAGACGGAGCAGGTAGGTGTAGGCCCGGATCTTGTGGGCAAAGTTGCCCCAGTGGCGATGGAAGCTGCCGATGCTTTTCTCCGGCTTGACCGGGACGTAGAGGTCGCCCTGTTTTTCGATCTGGTAACCGGGAAGGTAGGGGAGAAGACGGCGACTGACCCCGACGATGGCATCCCCCGGACCGCCCCCGCCATGGGGAATGGTCCATGTCTTATGGAGATTGTTATGGACCGCATCCACCCCCATGGCCTCGAGATCGCACCACCCGGCAATGGCATTCATATTGGCCCCATCCATGTAGACCAGGCCACCCACCTCGTGGATGAGATCGGCCATTTCCTTCCAGTGGGATTCGAAGACGCCGCTGGTATTGGGATTGGTGACCATGATCCCAGCGATCCGCTTGCCATAGAGGGCAACCTTGGCCCGGAGGTCTTCCATGTCGATGGATCCGTCCGGGTCCCCGTCCAAAAGGACGATGCCGGCCTGTAAGCCGTTGACCATCCGGGTTTGGTATCCCGCCATGACCGCAGTGGCAAAATTAGTGCCATGGGCCGAGGCGGGAATCAGAATCACGTCCCGGTGGCCTTCACCGTGGTCCTCGTGGTAAGCCTGAAAGAGCTTGATCCCCACCAGTTCGCCTTGGGCTCCTGCCACTGGCTGGGTGGTGATCCCGGGCAGACCGGTGATGGCCTTGAACCATTCCTGGATTTCAAAGAGAAGCTGCAGGCAGCCCTGCACATCCTCAACCGGGGCCTGTGGATGGATGTTAGTGAATCCCGGCAGGCTGGCGGCCCAGTCATTGATGAAGGGGTTGTACTTCATCGTGCAGGATCCGAGCGGGTAGCAGGCGTCATCAGGACTGACATTGAGCTCGCCGAGCTTCTGATAGTAGGCCACCACTTCGTCGGTGGGCACCTCCGGCAATCCGAGGATTCCCTCGCGCAGGGCATTTTCCTGCAGGGAAGCGGGTCCCGCGACCTCAGCCGCGCGGGGTTGGAAAACCGAGGCGAAAAAGGCTTCCAGCCGATCGAGATCCATTACCCGGTCGCTGAAGGACATCTTGAGCAGGGACCCTTTACCGGCGACCCGTCCGGAGGCATTCACCCCGATGTGCAGACCTGCTGCCCGGCCTTTCTCGATAATTTGCTCCACATCCCCCTCGATCTCCAGCAGGAGTTCGTTGACACACGGGGATTCCGGGAAGGCCAGCGCGACCCCTTCCAGGGCTGTCAGCCTGCGGGCTGCCTCCACTGCTTGGCGGCGGGCACAGGCAAAGGCTTCCTTCAATCCGGATTCGCCGCGGGCAAGGATAGCCGCGCCGGCAATGGTGGCCAGATAGGCCTGATTGGAACAGATGTTGGAGGTGGCCTTGTCTTTGCGGATATGCTGCTCGCGCGTGCTCAAGACCATCACCCGGCATTCGCGGCCCTGGATGTCGCGGGCCTTGCCAACGTAGCGACCGGGAGTCTGGCGAATCGAGTTCTTGCTGGCATCGTTGTACCGGACCCCAAAAAGCCCGAGGCCGGGACCGCCAAAATTGGGCCCAATGGCCATGTGGTGGGCATCGCCAACGATCATGTCGACCCCGTCCCGGCCAAACTCGGTCGGAGGTTTGAGGCCACCGGTACCAAGGAGAATGGGGTCAATGATGGCCACGCTGTTGGCCTTGATCCCGATGGTCAGGTCGGCCAGCACATCCACATCTTCCAGCAGTCCAAGGGAGTTGACTTGGGGGAAAATCAGCCCGGCAAAGGTTTCGCCCAGTTGTTTGATCAGCTCACGGGCCCGCTGAACATCAGTCCTTCCGCTGGCCGGGTCGAGCGGTATCCATTCCACCCTGATGCCGGTTCCAGGAAGCAGCGTCTCCACGACTTCGCGGTCCCCGGGGTATATCCCTTCCGAAAGCAGGACGGTTTCGCCCTTTCGACTCAAGCGAATGCAGGCGCAAATGGCTTCAAAAATGGCCGTTGAGCGGTCGTAAAGGGAGCTGTTGATGGCCTCGAATCCGGTGATCTGGCTCATCAGGCACTGGTAGATCCAGTGGGTCATGAGTGTGCCCTGGGATCGCTCGGGCTGATACGGGGTGTAGGCAGTGGTCAGGTTGCGGATGTCGCAGACCGGGCCGACCACCGGCATCACCTGGTAATGTGGCAGGCCGTCGCCAAGGTAGGACTCGCGGATGTTGTTCTTTGAGGCCAGGTCCTGCAGGCGGGTGGGCAATTCCTCGTAGGACAACTCCTCCGGCAGCTCCGGGGCCTGCTTGAAAAGGCACTTTTCCGGGATGTGCCGGTAGAGGTCCTCCATACTGTCCACCCCGACAGTTTCCAGCATGGAGCGGATTTCCTCATCAGTGGCGGAAATGTAGTGGCGCTGCTTTTCCCTTGGAAGTGAATCCGGATCGAAGGGGAGCGGGATCGGTTGACCTTTTGCCATAATGCTCAGAACTTTGTGGGTATTGGTTGGTCGAAATCAAAGCAATTATGTCCAACCTGTCCGGTAATTGAAAGAAATCAACCAAGGGGGAGAATTCCGTGGATAAAAAGACGGCTAGCATGAACCGAAAAGAGCGTGTCCGGTACATTTGCGGTGAACTGCAGAGGCATTTCCCGGACCCGCCCATACCCCTGGACCACACAGATGCCTTTACCCTGCTGGTGGCCGTCCTCCTCAGTGCCCAGTGCACGGATGAGCGGGTCAACCAGGTAACCCCCGCGCTTTTCGAGCGGGCCGACAACCCGGCCGCCATGGCCATGGTTCCGGAAAAGGAAATACTGGAAATCATCCGCCCCTGTGGATTGGGTCCCCAGAAGGCAAAGGCCATATCGGGGTTGTCAAAGCTACTCATGGAGCAGCACGGGGGAGAGGTTTCTGGCCGCCTGGAAGACCTGGAAGCCTTGCCTGGAGTAGGGCACAAAACCGCCCAGGTGGTCATCGCCCAGGCCTTCGGAGTGCCTTCATTCCCTGTCGACACGCACATTCACCGCCTTGCCCAAAGGTGGGGACTGACCACCGGCCGGTCGGTCGCGCAGACCGAGAAGGATCTTAAACGGCTCTTTCCGGAGGAAATGTGGAACCGTCTTCACCTTCAGATCATTTACTATGGGCGGGCTTATTGCACCGCCCGGACGAAGTGCGACGGATCAGACCGGGCCTGCCCGGCTTGCCCAGTGCTTAACGCCGGGAGAAAGCTGCCGAGGAAAACCCATAAGGCATGAGTCAGCCTGCCTTAATTTGACCGCCTCCACCGGTTGACCCGCGGGGGCACCTGTTGTCAGCTGGGCTGGTGACCATTGACCGTGCCAATCGACTGGAGTGGACCTGGTGGATCCGGGCTGGAGAGCGTCTTTCGATCGGCCTGGATATCCTGACCGCATTTGAAAGCAACGGGAATCCAAGGTGCGCTCCCGTCCTGGAACGTATCCGTTCTGAAATCGGGCGTGGACATGGAATCGTTCAAGCCTTCCGGGGATCGGCCGTGAATCTCCCCGGGGAGGCGTGGTGCCTTTTGGAGTCGGGTGAGCATACGGGCCGATTGGGGGAGGCCATGAAGGACGTGGGCAAATTGTTGCGCGAACAGGAGCGGCGCAGGGCGGAGCTATTGAACCAGCTCTGGTATCCTGCCCTGGTTGTCCTGACCGGTTTCCTGGTCATGGGGATAATCCTCTTGTGGGTGGTGCCTCAGTTGCGATCCATGAACTCTTCCATGGGTCAGGGAAATCAGCTTCCCTGGCTGACCGAGCATATTGGACTGATTTATGGTGGAGGGTTGGGATTCCTGATGGCCCTGCTCCTGAGCCTGGTCGCTGGCATCCGGATCCTGGTTTGCCTGGGGCGGCGTTCATCGGGAGCCTCCCGCTTCCGTGAACGGGTGTGCAACCGGAGTCCGGTTGTGGGTGTGCAGCTCTTTCAGCGCAGGGAAGCCCGCCTGTTGCGTCAGCTGGGAACCCTATTAAGGGGTGGGGTGACTTTGCCGGCGGCCCTGCAAATGGTGGCCGAGGGAACCCCTGACTTATGGGAGAAGGAACAGGTACTGGAATTCCGGAGAAACCTGCTCTCCGGTGCCTCCTTCAGCGAGAGTATCAGGAGCTTTGCCCTGACCGGCCAAGAGGTCCGGCCCCTGCTGATGGCTGGACAGGAAAGTGGCCGCCTTGAAATCTACATGCTTCGCCATGCCGACGACCTGGACTGGAGAACCCGTCTTACCCTGAACAGATGGATCAGGCTTCTGGAGCCGACCATAATCGGCCTGCTGTCGATGCTCGTGGGAGGATTGGTCCTGGCCTATCTTCTGCCAATGATCCGAATGCTGGAACGGCTTGCCTGAGTTGGAGACGACGCCATATTAGGCCTTATGAACGAGGAGTGCCTGATCCTGACCACCGGCGGAACCATCGACAAAGTCTATTTTGACGCCAAGAGCAGCTACGCCGTGGGCGATTCGGAAATTGATGAGTTGCTGATGCACGGTCATGTCACCTTGCCGTACCGGATTGTCGAGCTGATGCGCAAGGATAGCCTCGAGATGACCGACTCCGACCGGTCCGCCATCCGGTCCGCGGTCGAGCAGGAGCCCAACCGGATGGTCCTCGTGACCCACGGCACCGATACCATGACCGAGACGGCCATGGCCCTCGGGGGGATTCCGGGCAGGAGCATCGTCCTGACGGGAGCCTTGTTGCCAGCCCGGTTCCGCGACAATGACGCCATTTTCAACATCGGGTTCGCCTTGGCCGCCGTGCAGACACTCCCCGCCGGGGTCTACGTGGCCATGAACGGTCGTGTCTTCAACCCGGACCGTGTTCGCAAGGACCGTCAGCGGAACCGTTTTGTGGATATTGAGAAAGCCTGATCCGAATGCCGATATTCGAGTACTACAGTCCCGCCACCAATAAGGTGTACAGTTTCTTCGTTCGGGGCAGCCTTCCCCCGGGGGCCTTGCCCCGTTGCCCGGACGGGGATCAGCATCCGATGCGCAAGCTCGTTTCCGGATTTGCGGTGGTGGGCAGGGCAAGGGAGATGGCTGAAGAGGGGGGAGATCCCGACGACCCACGCATGGAGGCGGCCATGGCAGAGTTGGAACGGGAAATGGCCGGCATGGACGAGGAAAATCCGGATCCCCGGCAAATGGGGCACTTGATGCGGCGCATGTCGGAGCTAACGGGCGAGAAGATGCCCGGTGTGATGGAGGAGATGGTGGGCCGCCTCGAGGCGGGGGAGGATCCCGAAAAACTGGAGGCGGAATATGGGGACCTGGCTGACCTCGAGGAATTTGATAGCGGCGAAGATACCCCCCCGGATGGTAGGACTTCCTTTCTCCGGCGATTGCGCGGTCCGGTCAAGGATCCTGAACTTTACGAGATGAGCGACTACGTGTAGACGATATATGTTTATCAACTTCCACACTGGGAATCCTTAAGCGAGGTGGGATGCTATTGCGGTCAGTACCGCTATGCCATCCAGGGGGAAATCGAAAGCTCCGCCCTTTGCCACCGCGAGAACAGCCGCCGGGCCATCGGGGCCTATGTCGTTCCATGGTTGCTGATGAAAAAGACTGTTTTCAAGCTCCTGAGGGGAGATCTTTCCTCCCACCTGGGATGCTTCTGATGACGAAAGGTTAACCTGGGTCCCATTGGTGAAAAATAAATAGGCATGCTGAGGGCGGTCATATTCGATTGGGACGGGTTTGTTGTTGGCTCCTCCGCGGCCCACATGGCCAGTTGGGAACGGCTGGCAGAGGAGCGAGGACTGGCCTGGCCCGGAGGTGTTTCTTAAGGCTGCCGCCGCCTTGAAGGTGCCTCCCGAGGACTGCGTTGTCTTCGAGGATGCCGTTTGCGGGGTCTAGGCGGCACTGGCAGGGGGAATGAAGGCGGTTGCCCTGACGACCACCCATAGCATCAAGCACTTCGATGCCACCCGGCCCCATAAGATCGTCAGCGGGTTGCAGGACGTCAGTTTAAATATGTTGTTAAACCTCTGGTGATGAACCGGTTGGCTTGACGCGCGCTTAAAATCGGAGAGGATGAAGAGGCATTTCTCTCATGTACAGGTTCCTTCCAGCCCTGATAGTATTGTTGCTGATCATCGTGATCGGTGGTGGGTTGTCAGTGTTTGATCGCGACCCTGTGGCCGAGGAAGCTTCCTCGCTACTGGCTGGTGATCCTGTTCGCGCATCGGGGACCGGGTCAGCGGCGCCGGGTGACCGGGTGTCACCCGGCAGGCTTTCCCCTGCGGTCCATAACGGGGAATCCCCCTCGATCAACGGGGGCATCGACCTACAGCAGGCAATGCGATGGGATGGCGACGACTTGCCAGTGGAAACCCGTCCGGACGGAGCGCAGGTCCTCCATCTGGGGGGTCGGTTCACCCACGTCTCAGCGGCGGTCAGGACACGGGACGGCGAACGGGTCATTCAATGTTTTTCCGGTTATGCCGCCATTGAGGAGGGCTTGACCCGGGGAATCCCCGGGAAGGACCCAATGAGGACGAATCATGAAACTGTCAGCCGTTAGGCTAGCATCCCTTACTGTTCTTCTGACCGTGGTCGGGATTCAATCGCTGTTCGCGACCAGCATCGAGATACAGGTTCTGGACGCAGCCGGTTACGGATTTGACGACGCCACTGCGGTCGCTCCGGTGGGTGGCAACAATGGGACCACCCTTGGTGCCCAAAGACTGAATGTGCTGCAACGGGCCGGTGAGCTCTGGGCCGCATACCTGCACAGTGATGTCCCCATCCGGGTGGAGTGCCAATTCCAGGATTTCGGGGGAACCCCCGATGGATACACCCTGGCCGCGGCCGCCGCCATTACCGTGAGCCGTGACTTTACCAATGCCCCGCTGCCGAATGTCTGGTATCCCGTCGCCCTCGCCAATAGCCTCGCGGGCGAGGATTTGTCCGCCGGCAATGATATCAGCGTGACGGTCAATATCGCCCTGGACACCGACCCTGATCTGGACCCGTGGTACTACGGGCTGGATGGCCAGGCCCCGGCCAACTCGACGGACCTGCTGGATGTCCTTCTGCACGAGCTCGGGCACGGGCTTGGCTTTGTCTCCTTTGTCGACATCCAGTCCGGGTCTTTCCTGCAACTGGTCCCGGATGTCTTCTCGCTCAGCTTGTATGATGTCGAGTTTGGTGCCAGCTGGGGGAACTTGAGCAAGGGCAACCTGCAACTTTCGGCCGTGAATGATCCGGACCTGACTTGGTCGGGACCCTTTACCTCAGCCGCTTCCGGGTCGATCCTTGAAAACAGGGTGGGCATACTGGTAACTGCCCCGGAAACCATCGCGGGGGAATATGCCTACGAGGCTGCCCTGTTCGGGCCCCCGGTTCCCGAGGGCGGTCTCAGCGGTACCCTGGTCCTAGTGGATGATGGGGCCGATCCGGTAACGGACGCCTGTGATCCGATTGCCAACGGGGCTCAACTGACCGGCAATATCGCCTACATCGACCGTGGCAGCTGCAATTTCGACGCCAAGGTGCTGGCGGTCCAGAATGCTGGAGCCACCGCCGCCATCATAGCCAACAACCTGGCCGGAGGTCCCGTTTTCATGTCGGGGGGCGATGAGGTAGGCGGGGTTCCCCTGACCATCCCAGCTGTCTCAATTTCCATGGAGGATGGGGCCATCCTTAAAGTTGAGACCGGTGTTGCCGTCACTCTGGGGGTGCCATCCTCGACCTTGGCGGGAAGCAACAGTGGTTATGTCCGCATGTACGCCCCGGATCCGGTTGAGCTCGGTTCCTCTGTTTCCCACTGGTCCCCGGACGCATCCCCGGATCTCCTCATGGAGCCCTACATCAATCCCGTCCTGCGCGAGGACCTCGACCTGTCACTAACCCTGATGAGGGATATTGGTTGGGTGGTCATTGACATTCCGTTCCCCTACCTGACCTATGCCTTGTGGGCCGAGGAATCCTTCAACCCGGCCCATACCTTGATTGCCGAGGGTGACGACCCCGACGGGGACGGGATCTCCAATATCGAGGAGTATTTTTTTGGCGGGGACCCGGAAGTACCGTCGGCTGGAATCCTGCCGCGGATGGAGCGCCCCGGACCCGGGGTGGAACTGGTCTACACCCGGGCCACCTTCCCCTCCGACCTGGCCTGGGCCTACGAGGTCTCAAGCGAAGCGGCCAGTTGGTCCGAGGCGGTCGAGGGGGTCGATTATTACGAGGAAATTGTCAGTCCCCTCGGTGATGAAGCCGAACAGGTCCGGTTGATCCTGAGTGGTCCTTCCACGGGGGAACCGGTTTTTGTCCGCCTGCGGATCCTGACGGAATAAAAAAACCGGGGACGTATGGTATCCCCGGTGAAAATTCAGGCAAAGTTGAAACGGAAGTTTAGTTTTCTTTCTCTTCCTTATCCTTCTTCTTTCCCTTTTTGCCCTCAGGCTTCCCCTTGCCTTTGGCAGGGGGTGCACTAAATTCTTCCAGGGAGAGCTCACCGTCCCCATCCGTGTCCAATAGACTCATCCGGTTCTTGGCCGTTTCGGGCATATTCTCCAAGTCTTTCTGGATCCTCGCCTCGTCGAAGCCCTTTCGTTTGGCTTTTCTCTCGTAGCCTTTCGCCAGACCCGCCGCCAGTTCCTCCACGTTGACGGTGCCGTTCTTGTCCGCGTCCATCTGTTTGAACCTTTTGGCCTGATTGTCGTTCGCATAGGATGCGCTCGTGATGACCGTCGACAGCACGAGAATTGTAAAGATCTTGATTAGTTTTTGACTCATTTTTCTGTGTTTTTGGGGTTCGTTTTCCAGTTAGTGAGAAATCACCTTTGCTGAGTAGATAAAAAATGAAATAAAATTTATAAAAACTGTATTTGTTGCGGCCGGGTGCCGGCGGAATCTGCAAAAAACGCTTGCCATGGATAAGAGGGTCTGAGAATTTCGGCGGCTTTTCCACGTGCCACCGAGGGTGCGTGGATGAAACGAAACAAACCTCAACCTGTCCGACGGAGTCTCCAACCGGGCGGACTGATACATAGGAGTTACAACATATAATGTCATCCGTAATGGAAGAACTACTGGCCCAAAGCCAGTTCGAGAGCCTCGTGGAAGGCTCGATTATCAAGGGCATCATCACCGAAATCCGTGACAACGACGTTATTCTGGATATCGGGGCCAAGGCTGAAGGGATCGTTCCCGCGTATGAATTCATCGACACCAGCGAGCTGCAGGTGGGTGAGGAAATCGAGGTATTCCTCGAGCGCCTGGAAGACCGCGACGGCAACCCCGTGGTGTCCTACGACAAGGCACAACAGAAGAAGAACTGGGAAAACATCCTCACGCAGTGCGAAGAGGGTTCCGTTCTCAGTGGACGTGTCCGTTCCAAGGTCAAAGGTGGCCTGGTGGTCAATGTTGGTGTGGACGCGTTCCTGCCGGCATCCCAGATCGACATCCAGCCGCCGAAGAACTTGGACCAGTATGTTGGCCAGACCTACGATTTCAAGGTCCTCAAGATCAATACCGAGCGGAAGAACATCGTTATTTCTCGCCGTGAACTGATCGAGGAACAGCGTATCGAGAAGCGCCGCGCGCTGCTCGACAACATCAAGCCGGGCGACATCAACCGTGGTACGGTCAAGAACATCACCGATTACGGTGCCTTCGTTGACCTCGACGGCCTCGACGGCCTGCTCCACATCACCGACATGAGCTGGGGTCGCATCAGCCACCCGAGTGAAATGCTCAAGGTGGGTGAGGAAATCGACGTCATGATCATCGAGGTCGATCGTGATCGTGAGCGTGTCTCCCTTGGTCTGAAGCAGACCACCAACAACCCGTGGGAAGGCATCGAGAACCGATATCCGGTCAATGCCCGCGTCCGCGGCAAGGTGGTCAACCTGGTACCTTACGGTGCGTTCGTGGAACTTGAGGAGGGCGTTGAAGGTCTCGTTCACGTCACCGAGCTGTCCTGGGTCAAGCGCATCAACAAGCCGGGCGAAATGCTCAAGGTTGGTGATGAAATTGAAGCGGTTGTTCTCGGTATCCAGAAGGATGACCAGAAGATCAGCCTCTCAGTCCGCCAGCTGGATCCGAATCCGTGGGATATGGTCCGCCACAACTACCCGGTTGGGGCCCGTGTCCGTGGCAAGGTCCGCAACCTGACCAGCTACGGCGCCTTCGTCGAACTGGAAGAGGGCATCGACGGGATGGTACACGTTTCCGACATGTCTTGGACCCGCAAGATCAACCATCCGTCCGAGATGGTGAAGAAGGGCGACGAAATCGACGCCATCGTTCTCGACGTGGATCCGGGACAGCAGCGCATCAGCCTTGGCATGAAGCAGCTGGCCAACGACCCGTGGGACGAAATCGACACTCACTTCAAGATTGGCGACCTGGTCACCGGAAGCGTCAGCAAGGTAACCAGCTACGGTGCCTTTGTTGAGCTGAAGGAAGGCATCGACGGTCTGGTCCACATCAGCCAGATCAGTGAAGAGCGCATCGAGAAGGTCAAGGACGTCCTCAATGCCGGCGACGAGATCAAGGCCCGTGTCATCAAGATCGACCGCGACGAGCGTCGCATCGGCCTCAGCATCAAGGCCGCCGAGTACGACGAAAAGGAACTGGCCGCGGAAACGGCCGCCTTCGACAGCCTCGGCAGCAACGAGCTGACCAGCTTGGGCGACATCCTCGACGAGGCGACCCGCGAAGACTAAGACGGATCGATCCGTTAAATTTCAAGGCCCCGTTTCCGGATGGAAGCGGGGCCTTTTTGTTTTCGAAGGAATTACCGGGAGACGGGGAGGATGGTAAACCGGTATTCCACGGGTGCTGACAAGGCCATGTATTCGGCCTTGGTGACGGGCCCGCAGGAACCGTTTCCGACTCCCGAGACCCGGGCCGCGATCCTCAGTTCACTGGTGGAGGGGGTGGGCAGATCCACGGTGTGGCGGGCCGAGCCCAGCTCGGCCTGGGTGTAGGGGAGTACGCTCATGGCCAGCGGCTGGGGCGCCAGGACTCTGATCCCGTCACCGTCCTTGTTGGTCAACTCGAGCCAGCGGACGGATTCCCGGTTTCCATGGTCCTGCGGCTTGGCATAGGGAATGTAGAGGTCGCCGACGTTTGCCTCATGGATACCGGTCCAGGCTCCGTGGGAGCGGTCGTTGTAGTTGTCGTGCGGGCCCATTCCGTAGTAGGCCACACGGTCCAGTTCCTGGGCCATTTGGAAGCGCAGTCCAATGCGGGGAATCCAGACATCGGCAGGCAGTTTCCCGGCCGGATTAACGGTTTCTGTCACGTCGATCCGACCATCCCCATGAAAGCTCCATGACTGTGTTTCATCAAAACCGGCTCCACTGGGTGACCGGAAGGAGGTCTGGATGTGCACGATGATCCGTCCATTCTCGATCCGGGTCCGGATTTCCGGAGTGCCGGCCTTTTCAAGGCTGGCCAGTTTCCAGTGAACGAACTTGGCCAGATGGAGAGTCTTCCTGTTCTGCTTGAAGTAGTTGTCGATGAAAGCGTGATCATGGTCAAAAAGGCGATCGCGGCGCCGGTCGGCAGGGGCGAGCAACTCCAGGCCATTCACGGAAAGCGAGTCCAGGGTGCCGCTGGTCTTGTTGAAGACGCCAGTCAATCCGCCTTGTGTCCGGATGGTGAGCAGGTTATCCGTCTCCTCGAGGACGGGAGCGGGTGCCGTTGTAGCGGCGGCAATCTGAAAGCTTCCTCCCAGATTGAATTCGGAGAAGCAGACCTCGTGACCGGCCCTGGCCCAGGGGGTGTCGGCGGCCAGTTGGAACACGATGCGGAGCACCGTCTCCGGGGCCAAATCGTCAACCCGGGTCACTCCCGGCACCTTGAGCCCGGCGGTCTCACCGGGTGCCACATGGCCCGGTGCGAGCTCACCCGAGCGGGCCAGGCGGCCATTTTCGCGCAGTTCCCAGATGATCCGGAACTGCTCCAGTCCCGTCTGGTTGAGGCGGTTGCGGACCGAAAAGGAACCGTCTGCGAGAGAGACAGCACTTACACTGAAGGGCTCATAGCACTTCTTCACCTCGGCCAGCTTGGGTGTCCAGGAACGGTTCGCCATGACCAGCCCGTTCAAGCTGAAATTACCCTGGTTGCGCTTTGCATCGCCCCAGTCGCCCCCAAACTGGTAATAGGGGGTGCCGTTTTCGTCGACCGCTTCGACTCCCTGGTCGACCCAGTCCCAGATGCAGCCGCCGTTCAGCCTCTTGTCCTCGTTGGCGTAAATGAGATCCCAGACCTCCTTGAGCGCACCGACTGAATTGCCCATGGCGTGGCGGTATTCGCACATGAAGAAGGGACGACGATCCTCGGAGTGCTTTAGATGCTTCTCCATGTTCCATTCGGCCCTGTACATCGGGGTAACGGTGTCTGGCCGGTCGGTCCTGAGGGTTTCCTTGTCCCAGAGTCCCTTTTCGGGGTCCTTGTTGGCCCGCTCGCACATGACCAGCCGGGTCGGATCCGCCTTTTTTGCTGCATCGTACTGGGCCTCGAAAGTCGTGGTCCAGCCGATGCCCTGCTCGTTGCCGAGTGACCAGATGAAGACAGAAGGATGGTTCTTGTCCCGCTCAACCATGTTGATCACCCGGTCAACGGACTGCTCCTTCCACTGGGGGAGATCCTGCGGCAGGATCTGTGACACCCCGTGGGATTCGACATTGGCCTCGTCCAGCAGGGCCAGTCCATAGCGGTTGCAAAGATAGTACCACCGTTCGTCATTGGGATAGTGACTGGTCCGGACGGTGTTGATGTTGTTCTGCTTCATCAGCTCGATGTCGCGGATCATCGATTCAAGGGTCACCTGCCGTCCCAGCTTGGGGTCGTGGTCGTGGCGGTTGACCCCCTTGATGAAGAATCGTTTGCCGTTCAGGTGGAGGTTGCCGTCCCGGTCCTCGAAGAGTCGGAACCCAGTGTCGAGCCGGATGACCTGGACCGGTTCTCCCGCTGCATCCTCAAGGGTGGCCAGAAGAGTGTAGAGATTGGGCTGGTCGGGACTCCACAGTTTCAGTTTTCCCAGTGTGAGTTGGCCCCCGACATTGGCTGCACCCCCTCCGGTGATTGAGGGAACCTCCTTGACCCAGGTGTGGACAGGTCTGCCATCCTCCTCCTCGAGCAGTTCAAACCGGATGCGCGATCCCTGCATCGTTTCCGGGGCGTGGTTTTCAATATCCACATCGTAGACCGCTTGGACTGTCTCCAGCGAGGCCGCCGGCGTTCCCATGAAGGAAAGGTCGCGGATTCGCCTCAGCGGTTCGTATGTCAGGAAAACGTCCCGGTAGATGCCGCCGAAACGGACCATGTCCTGCATTTCCAGGTAGCTGCCATCGGTCCAGCGATAAACCTTGAGGGCGATCAGGTTGCGGCCCGCCTGCAGGTGAGGGGTGATATTGAATTCGGCGGGGGTCAGGCTGTCCTGGCTGTAGCCTGCCTCCCGGCCGTTAACGTAGACCTGCACCCCCGCTTCAACCGCCCCAATGCGCAGTATGACACGCTCCCGGAGCCGGTCTTCCGGGATGTCGACCCACCTTCGGTAGCATCCGACCGCGTTGACGTCAGCGGGAACATACCCGGCCTCTACCGCTTCCCTGTTGACCGGCTTCCCCCCCTTGAACTCGTCCCGCAGGTCCTGTTCACCGGACTCAAAATCATAAAAGAACGGCAGCATCCAATTCAGGTAATAGAGCCGGTCAAATCCGTAGGTCTGCCAGCTCCCCGGCACCGGGATGCTGTCCCACTCGCCAACGGGTGAATCGGGAAGGAACCATCCCTCCGGGACGGCATCAGTCCGCGGGTACCAGTTGAAATCCCAACGGCCATTGAGGCTCTGGTACTGCGCTCCCGACCATGGGAATTCCAGGTCAACTGGCTGGATCGCCTGCTCGCGGGCAGCATGGATCGTGAATTCAGCGTGCGCGGGCTCCTTGTTGATCCGGAATACCTGTGGATCGCGCCAGATTTCAGCGGAACCAGTGGAAATGAAGAGGGGTAGCAGGCACATTCGAAGGGTTTTTCCTGATTTCATAATAGGTAGTCAGGCACTTTTACCCGTGAGCGTATAAGGTCAAGGTGTTCCGGATGAGGATATACTTGCCGTTGCAATTGCATTTGTCGATGTGTCACTTATTCGCATCCTCGGCGACCACCATGGATGGGGATTATTGAATCGTGGAACTGATTGAAATCAAATTTGGCAGCGACCTGTACGCGAAGGAACTGGAACTAAGGAACGGGGTCCTGCGCAAGCCGATCGGCCTGAAGTATTCCGAGGCGGATCTGCAAAATGAATCCGTCTACCGTCATTTCGGGCTCCTGCTGGAGAATCACCTGGCCGCCTGCCTGATGGTTGTTCCCCATCCGGGAGAAGTCTTCCAGATTCGCCAGATGGCGGTGCGGTCGGATCTGCAGGGTCGGGGCTACGGGCGGTTCCTGATGACCGCGGTGGAGGCGGTTCTGCGCAAGGGAACCGTTACCAGGGTTTTCCTCAACGCCAGGGGCACGGCTATCGATTTTTACAGTAAACTGGGGTATCAGCCCGTTGGGGGTATCTTCACGGAGGTGGGGGTCCCTCACCTGAGAATGGAAAAGGACTGATCGATTCCCTTTGCGAATTTCCCCAAACCATCCTAGGTTGGTGGAAAGGAGGATAATTCTATGATGATGCAAGTTGGCGTATGGCTCGACCACCGCAAGGCGGTGGTAGTGCGGATGGTGGATGGCGAGGAGCATCTGCAAACCATCCTCTCCGACGTGGAGAAGCATGTTCGTCCCGCGGGCGGGGCCCGATCCAAGCTGCCCTATGGACCGCAGGACATAATGAAGGAGGATAGCCGGGAGAGGAAATTCCGGCAGCATCTGGCCCGTTGGTATGACGAGGTGGCGGGCCACCTCCAGGGAGCTGACGAATTGCTGGTATTTGGCCCGGGTGAGGCCAAGACCGAATTCCGTAAGCACATTGAGGGCACCCCGTTGCGGGACAAGTTGTCCGGAATCGAAACGGTGGACAAGATGACCGATGGGCAGATTGCCGCCAAGGTGCGCAAGTTTTATATCCCAGGCAAGTATCCGGTAGCCTGATCCTGCTCCAGCCAGTGGCTCGGCCGGAACCGGGGCATATCCTCCCGCGGCACCAAGGCGGGAGTCCAGTTGGCCTGTAAATGTTTGGATTGCGGGCCCATTTATTGCCCCAAGGGGGCTTGCCCTGTATGGGCTGAGGTGAAATTGCGACAAATTTCATAGATGCTTGCCATTAACGATCAGGGTATGCACGTTGCTCAGATTACGAACTGAATTCAGGAGCAAAGAAATGACTTCAAGCACCGAGTACGGCTACAACAGCAAGGTGGAGGGCGAGGTGATCGTCTCCCGCGCCGATGCCGTTATTAACTGGGTTCGCCGCCATTCCGTCTGGCCCATGCCAATGGGTTTGGCCTGTTGCGCCATCGAGCTGATGGCTGCCGGCGGTTCCCGCTTCGATATTTCCCGCTTCGGGATGGAAGTGATGCGTTTTTCCCCCCGCCAGAGCGACTGCATGATTGTCGCCGGCACGGTGACCTACAAGATGGCCCAGGTAGTGCGCCGGATCTATGACCAGATGGCCGAGCCCAAATGGGTGGTGGCCATGGGGGCCTGTGCTTCCTCGGGGGGAATGTACCGTTCCTACGCCACCCTGCAGGGGGTCGACCGGATTGTTCCGGTGGACGTTTACATCTCCGGCTGTCCACCCCGCCCGGAGGCCCTCCTCGACGGCATGATGCGCCTGCAGGAAAAGATCCAGCGGGAAGGATCCACCCGGACCCTTCTGCGCAACCGTCCGGTCCGCGACCTGACTTTCCAAAAGAAATAGACGGCGAATGAAAGAGCGCATTCAACCCATCCTAAAGGCGCATCCCTATCTTTCCGAGCGCGACAGCGCGGATCATCCGGCGGTCAACTGCCCGCAGGAAAAGCTCGTTGAGTTCCTCAGCTACCTGAAGAACGAGCAGGGATTCGATTTTCTTTCCGATTTAACCGCCATCGACCACTTCGAAAGTTTCCCCAGGTTCGAGGTTGTCTATCATCTGTATTCGACTCCCCGTCATAAGTACCTGCGGGTGGCCAGTCCCTGCTCCGGCGAGACCGACCCGGTGTGCCCGACGGTGGTGTCCCTGTGGCCGGGTGCCAACTGGCACGAACGGGAGGCCTACGACATGTTTGGCATCCATTTTGCCGGCCACCCGGACCTGCGCCGCATCCTGATGTGGGACGGCTACCCGTACCACCCTCTGCGCAAGGAGTTTCCCCTCGCCGGCAAGGAAGTCGACTTCCCCTCCGAGGAACTGATGGAACAGACCGGGACCAGGGTGAAGCCCGCTCCCATGGCCGGAGGCCCATTCCACGCACCCCAGAGTGGCAGCATGGTCAAGCGGGAGCCGCGGGCCGATGATGAGTCATGGAATGAGCACAAGGAGAAACCGGAAAGTCCCCAGGGGGAGATCGAAGCCCCAAGGGAATTCAAGGGACCCCAGTAAGAGGAGTTTTTCAATGGCAACGAAAGAAGTCAGCATAGGCGATATCGGATCCCGCGCCGCGGAGGCCGACCAGGAGTTTCACGGCGACAAGATGATGATCAACATCGGACCATCCCACCCGGCCACCCACGGTGTCCTGCGGATGAAGGTCGAGTTGGACGGTGAAACCATCACCAAGTGTGATCCGGTGGTCGGCTACCTGCACCGCGGGGACGAGAAGATCGCCGAGAACATGACCTACAACCAGTTCATCCCTTATACGGACCGGCTGGATTACATCGGACCGATCCACAACAACGTCACCTTTACCTTAGCGGTGGAAAAACTCGCCGGGCTGGAGGTTCCGGAGCGTTGCCAGACCATCCGGCTCATCTGCTGTGAACTGGCCCGGCTGCAGAGCCACCTGGTGGGCGTGGGCGTGTACGGCATGGACTGTGGCGCCCTGACCGTCTTCATGTACACCTTCACCATCCGGGATAAGTTGTACAACTTGATGGAGCAACTCACCGGGGCCCGGTTTACCACCAGCTACACCCGCATCGGTGGCCTGGCCCGCGATATTCCTGACGGCTGGCTCGGCAATGTCCTCAAGGTCATGAACGATCTTGAGGAGGTGATTGAGGAAACCGACAAGCTCCTGACCCGGAACAGAATCTTTTACGACCGTACGGTCGGGATCGGGGTCGTGACCAAGGAGGAAGCCATTGGCTACGGTTTGACCGGGCCCAACCTGCGCGCCTCCGGTGTGGCCCTCGACCTGCGCAAGGACCGCCCCTATCTCGGGTACGAGAACTACGATTTTGATGTCCCGATTGGCACCACCGGCGACTGCTACGACCGCTGGCTGGTCCGGATCGAGGAAATGCGCCAGAGCATCCGAATCATCCGGCAGGCGGTTGAAAAGATGCCCGAGGGAGCCTGGTACGCCGAGAATGCCCGAAAGATTTTCCCGCCGCGCAAGGACAAGGTTCTGACCAGCATGGAGGAGCTGATCCAGAACTTCATGATCGTCACCGAGGGCCCGCAGATGCCTGCCGGGGAAGTCTACTTCGAGGCGGAAAACCCGAAGGGAATCCTCGGGTTCTACATTGTTTCCAAGGGGGGAGGGGTTCCCTACCGGATGAAGATTCGTTCCCCCAGTTTCTGTAACCTGTCCATCCTGCCCAAGATGTGCATCGGGCACATTGTCCCGGACATTCCGATCCTGCTCGGCAGTCTCGATTTCGTTCTTGGGGAATGTGACCGATAATTTTTGACCAACCGAGAGCCATGGCATTCGAACTTTCCCCCGAGACACTGACCTATATCGACCAGGTCATTCCGCGCTATCCGCAGAAGCGGAGCGCCATTATGATGATCCTCCACGCCATCCAGAAGGAAAAGGGCTACCTTTCCCTTGAATCCCAGAAGTGGGTGGCGGAGAAGCTCGGACTACAGCCCATCCAGGTCCGTGAAGTGGTTACCTTTTACCCGTTCTACCGGGAGCACCCGATTGGAAAGCGGCACATCCGGGTCTGCCGGACCCTGTCCTGCGCCCTCAACGGGGGCTACAAGATCTGCGACAAGTTCAAGGAGGAGTTCGGTGCCGAACTGGACCGGGTTTCCCCCGACGGACGGGTCACTATTGAATTTGCCGAATGCCTGGCCAGTTGCGGGACCGCCCCGGTGGCCATGGTTGACGACACCCTCTACGAAAACCTCAGTGAGGAGCAGGTGGAGGCCATCTGCGAGCAAATCAGGAAGGAGACAGCGGCGACCAGCCCGGCCGGCGCAGATTCCTGAAAGTGACTGATCAAGAAGGACCAGGCATATGGATTCCGTAAAGAAAAGAACTGAGATTCACCCCGACGAGCGCCGCATCATCCTCAAGCATGCGGACCAGCAGGATTATGATGTTTCCATCGACTGCTACCTGAGGCACGGGGGCTACGAGGTCATGAAACAGGCCTTTGCTTCCCGCAAGCCGGAGGAGCTGTGCCAGGAGGTTCTGGACTCCGAGGTCCGCGGCCGGGGAGGGGCCGGTTTCCCGGCAGGGATGAAATGGAAGTTCCTCGACCGGAAAAGCGGCAAGCCGATCTACCTGATCTGCAACGCCGACGAGTCAGAGCCAGGCACCTTCAAGGACCGGCAGATCATTCATAAGGATCCGCACCAACTGATCGAGGGGATGATGATCACCGCCTTTGCGACAGGAACAGCCCAGGCCTTCATCTATATCCGGGAGGAAATGCCCCTCGGGGCACAAATCCTTGAACAAGCCATCGAGGAGGCGCGCCAGAAGAATCTGGTCGGGGAAAACATCCTCGGATCGGGCTATTCCTGCGACCTGGTGGTTCACCGCGGGGCAGCCGCCTATATTTGCGGTGAGGAAACCGGCCTGATCGAGTCGCTGGAGGGCAAGCGGGCCTACCCGAGGATCAAGCCACCCTATTTCCCGGCGGCGCTTGGACTCTACATGTGTCCGACCATCGTCAACAACGTGGAGACCCTCTGCAACGTGAAGCACATCGTCGAGATGGGGGGCAAGGAATTTGCCAGGATCGGCAAGCCGGGCAATACCGGCACCCGTATCTGGTGTCTCAGTGGCCAGGTCAGGAATCCTGGTTACTACGAACTGGAGAATGGCAAGTTCACCTACGGGGACCTGATCTATAAGTTCGGGGGCGGCCTCCGCGAGGGGCGCGCACTGCAAGCGGTCATTCCGGGGGGATCCTCCTCCAAGGTCTGGCGGGCCGGGGAACGGTTCACCGGCAAACTGCGCAGCGGCGATCCGTTCGACTGGGGCATCGAGGATGTTCCGCTGGATTTTGACGGTCCCATGGCCGCTGGTTCGATGTCCGGATCCGGCGCTGTCATCGTTATCGACAACAGCGTGGACATCGTCGAGGTACTGGCCAACATCAACGCCTTTTACGCCCATGAAAGCTGTGGCCAGTGCACTCCCTGCCGGGAGGGCTCCCTTTGGATGAAGAAGATCACCACCCGGATGGCCAACGGAGGGGCCCGGGAAGAGGACGCGGACTTGCTGGCTTCCATCGGTGACCAGATCGCCGGGCGGACAGTCTGCGCCCATGGCGAGGCCTGCGCATGGCCGACCCAGAGTTTTATCGCGAAATTTCGCGACAAGTTTGTTGAAAAAGCGAAGCAGGATCCGGAGGAGGCAAAGTCCCGGTCCTTCCGCATGGTATAACCAGCCGATGGCGAACCTGACCATGAGCGAAGAAATTAAAAAGGAAACGGTAACCATTTACATCGACGGGGAGGCGGCGGTAGTCCCCGCCGGTTCGAATCTTGTCGACGCCCTCGCCAGTGTCGGGAAGGAAATCCCGCACTATTGCTATCACCCCAAGTTGTCCGTGTCCGGCAACTGCCGCATGTGTCTGGTCGAGATGGGCACCCCCGGTCGTGACCGGGCTACCGGCGAACCCCTGCTCGAGGAGGATGGATCCCCCAAGATCATGTGGGTCCCCAAGCCGGTTATCGGATGCGCCACTAACGTTTCCCCCGGGATGCATGTGCGCAGTGATTCCGACCAGGTAAAAGCCTGCCGGGAAGGGGTGATGGAATTCCTGCTGGTCAACCACCCGCTGGATTGCCCGATCTGCGACCAGGCCGGGGAGTGTCGCCTGCAGGAGTTTGCCACCGATTACGGCCGCGGGTACAGCCGCTTCATCGAGCAGAAGAACGTCAAGCCCAAGCGGACCCGGATCGGGCCGCGGGTCATTCTGGACGACGAACGTTGCATCCTCTGTTCCCGTTGCATCCGTTTCTGCGAGGAAATTGCCGAGGACCCGGTCCTTGGCTTCATTGACCGGGGGTCCTATTCCACCCTGACCACTTTCCCCGGCACCCAGCTGGACAATAATTATTCCCTCAACACGGTGGACATCTGCCCGGTTGGTGCCCTGACCTCGACGGATTTCCGCTTCAAGATGCGGGTCTGGTTCCTCAAGGAGACCCCGTCCATCGACACCGAGTCCAGCGTTGGCTGCAACACGGTGGTGGGCAGCCGCGAGGGCACCATCTACCGGATCACCCCGCGTCGCAACGACCAGGTCAACGACACCTGGATGCCCGACAGCGGTCGCGCCCTTTACAAGGCCGTCGACGCCGATGACCGTCTGGGGGCCTATGCGATCGAGGGCCGTCCGGTCAAGCCGGCGGAGGCCATTTCGGTGGCGGCCGGCCGACTGCTGGAAGAGGGCGGGGTAGCGATTGTGGCCAGCGGGCGACTCAGCGTCGAGGAGCAATACCTGCTGACCCTGATCCGCAAGGAGCTCAATGGCCCCGTCCCAACGTATTTGATTGGTCGCTACGGTGAAGGCGACGGCAAGCTGCTTTCCGCCGACCGTAATCCCAATGTCCGCGGTGCACTGGTGACCGGGCTGATCGACAGTTTGCCGGAAGAATCCCTGCCGGAGCTGGAAAGCCTGATTGCGGAAGGTTCCATCAAGACCCTGCTGGTGGTGGGCGAGGATCCCCTCGAGGCGGGACTCTCCGCCGAGGCTGCCAGGAAAATCAAGGTCATCTTCATGGGCTCCCACCACTCGGAATTCACCCAGCACGCCCAGGTGGAAATTCCCCTGCTGACGGTTTTCGAGAAGTCGGGGACTTTCATTAACCAGCAGTTCCGTGTCCAGAAGTTCGCCCAAGCGGTCCCCGGCCCGGCCGGCGTCCTTCCCGGACCGGAGACCTTTACCCGGTTGCTGCAGGCCCTCAACCCGGGAGCCGTGGTGGCACCGTCCCCCTCGGCTATCTGGGAGACCATGCAGAAAACGATTGTTGAGTTTGCCGGGATGCGGTTCGAGACCATTCCCTTGACCGGTACGCTGGTCAGCGGCGACCGCTTCGCCAATCTGCCTTTCGTGGAATCGAAGGGACTCCACTTTGAACCCAAATCAGCCCTTGCGGAGGCTTGAACGCTATGGAACTGACACAATTCATCTGGCTGGTCGTCAAAGCCGTCCTTATGATCTCGGTTGTCATGGGATGCTCCGCCTACGCGGTCCTGATGGAACGCAAGGTGGCCGCCGCCATCCAGTGGCGACCTGGCCCCAACCGGACCCAGATCCCCATCTTTGGCAGCCTGCCCATCATCGGGCCCATCCTGACCCGGATCGGGATTTTCCAGCCGGTCGCGGACGGCCTCAAATTTCTCTTCAAGGAGGACCCCTTCCCGAAGCACGTCAACGCCTTCTACTATGTGCTGGCCCCGCTGGTGGCCTTCATTCCGGCGATGACAACCATGACCGTGATGCCCTTCGGCGTCTACACGACAGATGAAGGCATGGCGGCCCCGCTGGTCCTAGCCAATTTGGACATAGGGATCCTCTTCATTCTGGCAGTGTCCTCACTGGGTGTCTATGGGATCGTTCTTGGCGGCTGGGCCTCCAATTCCAAATACCCGTTCCTTGGGGGCATCCGTGCATCCGCGCAGATGATTTCCTACGAACTGGCCATGGGCGTGTCCCTGCTGCCGGTTTTCATGTGGTTTGGCGGCACCCTTAACCTTTTCGACATTGTCCAGGGCCAGACCCACCTTATCTGGAGCTTCATTCCGTCCTGGACAATTATCTACCAGCCGGTCTCGGCCCTCCTTTTCCTGGTGGCCCTTTTTGCGGAGACCAACCGTTTGCCCTTCGACATGCCGGAATCCGAAACCGACCTGGTGGCCGGTTTCAATACCGAGTACGGCTCCTTCAAGTTCGGGCTCTTCTTCGTCGGGGAATACGCCCATATCATTATCGGGTCGGGGGTGTTTGTCCTGCTCTTCCTGGGCGGATGGAACTTGCCTTGGGTGACGATGCCGGAGGGTATCGCCGGTTCAGCCCTCTCCGTGATGGTCTTCTTCGTCAAGGTGCTGGCACTGGTCTTCTTTTTCATGTGGATCCGCTGGACCCTTCCACGGTTCCGTTACGACCAGGTCATGCGTCTGGGCTGGCAGCGCCTGTTGCCGCTGGCCATTGCCAACTTGGTTGCCTACGCGATCATCATCGCCCTCATCGAACAATTCTAACGAGTCATGGCCATTAAAGTAGTCGAGCGAAAGCCCCTCAGCCTGGCGGAACGAACCTATCTTCCGCAGATCATCAGCGGCCTGGGGATTACCATGAAGAACATGCTCAAGCCGGCGGTGACCCTCGAGTACCCTGATGAGCGCCCGGACATCCCGGCCCATTATCGGGGCGTGCCGACGCTCGTCAAGGACCCCAATGGCCGGGAGAAGTGCGTCAGTTGCCAGCTCTGTGAGTTTGTCTGCCCGCCCAAGGCGATCCGGATCACCCCGGGGGGAATTGATGAGGAATCCGAGACGGCCCACGTCGAGAAGGCCCCGAAGGAATTCGAGATCGACATGCTCCGCTGCATCTACTGCGGGTACTGTGAGGAAGTCTGCCCTGAGGAGGCTATCTGGCTGCAGAAAATATTCTCCCTCAACGGGCTCTCCCGCGAAGAGCTCGTTTTCAACAAGAAGAAGCTCTACGAAATCGGCGGAACCCTCCCCGACAATCATTTCAAGTGGGACAAGAAACGGGCGGCCGAGGAGGCCGGCAACGGGCATTGATCCCCATACCTCGAATATCATGAAGGAAATCCTCTTTCACTGCTTTGCGGCGCTGACCATTGTCCCGGCCTTTTTTGTGGCGACCTGCCGCAAACCGGTCAACGCGGCCATGAACATGCTCGTCTCCTTTGTCGGGCTGGCGGGGCTCTTTGTCCTGCTGGAGACCTACTTCCTGGCGGTCCTTCAGGTCATGGTCTACGCGGGGGCAATCGTCGTTCTCTTTCTTTTCATCATCATGCTGATTGATGCCGACCGCTCGCCGGCACCCAAGCTGGTGCGCTTTCTGGCCAGCCTGGCTGCCTTCGCTCTACTGGCGGTGGGCGGTTATTACCTGGTCTTTGGTTGTGGATCCGGTCCCTACCCGGACATCACCGCGGCGGCCCCCGGCAGCCTGTCCCGCACTTTCGGGGTGGAGCTCTTCACCAAGTACCTGCTCCCCTTCCAAATGACCGGATTTATGCTCCTGATCGCCATGGTCGGGGTTATCGTCGTCAGCCGCAAACACGAACCCGAATCAACGGGAGGTGAACAATGATCATTGGTCTCGAACATTATCTTTTTGTCTCGGTTCTTCTCTTCGCGACCGGTTTCTTCGGGGTCCTGTTGCGGAAAAACACCCTGGTGGTTTTCATGTGCCTGGAGCTGATGCTGAGCGCGTCCATCCTGGCCCTGATCGCCTTTTCGCGGTACCACTCGGTTCCGGGACACCCGTTGATGGAGGGGAATCTCTTTGTCTTGTTCATTATCGCCATCGCCGCCTGTGAAGTTGCGGTCGGTCTGGCCATCATCGTTGCCCTGTGGCGCCGCAACCAAACGGTTGAGCTGAATGAAATCACTGAACTGAAACACTGATGGACCTGGGAACCATACTTAGCTTGATCTTGCTGGCGCCGTTGTCGGCCGCCGCCCTGATTTGGATATTTGCCCGTCGCCGGGCCGGCCTTGCCATGACCTTGTCGGTGGGCGCGGCCGGAGTCATCCTTGGCCTCAGCCTGTGGCTGTTTTTCGGCAAGTGGGACGGGGTTGCCTTCGAGACCTCGATGGAGTGGCTGACCCTCGGGGGACTGACCCTGAATGTCGGTTTCCTTCTCAATGACCTGAGCGCCCTGATGCTTTTCATCGTGGCTTTCGTCGGCTTCTGGATCCACCTGTTCAGCGTTGGCTACATGAACGACGACACCGCCCGCGGGCGTTTCTTCGGGGGCTTGTCCATCTTCATGTTTTCCATGCTGGGAATCGTCCTCGCGGATAATCTTTTCATGATGTTCATCTTCTGGGAGCTGGTTGGATTCAGCTCCTACATGCTGATCGGCCATTACATGAAAACAGACGAGGCGGCCCAGGCATCAAAGAAGGCCTTCATCGTCAACCGGGTAGGGGACTTCGGTTTCCTCGTCGGCATCATCATCACCTACTGGACGTTCGGGACGGTCAGTCTCAGTGAATTGAGGGAGGTCGTTGGTGCCCAGCCGCAGCTGGTGACGACGCTGATGGGGCTGCTCCTTTTCTGCGGCGTGCTGGGCAAGTCCGCCCAGATGCCCCTGCATGTGTGGCTGCCGGACGCCATGGCTGGCCCGACCCCGATTTCCGCCCTGATCCACGCTGCCACGATGGTGGCGGCCGGGGTCTATTTCCTCGGCCGGAGCTTTTTCCTCTTCACCGAGGAGGCCCTGCTGGTGGTGGCATGGGTTGGTGTTGTGACCGCCGTCAGTGCGGCCCTGTGGGCCTTTGCTCAGAATGACATCAAGAAGATACTCGCCTATTCCACCTTGTCCCAACTGGGCTACATGGTGGCAGGGTTTGGTCTCGGATCGATATACGGGCTGCATCACGGCGATGCCCATTCCGCACTCTATTACGGGATCGGCGCCTCCATGTTCCACCTGACCACGCACGCCTTCTTTAAAGCGCTGCTCTTCCTCGGTTCCGGTTCGGTTATCCACGCCTGTCATCACGAGCAGGACATTTTCAAGATGGGTGGCCTTTACCGGAAGATGCCCCTGACCACCCTGACCTTCGCGGCCGGGGTCATCGCCATCGCCGGTGTTCCTTTTATCGCGGCGGGATTCTTCAGCAAGGATGCCATCCTCTACGTGGCCAAGGTCACCAGTTTTCCGGCCTTCTGCCTGCTGACGGGAACCGCGCTCCTGACGGCGCTCTACATGGGCCGGCTCTTCTTCATCGCCTTTCTCGGCAAGCCCAACAGCAAGGCGGCGGAACACGCCCATGAGTCGCCGTGGACAATTGTCCTCCCGCTGGTGGTGCTGGCCATATTCTCCATTGGTGGCGGGTACCTTGTCATGTACCCGGCCAGCCTGCAGGGGGTCATCGCCAATTGGGTGCCGCATCCCCATGGGGCCGATCACCAACTGATGATCGCCATTTCCGCAGTGGCCTCCATTCTCGGATTGGTCCTGGCCCGGGTCATTTACGGTGCGGGTTCCAAGGTCGACACCCTGCAGAAGAAACTTCCGCTGGTCTACGCAGTTTCCAAGTCGCGGTTCTATTTCGACGAGGGGTACGGTTATTACCTGAAGAAGGTACAGGATCGACTGGCCGACATCGTGGGCTTTCTCGATACACTCTTAATCTCGGGCGTACTGGTGCGGGGCTCCGCCGCGGTTGCCGGAATGCTCGGCCTAGTCGCCCGTCGCCTGCACACCGGCAGCGTGGCAACCTACGTTTGGTGGTTCTTTGTGGGGCTGGTTCTCTTCGGTGCCTACGCCGGTGGATTTCTTGATGGAATAATTCGATGACAACTCAATTTCCGATAGCTCTTCTTGGAGGAATCAGTGAATTCCTGACATCGGTTGGCCATGGCCAGCCTGTGTTGAACGCCCTTCTCCTGATACTGGCGATTGCCGTCCCGCTAGTTTTTGCCCTGGCCCTAGCCATATCGGGACAATTGCCGGAAAGGGTCGTCAAGCTCTGCGCGGGTATCGGGTTCCTGGTTCCGGGCCTGATCAGCCTGTGGCTGGCGGCGGTCTATGTGAACGCCTTTCCCTATGGAGGATGGGCTTTCGAAATGGAAATGGACCTGGGACTGCTGGAGCGTCTGGGCATCCAGCTGCATCTTGGCCTCAACGGGTTGGCCTTGCCTTTTTACGTCATGGCCGGACTGGTCGGCATGTCGGCCGGATTCTACGCCATCCAGAGCGGGGTTGCGCGGCTGCGCCTTTACCTGATTCTACTGCTGGTCATGCAGGCCGGACTGATGGGCGTATTCTCTTCCATCGACGTCCTCTTCTTCTACTTTTTCCATGAGTTTGCCCTCATCCCGACCTTTATCCTGATCGCCCTCTGGGGTCGGGCCGGACGAAAAGCCGTCGCCATCGAGGTGACCATTTACCTGACCTTCGGGGCCATGATCACGCTGGCCGGGCTCATCGCCCTCTACCTGTTCAGCGGGGCGAGCGAATTCAACATGATCGCCCTCAGGGAAGCGGTGGTTGCTGCTCCTCGCCAAGGGACCATATTCGGCCTGCTCCTGATCGGTTTCGGGGTGCTGGTCTCCCTCTTTCCTTTCCACACCTGGGCCCCGCGGGCCTACGCCACAGCTCCGGCCCCGGCCGCCATGCTCCATGCCGGTGTGTTGAAGAAGTTCGGCCTCTACGGCCTGATCCAGATTGCCTATCCTCTGCTCCCGCAGGGTGTGGCCGATTGGGCCCCGCTGCTGCTGTGGCTGGCCCTGGGCAATCTGCTGATCATCGGTTTCGTCACAATGTCGCAACGCGACCTGAAACTGATGCTGGGCAACGCTTCGGTGATGCACATGGGTTACGCCTTTCTTGGTCTTTATGCCTTCTCGACTGTCGGTATTGGGGCGGCCGTGATGATGCTTTTCGCCCACGGGCTTTCCGTGGCGCTGCTTTTCCTTCTCGCTGACGTTGTGGAAAACCGTGGCGGTACCGCAGACCTGGAGGAACTCGGCGGAATGGGAACCAGAACCCCCGTCCTGATGGGACTGTTCACCGCAGCCATG
Source organism: Opitutales bacterium (assembly GCA_049451775.1). GTDB lineage: Bacteria > Verrucomicrobiota > Verrucomicrobiia > Opitutales > Oceanipulchritudinaceae > Oceanipulchritudo. The sequence goes on along the minus strand of JBMTVW010000004.1, from coordinate 128,049 downwards.
CTGGCCAGCATCGGCCTGCCGGGATTCGCCAATTTCTGGGGTGAGCTGGGAATCTTTGTTTCCCTGTATGCGTCGCCAACCCCGTGGGTACTTTATGCCGCCCTGGCAGGTATCGTTATCTCCGCGGTATACGGTCTTCGTGCCGTGGCCCGGGTCTTCTTTGGCGAGGCCAAGGGGGAATTTGCCGGGAGCGACATTCGGCCATCGGAAAAGTGGCCCGCCATCCTTCTGCTGGTCAGTCTGTTTGTTGTCGGATTGTGGCCCAAGCTGGTCGCTGATCCCGTTAATGAAAGTGTCAACCGCACCTTCCCGGAGCAGGCACCGAGCATCTCGGTCGTCGCCGGTGAACCCACTGTCTCGGAATAAGAATGGAAACCGAATCCCTTCAAATCATCGCGGCCAGCAATCGCTGGAGCGCCCTCCTGCCGGAAATCATCCTTGGCTGCTTTGCGGTCCTCCTTCTCTTCGTGGACCTGCTGGTGCCCCGGATCCGGCCCCATCTTTCCCGTTTGTCAATCGGGGTGCAGCTTGTTGCCGGCGTGCTGCTGGTCCTCGGGATGCAGTCCCAGGGCGCCCGCGAGGGGGCAGACGTTCTCTTTGGCGGTTTGCTGGCCCAGGATGCTACCGGTGACTGGATGCGGCTGTTCTTTATCGCGGCCTCGATTTTCGTGACCCACATTGGCGCGGTCTTTCTTCGCAAGCAGGCCCTGGCCCATGTTGAGTTCCATCACCTTGTCCTGGTGGTCACGGCCACTTTCATGGTCCTTGTCCAGAGCCACCACTTTCTGATGCTTTTTGTGGCACTGGAGACCCTGACCATCGGATTTTACATTCTTGTCGCCTACAAGCGGGACAGTCGTCATTCCCTTGAGGCCGGGCTCAAGTACCTTATCACGGCGGCTTTCAGCTCCGGCATGCTTCTCTTTGGCATTGCCCTCCTGTATGGCGCGGCCAGTAACCCGGGGCTTCCGGGGGTGGCTGCCAGCCCCCTCAATTTTACCCAGCTGGGTCAGTTTATCGGATCCACCTCGGAGTTCTACAACAACAGCCAGAACCTGATGGTGCTCTTTGGCGCCGCCCTGGTCCTGATCGGCATCTGTTTCAAGATCGGGGTGGTCCCCTTCCAGATCTGGGTGCCGGACGTCTATCAGGGTGCACCCACCCCGGTGACTGCCTTTCTGGCCGTTGCCTCCAAGGCAGCTGGATTTTACCTGCTTTACCTGCTTCTGCAGGGTCCCTTCGCCTCCCTGCAACACCTGACCCTCCCGCTGCTCACCGTGGTGGCTATCGCCACGCTCCTTTTCGGTAACCTGGCGGCCCTCGGCCAGCACAACGTCAAGCGGGTCATGGGCATGTCCGGGGTGGCTCATGCCGGAATCCTCCTGATGGGGTTGCTGGCGGCACAGACAGTGGACTGGGCGGTCCTGGCGGTCCTCTTTTATCTCGTCACCTACGGGCTGGCATCCTTTGGCGTTTTCGAGGTTATGGCCCATGTCGCGGATAAGGAGGACTCCGGGCAGGAACTTGCTGATTACGACGATCTTCTTGAAAAGGAACCCTATCTCGGGGGCGTTCTCCTGGTCAGTCTGGGCTCCCTTGCGGGCATTCCCCCTCTGGCCGGCTTTGTGGCCAAGCTGCTGGTTTTTGTGGCCGCCTTTCAGGCGGGCCTTTACTGGATGCTCGGTGTCGCCCTGATCGGGGTAGTCATATCCATCTACTACTACTTCGGTTGGATGCGGGCCGCCGTCATGAGCTCGGGCGAACCCGAGACCCCGGTTGTGACCCCTCCGGCCCCCGGCGCCCGGTTCGCCATGGGCCTGCTGGTTGCGGCAACGCTCTTGCTCGGGTTCTACCAGGGGTTCTTCGTCTTTTGACCATTCTGTGATTCGGGCTTGATTTTCGCCCGGAATGGGACTCCATTACCTCCCGCACATACCGGAATCCCCCGGATGTGACGGCATAGAATTCGTAAACAGACCCGATTATCAGCTTGGAGAAGGACTTGATCGATGAGACAGGTACCCAAATCAGGAGCTTTCAGCTTTCTTAATGGCAAAGGAGGGCGCTCATGAAGCGTGTGACTGACTTTGCCCGGTTCCGCGCGGAATCGAACCCGATTTCCATGGTCACCTGCTACGACGCATGGAGTGCGCGGATCATTGCAGATTCACCCGTTGACGCGGTCCTTGTGGGCGACAGCGTAGCCATGGTGATGCACGGCTACCCGGACACGGTCCATGCGACAACGGAGATGATGGCCAGCCACACCGCCGCAGTCCGGCGAGGCCTTGGCGAGACCCTCGTGGTGACGGATATCCCGTTTCCCGAGCACCGGAAAGGGATCGCCGCGGCGATGGAGGCGGTTGACACCATCATGAAGGCGGGGGCCAACGCGGTGAAGATCGAGGGGGCCCAGGGACACCTCGACGTCATAGCCCACATTGTCCAGAGCGGTGTTCCCGTGATGGGTCACCTTGGCCTGACCCCCCAGTCGGTCCACCAGTTTGGAGGCTACCGGGTACAGGGCCGGGATGAGGCTGCGGCCAAACAGATTGAACTGGACGCGCTTGCGCTCCAGGAAGCAGGGGTCTTCGCGATTGTCTTTGAATGTATCCCGGCAGAATTGGCCGCTGATATCACCCGGAAATTGAGCATCCCGACCATCGGGATCGGCTCGGGTCCGGATTGTAGCGGGCAGATACTGGTCCTGCAGGATGTCCTGGGCCTGAACAAGGGGTTTCGTCCGAAGTTCCTGCGGACCTATGCGGAGGGAGCGGATGTATTCCAGAGGGCGCTGGCCCAGTACGACCTGGATGTAAAGGGCGGGAGTTTCCCGTCCATGGAGGAAAGTTTTACTTATGGAAAAGTTGGGAACCATTGAAGCCCTGCGGGCATGGCAGGAAACGATTGAACCGGGCAGCGTGGGGTTTGTCCCCACGATGGGGGCCCTGCATGCGGGACACCTGGAATTGATCCAGGCCTGCGTGGCCGGGAACAAGTACACCGTGGTCAGTATTTTCGTCAACCCGACCCAGTTCAACGACCCGAAGGACTGCAGTTCCTACCCGACACCTTTGCAGGCAGACCTGCAGGCCTGTAAGGAGGCGGGGGTCTCGGCGGTTTTCCTGCCCCAGTACGGGATGCTTTACCCGGACGACTACAGTTACCGGGTCCATGAGCTGGAGATGAGTGCCGTCCTTGAGGGTGCCATGCGTCCGGGGCACTTCGATGGTGTTCTGACCGTGGTGCTAAAGCTCCTGATCCTAGCCCGGGCCGACCGGGCCTACTTCGGCGAGAAGGACTGGCAGCAACTGCAACTGGTGCGGGGAATGGTCCGGGCCTTTTTCCTCGAGACGGAAATCATCTCCATCCCCACCATCAGGGAGAAGGATGGATTGGCGATGAGCAGTCGCAACGTCCGCTTGTCGGATTCCGCCCGCATTCTTGCCCCCGAATTTAGCCGGGTCCTGCGGACCGCGGTGGACTGCGCGATGGCCCGAGCAGAACTGGAAGCCCTTGGTTTTGATGTCGAGTACGTGCACGAGAGGGATGGACGCCGGCTGGGCGCGGTTGCCCTCGAGGGGGTCCGCCTGATCGATAATGTTGCCCAAGGGGAGATCAACAAGGCATGATTCTTTGCTTTGATATCGGGAATACGGATATTTACGGCGGGGTCTGCCGGGGCCGCGACCTTGTCCTTGAATTCCGCAAGTCCAGCCACGAGCCGCCCAGCGCCGACGAGTTTGGTGTATTTGTCCTGCAGATACTGAAATCGAAAAACGTGCCGGTGGAATCGCTCAAGGCGGTGGCCATCGCTTCCGTTGTCCCCGACTGCAACCGGATCGTTGTCGATGCCTGCCAGGCCTACCTCGGAATCAAGCCACTGTTGCTACAGGCCGGGGTGAGGACGGGCCTGAAAATCCGGACCAAGAACCCCTCTGAAGTCGGTGCCGACCGTATTGCCAACGCCATTGCGGCCGTGGAGCTCTTCCCCGGGACGGATCGGCTGGTGGTCGACATGGGTACCGCGACCACCTTCTGCGCAATCAACCGGAAGGATGAATACCTCGGGGGCGTAATTGCCTCCGGAATGGCCCTTTCCATGCAGGCCCTGGCAAGAAACACCGCCAAGCTGCCTTCGGTGGATCTCGAGCACCGGACGACCTGCCTCGGCAAGACGACGGTTGAGAGCATCCAGAACGGGCTCTATTTCGGCCACTTGGGGCTTCTCAGGGAAGTGCTCTCGCGTCTGCGAATGGAGGCCTTCGAGGGGAGGGAGCCCGTGGTTGTCGTGACCGGGGGACATTCCAGATATTTCAAGGAAGATCCCCTGGTGACCCGGCATGTGCCGGATCTTGTCCTGCGCGGTCTCTGCCGGGCCGTTGAACTGAATCCATAAACCATTCAATCGAGTATTTCCAATGAAACGCACCCTACTGAAATCAAAAATCCACCGTGCCACGGTTACCGATGCCAACCTGAACTACACGGGTTCAATTTCCCTCGGGCCGGAATTCCTGCAGGCAGCCGATCTGCTGGAATTCGAACAGGTGGACATCTACAACTGCAATAACGGTGAGCGTTTTCACACCTACGTCATTCTCGGTCAGCCCGGGGAGGTCTGTCTTAATGGAGCGGCCGCCCGCAAGGTCCAGCCCGGTGATATCGTCATTATTGCCAGTTACGCCGAGTATGCCGAGGACGAGGCCAAGGCCCATAAACCATTGCTGGTTTATCTGGATGAAAAGAATGTGATCCAATAAAATCGATAAAGGATTTGTCCAAGCCTTGTCAGTGCTATCCTATCCTTTGGGCGGATATCAGGGGGAATATGAGATGTTAGACGGGAATAATCTCAATCTATCTATCCCATGTCCAAGAAAACACTACCATCCACTTTAATCATTGCCTTGCTGGCGGTTTGCGCCGGCCTATTCCCGGCCCACTCGGCCACCGAGACGCCGGCGGAGCTCCTCCGGAAGGAGCCTTCATCCAGTCTGCCTGAATGGGTCCGAAACCAGACCATTTACGAGATTAACGTTCGCCAGTATTCCGAGGAGGGAACCTTCGCTGTCGTCGAGGCCGACCTTGACCGCATCGAGTCTCTCGGGGTCCGTACCCTCTGGTTGATGCCGATTCATCCGATTGGCGTGCTCAACCGGAAAGGGGAATTGGGCAGCTACTATGCCATCCAGAATTACCTGGAGGTGAATCCTGAATTTGGAACCAAGGAGGAATTCAAGTCCTTCGTCGACGCGGCCCACGCCCGCGGGATGAGGATCATTCTGGATTGGGGGGGGCAACCTCACCGCCTGGCATCATCCATCGGCCTCGGCTAAATACCCGGAGAGCCTCTCCGTCAGGCCCTGGCCGACTTCCGGAATTAGGGGGTGCGTCCGTTCTGGAACCCCGGGCTGGAAAAAGTAGGAGCGATCGGTGTTCATCTCGTGGTAGTCGAGGACGACATTCGGCAGCCACTGGTGGTAGAGTCTAATCCGGGATCGCCTTTCCCTTGGCAGCGGAGAGGTAATGCGCGACCAGCGGGGCGGCGTTGGCGCCACTGGGTTCATTGCCGTGCACGTTGTAGTTGATATTCACCACCAGGGGCATGTCCCCGAGATTGAGTCGGCCCGACTGGGTTGGATCGGCCAGTTTCCGGTGGGCTTTGCGGATGGACTCCTTTTTGGCCAGTTTGTCGGGGGAGGAAATAAGGATTTGCATCAGGGGACGTCCCCCGTGTGTGCGACCGTATTCAATGATTTCCATCCGATCGGATTCCCCGGCAAGGAGCCTCAGGTATCCGGTCAGCTCATGGTGGAACAGGTGGCGTTCCCCCGGTTCAAAGCCAAGGTAATCAGCCGGAGGGGTGATCCGGGCATCGTAGTTCATCCCCTGGGGAAGAAATTCATGGAGGCCATGGCAGAGGCTGGCCAGCGACAGCAGAGCTGTGGAGAGGAGGTATTTCATGGTCATGGCATAATCGCAGAATAGCCAAAAAACAAGGCCTATACGCATTGGGGCGACCTGGGCGCTTGCAAAATCCCCGCTGGAATATTCCGTGGGAGTTGATGGAGAAAGGGGACCCCATGCGGATTAGCCTGCTTTCGCCGTGGTACGGCGGATCCCACCGGCGGTGGGCCGATGAACTGAAAGCCGTCTCCCGCCACCGGATCGACATCCTGTCCCTTGAGGGGTGCCACTGGAAATGGCGCCTTCACGGTGCGGCCGTGACCTTTGCCGAACGCATCGCATCCGGGGGGCAGCAGTACGACCTGATCCTTGCCGATGACATGATGGACATCGCCGTGTTCCGGGGACTTTTGGGCCAGCGGGGTATCAGCACTCCCGTGGCCAGCTATTTCCACGAGAACCAGCTGGGCTATCCGGTTTCACAACGGGATACGGATATCCGGGAGAACAGGGACCTGCATTACGGCTATATCAACTACACCTCGGCCCTGGCTTCGGAGAGGGTGTTTTTCAACTCCGCCTATCACAGGAATTCCTTCATGGAGGCGCTGCGTCGCTTGTTGTCGCAGTTTCCTGACTACACGAACGTGGAAACCATCGACGCCATTGCCGCGAAGGCGGAGGTTCTCCCCCTGGGAATGACCCTCCGCGAGCTGGACCAGCATCGCCCGGAGAGGGCAGGGGGGAGCGATCGCCCGTTGCTCCTGTGGAACCACCGTTGGGAATACGACAAGCGCCCGGACGAGTTCCTGCGACTTCTGGTGGCCCTGCATGAAAAAGGCTTGGTCTTCAATGTGGCCCTGCTGGGGGAGCGCGGTAGCGGTGGACAATCCGGACTGGATCAGGTTCGCCGGTTGCTGGGGTCCGCCATTGTCCAGGATGGGCCAGTGGAAACATTCGCCGAATATGCCCGTTGGTTGTGGAAGGCCGATATTCTGCCCGTTACCGCGGTTCAGGATTTCTTCGGCGGAAGCGTGGTGGAGGCGATTTACTGCGGGGTCCATCCGGTTCTTCCCCGGCGCCTGGCTTATCCCGGGCATATTACGGATGAAAATGCTTTTTATGATGGCATTACCGGCCTCGCGGAGAAAACCGCCGATTTGATAACTTCGGGTCGATGGAGGGAGCCGTCCGGTTGCCGGGGAGAGGTTGCCCGCTACGATTGGGGGATCCTCGGGGCAATCTATGATGATGCCTTTGCCCGGGTGGTGATCCGTTGATTCCGGTTGACTCGGGGATCTTTTGCCCTACACTTCGCTGTTGGGGAGGATGTGTTGTGGCGCTGTTGAATTCCATAGCTTGGCGGTCGGGCTTGTTGCCTGCCATGGCGCTGGCCTGCCTGGTAATCGGTGTTCCGGGTTCCCATGCGGATGAACCTCCGGAAGATGGGTTTGTCGGTCCCGCCCAGATGGAGCCGCTTAACATCATTATTCCCCTGCAGATCCAGCATTTGGTCCCGCGGACAGCGGTGGCCGAGGTTATTATCAGGCTCGATGAATCGGGGAAAGTGGTTGATTCCGTCTGTTTGCACCTCCCTCATCATCTGCTAGTCGAACCGATAAAACGGGCCCTCGGGCAGATCCAGTTTCGCCCGGCGATGCTGGATGGTGAACCGGTCGCGGTCGACCTGCGGGCGGAAATCCCGGTGGGCGAGATCGGTTATTACGGGATCCTGACCATCACCCCGGCAACCTATATCGAGGGACGGTTCGCCGACATCTCGCAATATCCTAATCAACTGACACTCTGCCCCGCTTCCGAGCTTGATCGTCCCCTGCAGATCCTCCACCGGGGCGCCCCGGTGAGATATATTGATGAGGAAGGCAACCTGGTTGCGGGCAGGGTAAGGGTGGATTTCTACGTGGACTCCGAAGGGGTGCCGCGCATGTTGAGAACCCCGGAAGAAGCGCCCCTGGCGCTCCGGGATGCCGCCCACCATACGGTCGGGAATATCCGTTTCGTCCCGCCCACCTGTAGGCACAACCCGACGGTGGTCAAGGCCAGCATTGAGGTTCAGTTCTAGGTCTCACGGGACCCGGATTGCGACTTCAACTTTGTATTGCCCCCCTGCGGCTAGTGGGCACTATACCCCAGAAAGGGGAGGTTTTATGCCTTGAAAATTGATCACCGCACTGATGTGCATTTTTTTGCGGTTGCCGTACGGGCAAAACCCGGAATCAAGAACATTGTTGTCTTTGGAGACAGCCTTAGTGATGCCGGTAACGTCCCGTTGTGGGCCGTTGATCATTCCGTTGCCCCGGACCTGCTTTATCCATCACCCTCTTATTACATGGGTCGGGGCTCCAATGGCCCGGTCTGGATAGAAGTAGTGGCCGGAGCTTATGGCTACAGCGTGGCCCCGTCACTGGCCGGAGGCACCAAATTTGCCTTTGCCGGGGCGGAATCGGGGACCGGTTTCAGTGACCAGGATTCCCCGAATTTCCTGATGCAGGTCCCGATGTGGCAGAACGCCGTGGCCAACGAGGAAATAGATCCACCCATGCCATGGCAACTGTTCGTGGTCTGGTTCGGACCCAACGACATGCTCCGGTACCTGGTCGAGACCGCAATGGCCGGCCAGCTGCCCACCCGGGAAGGAATAGGGAAGACGATCGAGAACACCGTATAGAATATTGCCACCGGGATTCTCGGGATCCACGGCCTTGAGGGACGGATGTTCCTTATTTCTCCAGGGGCGAGGTGCAGAAATTCCAGATGTCGTCCCAGCCGATGGATTTGACCTCCGCATCAAGCGAGAGCTTAATCTCCTCGAAAGTGCGGACCAGTGGAGCCGCCTCCAGGCTGGCTGAGGTTGTCTCCCGGACCTTCTCCAAGGTGAGGCCCCCGCTGCCGCTCACCTGGATGGACCAGATCCCCGGTTCCATGGCCCGGTAAACCGCTTTCCCGAAATCCAGGTGGCCGTTTTTCCAGTCGACCTCATCCCAGACGGGATCGATGACGAGGCCGTTGTCCGGCGAGGTCTTCTGGTCAAAGACCCGGCGAATCCAGATCTTTCCTCGGCCGACCAGGTAATCGATGTAAATTTCCCTGCGTGGATCAAACGGGGTCGGGATCCGGCGGATCTCGCCATCGAGGGTGCGGATCAGGACCGTCACCGAGTCGTTCGTCACCTCCAACTCGGTGATGGCGGTCTGCCGGACGGCATAGTTGTAGCGGTCCGCCAAGGCCGCGTATTCGCCGACCAGAGCCTCCAGTTTCTGCTGGTAGATCCGGTTGGTGACTTCCTCCCTCAACCAAAGGAAGCCGCAGAGCAGTGCGCTGGCGGTGATGACTGCGGTGAATAAATGACGGGCTAATTGGGGCATGGCGGTAGAATAGGTTCAACGGAAGGCGGGCACCAGCGAAAATGCGTTCTAAGGGATATCCGGCAGGAGTGCCTCCAGTTCCTTCGGGTACATGGGCCGGCCATTCGCGTCCATGGAGGCGGTTATGATCCGCGCCTTGATGGCCAGCTTCTCCTCGTCCAGGCAGGTGATTTCCTGGACAAAGGCAAAGCGGATCCGGGTCACCCGTTCCAGACGCAGGTCCACCCGGAAGCGGTGGCCGCTTTTCAGGGGGAACTTGTAATCGATCTCCGCCCGGACCACGATCAGGAATATGCCCCGGGCGGTCACCTCGGCGAAATCGAGTCCCCGCTCCTTAATGAAAAGGTGGCGGGCGTGCTCAAGGTAGTTCTGGTAGACGGAGTTGTTGACGATTCCCTGCAGGTCGCACTCGTAGTCGCGCACCTCGGATTCCCAGCTGAACATCGGATTCTCCATGCCTGAAAAATGGGCCGGGGTGGGTTCCTCCGCAAGCGAAAGGATGGGCTTGCCCATTTTCTTCCGTGAGGGCAGATTCAGGGCAAATGACTTAACAAGCCCCGTGGATAACTTACCGCCCGGAGCTCCGGGTCCTCGATTCGACCATTCGCGATGGCCGATGCCGGGGGCAAGAGCGACTGGAAGAAGCAGATCATTCCCCGCAAGGACAGCTTCCTCGATATGATCCGTGTTGCCTGCTATGTCCACCAGATCTCTGAGGCCGGAGAGATGATTGAGTACTGCCCCGAGCTGGGCTACGAGACGACGCTCAACATCATGGCCATCTCTGTTGCCTCCGATAGGGAGATCAGTGAAGCACTGTCCATCGGGGCCAGAACCCCCGCCGGTCCTTGCCCAGTGGACCTATTCGGCGCAGGATTTCCCCCTCTCCGGAGACCAGCAGGTGCGCCTCAACCTTTGGCTGAGAAAGGGCCTGGTTCCGACCAATGGGCAGGAAGTGGAGGTCGTTTTCAGTCGCTTTGTCTTCGTTCCGGTTGTTCTGCCGGAGCCGATAGTCACTTCCGCTGGTATCGGTCCCGCTGGATCGGTTCACTTGACGGGGGAGAGACCCCCTCAACTTATTTATACCCTCCAATCCGCCACTGACCTGAGGGAGTGGATCCTTGATCTTTCCATGGTGGCTCCCGAAGGCCATTTTCTGTTCGCCAAACCTGTTTTCCAGGAGGGTAAATCCCAGTTCTACAGGGTCAGTCTTTCCCCACAGTAGCTTTCCGTCAGGCCTTTTGTGTTTCCCTCGGACAAGGGATAAAGGGAGTTTTTTTACAATTCGAAGTGTGGGCCTTGGAGACTTATTATGGCGTCTTTTGGGGCCTTATTGATTTGTTAATGATGCGCCTGGTCCTTATTTTTATGAAGTATCCAGATGGAATTGAGGAATTTTTAACCGGTCGGCTAATAGAGGGAATTTCTTTCAGAAATTGCATTATAATGCATTTTTATTTGACAGACCCGATTGCACTCGATTTCTCTATATATCGATTCGGAATCTTCATCCGGATCGACCAATAACCCTAATCACGAAAAACCTTAGCTTATGAGAAACCTACCCTTACTTCTAGCGGTTTCCGGCCTGATCTGCTCGGTGGCACAAGCACAGATTGTCGACTACTCACAGAACTTTGATTCTATGGTGGTAGCTGATGGCAGTGCTGCGGATTCATCCCTTCAGGACGGCTGGCTTGTTGGCGCGAATGTCTACAATCCCGGCGGAGACTACCTTTATGGTTATTTTTCCTTTCCGGCCCCGAACGTGGGGACGCACTTCTCGGCGGTTGTATCCGGACAAGGCGGGATTGACCAGGGTACGAACCAACTGAGCGTATTCAGTGACTACAACAACAGTAGCGAGCACACCAATGGCAACATCGTCGAGTCTGTGGTCTTCCGCGAATACACGGTTGGTGCTGGAAACGTTGGTGAGACCTGGCAGTTTGAATTTGACGCCAAGCTGGGCAACCTTGCTGCTCCGACAACCGCCCTGGCGTTCATCAAAACCCTGAATCCGGCCGCCGGATATGCACAGACCAATTTCATCACCTCCGACATGACGGCTATCCCGACATCATGGGGAACCTATCAGGTCAGCCTTGAGATTGACGCAGGTCTGGTTGGTCAGGTCTTCCAGATTGGATTCTCGAACAATGCCACAAATTTTAATTCCTCCGGTGTATTCTACGACAACGTCAACCTGACGGTTGTTCCGGAGCCGGCGACCTACGCCCTGCTGGGTGGCTTGGCTGCCATCGGTCTGGTGATGTACCGCCGCCGCAAGAGCAACTAACCGGAATCGGATAAGACAGGTCTTTAAATCAAGGTCCGCTGTCACCCGACGGCGGGCTTTTTTATTCGATCAGGAAGCGCAGGTGGAGCGGTTGCGGCTGAAGCGGTCGGACTGCTCATCGGCGTGGTAACTGGAACGGACGAGGGGCCCGGACTCGACGACGCCGATACCAAGGGCTTCACCGAATTCCTTCCAGTGGCGGAACTCCTCCGGAGTGACCCAGCGGTGCATTTTGCGGTGTTCCCTGGTGGGCCGGAGGTACTGCCCGATGGTCAGGATATCGAGCCCGATGGAGTGAAGATGGCGGATGGTTTCCTCGATCTCATGTTCCTCCTCGCCGATGCCCAGCATGAGGCCCGACTTGGTGGTGAATCCGCGGGACTTGGCATGGGTGAGGATTTTGGAAGTGACCTCCCATGAGGCGGTCTTGCGGACGGGCCGCTGGAGCCGCTTCACGGTTTCCATGTTGTGGTTGAGGATATCCGGGTTGGCATCAAGGACCACATCCAGGTGATCGGTGTTGCCGCGAAAATCGGGAATGAGGACCTCGATGGCGGTTTCCGGATTCTTGTACCGGATGGCGCGGATGGTGGCGGCCCAGACGGCGGCCCCGCCGTCCTTGAGGTCGTCCCGGGAGACCGAGGTAATGACAGCGTGACGGAGGCCCATTTCCTTGACCCCCACGGCCACCCGGGCGGGTTCAGCCAGGTCAAGCTCGGTGGGGCGGCCGGTATGGATGGCGCAGAAAGTGCAGGCCCGGGTACAGGTGTTGCCGAGGATCATGACCGTGGCGGTGCGGCGGCTCCAGCATTCCCCGAGATTGGGGCACTGGGCACTCTGGCAGACCGTGTGCAGGGAACTGCCTTCGACAATTTCCCGGGTCTTCCGGTATTCCGGGCTGGTGGGCAGTTTTGCCCGCAGCCAGTTGGGCTTGCGTCCATCCATGGTCGGGTACGGTTTCCCAATTCCTTGCGGAATTCAAGGCGGAATCGCGAAAAGGTGCGTTACCCGACGGGCTTTTTCCCGAAGACTTCCCAGAATTCGCGGACCAGGCGGGCCTTGACCTGTCCCATCAGGGGCGGATCTTCGCATTCCTGCTCCAGTGAAGTGACCGTTCCATCGGTGATGCCGCAGGGGACGATGCCGGAAAAATGGGCCAGATCGGGATTCACGTTGAGCGCGAACCCGTGGTAGGTGATCCAGGTCTTTACGGCTACGCCGATGGCGGCAATTTTCCGGCCGTCGATCCAGATGCCGGTTTTACCTTCGCGCCGGGAGGCGGTGATCCCGAAGTGGGCCACTGTCCGGATGAGGACCTCTTCCAAGTTCCGCAGATAGGCATGGAGGTCCTTTTTATCCCGCAGGTTCATGATGGGGTAGCCGACAATCTGGCCCGGGCCGTGGTAAGTGATGTCGCCGCCGCGGTTGGTGCGGACCACCTCTATGCCCTGCTGGGCCAGTATCTGCTCTGACCAGACCAGGTGCTGGTCGGCTCCCGGCCGGGCCCCGATAGTGAAGACCGGGTTGTGTTCCGTCAGGACCAGCGTGTCGGGGCGGGCGTTCGCCTGGCGCTGTTCCACCAGCTCCAACTGGCGATCCCATGCAGCGCGGTAGGCTGTCCGTCCCCAATCCACCGTTTGTTCCATGCCACCCACTTTCACGGTAATCCGGAAAAGGTCAAACTCGACACTGCACGGGGGTGGGGCCATCATGGCCACATGAGAAGCTGGCTGTATTTACCGGTCCTGGCGGTGGGGGTCTGCCTGTTCAACGCCTGCACGGGGCCCGACAGGACAGAAGAGGGGATTCTCAAGATTGGCAACGGAGGCGAGCCCCGTGACCTCGACCCGCATACCGTCACCGGAACACCGGAAGTGCAGATTATTCTTACCCTGCTGGAGGGCCTGGTGGCTTATCATCCCGTGACCGACGAGATTCCCTATCCGGGCATTGCCGCACGATGGGAGACCTCGGAAGACGGGCGCACTTGGCGGTTCTTCCTCCGCGAATCAAAATGGAGCAATGGTGATCCCTTCACCGCCGAGGATTTCGTCTACTCATGGAAGCGGGTCCTCAATCCCTCGCTCGGCAACGAGTACGCTGACTGGATGTACATGATCCGGGGAGCCGAGGCCTACCACAAGGGCAATATCAGCGATTTTTCTCAAGTGGGAATCGTGGCCGAGGAGGACCGGGTCCTGCGGGTCGAGTTGAATGAGCCGGTGGTTGATTTCCTCAAGATGCTGCTGAACCAAACTTTTCTGCCGGTTCACAGGCGGACCATCGAGGCCTTTGGAGGACCCGGGGTACGGGCCAGCGGTTGGACCCGCCCGGACAGCTATGTCGGCAACGGGGCCTATGTATTGAAAAAATGGGAACCGGACTCGGTGATCCGGGTGGAGCGCAACCCGTACTACTGGGACGCCGCCTCCGTGAAGATGGACGGTTTCGAATTCTATCCCATTAGCGATGAAAACACCGAGCTGAGGGCTTTCGAGAGCGGCCAGCTGCATGTCACCAACTCCGTCCCGGTCAACATGCGTCGGTTTTACGCGGACCAGCATCCGGGGAAGATTCGCTTTGATCCGTTCGCCGGGGTCTATTTTTACCGCCTCAACACGACCCGGCCACCACTAGATGACGTCCGGGTCAGGAAAGCCCTGTCGCTGGCCATCGACCGTGAGCAGATCATCCGCAAACTGCTGCAGGGGAACGAGCGGGTGGCGACCAGTTATGCCCCGGCGGGAATAGGTGGATACGAGTATCCTGCCCGGGAGGTCCATGATCCCGGACAGGCCCGGGCCCTGCTGGCGGAGGCCGGCTATCCCGGAGGCAAGGGGTTTCCAGAGGTGGAATTGATCTTCAATACCAGCGACAATCATCGCAAGATTGCCGAGGCGATCCAGAACATGTGGCTGAGCGAACTGGGGGTGGAGATCGAGCTGGCCAACCAGGAATGGAAGGTCTACCTCAATACCACCAAGGAGATGCAGTACGACATCGCCCGGGCCGGGTGGATCGGCAACCTCTATCCGTATTCCTTTCTGAGGACGCTCCTTTCCCACAGTCCCAACAACGACACCGGGTTCAACGATCCCGTGTACGACCGTCTGCTGGAGGCCTCCTCCCATGAAATGGACAAGGGGAAGCGGTTCGAGCTGATCAGGCAGGCCGAGTCGTTGCTCCTGCAGGCGGAGCCCGTCATCCCGCTCTATTGGTACACCAACGTTTTCCTGATTGATCCCCGGGTGAGAAACTGGAACCCGAAACTTGTCGACCAGCGGCCATTGAAACTTGTTTATCTGGAAGATGCGCCCTCTCCCTAGAATCCTCATCATGGCCGCGGTGGCGGTCCTTCCCCTAGTTTCCCTCGCCTCCGGGCAACAAGGGAGCGGATCCTATGTCATATTCCAGCTGGACAACGACATCTTCACCGGGTCGGACAACGACTACACCAACGGGGCCCGGCTGGCCTACCTGCGCCCGGTTTCGCCCGGATCCCTGACCCGTATGCAGGGGGTCCTGAAGAAAATGAGCGGGGTGGACCGCGGTCCCTTGTTCGGGTGGCTGGCTTCGATGGCGGAAAGCGAATCCACCCGCTATGCCTACGGGATCGGCCTGACCCAGCTGATGTTTACCCCGGATGATCCGCAGGCAACATCCTCCGCCACGGGGAAGCGACCCTACGCCGGATGGCTTGGTGCTGAAGTTTCACTACATGTGAAGGACGAAAACGCCCTCAGTTCGGTTGTCATTTCCATCGGCGTGACCGGGAAATACGCCAAGGCGCAGCCCACCCAGAACTGGGTCCACCGGAATATCAGTGACTCGCCGATCTTCCAGGGATGGGATTCGCAGGTCCCTGCGGAGGTGACCGTGAATCTTCTCTTTGACCGGAAGCGCCGGCTGGGATGGCTGGCTCGGATGACCGGCGAGGACTCCTTTCAGCTCGACGGCTATTTCGAGTGGGGCGCTTACCTTGGCAACGGCCTGACCAACGCCTATGTCGGGACGCTCGTCCGGGCCGGCCTGCACCTTCCGGTGCAGTACATGACCCCGCGACTGCAGATGGGTAATTATCCGCATGAACTCTTTTCCTCCGGAAGCAACGGTGGTTCCAAATGGTCGCTGTACGGGTTTGCGGGTGTCCGCGGATCGGCTGTCCTTCATAACATCACCCTGGACGGTCCTTTGTTCAAGGATTTCGACACCGGCACCTCTTCCGAGTCGCTGGTGGGTGAGTTCGTTCTCGGTGCCGGCTTCCGTTACCATGGGCTGACCCTGGCCTATTCGCGGACCTTCCGAAGCCGGGAATTCAGCGGCCAGGAATACAACCACCAGTTTGGCTCGGTCCTAGTCAGTCTCGGGTTCTAGGAGGACTTCCGGGTCAGCAGTTCCCGCGCGTGCTGACGCGCGGCATCAGAGCCCCGGTCGCCCAGCATCCGGGCAAATTCATCGACCCGGGCATCGGCGTCGTGGTCGAGGCACTCGATGGTGATCCGGGTGGCGTCGTCGGATTGCAGCTTTTCGACAACGTAGTGATTTTTCGCGACAGAAGCAACCTGTGGCAAATGGGTGATGCAGAAGACTTGGTGGTTCTTGCCCAGGTCGGCCAGTAGACGGGCGACCGCGGTGGCGACCTCGCCGCCAATGTTGGAGTCGACCTCGTCGAAGACCAGCACCGGGGTGGCGTCCACTGTGGCCAGGACCGATTTCAGGGCCAGCATGACCCGGGCCATCTCACCACTGGAGGCAATCTTGTTCAAGGGGAGGGGATCGCTTCCGGGGTTGGGGGCGAAGGTCATGCGGCAATCAGCGTCGCCGGTGGGTCCCAGGCGGTTGCGGGCGATGATTTCAATTCCCAGCCGGGGTTTCTTGAAGCCCAGTCCGGCCATCAGGTTCTCGGCCTCCCTGGCCAGTTTGTGGGCGGCCTTGAGGCGGGCCGAGCGCAGCCCGGCCGCGGCCTCCATGACCCTGCCCTCCATGACGTCGGCCTTGTCCTGGAGGGATTGCAGGGTGCCCTCGATATCGCCCTGGATGGACAGTCGCTGGGCCATTTGCTCCCGCTTGCTGAGCACGCCTTCCATCGTTGGCCCGTAGCGCCGCCGGAGGTTCATCCAGGCCTCCATGCTGGATTCGATCTGCTTGATCTGCTGCGGATCGTAATCGGTTTCAAAGGCAAGGGCCCGCCATTCGCCGGAAAGGTCGCTGGCCTCGATGACGAGGGATTCCACCCGGTCGGTGAGGGTTGCCGCTGATGGATCCAGACGGGAAAGTTTCTGTGCCAGGGGAAGGACTGCCTGGAGGCGCTGGCAGATACCCTTGGCCCCGAGGAAAGCTTCGTCCAGCTGGGCACACAGGTCCTGCAGGTCCTGGGCGCTTTCAATTCGACGATAGTCCTGTTCCAACTGGCTGATCCTGTCCTCGCTGAGTTCCAGGGCGTCAATTTCCCGGATCTGGGTTCGCAGGAACTCGGCTTCCTCAGGGGAGAGGCGCGTCTCGTTGCGGAGGCGCTCAATCTCCTCCAGGCAACTGCGCCACCCGCGGTACTGATCGCCGTAACCGGCCAGATCCTTCCCCAGGCCGGCGTATAAATCGAGCAGGGCCAGTTGCTCCCTTTCATGGAACAGCTTTTGCGGTTCGCCCGGACCGTGGAAATCAATCCATCGTTTCCCGGTTTCCTGCAACTGGGCCAGGGTGGCCATGGCACCGTTGATCCAGATCCGGCTCGCCTTGGTGCTGGAGAGGATCCTCCGGACAATGAGTTGCCCGTCCTCGGTGAGGGGCAGGCCCATGTCCTCCAGGTGGGCGTTGAGGTGCTCAGGATCCTCAATGGAGAAAGCCGCTTCCAGGGTGCAGGTGTCGGTCCCCTGCCGGATCATAGTCTTGTCCGCCCGGGAGCCCGAGAGCAGGGACAAGGCCCCCAGCAGGACTGATTTTCCCGCACCGGTTTCACCGGTTACCGCGGTGAATCCCTTTTCAAATTCCAACGACACCGAGTCCATCAGGGCGAGGTTTTCGATTCGGAGGGTGTGCAGCATGGCGCGGTTTCAGGTTTGATTCAAACTGCCACCCACGGGCCCAAGATCAAGGTGAATTATCACCCCGATCCTCCTGTTAGTGGCAAACTCGGTTGACGAATTGCCCGGTCCGGTAAAACTAAGGCCCATGGCAAATGCAAACTTCCCCATGTCCCGTCGCCGCTTCGGCAAGACGGGCCTTACCATGCCGGTATTCTCCTGTGGGGGGATGCGTTACCAGGATGGGTGGACGGACAAGCCGATGCGTGAAATCGACCCGGCTACCCAGGTGAATCTGGAAGCAACCCTGAACCGGGCCTTTGAGCTGGGGATCAACCATGTGGAGACTGCCCGGGGATATGGACCCTCTGAGCGCCAGCTTGGGCAGTTCCTGCCCCGGCAGCCGCGGGACCAGCTTATCATCCAGACCAAAATCGGGTGTGAGGAGGATCCGGAGGTCTTTTACGCCAACGCCATCGATTCCCTGGAGCGGCTCCAGCTGGAGCATGTCGACCTGCTGGGTATCCACGGGATCAACAACCAGAAGAAGCTGGACTGGGTGACCCGGGACGGAGGCTGCTTTGCCATGGCGCAACGCCTGAAGAAAGAGGGCCGGTGCCGCCACGTCGGGTTTTCCACCCATGGCTCGGTCAGGGTCATCAATCAGGCCATTGAGTATGTCGATGGGGCAGGCGAGGGATTTGAATACATCAACCTGCACTGGTACTACATTTACCAGGAAACGGCCTCCTGCGTGGAGAACGCCACCCGCCGGGACATGGGCGTCTTCATCATCAGCCCCAGTGACAAAGGGGGGATGCTCTACAAGGCGCCTCCCCGCCTGATGGAGCTGTGCCAGCCCCTCCATCCGATGACCTTCAACGACCTGTTCTGCCTTCGCCGGCCGGAGATCCACACCCTCAGCGTGGGGGCTGCCCGCCCGTCCGATTTTAACGAGCACATGGATGCGCTGGCCTACCTCGACCGGGCGGAGGATATTGTCCGGCCGGTTGTCGAGCGCCTGCAGGCCCGCTATGCGGAAGTGGTCGAGCTGGAGTTACGTGATCCGTGGGCATTGGGCCTGCCCCCGATCAGCGAAATCCCGGGGGAAATTAATATCGGCCGGATCGTCCAGCTGCGCAATCTCGCCAAGGCCTACGACATGGTCGAATACGGCCAGATGCGCTATAACCTGCTTGGCAACGCGGAGGACTGGTTTCCCGGCCATACTGCCTCCCCGGACCGTCTCAGGGAGCATCGCCCGGCCTTGGAAGCGCTTTTTAAAAGGCTCCCGGCGGGATCATCCCTGATGGGAATCCTCGAGGAAACCCACCAGTTGCTTTTCAAGGAGCCACAGAAGCGCCTCAGCGAAAGCGACTAGCCGGGAATGGTTCCGGCGATTTTTGCCCGAAACTTGGGGTTGACATGGGGTCCTCATTTCCCACCTTGTCTTCTCTTTCGGCATTCAATGCCACCGGATGGGGGGTTAGCTCAGTTGGTTAGAGCGCATGCTTGACATGCATGAGGTCGCTGGTTCAACTCCAGTACCTCCCACCATTGGCCAAGCCCCGTCGTGTTGGGCAGGTGATTCAAGTTAGGACTCGCATCAGCGTCGCTGTCCCTTTTCAATATCCGCATGAAAGAAGTCATGCTGACCCTGATTGGACCGGACGCGAAAGGCATTGTGGCCCGGATGGCAGAGGTGGTGGAAGCCAATGGAGGCAACTGGCTGGACAGCCGGATGATCCGAATGGGCGGATACTTTTCAGGGATCCTCAGGATTGCCTTGCCGGAAGAGGACATCTCCAGTTTTGGCGGGCAGGTTTTCCGGTTCATGAAGGAGGTGGGGTACCAGTACTCCATCCAGCCGGCCGAACTGGAGTCGCCGGCCGAGGGGGGGGGCTCCGCCCAGCTCAAGCTGTCTGGACAGGACCACCCGGGCATCGTTCATGCCATTTTCGCCGCTTTCCAGAAAAGCGGGGCCAATGTGGAGGAGCTTTCCACAGGATTGAAAGCGGCCCCATGGTCGGGGACCCCGGTCTTCGAGGCGGATGCCCGGTTGCACATCCCGGAGGGTGTATCCATCGACCAACTCCAGCAGAACCTCGAGGCCCTGGCCGCCGACCTGATGGTCGAGGTCGAGCTTAACTAAGTCCCCGGGAGGAAACCCGCTCATTTCCGGAGGGATTGCGATAATTCCTAAAAAAGGGTTGAAATGAGCGAGGGGATGAAGGACTCTGACGCTTGGGCCGGGTCCTATGCAATGCAGGGTGGTGAATCCCGTCAGGACCGGAAGGTAGCAGCGGTAGCCGGAACCTGCATGTGCCGTAGGGTGCCTGGCCCTCTTTTTAACTTTCTTACAACGACGGAATGGCGGACTATCAGGTAATTGCGCGACGCTGGCGGCCCCAGTGTTTTGAGGACATCGTGGGCCAGGACCACATCGTCCGTACCCTCCGCAATGCCATCGAGACGGGCCGTATCGCCCATGCTTACCTGTTTGTCGGTCCGCGCGGCACCGGGAAAACCTCGACTGCCCGGGTCTTTGCCAAGGCCCTGAACGCGGCCGGTGGTCCCAATATCAAGCCCGACGACGAGTCCGATACCAGCCAGGCCATCATGAACGGCAGCTGCCTTGACGTCATTGAGATCGACGGTGCCTCCAACAACTCGGTGGACCAGATCCGTGACCTGCGGGAGGAGTGCCAGTACGCTCCGGCCCAGTGCACCTTCAAGATCTACATCATTGACGAGGTGCACATGCTCTCGGCCTCCGCCTTCAACGCCCTGTTGAAGACTCTGGAGGAGCCCCCGGCGCACGTGAAGTTCATCTTCGCCACCACCGAGGCCCAGAAGGTCCTGGCTACCATCACCTCGCGTTGCCAGCGGTTCGAGTTTCGGCCCATTTCGGAGGAAGTCCTGGTGGAGCGCCTGACCCGCATCGCCGAGTCGGAAAAGGTTGAGGTGGACGAGGGCGCCCTGCGCTCGATTGCCCGGCTGGCCAGCGGGGGAATGCGCGATGCCCAGTCGATCCTCGACCAGATGATTTCCTTCTGTGGCGAAACCATCTCCGAGGGGGATGTGCTCGATGTCTACGGACTGGTGGGACCCGACCGGATTCTCGAACTGGGCAAGGCCATGGGAACCGCCGACTATCCGAAACTGGTGGACTTGGTAGAGACATTCAGTGCCGAGGGCCGCGACCTGTACCGGGTTCTGCAGGATGTCCAGAGACTGGTCCGGGAAGCCCTCATGGAGGCCATACAGGGCGGTGGAATTTCAGGCAAGCTGGGAGAAGCGCTCCCGTCCGAGTCACTTTTGCGGATGCTGGATGCCTTGCAGCAAAGCGAGACTGCCCTGCAGAAAGGGCTCTCCGAAAAGGTCAACTTCGAGGTGGCCCTGCTGCGCGCGGTGGAGGCCAGTCAGGTCCGGGCCCTCGATAACCTGATCCGTGAGCTGAAGGGACTGAAGGAAGCCCCTTCTGAAAGCGGAAAAAAAAAAGCCTGATCCCGGCCCGGTGTCTTGAGGTGCGACCGATCGTCCTGCGAGAGGCCCCGGTGACTCCGCAACAGACGGCCGATTTCGACGAGGAAGACCTCGATGAGTATCAAGAAGAGAGCCCGGATCTGGAGTTGGCCCCCGAGCCAAGACCAAAGACCAGGCCCAAGGCCGCTCAAACAGCCAAAATGGCCCCGGCTGAAGAGGGGCTGATGAGCATCGAGGAGGCTGTGCGGAGAATTCCCGTCACTCTGCAAACCGAAATGCAGGAGCAGTTACGGGCCGACTTCAGGGAAGTAGTCCACTGGACCCCTCCGAAAAGGGCTTAATCAGTGACCCATTCCGAGGTGCTGTAGTTGTAGAACCAGCGGGGGAAATTCATGCCGTTGCCGGTATCGGTGACATACTGGACGTAGGTTCCCCACTCGTACACATAGATGAGAGGGTAGAGGCTCGGGCGAGTGTACAGCCATGAATGCAGCTTCGCGTCGTAAATGTAGAAGGACTGCACTCCCGTTTCCTCGTCGACGACCTTGGTCACCCACTGGGCACCATGATTGTCATGAAGGATGGCCGGATAGGTTTCAGCCTGCATGCGGCCGTACCAGGCGTTGTCCAGGTATCCCCCTTGCTCGATGGTGGAAGAGGGGAAGGCGTCCAGGGCCTGGGAGTTGTAGCCTGCCAGGTCTAGGTTGAAGCTCAGGGAATCCTCCCCAGCCGTACCGGTGACCACGACGCGGGCCTGACCCGAATCACTGCGGGAAACACTCAACTGCCCCCCGCTGAGAGTGACATTGAAAGCGGCTTGGTTGGCGGCTTCCGTTTCGCTGGTTCCCTCAACCCCATCCATATCGGCGAATTCCCACGAGTAGGTGACCCCCGTACGGGTTCCTTCCGGGACGGATACTTCGGGGATCCGGAGGAAATTGGTTTTCAGGTTCACGTCCCACGGTGAAATGGGCGAATAGAGGGGAGTGGTTACGAAAATATCCCCGAGGAACTGGCGCAGGTTCCAGACATCGGCCTGTCCCATCTCGTCGAGCAGGGGCAGGCTGGTTTCCGGTTCGGTCACCTTCCCGAACACCGTGTAGGCGATACCCAGTGTATCCGAGTTGTCCCCCAGGTTGATGAAGAATTCCGAGGATGCCGTGTTGAGGCCGGTTGATCGGGCCATTCCGAGGGTACCGCGGGCATTGGGGATGCTTTCTTCCCAGAGAATGGGATCGCGGCGGGTAATTGCTTCCAGAAGGTAGGTGTCGTCCGGGCTGATCCGGTAACGTCCCATCTGCAGCACCCGGGTATCGGCGAGGGGGTTGATGGGCTCACTCCGGTGGATGATAGTGTTGTCGTAGGCCACCTCATTGACGTACTGGACGAAATTCGAGACCGCGATGGGCGCGGTGTCGGCCAGTAGTTGCACGTTGACCGACTCGGGCCGCCAGAAAAAGTTGTCCGAGGCAGCGGCCGGATCATAAATATGGTCGTAGGTTCCGCCACTGGCCAACTCATAGGTCATGAACTCAAGGGTTGGGCCCTCGGGGTTGTAGTCCGGCTGGTAATCGTTGGTGGTTTTGTAAAGGAGCTGCTGGTATCCGGTCTGGACCGGCATGTAGAGGCTGAAGGTCGCCACCGGGCCCGGTTCGGCGTAGGTCTGGAAGTAATCCCCGAGGTCGATGGAATGGGTTTCGGCCGGGTCGATGATCTTGGGATCGTGGGCACGCACATTGACCAGCACGTCAGCGGTGGCCAAGGAGGCACCGGCAAGCAGGCAACTGAAAATCTGTGGGATCTGGCGTATCATGTAGGGCAGACTTATTGAGTTTTTAAGAGGCGGTGTAAAGGGGCAAATACCTTTCCTTGAGGTAGCGGACCAGATACTCAGTGGAGAGATCTTTTCCCGTCACCTCACGGGTAAAGGCTAGCGTGTAGAGGCGACGCCCCTTGGAATGGACGTTGTCGCGCAGCCATTGCAGGAGGGGCTGGTGGTTGCCGGTGGCAATCTGATCGTCCAGGCCGGGAAGCTGATCCCGCAGGGTGTACCAGAGTTGTCCGGCCACGATGTTGCCCAGGCAATAGGACGGGAAATACCCGAACATACCCTCCGACCAGTGGACATCCTGCATGCAGCCTTCGGCGTCGTTCGCGGGAGTGTAGCCCAGGATGCGGGTGGAGGCCTCGTTCCATGCCTCCGGGAGGTCCTTGGTGGACAGCGAACCGTCGAAAAGGCGCCGTTCCAGCTCAAACCGGAGCATGATGTGAAGATTGTAGGTGACCTCGTCGGCATCGACGCGGATGGGGGTCAGTCCCACCTTGTTGATGGCTCGGTAGAGCGCCTCGGAGGGGACGTTCTTAAGTTGCTGCCCAAAGATCTCCCGGTAACGGGGTTCCCAGCATTTCCAGAACTCCCGGCTGCGCCCGACTTGGTTCTCCCAAAGCCGCGACTGTGATTCGTGGACGGCCATCCCGACAGCCACCCCGAGGGCGGTGCCGGCATGCTCATCGGGAAGACCCTGCTCATAGAGGGCATGGCCGGTTTCGTGTATCGAACTGGAGAGTGAATCCAGCGGGTTGTCCTCGTGGTAGCGGGTCGTCATGCGGGTATCCTGACCATGGCCCCCGCAGAAGGGGTGGACGGCGGTGTCCAGCCGGCCCCGGTTGAAATCAAATCCCATCGAGGTCACCACTTCCCTCAGGAACAGGTCCTGATCCTCAACCGGGAAGCCCTTGAAAATGGAGGTGTCGGGCTGGTCGGGGGCGTCGAGGATGGTCCCGACGATTGATTTCAGTTCCGGCTGCAGGGCCCCGAAAAGCCGCTCAATGGTGGCGCAGTCCATACCGGGGTCAAACTGGTCCACCCAGTAGTTGTAGGGGTGCTCCGTCTGCATGATGGCCGCCTCTTCCCGGGCGAACTGCAACTGTTCCTCCAGATGGGGCTGGAAGGCGGCGAAGTCGTTATCCTTTCGGGCCTTGATCCATGCCCGGAAGGAGAGGCTCTGGGCCTTGGACTTGCGGGCGGCGAATTCAGCCGGGATGCGGGTCAGCCGGTCGTAATCCCTGCGGGCCTCCCGGACCACGGCCTGCTGGTCCGGTGAGAGCTGGCCCCCAATGGCCTCCACCTTGTCAATCAGCTCCCCGATTTCCGGATGCGAGGCCTCCCGGTGGGCGATCTCGGTGAAGACGGCCCGTTGCTCGGACCGCAGTCCGCTGCTGCCCGGGGGGAGGTTCACTTGTTCATCCCAACTAATCAAGGATCCAATGGATCCAATTCGGTCGAGGCGCTTGAGACGGGAAACAAGTTCGAGATAGTCGGGGTAGGTGTCCATGATGCTCTCCTGCCCCTTTATTAGTGGGCAAGGGGGCATCCGTAGGCAATCCTAAACCGGGACTATTGGCTTTCCCGGTCCGCCTTTTCGTCCGGGGTCTCAATCTCGAAACCGTGCAGGTGGTCGGCGTCCCCGGGAGTGGTCAACACCTTGTAGATGCACCAGGCAAAGAGAAGGCTCACCGTCCCGACGGAAAGCAGCATGATGATCCAGCCGCCAGTATTCATAGTTTGATCTCCTCCTTTACGGATGTGTGGGAATTCTTGTGGAAGTAGGCGCTCGAATTGACGATGAGGTATACGAACCCGGCCAGGAGCAGAAGCAGGGCCCCACAGAGCCAGGCCACCTGGTTGGGGGACTCGCCGAAAAGGTCCTTCCCGTAGACGGAGGCCTGTGCCACCCCCGTAATCAGATTGTACCCGAAGATGTTTTCAGAGGCCCAGAAGAAGAAGATCACCAGCAGGAAGACTGGGGTGACGTATTTCATGATCGGCCCGAATATCCGGGGGATACTCATGCTGGCCCCTTTGCCGGCTTCTCTGAATCCTTCCGGAATGCCCATGATCCATGCGAAAACGATGATCTGGATGGTTGCCAGGACGTAGATCAGGAAGGTTCCTACCCAGAAATCCAGGGTGTCCAGCGCCTTGAGGTCGCTGGAGAAATAGACCACCATCAGGGTCCCGATGCCAGTAATGAATCCAAGGATGGCGACCGACTGGCGGCGGTTGATGTTGAGCGCATTCTCAAGGAAGGCGATCCCCGGCTGGAGCATCGAAAGTGAACTCGTGACCGCGGCCAGGAAAAGCAGGAAGAAGAAGAGGAACCCGAAGAGGGCGCCGGCGGGCATGGAGCTGAAGACCATCGGCAGGACATTGAACCCGAGGGCAAAGGTGCTCCCAACCGCTCCCGCCGCCCCGAGGAAGGCAACCGCCGCCGGTATCGTGATCAGGCCGCCAAGGGCCACCTCGCAGAACTCGTTGGCGCTGGTGGCGGCAAGCCCGCTGAGGACAACGTCATCCTCGTCGCTGAGATAGCTGGAGTAGGTCATTATGATCCCGAATCCAACCGACAGGGAGAAGAAAATCTGCCCGGCGGCGGCCAGCCAGAGCTGGGGATTCTTGAGCTGGGTGCCGATGCCGATCCGCTTGATTTCCTGGTTGGGGTTGTTGGCCGCCCCGGCTTCCGCCTCCCGGATGGCTTTCTTCCCGAACAAGGGGGTTTCGGTGGTCACCAGTTCGCCGGTGGCAGTGTCGGGGACCGATTCCATCAGGATGACCTTGTTGGGATTCCACATGAACCCAAGGCCAGCGTTGATCGATTTGTCCGGCGAGGCGGGATCGGGTGTCCCCAGGGTCAGGACCCGGACCAGGATGATGACCGCCAGGATCACCAGGGCCGGCATGGCATACTTGCAGAACAGTTCGATGCCCTTGGAGAGCCCGCGGTAGATGAGGTAGAAATTGAGCCCGAAACAGAGGATCAGGAAAATCCCCACTTGGGAAATGCCGTTGAATCCGAGCCCGCTTCCGTCAGCGGCGGCCCCGGTGAAGGCGACAAAGAATTCGCCCACTTGGGAGGCATCGGTGAAATTCATCCGTCCAGCGAGGAAATTGGCGGCATACCCGAGACACCATGACTCGATCAGGACATAGTACATGTAGATGGCGATGGGGATGATGATCCCGATAATGCCCAGGTACTTGCCTAAGGGGTGCTTGGTGATGGCGTTGAAGATGCCCACGGTGGTGTGGAATCCCCGCTGGCCGCCGTAGCGGCCCATGGTCCACTCCGCCCAGCAGATCGGCAGCCCGATGAGGAGAAAGGAGATGAAATAGGCCACCATGAAGGCGCCTCCCCCGTATTGGGCCACCTGGCCGGGAAAACGGAGAAAATTCCCCAGGCCGACGGCGCTTCCCGACACGGCCAGAATGACCCCGAGGCGGGAGTTCCAGGATTCTTTGACTACGGTTCCCATGTTGGGCAATGACATTGAGTCGTGTCACGCCCCGTTGCGAGAAGAAATCCACTCCGCCGGAGCCACTAGTCTTATCTGGACAGATTCCAGGATTGATTAGCCACGGTTTGCCCTTAGCGTGACGGTTTTTCCCACACTCATGCCCGAACTACCGGATTTAAGCCCTTTCGTCGCCCGCCTTGACCGCCTGGACAACCAGATGGCCGAGCCCGATTTCTTTAGTGACGCCCGCAAGGCGGCCGATGTCGCCCGCGAACACCAGAAACTGACCCACCTGCTGGGACTGGGCGACCGGTTCCGGAAAACCGAGAAGCAGCTCGCCGAAAACCGCGAAATGCTCGAGGACGATTCCGCCGACGAGGAATTGAGGGAGCTGGCCGAGATGGAGATTCCCGATCTGGAAGAGTCGCTGGAAAAGCTTTATGACGAGATCCTCGAGTCAATGATTCCGCCCGATCCGAGCGACTCCCGCAACACGATCATGGAAATCCGGGCCGGAACCGGGGGCGATGAGGCCGCCTTGTTTGCCGGGGACCTGTACCGGATGTACACGCGGTTTGCCGAGCAGCGTGGCTGGCGGACCGAGGTCATGGGCTCCAGTGAATCGGAAGTGGGCGGGTTCAAGGAGATTATTTTCCTGATCAGCGGTGAGCTGGTCTACCGTGAGCTGAAATGGGAGAGCGGGGTCCACCGGGTCCAGCGCGTTCCCGAAACGGAATCGGGTGGGCGCATCCACACCTCCGCCGCCACCGTGGCGGTCCTGCCGGAAGCGGAGGAAGTGGATGTCCATATCGATCCCTCCGAGCTGGAGATCACGGTGGCCCGCGCCAGTGGCCCGGGTGGCCAGGGGGTCAATACAACCGACTCCGCGGTGCAGATCCTGCACAAGCCGACCGGCATGATCGTCAAGTGCGCCGATGAGCGGTCCCAGTTGAAAAACAAGACCAAGGCCATGAAGGTGCTGAGGTCGCGCCTGCTCGAGAAAAAGGAGAGCGAGGAACGGGCCAAGTACGCGGCCAACCGGAAAAGCCAGGTTGGCAGCGGAGACCGTTCGGAACGTATCCGGACGTATAATTTCCCCCAGGGCCGGATGACCGACCACCGGATCAACCTGACCCTGTACAGCCTGGATGACCTGATGGAAGGAAGCCTGTCCCCGGTGACGGAGGCCCTTCAGGAGGCAGACAAGCGGTCCCGTATCGAGAACCTGCTGGCCGACAAGGGTGGCAATTGATTGCCCGGGGGGAGGTTCATGCAATCCGTCCTTGAGGTCCTCAGGAAAACCGAAGCCTTCTTCATCAAGGCGGGCCTGGAGTCGCCCAAGGTGGAGGCTGAGTGGATGCTGGCCGAGTCGCTGGGTTGCAAGCGGCTGGAGCTGTACCTGCAGTGGGAACGCCCGCTCGAGGATGAGACCCTCGCCATCCTACGGGAGCGCATCCAGCGGCGGGCGAAAGGGGAGCCCCTGCAGTATATTCTGGGACACGTTGATTTTCACGGCATCCGGCTGAATGTCGGCCCCGGGGTCCTTGTTCCCCGGCCGGAGACGGAACAGCTGGTGGAGTTGGTAATAGAACGGCTCCGGGACAATGCCTCGCCCCGGATCGTCGATTTGGGGACCGGCAGCGGGGCCATTGCTCTGGCGCTGGCCGAGGCCATCCCCGGGGCCAGGGTGCTCGCGGTCGAGCGCAGCAATGAAGCCCTGGTCCAGGCCCGGGCCAATGCGGCTGAGCTGGGTCTGCGGGAGCGGGTCTCCTTCCGTTCCGGGGACTGGCTGGAGGGCCTTTCCTTCGAGGCGGACTGCATTGTATCCAATCCTCCCTACCTGACCGATGAGGAGTGGGAGAGTGCCCGTCCGGAAGTGCGCGAGCGCGAACCAAGGGAGGCCCTGGTGGCCCCGGAGCAGGGCTTTGCGGATCTGCGGGTCATTATTGAATCCGCATTCACCCGGTTGGCCCCGGGCGGGTTGCTGGCTCTGGAAACCGGGATCGGCCACCGCGAGCCACTTCTGCAATGCGCCCACGCGATGGGATACGTGGATGCTTCCGTTGTCCCGGACGACAGCGGACGGGACCGGTTCTTCCTGGCCCGGAGACCCGGCGAATAAGGCATAAAAAAACGGCACCCCTTTCGAGGTGCCGTTGAAAGTGTCGTTGCTTTCTGGCTACGCCTTACATCTTGCCGCCGTAGATGGCGCGGCTGCCCAGCATTTCCTCGATACGTAGGAGCTGGTTGTACTTGGCGATACGGTCGGAACGGCTCATCGAACCGGTCTTGATCTGGCCACAGTTGGTGGCCACAGCGATGTCGGCGATGGTGGTGTCCTCGGTCTCGCCCGAACGGTGGGAGAGGACGGAGGTGTAGCCGTGTTCCTTGGCCAGCTCGACGGCGTCGAGGGTCTCGGTCAGGGAGCCGATCTGGTTCACCTTGACGAGGATGGAGTTGGCCACCCCGAGGTCGATGCCCTTCTGGAGGAACTTGGTGTTGGTCACGAACAGGTCGTCACCAACCAACTGGACGCGGTCGCCAATCTTCTTGGTCAGCAGGTCCCAGCCCGTCCAGTCGTTCTCGTCGCAGCCATCCTCGATCGAGATGATCGGGTAGCGGTCGCAGAGGTCGGCGAGGAAGTCGACCATTTCGGCGCTGGAGCGCTTGGTGCCGTCGGACTTGCTGAAGATGTACTTCTTGGCCTTGGCGTTGTAGAATTCGGAGGAAGCAACGTCGAGGGCGACGAAGATGTCCTTGCCGAACTTGTAACCGGCTTCCTTGACAGCCTTGGCGATCACCTCGAGGGCGTGCTCGTTGGAATCGAGGGCCGGGGCGAATCCACCTTCGTCACCGACGGCGGTGGACAGCCCGTTTGTCTTGAGGACCTTCTTCAGGGCGTGGAATACTTCCGCACCCATCTGCAGGGCCTGCGAGAAGGACTTGGCTCCCTTGGGCATGATCATGAACTCCTGGATGTCGATCG
Organism: Opitutales bacterium; assembly: GCA_049451775.1. GTDB lineage: Bacteria > Verrucomicrobiota > Verrucomicrobiia > Opitutales > Oceanipulchritudinaceae > Oceanipulchritudo. Next base: position 98,667 of record JBMTVW010000004.1, on the reverse strand, counting down.
GGGCGTCAGAGTGGGCGCCGCCGTTGAGGATGTTCATCATCGGAACCGGGAGAACCTTGGCGTTGGTCCCGCCGATGTAGCGGAACAGCGGCAGCTCGAGGGCCATGGAGGCGGCCTTGGCGCTTGCCAGGGATACACCGAGGATGGCGTTGGCGCCGAGGACCTTCTTGGTCGGGGTGCCGTCGAGTTCCAGCATCAGGGAGTCGATTTCCACTTGGTCGGCGGCATCGCGTCCGATCAGCTCGGGAGCGATGACCTCGTCTACGTTCTGGACGGCCTTGAGGACGCCCTTGCCGAGGTAGCGCTTCTTGTCGATGCCAGTGCCGGCCTTGCCGGTGAGGGCGCCGTCACGGAGCTCGAGGGCTTCATGTTCACCGGTGCTGGCTCCTGAGGGAACAGCAGCACGGCCGATAACGCCGGACTCGAGTTCAACGTCGACTTCGACGGTTGGGTTTCCGCGGGAATCAATGATTTCGCGCGCGCGAATGTCTACGATAGTTGTCATAGCTTATTTGGATTAAAAATGGTTTTCGTTGGCCACCACCGGGTGTGGTGGCTCTTGATCGTCGATGTTTGATGCAGGAAAGGGTCCGGGTGTCAATGAATTAGGAAAACTAATTGGGTATTTTGGACTGATTAAGAAAACTTCTGAATTCCGCCCAACGGGCTCAATCTTCCTCCTCGGCGGCGAGTTCGGCGATCCTCGACATGCGTCGGGCCTCGTCGATGAAGGCCTGCTGGGCGGAGAAGGTGGCCTCGGAGCGGCCCAGCTTGACGTTGCGGTAGGATCCGTTGGGGAGGAGCTCGGTGGCGAACTGGTTGTCGGCCAGGTAGACCCCGAGGATGTCCTCGATGACGCGCTTGCGGAGGTTCTCCTCCTCGATGGGGAAAACCACCTCGATGCGGCGGTAGAAGTTGCGGGCCATCCAGTCGGCGGATCCGGTGTAGATCCTAGGCTTGGCCCCGGCGGCATTCTCGAAGTAGTAGATGCGGCTGTGCTCGAGATAGCGGCCCAGAAGGCTGCGGACGCGAATGTTTTCGCTCATGCCCTTGACCCCGGGAACGAGACCGCAGATGCCGCGAATGATAAGGTCGATGCGAACGCCGGCCTGTGAGGCCGCGTACAGGTTGTCGATCGTCTCCTTGTCGATGAGCGAGTTGCACTTGACGATGATGCGGGCGGGCAGCCCGGCGGCGGCGTTGCGGGCCTCCTGCTGGATGAAGGCGTTCATTCGCCGGTGCAGGGTGTAGGGGGCGACAAGGAGTTTGCTGAACTTGGGGGCCTTGGCGAACCCGGTCAGGGTATTGAAGACCTGGGCCACTTCCGAGGTGATGACCGGGCGGCAGGTGAAGTAGCTCAGGTCGGTATACAGTCGCGCGGTGGTGGTGTGGTAGTTGCCGGTCCCGAGATGCACGTAACGGCGGATGCCGCCATCTTCCCGCCGGACCACCAGGCAGCATTTACAGTGCGTCTTGAGCCCGACAAATCCATAAACGACGTGGATGCCGGCATCCTCCATGGCCTTGGCCCAGTTGATATTGTTGGCCTCGTCGAAGCGGGCCTTGAGCTCAATGAGGGCGGTTACCTGTTTATTGTTGCGGGCGGCCTCCATGAGTGCCTTGACGATGGGCGAGTCGGAGCTGGTCCGGTAAAGGGTGATCTTGATCGCCAGGACCCGCGGATCCGTCCCCGCCTGACGGACAAAATCCACCACCGGATCGAAGGACTCATAAGGATGGTGGAGCAGCAGGTCCTGCTGGCGGATGGCATCGTAGACATAGGTGTGCTGACGGAAGACCGGCGGGTGGTAGGAATGGGAAGGCGGGAATTTCAGGTCTGGACGATCAATCAGGTCGTAGACGCTCATCAGCCGCATCAGGTTGATCGGCCCGTTGATCCGGAAGACATTCTGCCGTCCGAGCCGGATGGCGTCCAGCAGCTCACTGAGCAAATCATCGGGGACATCGGCCTCGATCTCCAGGCGCACGGCCGCTCCCTTGCGCAGGTTGTAGAGTTCCTCCTCGATTGACTGGAGAAGGTTCTCGACTTCTTCCTCGTCGATGTAGAGGTCGCTGTTGCGGGAGATCCGGAAAGCGTGCAACGACATCACCTTGTACCCGGGGAACAACTCCTTGGCGAAAATCTTCAGGACATCACTGAGGAAGATGTAGGTGTCGGGGACGCGTCGTGAACCGGGAATGCGGACCACGCGGGGAAGGATGCGGGGAACGGGGACGAATGCCATCATCCGCTCGGTGGCCGGTGTGTCCGGGTCGTCCAGCCAGAGAAGGATGTTGAGGGACTTGTTGGTGAATTGCGGAAAGGGGTGGGCCGGATCGATGGCCAGCGGGGTCAGGACCGGATGGACCTCCTCGTCGAAGTAGGATTTGAGCCAGTTCAGCTCCCTTCGGTTCAGTTCTTCCCGGGTCTTGAAGAAGATCCCTTCCCCGGCCAGCGAGGGAACAATCTGCTTATGATAGCACTTGTACTGGTCGGTGACCAGGGAGGCGGCCACGGAGTGGATCCGGCGCAGCTGCTCCTTTGGCCCAAGCCCGTCCATGCCGGCCTTGGTCAGTTGGGATTCCACCTGCTGGATCAGCCCGGCTACCCGGATCTCGAAAAACTCGTCCAGGTTGGAGGCCACGAAGGAAAGGAAGCGCAGCCGCTCCAGAAGCGGGTTGTCCGGATTCTCCGCCTGCTCCAGAACCCGCCGGTTGAACGCCAGCCAGCTCAGCTCGCGATTGAAATAAGCGGTCTTCCGGTGAGGTGACTTTACCTTCCTTGCCATTGAACACACATTGGGGGCAAATCGCCTTGTAGGCAAGCCCCCCGGCTTTTAACCCGGAGGTGGTATTCCTGGATGGAGGCGGCCCGTCTAGCCGATCTTCCCGAGCAGGTCGTAGATACGGCTGACCATGGAGCGCGGATCCTCGACGAAACCGGCCGCGATCATGCTGTTGTCGTAGATCTGCTCGGCGACAAGCCTGGCCAGGTCGGGATTATTTTCCCTCAGGCCGTTAAGCTTGGCCATCAGTTCGTGTCCGGGATTGATCTCCAGGCGAACCGCGGCGGGGCCTCCGGCATCCTGGTTCATTGCCTTGAGGATGCGTCGCATCGAGGGAGTCATCATCTTGTCCGAATTGAGGGCAGCGGCCGGGCTGTCGACGAGGCGCTTGGAGGCGACGACATCGGTGACCTTGTCCCCGAGGGTGTCCTTCAGCCACTTGGTCAGGGCTTCCTGTTGCTCCTTGTCCAGCTTGTGATCCTTTTCGCCGGTATCATCGAGCTCGACATCCGAGCTGTCCGCGGAAACCAGCTTCTTCCCCTCGAATTCGTTGAGGTGGTTCATGACGAACTCGTCAATGGGTTCGTAGAGGAAGAGGACCTCCAGGTTGCGGGAGGTGAAGGCTTCCAGATAGGGCCCTGACTCGATAGACTGGCGGGACGGGGCATAGAGGAAGTAGATTTCCTTCTGCTCCTCCTTCATCCGGGAAACGTAGTCCACCAGGCTGGTCTCGGTGCCGGCCTCGGTCAGGCTGCTTTCATAGCGCAACAGCTTGGCCAGTTTTTCCCGGTGGGTAAAATCGGTGGTGATGCCTTCCTTGAGGTAGATGCCGAACTGCTGGTAGAACTCCTTGTAGGCATCGGGCTTCTTGTCTGCCTCGGAGGCAAGGTGCTTGATGAAGCGTCCGGTCATGATCTTGTTCAGTTTCTGGACCAGGGCGGAGTCCTGCATGGACTCGCGGGAAATGTTCAGTGGCAGGTCGGCCGAATCGACGACCCCGCGGACGAAACGAAGCCACTCGGGCAGCAGGCCTTCCGGCTTGTCATCGATGAGCACCTTCTTGCAGTAGAGAGAGACCCCCGGATCCATGCGGCCGAAGCCGAAGCGCTCGATGTTCTCCTTCGGGGTAAAGAGCAGGGCGTTGATGGCCAGCGGGGCATCCGCGTTAAAATGGAGGGTGTGACGGGGCTCGTCGAAGGCATTGGCCTGGAACTTGTAAAACTCGGTGTATTCCTTCTCGCTGATCTCGTTCTTGTTGCGCAGCCAGAGGGCGTCGATGGTGTTGACCCGTTCCCCGTTGAGGTTGATCGGGAACTGGACGAAGCTGCTGTAGCGCTTGATGATTTCCTCGACCCGGGACTTCTGGGCAAACTCCTTGGCTTCCTCCTGCAGCTTGACGACGATCTTGGCCCCGCGCCGCTGCGTGTCACCGGTCCGTTCGATCCGGTATGTACCCTTGCCATCGCTGATCCAGACCAGGTCCTCCCCGTCGCTTTTCCATGAGCGGGTGTAGACGCGGACTTCGGCGGCGGCCATGAAGGCCGAGTAGAAACCGACCCCGAACTGGCCGATGAGGTTGGCCGGATCGCCCCCGGTCTCCTTGGCCTCCTTGAGGGCGGCGGCAAATGCCTTGGAGCCGGACTTGGCAATGGTGCCGATGTTCTCGACCAGCTCATCGTGGGTCATCCCGATACCATAGTCCTGGATGGTGATGGTGCCGGCGGTGTCATCGGTGGTGATGTTGATCTCCAGGGGGAGCTTGTCGTCATGGATGCTCTCGCCGGAAAGTTCGTAGTGGCGCAGCTTTTCCAGCGAGTCGCTGGCATTGGAGACCAGTTCACGGATGAAGATTTCCTTGTCCGTGTAAAGGGAGTGGATGACGATGTCCAGAAGCTGCCGGACCTCCGCCTGAAAGGTGTGGTTCTCGATGTTCTTTTCGCTCATTTTTCGATAAATACTGGTTGGATTGCTTCGGAATTTTTGAAAAGTCGGGTAATTTACAAGGCGATACCAGAAAATCAAGTACCGACCGTCCCGACGAGCATCCCGGCGGTGATGAGCAGTGGTGGAACCAGATGGCTGTAGGCCGGGAGAGGGACGGTTCCCTGCCGGAGGGCCTGAAGACCCCAGGCGGCGGCGAGCATTGCCACCAGCAGGAGCGTTCCCGTCGGCGGCCAGCTCCAGCGCAGTTCCATGGAGGATCCGGGAATCCGCAAGCCGGACTCGAGGAGGAATTCCATCAGGCGGATGAGGGGCCAGGTGGCCCGGGCCAGCCAGCCCACCGGTACCGAGGCCAGGGGGCCTCCGAGGATGATCATGCTCCCGGCCATGATGACCAGGGATGCCAGCGGATTGAGCAGGACCCCAAGAAGAACACTGACCGGGGTGAAGAGCTGGAAGTGCTGCAGGATAAGGGGGACGCTGGCGAGGCTGGCGCTGATGGATATACATAGCAGGTCCACTCCGGCCCAGACCAATTTGCTGAGCCGGTACCTCCACGGGGGGCGGGCCCGCCGAACACGGACCGGGCCATGGAAGATCTTCTTGATCGCATCGGCAAGGGGTATCCCGATCAGGACAATGGAGGCCACCACCCCGTAGGATAACTGGAAGCCGAGGCTGAGCAGTTGCCTGGGGTCGAGAATGAGGACGATCCATGCCGAAAACGCCAAGGCGGGGAACAGGTGCGGCTGCCGCAGCAGTTCCCGTCCGGCCCCCATGCAGCTGATCATGATCCCGGCCCGAACAGCCGACGGGCTCGAACCCGTCAGCCAGACATAATACCATGTGGCCAGAAGGGATAAAGCCAGCCGCCAGCGTACGGGCATCCGGAGGAGGGAGCAGATCCAGCCAATGAACAAGGCCACGCAGCCCACATGGAGCCCGCTGACCGCAAACAGATGGTAGGTTCCGCTCCGGCGGTAGAGCCGGACGCGGTCATCATTGAGGAGCGACCGGCTGCCCAGGAGCATGCTGGCCAGCACGCGCCCGGGCGAGGTGTCATCCGCGCTGCCGGTTAGCAGCCGGTCCCGGCTGCTGTTGAAGGCCTTCCGGCGGAGCCGCGACAACCGGGGCGGGGATGTCGTCCCGGGCAGCACTTTCCCGCGGTTGATGGACAGGAAAATGTCGCGATTTATCAGATACACCTGATAGGCGTCGGGTGAATCCAGCGCGGGCAGGTAGGTCAGTACGCCACGACACTGCAAGACCTGTCCGGCGGCGGGGGGCGATTCCGTCTCCAGGTAGAAGGCCGCCCGGCGGGATGAGGCCGTGTCGTGGGGAATGTCCGTTTGTAGTAGTTTTCCGATACCGGAGATGCACCGGGGCCGGCGGGCGTGAAACATCTCCTCCACCCGGAGGGTGAAGGATGCTTCCCTCTGCGGAAGGGTCAGCCAGTCGGGATGCGGATTTTCGGCCGTCGTCAGGGCGAGGCCGGACCCGGCAAGGAACCCGAGGCCGACGACCGTCCTCCGCGCCGGGGGGATTCCCTGGCAGGCCAGGAGGATCAGCAGGGCGCAGACCGGGAGCAACCATGTCCATCCATCACGGGCGATGAGGATGCCGGTGGCCAGCGGGAGCAGGCTCCAGAGAACGGGGGCGGTGGCGCAGGCGGGAGGGCGGGGCGGATCTTGTGTCGGGGATCGCTTTGACATGGCGTTTGAAGCGTATCCCCAGGAGGATCCGATGGTCGCTCAATCCCGGCTTGCCAGCAAGCAGGGAAAGGAAAACACTGGGAAAAAGAATGCCTGATACTGACCAGAAAGAGTTCTTTACTCCGGACAAGGGACAAGGAACTAGGGACGAGGGTCCCGAGCCGGAGGCGGTTTCCCTCCACCGCGTGTACCGGCCCTTGGCGGCCCGTATGCGCCCGCGCTCGCTGGCCGAGGTCGTGGGCCAGGAACACATCCTCGGGGAGGATTGCCTGCTGCCCAGGCTGGTCCAGGCGGACCGGTTCGGGAGCATCCTTTTTTACGGCCCGCCCGGTACCGGCAAGACCTCGATGGCCCAGGCCATCGCTGACCAGACCGGCAGCCGTTTCGTGCAGGTCAACGCCGTCCTCTCCAACACCGCCGAGATGCGGGACATTCTCCGGATGGCCCGGTACTGCCCGGAGGACCGCACCATCGTTTTCATTGATGAGATCCATCGCTTCAACAAGGCCCAGCAGGACTTGCTCCTGCCGGATGTGGAAGCCGGCCATATCCGCCTGATCGGTGCCACCACCCACAATCCGGGTTTCTATGTCAATGCCCCCCTGCTCAGCCGGAGCCACCTCTTCAAGCTGGAACCTGTTCCGGAAGCCGAGATTGTCCGGGTCCTCAAGCGGGCCCTTGAGGATGAGACCCGCGGCCTCGGGGCCATGGGGATGGGCGCGGCCGATGGCGTTCTCCTGACCCTGGCCCGGATCAGCGACGGTGACCTGCGCCGCGCCCTGAATGCCTTGGAGACGCTGGTCCTGAGCCTGCCCAAGGGCCGAGCCATCACCGACGATGATATCCGTATCTTCGCCTCCGAGAGGCAGATCCGTTACGATGCCAACGAGGACGAGCATTACGACACCGCCTCGGCCTTCATCAAGAGCATGCGGGGCGGGGATCCGGACGCGGCCCTCTACTGGATGGCCAAGATGCTGGCCGGAGGTGAAGATCCGCGTTTCATCGCCCGGCGAATGATCATCTTCGCCTCGGAGGACGTTGGTCTGGCCGATCCGCGCGCCCTCCCGCTGGCGGTGGCCTGCCAGCAGGCCTGCGAATTTGTCGGTTTGCCCGAATGCCGGCTCAATCTTGCCCACGTGGTGGTCTTCCTCGCTACCTGCCCCAAGAGCAACTCCGCCACCATCGCCGTTGGCAAGGCCAGCGCCTCAATCCGCGATAGCGGGATGCAGACGGTTCCCCTTTTGCTCAAGGACTCGCATACCTCGCTGAACAAGTCCCTCGGCCAGGGTGAGGGGTACCTTTACTCGCATGATTTTCCGGAAGCCATCAGTGGCCAGGACTACATGGAGAATCCCGAGGTCTTCTATACGCCCAAGGAATCGGGGCTGGAAATCCGCATCAAGGAACGGCTCGAGCACTGGCGCCGATTAAAAAAGGGGCAGGGCCGCGGCACAGGGGACAGAGGGATTTCTTGAATAAGACCCTCGTCCCTTGTCCCTAAACATCGATCACGTCCTTCTTGTTGATGGTCTTGCGGGAGCGGTGGATGTTGTTCCCGCGATTGACCGACCAGGCCACACGGACATTGGACTTGGGTGCCAGGACAATGTTCACCATGAAGGAAACCAGGCTGATGACCAGCGCGCCCAGGAAGGCCGTCCCGAAGGTCAGGACCTCGAATCCGGGAACCAGTTGGCCGGCCAGGAAGAGCAGGATGGCATTGATGATCAGGATGCCCAGCCCGAGGGTGAAAATGACAAAGGGCAGGGTGAAAAGGACCAGCAGCGGCTTGACCACCATGTTCAGGAGGGTCAGCACGATGGCCACGATTACCAGGGTGGGAGTCGATTCGGCCTGGATTCCGTCAATCAGCCAAGTAGCGGCAAGGACGCCGAGAAAGAGAATCCCGGCGTCGCGGAGGATGGTGGTGGGACGTTGGCTAGGCATAAAACAAAGACTATTCGCTCTTCTTGGCTAAATCAAGGGAGAGGTAGGGGAATGTCCTTGTTGTTCCGTCTGTAAAGCGAATAATGACCCGTGCGCGAAAGTCGTAGGGAGGAAAAAGGGTGCGGGAACTGACCAGCCGGATCTTGTCCGCCGAGTTCATGAGGGTCCGGATTTCGTCGTTCTTGTGCCCCTGCTGGTCGACCACAAGGACCATCGACTCGGCCGGGGACTCAATGACCTTTCCTTCGGCATCGATGAAGGTGGCGACGATCTTTTTCTCCTCAATGGCCAGCTGGAGCTTGGTATCGCCGGGGAGGGCGACCCGGGTGCCGGCCTCTTCCGGTTTTTCTCCCACCTCCACTGAGTAGAGGGGGACTGCCACGAGGGCAGCCATCATGGCTAGCAGGGAATATGCGGTTCTACTCATGCCGTTAATGGTACCGGGATGCGGGCTGAAGGCAAGAAACGTTGCCCCTGCAGCTGTAATGATATGGTAAAATCGTTTGCCATGGGGCCGAAGTAGCATCTACTTGGGGATAATTATGGCTAATGAAGTATATGATCTGGTGGTTATCGGTGGTGGCCCTGCTGGCTATGCCGCGGCGATCCGCGCGGGTCAACTGGGCAAGAAGGTTGCCTGTGTTGAGATTGAGCGTGCCGGGGGCACCTGCCTGAACTGGGGATGCATCCCCTCCAAGGCCTTGCTGAAGGCGGCCGAGACGGTGGAAAGCATCGCCCATGCCGCCGACTTCGGGGTGGAGGTGAAGGACTTTTCCGTCGACTTTGAGAAGGTGATGGCCCGTTCACGCAGCGTCAGTGACCGCATGGCCGGGGGCATTGAGTTCCTTTTCAAGAAGAACAAGGTCGAGTACCTGCTCGGCACCGGGCAAATCTCGGTTCCGGGAATAGTCGAGATCACCGCCGGCCCGGACAAGGGCAAGTTCCTCTCTGCCAAGAACATCCTCGTGGCAACGGGCTGCAAGGCCCGGCGGCTCCCTGATCTGGAAGTGGACGGGGAAAAGGTCATGACCAGCCGCGAGGCCCTGGTGATGAAAAAGCAGCCCAAGTCCATCGCCATCATCGGTGCCGGGGCCATCGGGGTCGAGTTCGCCTATTTCCTCAATACCCTGGGGACGGAAACCCACCTGATCGAGATGATGGACCGCGTCGTTCCGGTCGAGGATCCGGAGATTTCCCAGGCATTGGCCCGTTCCTTCAAGAAGCAGGGCATCAAGGTCAAGGCCGGGACCAAGGTCGAGAATATCGAGGTGGGCCGCAAGTCGGTCAAGATGGAGCTGGTCAAGGGAGACAAGCGCGAGCCGCTTGAAGTCGAGTCCATCCTTCTGTCGGTGGGAGTGGTCCCAAATACCGAAGGCCTCCTTTCCCCGAAGGTGAATCTCGAGATGGATCGTGGCTATATCAAGGTCAACGACCGCTACCAGACCTCGATCAAGGGCATCTACGCTGCCGGGGACATCATCGGCCCGCCCTGGCTGGCCCACGTGGCCACCTATGAGGCCGTCCAGGCGGTCAACGGGATGTTCGGTGCGGAAGAGCCCAAGCGGGTGACGCTGTTCCCTGGCTGTACCTACTGCCATCCGCAGATCGCCAGCGTCGGCATGACCGAGGAACAGGCCAAGGAGAAGGGCATCAACTACAAGGTTGGCAAGTTTCCCTTTACCGCCTCCGGAAAGGCGGTTGCCGTCAATAAGCCGGAAGGCTTCGTGAAGCTGATCCTCGATGCCAAGCACGACGAGATTCTCGGGGCGCACATTATCGGCAACGATGCCACCGAGCTGATCACCGAGTACGTCCTGGCGATGAAGTCGGAGATCACGGCGGACGAGATCCACGCCACCATCCACGCCCACCCGACGATGAGTGAGGCCTTGGCTGAGGCGGCCGCCAGCGCCCACAACCAGGCCATCCATATCTGACCGGCCGGTTTTGTATTTACGCGAAAGGCGGGATCCCCGGACGGATCCCGCCTTTTTTGTTATCAAGCGACTGTCTTGGACGGATGTTGTTTATTTCCGGCGCTTGCCGGTAATGAGTTCGTTGGCCCCGAAGGCCAGAAGCAAGGTGGTTGTCAGTGCGATGGTTAACATGGTTTTTTATTCCTTTAATTTTACAATTGATGAGAGATTGAAATCAGTAGTGCTTCCCGGGGGTCAGGGCCTCTTTAAGTTCCAGGGCTCCGTGGATCAGCAAACAGGCAGAGATGAAGATGATGAGTGTCATGGTTCGTTTTTTTTGAATTCGTATTTTTTTAAGGCTGGTTACATGCCAGCTTTCTTGAAATTGGTTTAACTGATTGAATAACAACTAGTTAAAAATTTTAAAAAATTTCGTTTGTTTCCTTTTCCGGTAATCGGGGAAGAGTTTTCCGATTCAGGGACACTGGCTGTCCCACAATCGGGACAGTTCCCCGGATCCCGGCCAGCGGATAGATTGGCAATAAAAAGGCGGCGTTCTTTGCAGACGCCGCCTTGGTGGAGTTGAGACCTGGACAGTTAAAGTGTCATTCAGGAATCGAGGGCCCCGTTGAGCTCGAGGGCTCCGTAGGCAAGGAGTAAGGCAGTGTAGAGAATGATGATGGTCATGTCAGTGCTTTCGTTGAGTTGATGCCCAGAGTTACGCTTTGATCATGCCAATCCTGCGGCTGTGGTTCCTAACCCACTCATCATCAACCGAATATTGATTTCGAAAATCTTTCACTCCCGGCCCGCCTGCTGGATGCCATTCCGGACCATCTCAATTCCGCGACCACCGCTGTCCCGGACGCGGGACAGTCCAATCCAGACCGCCCCGACAATATGTCCGGGGGCACAGAAAAGCATTGACCCATGGTTCTGCTCTCCACAGCTTTCCTCTCTTTCCTCAACGTGCTCCCATAGTGTAATGGATAACACGCTGCCCTCCGGAGGCAGAAATCGGGGTTCGAATCCCTGTGGGAGTGCCACTTGTTTCTCACGGCAGGCAAATGAGGCCGTTTAAGTTAACAAGAGGCGTTGATGCGTGCCCCGGTCAGGGCGGTTGTTCCTCAGTGGATCAAAGCATCCGGCCGTAGTGGGCGATCACTTCCTGAAGTTTATCGCGCAGGTCGGCCCGCGCCATCAGACCGATCTGTGTCCCGGCCTGCTCCGGGTCCCCCATGGTGCGCCCGGACATTTGCAGGGCCAGCTCCTCCAGCCGCCGTTCCAGCACGGTTGCCACCGCGCCCACCATCCCGGCCCGCTCCCCGGTCAGTCGTCCCGCCCATTGGCCCGCCGCACAGGCGGTTTTTCCGGCTGTGGCCATGACCGCGTCCATCGACATGAGAGGGTAGTGCGCAATGACGCGCCCGCTGGCGGAATTTATTGAATCAGGCATGCCGTCAACCTAAGGGATCCTCCTCCGGGCCGCAAGTGCAGGCTGAGTGACTGTCTGCCCCATCCCCGCATTTCCGGCTTGCCCTTCCTCCATTCGCACCCCTTTTTTGTCTCTTTCAATCGTGCCCGGGTGGCGGAATTGGCAGACGCGCCGGACTCAAAATCCGGTTCCGCAAGGAGTGTGGGTTCGACCCCCACCCCGGGTACCATTCGACTCGCTCAAGCTTCTCCCCAAGGGTTGATCACCTCGACTCCGAATGGGCGGAAATCCTTTTCATTGCGAGTGACCAAGGTCAGGCCATTGGTCAGAGCGATGGCCGCCAGCAGGCTGTCGATCACGGGTGGCTTGTAGCCGTTTAGCTGGCAACGGGCAAAAGCGGTGCCCCATTCGATTGCCTCTTCATGGCCAATCCCCATGGTGCGCCCGTCGAAAAAGGGGAGGAACTCCCCTGAGAACCACTGGTCCAATTAGCGCCTTTTCGCGGACTTGGGCAGTAGCTCGATGCCTTTTCGGATTTCACCAACAGAGATCACGCTGATGTACAAGTCATCCACTTCTTGTGCTTCCAGCCACTTCACAAAGGCTTTATCGGGCCGTTTTTGAAGCTTCTCCGAAAGCGCGCAAGTGTCCAGCAGCCAGCTCATAAGCGGATGTCCCTCCCGGTGTCGCGGTCGCGCTGGAAATCCAATTCATCCGTCTCGAATTTTGGAGCCCCGGCATATAATCCCCGAATGGTCCGCTTGGAGGGATTTATGCGCCTGCGGTATTCCGCATACGACATCAGCACCCCGGCCTTCCGCTCGTGCCGGGTAATCACCTGTGCCTGGTATTCCCCACTGGTCAATTTACCCAATGGGCCATGTGGTTTGTTAGTCAGGGCGGTTAAACCTGCTTGTAGGCAATTCCATTGCCGCCCGGAATAAAAATCCACAGTGACTGAACGGATAATTTCATTTTCGGGAGGACAGGAATTACGGTACACTACGACGATCAGGGCGAGCGCAGGGGCCACACTCCCAGCATGTTGATCAATCTGAATCAGGTTACTATTTTCGATTTATTCGATCCAGACTTTGAAAGTATCAGCGGGGATGGCTCCACCATTCTGGCCGGATTCGACAAGTTATGGCACAAGAATCCGGATGGAACCTATGAAGAATATAATTTCCAAAATCTGCTCTCAGAGAGCGGAATCGAATTAGGTATTCCGGGCGAATCGTATGCCATTGGGGTTTCCATGAATTAAATTGGCAGAGGGGATCGTTCCATATCTGCGGATGGAACCACCATTGCCGGAACTTACAGGGTGGATTTCGATTCAACAACCCGTCTGACGGTTTACATTGCCCGTCTGCAGGAAGTGTGGGGATCTTATGCGGTTCATGAAGGACTTGTTGATACAGGAGAATGGATGGGGAAATTGCATGTGGCTTGTGCCCCATGGATTTTTTGCTACGACTTGCCCTGCTGGTTCACGATTCCCGAAGAAACGGCTGGTGCCGGCAACGGCTGGATTTATCCGCATGATCCGGAAAGCCTTCCGATCCTGACTTTCGACGGCACCAATTGGGCTTACTGCTTTACCTTGGACAAGTGGATGTACCTGACCGCCAGCGGGTGGATATATATGATGTGATCGATTCGCCTACTTATCCTGACCCATTGGCCAGCAATGGAAGTCTCCGCCGGGATTGTTGTTATCCCAGCATCTTGACTTGAGGTCACCGCTTACTGCGTCAAGTTCCCGCCAAACTGGGGGCAATTCCCCTGCCGTGGGAGGACGCAATATTAAGATCCCTCGTTCCGCAGGCCACGGCAGGTTTGGCCATGGGCATCACAGGCGTTTCGTCGGCCGGCCGCTGGACAGTCAAGAAGTTTTGGGTTGGCAGGGCGGGGCCCAATGTTTATTCAAAGGACATCCTAAACGATCACTATGCATCACTTGATGAAAGGATTATCCAATGATTGAGCTGCTATCGATGCCTCTTGTGGCTTCCATCCTGGTTCTCGCCTTCGCGTATTTCTTCTACCACCGAACCCTCCTGGAAAACCCGGGCAATGAGCGCATGCAGACCATTGCCGGGCACGTCACCGCCGGTGCCAAGGCCTATTTGAACCAGCAGTACAAGATCGTGGCCATCGTCTTTGTGGCCATGACGGTGCTCTTTGCGATCCTGGCCTTCGGGCTGGGGCTGCAGGACCCGTGGGCGCCGCTGGCATTTGTCACCGGGGGCTTTGTCTCGGGTCTGGCCGGGTATTTTGGGATGCGCACGGCGACGGCCGCCGCTTCGAGGACGGCCCAGGCAGCGAGTGAATCCCTTGACCGGGGACTGCGGGTGGCCTTTCGCAGCGGAGCGGTCATGGGGCTGTCGGTGGTCGGACTGGGCCTGCTGGCCATTACCGTCTGGTTTCTTGGCCTGAGCACAGTGGTGGAGGACCTCGGACAGAAGACCGGGATCCTTCTTTCCTTCGGCATGGGAGCTTCCCTGCAGGCGCTCTTCGCCCGTGTGGGCGGGGGTATCTACACCAAGGCGGCCGATGTTGGCGCGGACCTGGTTGGCAAGGTTGAGGCGGGAATGCCCGAGGACGATCCACGCAATCCCGCAACCATCGCCGACAATGTCGGTGACTTCGTGGGCGACGTGGCCGGCATGGGGGCCGACCTTTTTGAATCCTACTGCGGATCGATCATCGCCACCGCCGCCCTTGGGGTGGCCGCCTTTGCCGGCGCGGAGGCCGGGATGCAGCTGAAGGCCGCCATGGCGCCCCTGCTGGTTGCCGGACTGGGTGCCCTTCTTTCCGTGGTGGGCGTTTTCCTTGTCAGGCTCAAGCCGGGCGAGACCCAGGCCGGACTTCTGAAGGCCCTGGACCGGGGTATCAACTCGGCTTCCTTCCTGGTCGTGCTGGCCGCCCTGGCGGTGGTCTACTTCCTTGGATTCGAGAATTACCTTGGGCTCTGGGGAGCCATTGTCATCGGCCTGCTGACCGGGATCGTCATTGGCAAGTCAACCGAGCACTACACCTCGGCCGAGCACGCGCCCACCCAGATGGTGGCCAAGAGCGCCCAGACCGGGCCCGCGACCGTCATCATCGCCGGTATCGGCAACGGGAAGATCTCCACGGTGATTCCGGTGGTGGCGGTGATGGTTGGCATCGTCGGGGCCTTTGCCATGGCAGCTGGCGGTCTCGGCATGGACAAGTTGCCGATGGGCCTTTACGGCATTGGCTTCGCCGCGGTTGGCATGCTGTCGACTCTTGGGGTGACCCTGGCCACGGACGCCTACGGTCCCATTGCCGATAACGCGGGGGGCAACGCTGAGATGAGCGGCCTCGGTCCCGAGGTGCGTCAGCGCACCGATGCCCTGGACTCGCTGGGAAATACCACCGCTGCCATTGGCAAGGGATTTGCTATCGGATCTGCCGCCCTGACGGCCCTGGCCCTGCTGGCCTCCTACGTGTCCAAGCTGCAGCAGACGCTCGTTGCCAATGGGACCTCGATCGAGTTGTCCAGCGGCGCCAGTATCCCCGCCGGGGAGGCGACCCTTGTGCAGATGATCGATTCCTTCCAGCTGAACCTGGTCAATCCCCTGGTCCTGGTCGGCCTCTTCACGGGATCCATGATGGCCTTCCTGTTCTGCGGCCTGACGATGAACGCCGTCGGCCGGGCGGCACAGGCGATGGTCAACGAGGTTCGGCGCCAGTTTTCCAGTAATCCGGGAATCGTGGCCGGTACGGTGGATCCCGACTACGCCCTGTGTGTGGAGATTTCCACCCGGGGGGCCCAGCGCGAGATGCTGGTGCCGTCGCTGATCGCGGTCCTGGTACCGGTGGTGATCGGGATCCTCTTTGGCCCCGCCGGGGTAGTGGGACTGCTGGCCGGTGCCCTTGGAACCGGGTTTGTGCTGGCTATCTACATGGCCAACGCGGGCGGTTCATGGGACAATGCCAAGAAGTTCATCGAGGAGGGGAATTTTGGCGGCAAGGGCTCCGATGCCCATAAGGCAGGTGTTATCGGTGACACCGTCGGGGATCCCTTCAAAGACACCTCCGGACCCAGCCTGAATATCCTCATCAAGTTGATGACCATGGTCTCCATCGCGGTGGCCGGAGTCACCATCAGTTTCCAGATCCTGTAGGGGGCCTGCTCCCCCTGCAACCGGGGCGTAATCGGTCTTGTCTTTCGATTGAAGGGATGGTCGTCTCCTGCCATGCCATCCGATTTGATTATCCGTGCGGCTGATCTTGGTCAGGCTGCAGTTCCCCTTCTTTCACTGGTTGCCTACCTGCCACAGTGGATCAAGCTCTGCCGTGGTAAAAACAGTGGGTCGATGTCCATGCGGGCGTGGACGATCTGGACGGTGTCCTCCCTCCTTGCCCTGTTCTATGCAATCGTGCAACTGCAGGTGACAGGCCGGGGTTGGGCTTTGGTCCTCTCGACCGGGCTCGGCCTGGCGTTTGTGGTGGTGACCCTCCTGCTGGTGGTGCGGTTCCGTTCCTCGGGAAGTCCATCCTGAAGGCTCTTCCACGAGTTCCCGCACCCATACTTGTGAATTGACTGGAAAACTTATTTAGCATCTCAGAGAATCAGCATATCAGCTGTATTTATCGCATGCATCGGGTCTCTTTCCTCTCCTTATCCGGTCAATTCCCCATCAGTGCTTCGCGGTTCCTGTTGGCCGCCGCCCTGACCCTGTTGGCCTGGCATCCCATGCCGGCTTCTGATGGTCTGGATTGACTCCGATGTCATGGCGGAACTGGGTGGCGTCATCCACTGCACCACGCACCTTCTTCCTGATTGGGAATCCCTGATGGCATCCCCGGAGACGGACAACTGAGCCGTCCTGTAAATGTAGTTGTTTCCGGCTACATGGCCCGGCCCGGCCTACTTGCCCTGTTTCTCGATGGCTATAAGCGTCTGAAGGTCGATCTCGGTTGAATCGACCCCTGTCAGCTGGGAAACAAGCCGCTGGACTGCGGAGGCGACCGCGACCTGTTCCCGGTGGGCCTGGGCGGTTTTCATGTCCTTCTGCATGTTTTCCAGAAGGGCCTTCTGCTGGGCACCGTGCTCCTCCCGGAGGGTGGCGGCGGTGGACTTGACGAAGGGATTATCCAGGCCGGCCAACTCCTGCAGGGTTTTCCACAGGTGGATCTGGTCCGAGGTCTGGGTCACCACCGCGGCGGAGACCACCTTGAGGATGGGATCCTCCCCCTCGGGGGCAATGTTGACGCAGGGAAGTTTCCCCACCCGCTGGTGCCTGACCAGCTCAAGGAACTCCGCGATCGGCACCAGGTCGGACACGGGGAAGCCGGGGGCCGGATCGCTGAACTCGTCCGCATAGTCTTCCAGGCCGGCGGCATAGTCCGCGAAGGTGAAATTAGCGTCCGCCTCCGGGTTGGCGGAAAGATCAATGCAGGAAACAAATCCGCGGGCAGCATCCGGATCATAGACAACCTGCGGGAAGGCCCGTGAACGGACAGCCCGCTGGGCCCGGATCTGGAACTCGGCGGCGTCCTCGTTCTCCTTCTGGGCAAGGATTGACAGCAGGGTGGGCCTGGGGGAGGCCAGGGCCTTGAACAAGCGCTGTTGTAGCGCTTCATCCGCGACACACGATTGCATGAAGTAGACACCGCGCATGGCCAGGGGAAGGGTCTCCACGGACATGGAGGCCGGGACACTCGGGTCGGTGGTGGGGGAATAGGATTTGCGCAGGGCGGTGCGGAGGGCCGCTATCTTGAACGGTTTCCGGCTTTCCAGAAGGGACATGACCTTGCGGAGGATATCCCCGCTGTCGCATCCCAACCGTGCTATGATGACAAAGGGAGGGCATAGTCCCAGCTCGGCCGGACTGAGCAGTCTCCAGTTGAAACTATCGTACAACGGATCGTGGATTGACGGATTGTATTTCGAACGGATCTCCAATTGGGCCATGCGGAGTATCCTGAAGACATTGGCGAACCGGTTGAGGTGCTTCTCGGCCTCGACGTGGATGGTTTTCTCATCCTCGCCGATGTCCATCACCTGCAGCTCGATCGCATCCGGCCTGCATCCCGCCTTCATTTCCTGCAGTTGCTCCAGCATCCCGTTGATACGGGCCAACCGGGCCCCGGGCATGTCTCTTCCGGAGGAGGACTTGTCCAGCACCTCCGACAGCGAGGAAAGGTTGAGGCTGGCGCTGGCGAAGGGCCCGAGCGTGTCCTTGAGGTTCTCCTCCTTGTGGCCATGTCGGTGATAGTCGTCGAGCCGGATCAGGTCCTGCAGGTCCCGGCTGGTCTGGTCGAGGGCCTCGGACAGGGTGGCACAATGATGCCGCCAGACCTCTTCCACAGGTTGGAGGATTTGGAAATCATTCATGGGGTATGTGGCTGGGGAATCAGACCGCGAAGCGGTCCATGGTTGAATCGAGTCGCTTGAGGAAAGTATCGTGATCTGGGCGGGTCCGGCGCTTGAAGCGCGTTTCCTCATAGGTGGGCAAATCCGGATTATGGTAGATCAGTCCCATCGGTGCGGGATCAACTGCGGCGGCCACCTTCAGGGCCTCGTTGATATCCCTCTGGTTATGGGGCTTGGCCGGGCCGCGCTTGAGCAGCCCCGGGTGAATCGGGATGCCGTCGTCGTTCTCAAGGAAGGTCACCGGGAAATTCAATCCTCCCTCGCCGAAGGCCTGCGGCATGAAGACCGGGCAGCGCTGGAGAATGCGGACAAAGGAGAGCCCCTTGTGTGCCCAGGCACGCTCAATGGTCTCGTCCAAGTGGGCCGGCAACCAGGTGGCGGTCTGGGCGACAAAGGAAACATTGGTCATGCCGACCACGACACCGATGGGGTTCATCGGCTGAAGATAGGTTCCCCTGGGAGTGGTGTTGGTCTTCCATCCTTCCGGGGTGGTGGGGGAGACCTGCATCTTGGTCAGGGCGTAGACCTCATTGTCGAGCACGAGGACCACCGCGTCGATGTTGTAGCGGATTGCGTGCAGCCAGTGGTTGCCGCCGATGCTGAAGCAATCCCCATCGCCCATGGTGACAATCACCTTGAGCTCCGGACGAGCCAGACGCACCCCCGTGGCAATGGGAAGGGCCCGCCCATGGATGCCGTGGAATCCGTAGGTGCGCAGGTAGTGGGGCAGCCGGCTCGAGCAGCCGATGCCGGAGACGGCGACCACATTTTCCGGATCGACGTTATTTTTCCGCATGACCCTCTGGAGTCCGGCCAGGACACCGTGGTCGCCGCAGCCCTTGCACCAGCGGGGCATTTCCGACTGGTAGTCTTCCAGGGTGTGGGACTGGACGGCACAGGATTCGCCAATACAATCTTCAAGAATATTCTGCATCTCTATCAGGCGTTGGTGGTTTCTGCCTCCCGAACGGAGACATTGAGTTGGCGTTCGATTTCCCCGAAGATTTCAACCGGCATCAACGGTCGTCCGGGCACCTTGGCGTAGCAATCGATATCGAGCAGGGTGTTGGCCCGAAGGAGCCAGGCCAGCTGGCCGTAGCGCCGGTTCTCAGCTGTGATTAGCGGATCGTCCCAGTCGTCGCTGTAATTGAGCTCGACGGTCACGACCCGCTTGAACCGTTTGAAGATATCCTTCAATCCGGGCGGCAGCGGGCTGAGGAACTGGATGTTCAGTGAAGAGACCGAGAGCCCGTTGGCCCGGGCCTGATCCACTGCTTCCTCAATGGCGCCCTTGGTGCTGCCCCAGCCAACCAGAAGCAGGTCGCCCTCCGGATCGCCATGGACGTCCGGGGTCCTCAGGCTGCGCTGCAGGGCGGCCAGCTTGCGGCTGCGCATCTGGTGCCCGCGCTGATTACGTTCCGAGTCATAACAGGCCTTGCCGTTACGGTCGTGGTTAAGGGAAGTGATGACACCCATGCCGCCGGGCTGGCCCGGGATGTGGCGCTGGGAAAGCCCGGTGACTGGATCCCAGTCATAGGGCATGGATCCTTCCGGGACAGGACTCAGGTCCAGTGGTGCGCGGCGCGGCGTCTTGGAAATATCCGGCCGGGTAAACAATTGCTGCCCGGTGGCCAGGTTGGCGTCGGAAAGGACGATGACCAGCATCCGGAATTCCTCCGCTATCTTCTTGGCCGTGGAAAGGATGTAGTAGCACTCCTCAATTGTGCTGGCCGCCATGACCACCTTAGGGGCATCCCCCGGGGTGCCGTAAAGGCAGTGCAACAGGTCGCCCTGTTCGATTTTGGTGGGGAGTCCGGTGCTCGGTCCCCCGCGCTGGACATCGACGATAACCAAGGGGGTTTCCGTCATCACCGCCAGTCCCTGGAATTCCGTTTTCAGGGCCATTCCCGGGCCGGAAGTGATGGTCAGCGCGGTCTTGCCTGAATAAGAAGCCCCAAGGGCCACCCCGATCGCCGCTATCTCGTCCTCCGCCTGGTGGACGAAGCCTCCAAAGTCCTCAAATATTTCCGAGAGCACATGCGAGGCCGATGTCGCCGGAGTGATCGGGTACATCGAGCAGAGATCAAATCCTGCTACGATGGCCCCCATGGCCAGAGCGGTGTTGCCATTCATGGCCACCTTCTTCTCGTCCGTTGGCAGGGACGGCACCTCGAAGCGGGTTTCAAGATTGGCCAGACCGTACTGGTATCCGGCGATGGCCACCCGGATGGCGGTGTCGACAACATCCTTGGTCTTCTTCTTGAACACCCCGCCAATGACCCCCTTGAGGATTTCCAGGTCCTTGTTGTAGAGCGCGCAGAGCAGGCCCAGCGCGAACATGTTCTTGCCCCGGAGGGGGTTGTCCACGTGTTTAAGGGTCTCCTTCTCCAGCGGCACCTCGATGACGGTGGCACCCTTGGATAGGACCATCCCGAGGACTTCCCGGTAGGATTGCCGGTAGGACTCGTTGTCGTGGGTGGCCCACTGGTCGTCAATCAGGACCAGCGCATCGTCCGCCACCGTGCCTGCCTGATAGCGAGACAGCAAGGCCATCTCGTTGAAGGCAAAGACCACGCTGGCCAGGTTGCCGACATTTGTCACCGGGCTGTGTTCAGCCAGGCGGATGCGGTTGCCACTGGCGCTCCCCGTCGTGTGCGGGGGCGGTTGAATTTCAGAGGGGATGATCTCCACTGTCCACAGGCCGTTACCGGCTTTGGCGCAGACCTGGGCGAAACTGACTGCTGCTTTCTGGGCGCCTTCACCGGCGTCACTGACAATTTCAACAATGGATTCGGACAATCGGACGAGTCGGGGGCCGCTCATTTTGATGTCATTTCTTGGGGGGGGTGACTGTAGTATTAAGAGGGAAATGTCCGCAATCGATGTGCGTTCGATCGCGCCCCGAATTATGCATCTGAAATTCGGTTGGGCAAGTTTTTGTTTATGGGGGATTCAGCCCCTTGGACCGTCGGGTGCCTTGCCTTTCGGCGGCCGGCTTAAAGGGAGCCCACGAGGTTCATCAGGTACCCGGAGGCGATGATGGCCGCCGTGGTGATCCCGAAGAAAATCCCGATGAGGGACAGCTTCATGACCCTGCGCAGCATGATTGCCTCGGGCAGGCTGAGGGCGGCCATCGCCATCATGAAGGCAAGGGCAGTGCCCAGCGGGATGCCTTTCTCGAAAAGGACCACCGCTACCGGAACGATGGCAGCGCAGCTGCCGTACAGCGGCACCCCGAGGACGGTGGCGATCGGCACCGACCAGATGCCGGTTCCCTCCATGATGGAGTGAATGGTCTCCTGGGGCACGTAATTGTGGATGATGGCTCCAATCCCCACACCGACGATGATCCAGATCCAGATTTTCCGGATGATGGATCCCGCCTCCTTCAATCCGAAGCGGAGACGGTCGGTGAAACGGTGGTTTGTCCGGATCCGGCCGGGAATGTTGCCGGGGGTGACAATATCCTTCTCCAAGTGACCTTCCAGGCCCATTTTCCCTATCAGCGCCCCGGAAAGGATCCCGGTTCCCATGCCAAAGACCACATAGAGGAGGGTTACTTTCCATCCAAAGGTGCCCAGCATCAGGATGACCAGGTACTCGTTGATCAGGGGAGAGGTGACTAGGAAAGAGAAGGTGACCCCGAGAGGGGCCCCGGCTTTCAGGAAACTGATGAATAGGGGAATCGAGCTGCAGGAACAGAAGGGTGTCAGGGCCCCGAAGACGGAGGCCACCAGGTTGCCGGCCAGGCCTCCCTTGCTCATCCACGCTTTCAGTTTATCCTCCGGCAGGTAGGTCCGGATAACCCCGATCAGGAAAATGAGTACCCCCAGCAACAGGAAGATCTTCACCAGGTCATGCAGGAAAAAATGCAGGGCCTGGGTGTGCTGGGCTTCTGGATCCAGGCCCAGCAGGCCGTGGATCAGCCACTCCGTCAGCTTCAGCAGCACTTGCCGGTGTCCTTGGTGTCCTTGTCGGTGTCGCTTTCACAGCAACAGCAGGAGGAGCTCTTCTCGGCCTTCTCCTTCATCTTGTCGTCCAGCTTTCGGAACATCCGCTGGAAAAACCCTTGTTTCTTCTGCTCCCCGGCCGGAGCCGTTTTCCCCGATTGGCATTCTCCGCTCATGTCTTCGATCAGGTTCCGATTTTTTCCATTGTCAAGCTACTGTGATAGCCCGGGCCTCGTCTCATAAGTTTTTTTAATAGGTTTTTGGGGGCGAAATTAATTAAATTTATTTCTTGGCATGGGCTGAAGAAGCTTTTTAACCCTTCCCTTGTCTTACTTAAGGGGTGAAGGGTTTTCACTCGCCATCAACCTTAGGGGACGTTGAACTCAACAATTTTGAAAATCAGCTAACGAGAGAAATATTATGGCAACGAAAATAGCAATCAATGGATTCGGCCGCATTGGCCGTCTGGTATTCCGTGCATTGGTCGAACAGGGCCTTCTGGGCAAGGACTTCGAAGTCGTGGCAATCAACGACCTCGTCCCCGCCGACAACCTGGCCTACCTGCTCAAGTACGACTCCATCCAGGGCCGCTTCACTGGCAGCGTGACCAGCGAGAAGAGCTCCCCTGAGGTCGCTGAAGACGACACCCTGGTCGTCGACGGCCAGAAGATCAAGTGCCTCGCTGTCCGCGAAGGTCCCTCCGCGATGCCGTGGAAGGAACTGGGCGTGGACATCGTCATTGAGTCGACCGGCCTCTTCGTCGAGGACAAGAAGGCCCAGGGCCACATCGACAGTGGCGCCAAGAAGGTCATCATCTCCGCTCCCGGCAAGGGCGACGGCGTGAAGACCGTTGTCATGGGCGTCAACGACGAGACCCTGACCGCCGAGGACAGCATCATTTCCAACGCTTCCTGCACCACCAACTGTCTGGCTCCGATCACCAAGGTGATCATGGACAACTTTGGTATCAAGGAAGGCCTGATGACCACCGTTCACAGCTACACCTCCACCCAGAAGACCGTTGACGGCCCGAGCCGCAAGGACTGGAAGGGCGGCCGTACCGCAGCCATCAACATCATCCCGTCCAGCACCGGTGCCGCCAAGGCGGTTGGCCTAGTTCTGCCGGAAGTGAAGGGCAAGCTGACCGGGATGGCTTTCCGTGTCCCGACCCCGACCGTTTCGGTGGTGGACCTCACGGTGAAGACCGAAAAGGAAACCAGCTACGAGGAAATCTGCCAGAAGATGAAGGAAGCCTCCGAAGGCGCCCTCGCCGGCATCCTCGAGTACACCGAAGACGAAGTGGTCAGCTCCGATTTTGTCCACTGCAAGGCTTCGTCGATCTTCGACGCCGGCAGCGGCATCGGCCTGAGCAGCACGTTCTTCAAGCTGGTCAGCTGGTACGACAACGAGTGGGGCTACTCCAACCGTGTCGTCGACCTCCTGAAGAAGGTAATCAGCCTCTAATCGAGAGTCTGGTCACCGATCAGATTTAGATGGCCGCCCCTCGTGATTTGCTCACGCTGTGGGCGGCTTTTTTTATCAATTCATCCGAAATTTCAAACCTGTAAATTCCATGGCAACAAAGACGATCAAAGACATTGATGTAAAAGGTAAGCGCGTGCTGGTCCGGGTGGACTTCAATGTGCCCCTGAAGGACGGCGTCATCACCGACGACACCCGTATCGAGGCAGCACTGCCGACCCTGAAGCACCTGCTTGAGCAGGGGGGGCGGGTCATCCTGATGAGCCACCTTGGACGCCCCAAGGGCGAGCGTAAACCGGAGTTCTCCCTGGCGGTGGTGGGCAAGGCCCTCTCCGAGAAGCTGGGGCAGCCGGTGGCATTCGCCAGCGACTGCATCGGCCCGGAGGCCGAAGCCGCTGCCGCCGCCCTGCAGGACGGGGAAATCCTCCTGCTGGAAAACGTCCGCTACTACAACGAGGAGACCCAGAACGATCCCGAATTTGCCCGGAAGCTGGCTGCACTGGGAGAGGTCTACGTCAACGACGCATTTGGCACGGCGCACCGCGCCCACGCCTCGACCGAGGGCGTGACCCATCACCTCAGCCCCTGTGTCTGCGGGTTCGTCATCGAGAAGGAACTGACCTTCCTCGGGGACAAGACCGCCAATCCTGAGCGTCCCTTTGTGGTCATTCTCGGCGGCGCCAAGGTCAGTGACAAGATCACGGTCATCGACGCCCTCCTCGAGAAGGCGGACAAGATCCTCATTGGCGGGGCCATGGCCTACACCTTCAAGCTGGCCCAAGGTGGCAAGGTGGGCAACTCCCTGTCCGAACCGGACAAGGTGGATGTGGCCAAGTCTGCCCTCGAGAAGGCCGCGGCCAAGGGCGTGGAATTCATGCTTCCGGTCGACACCCTGGTGTGCGACGCCCTTGATTTTGGAGCCGGTACCCTTGGCCAGACTAAAGTTGTGGACGGTGACATTGACGACGGCTGGGAAGGGATCGACATTGGTCCCAAGACCATCGAGCTGTACAAGAAGGCCGCCCGCGAAGCGAAGACCGTCCTCTGGAACGGCCCTATGGGCATTTTCGAGATCAAGGAATCCGCGGCAGGCACCTTTGCGGTGGCCGAGGCGGTGGCCGAAGGCGAGGCCCTGTCTATCATTGGTGGGGGTGACTCGGTGAAGGCCATCAAGCAGAGCGGCTATTCCGACAAGGTCGACTTCATGAGCACCGGCGGTGGAGCCAGCCTGGAGTTCCTTGAAGGCAAGGCCCTGCCGGGTGTGGTTGCCCTTGACCAAGCCTGAGCCAGCCCTAGGCTAACTTGCTTTTGTAACAGAATAGGAGACTTTATTATGGCCAAGACCATCCGCAAATACCTCATCGCCGGTAACTGGAAGATGAACAAAACCGCCTCGGAAGGGGTGGACCTCGTCAACGAGATCAAGCTCGGGATTGGACCCAAGCTGGATGTCGGGGTGGCAATCTGCCCGCCCTTTACCGCGCTCGAGAGCTGCGCCAAGGCGCTTGAGGACAGCAACATCCAGCTGGGAGCACAGAATATGCACCCCAAGCTGGAGGGGGCCTACACTGGAGAAATTTCCCCGGTGATGCTTCGGAGCATGTTCTGCACCTACGTCATTCTCGGGCACAGTGAGCGCCGCGAATACTTCAAGGAAAGTGACGCCTTCATCAACGAGAAGGTGCTGGCTGCCCTCGACAGTTCCCTTAAGCCGATCCTCTGTGTCGGTGAAACGCTTGAACAGCGGGAAGCCAGCGAAACCTTCCAGGTGGTCAAGACGCAGCTCGTGGACGGCCTGCAGGGAGTTAGCGCCGAGGCGGCAGACAACCTGGTCATCGCCTACGAGCCTGTCTGGGCGATCGGTACCGGCAAGACAGCCACTCCGGAAATGGCCCAGGAAGTGCACAAGATGATCCGTGACGAGCTGACGGCCCTCTTCGGAGCCGCTGCTGCGGATAAGGTGCGCATCCTTTATGGGGGTTCCATGAAGCCGGAGAATGCCTCCGAACTGCTCGACCAGCCGGACATCGACGGCGGTCTGATCGGTGGAGCCGCCCTGAAGGCCAAGTCCTTCCTCGAGCTGGTGGAAATTGCCCACGGCAAGTAGGCTCAGTCCGAGTGCGATTCTTTCGGGCCGGCCCTTTTCGGGGCCGGCCTTTTTGCTTCTTTTTGGCTGATTTTTTTGACTTCCGTGGAAAAGCGGGTCCCCAATAATCTCAATGTTCAAGATCTGCTCCTTCCTGTTGATTGCCTCATTGCCCGGATTTACCCTTCATGCCGTTGCCGATGCGGAGACCGCCGTACCCGTCTTTGAATCCCGGGAGGCCATCCCCAAGACGCACAAGTGGGATATGGAGCTGTTCTATCCTTCATGGGAGGCATGGGATGTGGACCTGCATAAGGCGGAGGGGATTTACGAGGAAGTGATGGGTTACAAGGGACGGTTTTCAGAGGGTCCCGCAACCTTGCTGGAAACCCTCCAGTTGATGGACCAGGGCGGAATCCTGCTGGACCGGCTCTTTGGGTATGCGGCCCAGATGAGGGATCTCGACACCCGGGACAATACGGTCCAGGCCCAGTTTGGGCGGATGATCCAGACCTGGTCACGGATCGGGGCCCAGCTGTCATGGATCGATCCTGAGATCCTGAGCCTCCCCCGGGAGACCATGGAAGCCTGGATTGACTCAACCCCGGGACTGGAGCCCTACCGGTTTGGATTGATCGACACCTACCGGACAGGTGAATTCACCCTTGATGAGGACGGTGAGCGATTGCTGAGTCTGCACAGCCAGGTGCGCGGGAGCCCCCGCCAGATCTACAGTGCCCTGACCAATGCCGATGGCGACCAGCCGGTGATCAAACTTTCTGACGGAGAGGACCTGACCGTTACCGCCGGGACTTATTCCAAAGTGCTGAGTACCAACCGGAATTCTGCTGACCGGAAAGCTGTTCAAAAAGCACGGATGGAGCAATTCAACCACCGCCGGAACACCTTTGCCGCCCTTTACAACGGGGTCGTGCAGCAGAATTGGGCCCTGGCTCAGTCCCGGGGTTATGAGTCCAGCCTGGAGATGAATCTGAACCGGAACGACATCCCGGTGGAGGTTG
Organism: Opitutales bacterium; assembly: GCA_049451775.1. Taxonomy (GTDB): domain Bacteria; phylum Verrucomicrobiota; class Verrucomicrobiia; order Opitutales; family Oceanipulchritudinaceae; genus Oceanipulchritudo. Next base: position 71,975 of record JBMTVW010000004.1, on the reverse strand, counting down.
TCACATCGCTGGTGGCCGCGGCCCGGGAGGGCGCGGACCAGCTGCAACGGTACCACAACGTCCGGAAAAAGCTGCTTGGCCTGGAATCCTACGGATGGAGCGACATGTTCGTTTCCCTGACCCCCCACCAGAAGGATTACAGCTATGAGGAGATCGTTCCCTGGGTCATTGACAGTGTGAGTTTCCTCGGGGAGGAGTATCATTCCAAGATGGACGAGCAGATGGCCTCGGGTCTGGTGGATGTCTATGAGACTCCCGGAAAAAGGACCGGAGCCTATAATTCCGGCACCTACGGGGTGGGTTCCTTTGTCCTGCTCAACTACCAGGGCACCCTCAATGATGTCTTCACGGTCGCCCATGAGCTGGGCCACTCCATGCACACCCGGCTGTCGCAGGAGTACCAGCCCTTCCCCACCCACCGCTACACTATCTTCGTGGCCGAGGTCGCTTCCACCCTGAACGAGAAACTCCTGCTGGACAAACTCCTCGCGGAAGTGAAGGACCCGCAGGAGCGCATAGCTTTTATCGAGCAGCAGCTGTCACAGATTTTCGGGACCTATTTCCTTCAGACCATGATGGCCGACTTTGAGATGCAGGCCCACGGCCTTGTCGAAAACGGTGAAGGCCTGACCGCTGACAGCCTGACCGAGCTTTGGCAGTCGATCGTCAAAGTCTATTTCGGCGAGGTGATTCCCGAGGATGATCCCTACATGCATTCATGGGCCCGGATCCCGCACCTCTACAATTCACCCTTTTACGTCTACCAGTACGCCACCTGCTATGCCTCCTCCTCTTCCCTGATGAAGCAGATGCGAGAGGATCCCTCGACGGTGGACCGTTACCTCGAGCTCCTGAAATCGGGTGGCAACGATCACCCTATGAACCAGCTCAAGAAGGCCGGGGTCGACCTGACTCAGCCGCAAATCCTCCATGCCGTCATCGAGGAATTCGGGCAACTGATCGACCTGCTGGAAGTCGAGTACGGACGGTATCTTGACCAGACCCGGCAGGACCAGGGCTCAACCGGGCAAATGAACCTTTAGGATGGCCCGGACGCCCTAGGCCACCGGGCAGCTGTTGGCCATCTTGAAGAAGTCGTTCCCCTTGTTGTCGACCAGGATGAAGGCCGGGAAGTCTTCAACCTCGATCTTCCAGACCGCCTCCATACCCAGTTCCGGGTACTCCAGCAACTCAACCTTCTTGATGTTGTCCTGTGCCAGGATGGCGGCCGGCCCACCGATCGAGCCGAGGTAGAATCCGCCATGCTTCTTGCAGGCATCGGTGACCTGCTGACTGCGGTTACCCTTGGCCAGCATGATCATCGAGCCACCGCTTGACTGGAACAAGTCGACGTACGAATCCATCCGTCCCGCGGTGGTGGGACCGAAGGAACCGGAAGGCATTCCCTTCGGGGTCTTGGCCGGTCCGGCATAGTAGACAGGGTGGTTTTTGATATAATCCGGAAGGCCGTCGCCGGCCTCAATGCGTTCCTTCAGCTTGGCGTGGGCGATGTCCCGGGCGACCACGATGGTCCCCGTCAGCGAGAGTTGGGTGGTGACCGGGTATTTGTCCAGAGTGGCGAGGATATCCTTCATGGGCTGATTGAGGTCGATCTTCACCGCCCCGACCGTGGTCTGGCGGAGGTACTTTTCCGGGATGAAGCGCTTTGGATTGGGCTCGAGGGCCTCGACCCAGATGCCGTCCTTGTTGATCTTCGCCTTGGCATTGCGGTCGGCTGAACAGGAGACCCCCATGCCGACCGGGCAGGACGCGCCGTGGCGGGGGAGGCGGATGACCCGCACGTCGAGGGCGAAATACTTGCCCCCGAACTGGGCCCCGATACCGCTCTGCTGGGCGGCGTAAAGCAACTGGGCCTCCAGTTCCCGGTCGCGGAAGGCCTGACCGGATTCGTTGCCCTTCCCGGGAAGCCCGTCCAGGTACTTTGTCGAGGCCAGCTTGACGGTTTTCAGGTTGGCCTCGGCCGAGGTTCCCCCGATGACAAAGGCAAGGTGATAGGGCGGACAGGCCGCTGTCCCGAGGCTCTTCATCTTCTCCGTAAGGTAGGCGATGAGGCTCCTGGGATTGAGGAGCGCCTTGGTTTCCTGAAAGAGATAGGTCTTGTTGGCGGAGCCTCCCCCCTTGGCGACAAAGAGGAATTCGTATTCCATCCCGCTGGTGGCCAGGATATCGATCTGGGCCGGCAGGTTGGTCCCGGAATTCTTTTCCGTGTACATATCCAGCGGCACGGTCTGGGAGTAGCGCAGGTTTTCCTCGGTGTAGGTCTTGTAGACGCCCTTGCTGAGGTACTTTTCGTCATCGCCCCCGGTCCAGACCTGCTGGCCCTTCTTGCCCATGATGGTGGCGGTTCCAGTGTCCTGGCAGAAAGGAAGGATTCCATGCGAGGAAACATCGGCATTGCGCAACATGGTCAGGGCGACATAGCGGTCGTTGTCGCTGGCTTCCGGGTCGTCAAGAATGGCCGCAACCTGTTCCAGGTGCGCCGGCCGGAGCATGAACGAGATGTCCCGCATGGCCTCGTTGGCCAGCAGCTCGAGTCCCTCGGGCTCAACCACCAGGACCGGTTGGCCGTTGAATTCCTTCACGCTGACGTGGTCCTTGGTAACAAGGCGGTATTCTGTCTGGTCCTCCCCGGTGGGGAAGGGCTTGTGGTATTCAAATGCGGGCGTGCTCATGGTGTTTATTCCTGCAGTATATTAGGCCGGTTCAGGTTGATGTAAACCTTTAGAAGGAATTCTTATTCAATTTCCTTCAATTACGGGTTGTCAGCGAGGGGCCCGGAGACTTCCTTGGAAGCATGCGAATTTACTTCATGAGCATCTGCGGGACGGGAATGGGCAACGGCGCCCTTCTGATGCGCTCCCTCGGGCATGAAGTGACCGGTGCTGACCAGAATACCTATCCCCCGATGTCGGACCAGCTGGCGAATGCCGGGGTGGAGATTCTCGAAGGATACGACGCCGCTCGCCTCCAGAAACTGAACCCCGACCTGGTTGTCGTTGGCAACGTCAACACCCGGGGCAACCCGGAGGTGGAGTGGCTACTGGAATCCCACGCGATCCCCTTCGTTTCCCTGCCGGAGCTGCTGGCCCGGGAAATCCTCCGCAAGCGGAGGACCCTCGTCGTTGCCGGCACCCACGGGAAGACCACCACCTCATCCCTTGCCGCATTCCTTCTTGAGAAAGGGGGAATGCAGCCCGGCTACCTGATCGGCGGAGTCCCGAGGGATCTTCCCGGAGGGGCCCGTGCCGGAGCGATGGATGCGCCCTTTGTCATTGAGGGGGATGAATACGATAGCGCTTTCTTCGACAAGCGGAGCAAGTTCATCCATTACTGCCCGGATGTCCTCGTCCTCAATAACCTTGAATTCGACCATGGGGACATATTCCGCGACCTGCAGGACATCCAGCGGACCTTCAGTCATCTGATCAAGCTGGTCCCCCGGAATGGATATATCCTGGCCAACAGCGATGACCCCAATTTGGAAGAGCTGCTCCATGTCGATTGGGCGCCTGTGCTGCGGGTCGGGTTGGGCGACCGGGCCGACCTGAAAATTACCAATTTTGAAGAGGGTCCCGAAGGGAGCCGCTTTGACCTGATCTTCCGTGGCCGCCCATGGGCCCGGGTCGAGTGGCGGCTATGGGGTCTCTATAACGCCCGTAACGCGGCCATGGCGGCCATGGCGGCAGCCCTCGGCAAGGGGTTGGATGATCCCATCCAGTTCAACCTGGACAGCTTGTCCACCTTCAGGGGGGTCAAGCGGCGGCAGGAAATTCTCTGCCAGACCGGGGACCTGACCCTGATGACCGACTTTGGTCATCACCCCACGGCCATCCGGGATACGTTGTCCTCGCTCCGCGACCGGTTCCCGGGGCACCGTCTGGTGATGTGTTTCGAGGCCCGGTCCAACACCGCCTGCCGGAAGATACACGAGTCGGCATTCGAACTGGCCTTTGACGAGGCCGACGAGGTCCATCTCGGGAGCGTGTTCCGGGCAGAGCGCTACAGCGATTCGGAGCGGATTGACCTTGTCGGGATGGCCCGGCGGCTGGGCGAGAAGGCCTGCCACCACCAGTCCAACGAGGATCTCCGCCGTACCCTTGACGACAGGCTGGGAAGTCTCGGCAAGGCGGTAGTGGTCTTCTTCAGCAATGGGTCCTTCGATGGGATACCTCAAGGGATTGTTGCCGGCATCCGGGCAAGGGAAGAGGGAGCTTCCGTCAAATGAGGCGGGAACTGGCAGCCGTTTACGATGAATTGCTCCGCCGGCAGCAGGCTGGGGAGAAATCCATTTACCTGACCGATGAGGCGGTGCGGATCCTGAAGGAAATTGCGGAAACGGCAGAGCCCGTAGACGAGTCGGCGACTCCCGAAGCGGTTGAGCCCGTCGCGGTGAAAAAGAAGGCCGTCCGGAAGAAGACCGCCCCGGTGGTCGAGGTCCCGGCTCCGCCCAGGGTCGTTTTGCCAGAGGGAACAAGGCAGGAACAGTGGGACGCCCTCAGGGAACAGGTGATGTCGGATCCATGGTGTCAGTCGCAGGTCAAGCCGGGCAAGAAAGTCGTGCTTGGGGTGGGGTCGCTTGAGGCTCGTATCTTTTTCTGCGGAGAGGCACCCGGTGCGGATGAAGAGATTGCCGGTGAACCGTTTGTTGGTCCTGCCGGCCAACTGCTCACGAAGATTATCCAGGCAATGGGGCTTCAGCGAGGAGACGTCTACATCGGCAACATTATGAATTACCGCCCCCCGATGCCCACTCCGGTCGGCAACCGGGCCCCCGAGCTGAACGAGATGGCCTACTGCCTGCCCTACCTAAGGGCCCAGCTCGACATCGTGCAGCCGGAGCTGGTCGTGGCCCTAGGCAACACGGCGGTTGAGGGATTGCTCGGGCACGATCCTAAGCGGCGCATCGGGCAGATCCGGGGAGGGTGGATGGAATACAACGGGATTCCGTTGATCCCGACTTTTCACCCCAGCTATCTTCTGCGCAACCAGAGCATGGCCACCAAACGCCTGGTCTGGGAGGACATGCTTAAGGTCATGGACCGCCTGAAAATGCCGGTTTCCGACAAGCAGCGGGGATTCTTCAAGTAGACTGCGTTCCTTGGACCTGTCCCGCCACGGGCTTCCAGAATGAAACTACTCGAGGTGGAACTTTACCACCGGCTGTCCGGCAGCCGGGGAGGCCGTGTCCTCATCCGCGGGCATCTCGATTGATATCCGTACGGAGGGGATTTCGGCTGTATCGACAAGGTGACTACGAAGCGTCTAGGCCCGCCTGCCGGAAAGCTCGATCAGGTTTGTCCGGTCGATCTGGATGTTGTCCAGCAGGGCCGCCTCCATGTCCCCGATGCTCGGTGGGGATTCCACGGCGGGCTGGTCCATGGTGGTCGCGACCCCGGGAGCCGCATCGCCCCGGGCTGCACTGTCCTTTTTCCGGTCGTCGAATCCGAACAGCCGCTTGATCAGGGTCAACAGTCCGACACCTTCCCTTTTGGGTTTGGCTATGGTCTCCGGCAAGGGGTATTCCTCGAATTGGATATCCGCGGCGACAGGGACCATCATCCCGTAGGCCACCGTAATGAGCTCCTCCCGAACCACCGGGGTCAGCATTACGCCGGTGGTGTCCACCGTCCCGGTGTCGCGTCTGGATTTTCTCCCGACATGAAGCACTTTCAGTTGCTCCTCAAGGGCAGCCTGCCTGAGGGCGGCAATTTCCCCGCCGAGGGAATCATCCTCAGCCTGAGGACAGGTCGTTCCTGGAGTGCTCGAGACAAAAGATCCAGCTTTCCGGATGATTCTGTAACCAGTAAATAACTACATGCATCAAATCCCACCATGCTCAGGTTAACATCGTCTCCACCCGGGACCAGGGCCACGGCGAGGGGAATGGGGAGCTTGACGGCATCCTTGCTCTCAACCTTGGATCCGAGGGTCAATTGGTCGATCACGACCACGTTCTCGCCCTTGAGTTCCGATTGGGATACCTTGTACGTAAGATCGAAGGAAAGGTTGCCCCGATCGATGGCGTATCCGGCGTACTTTACTGAGTAGGTGCTGATCCGATTCAGGTTGAATCCGGAAAAGACCACCTCAAGGTCACTGTAGCGGTTTTCTATGAGCGGTTTGATCTTGCCCTTGAATGAGAAGTTGGTCCCCCCGCTGAGGGTGCCGGCTTCGGTCTTTGCCTCCACGTCGGCCGTGTCTTTCCCCTGGAAGGCTTTTCCCTGTGAGCTGGTCCCCTCAGTGTCGATGGCAACGTCGAGAAGCGGATCCGTTATCGAGATTTCCCCGATGGAAACGGATGTTGGATGCAGGGTCACTTCAATATCATTGAAATCGATAATAGAAATATCCGTCAGGGGGGAACCGTCGACGAGGTTCTGTGTGCGGACTCCAATGAATCACAGGTTCCCGGATATGTTCCCCGCCCTTTGGCAAAAAGACTCTGGAGTTGCCTCAGTTCTCCTTGAACTGGGCTACCAGTGCGCTGACGGTCGACTTGGCATCCCCATAAAGCATCCGCGTTTTCTCCATGAAGTATAGCTGGTTGACGAGTCCGGAAAAGCCGGCTCCCTGGCCCCGCTTGAGGGCATAAACTGTCTTGGCGTGATGCGCGTTGATGATCGGCATGCCGTAGATCGGGCTGCCCTCGTCATCCGATGCGGCCGGATTGACCACGTCGTTGGCGCCAATCACGATCGCCACGTCGACGGTGGGCATCAGCGGATTGATGCTATCCATCTCGACCAGCTGCTCGTAGGGAACATCTGCTTCTGCCAAAAGAACGTTCATGTGCCCCGGCATGCGCCCGGCAACCGGATGGATGGCGTACTTTACCTCGCAGCCATTTTCTTCCAGAAGCTCACCGAGTTCCTTGACGACGTGTTGGGCCTGGGCCACTGCCATCCCGTATCCCGGGATGATGACCACCGACTGTGCTGCCTCCAAGACGTAGTAGGCATCCTCGGTGGAAGCGGCCTTCATCTCGCCCTTGACCTCTGCTCCCGCCTTCTGGGTGGTGGAACCAAACCCGCTGAAGAGGACATTGGTCAGGCTGCGGTTCATGGCCTTGCACATGATAATGGTCAGGATCAGGCCACTGCAGCCAACAAGGCAGCCGGCCACAATGAGAACGTTGTTCAGGATGACAAAGCCAGCCGCCGCGGCAGCCAGCCCGGAACAACTATTCAGGAGTGAAATAACAACCGGCATGTCGCCGCCCCCAATGGGGAGGACACCCATGACCCCGAGCACCAGCGACAGCACCACGATGACCAGGAAGACAATGAACTGTGTCCCGGGTTCGATCCCGGAGTTGCCCCCGAAGACGAAGACCAGCGAGCAGGCCCCCAGGCCGAGGACGATGGCCCCGTTGACCAGGCGCTGGGCGGGAATGATAACAGCCTTGCTGCCCAGTTTGCCCGAAAGCTTGCCCCATGCCTGCACACTCCCGGTGAAGGTGATGCCCCCGATGATCACGGCCAGGACGATCACCGATGCCGTGAAGGTGGCCGGTGTGTCGGATCCGGTGAAATAGGCCAGGAACCCGGCCGACCGGATCTTTTCGTATTCAGCCCAGCCGACCAGCAGGCTGGCCAGTCCGCCGAATCCGTTGAAGAGGGCGACCATTTCCGGCATGGAGGTCATCTTGACTAAGCGGGCCGCGATGGCCCCGATGACGGATCCAAGGACGAGGCCTCCCAATATCCATTTATAGTCGAGGCCCTTGTCCAGCAGGGTGACCAGGATGGCCAGCAGCATGCCGACCGATGAAAGGAGGTTGCCCCGGCGGGCCGTCTTGGCCGAGCCGAGCATCTTGATCCCGATGACAAAAAGGATCGAGGCGACAATGTAGCTGATATTGATGACAACGGCGCTCATTTCCGTTCCTCCTTGCCCTTGAACATGGCCAGCATGCGATCCGTTACCAGATAACCCCCGACCACGTTGATGGTGGCCAGGACCAGTGCGGCTGTGCCGATGGCAATATTGATCTGGGAGGTTCCCGTCTCCAGCACTAGGATGGCGCCCACGATGGTGATCCCGCTAATGGCATTGGAGCCCGACATCAGGGGCGTGTGCAGCTGCGAGGGTACCTTCTTGATCAGCTCGTAGCCAAGGAAGGCTGCCAGCGTGAAGATGAATAGAAGTTGTATCAGTTCCATGATAGGTTTCGTTTAAATTACAGTCTTGGTTCAGTCGCGGAAGCGCTCGTCGCGGATGGATCCCTCGTGGGTCATCAGGCAGCCCTTGAGGATCTCGTCTTCCAGTCGATAGGTGAAACTTCCCGCTTCCTTGTCCCAAAAGTGCTCGATGAAGTTGGCCACGTTGGCCGCATACATCTGGGTTGCGTGGCATGGGAGGCAGGCCTCCAGCTTGGCGGTCCCGATGATGCGGACCCCGTTCCCGGTGATGACTTCCTCGTCCACTACCGTCCCTTCGACGTTGCCTCCGGTCTCGGCGGCCAGGTCAACAATGATGCTGCCTCGTTTCATCCCGGCGACCATGTCGCTGGTAACGACTGTCGGGGCCGGGCGCCCGAAGAGCTTGGCGGTAGTGATGACAATGTCGCTCTGGACGCAGACCTTGGCCATGCCCTTGCGCTGCATCTCCAATTGCTCGGCAGTCAGTTCCTTGGCGTAGCCCTGGTCGGTCTGGCCGGTCTCCCCGAGGTCGATCTTGACGAATTTGGCCCCGAGTGAGCGGACTTGTTCCTCGACAACCGGGCGGGTGTCAAAGGCTTCCACGCGGGCCCCCAGTCGCTTGGCGGTCGCGATGGCCTGCAACCCGGCTACGCCGACCCCGATAATGAACACCTTGGCCGGGGAAATGGTCCCGGCCGGGGTCATCATCATCGGAAGGATGCTGTTGAGTCGCTCCGCTGCCCGGATGACGGCGAAATAGCCGGCAAGATTGGCCTGCGAGCTGATGGCATCCATCTTCTGGGCAAGGGTGGTCCGCGGCATCATTTCCATTGAGACCGCATTGACCCCGGCCCCGGCAAAGGCCTTGAGGAGGTCCTTGCGGGCAAACGGGTTGAGAAAACTGACATGAAGGCATCCGGGCTTGAGTCCCTTGATTTCCTTCTCTTCCGGGGTGGTTACCCGGAAGACTATATCCGCTCCCTTCATCGCGGCGTCCCGGTCGGTGATGACAGTGGCGCCGGCATTCTCATAGGCGGCGTCATCGTGGTCACTGGCCAAGCCGATACCCGACTCTACAACTACCTGTAGTCCGAGTCCGGTGAGTTTTTTCACTGATTCCGGATCGGCACTGGCGCGCGTTTCCAGGTTTGGTTCCTTGGGGCAGAACACTTGCATGAATATGATCAGTTACCATGAGAGGGGACTTGTTCAAGCCGCTATTTAATTTGTTCATATTCAAACCTTGCCCCGTTTGCGGGCAGTTTCCTAGTATCATCTTCCTATTTTTCGATACATGTTGAACCGGCAGCATAGCCCCAAGCGGGGTATCCTCCTTTTGTTAATGGCCCTGGTGCTGGTCTTCCCCACACTGGCAACCAGCCAGATGGCGATCTTTGGCGGCCTTGAATTGATTCCGGAGGCGGAGCCCTCACAGGACCTGTCCTCCCAGTTGAGGTTGAACTGGGAGCTGGCCGGAATAGAATCCGCCCTAGCCAGTGGATTCCTCTCGGTGGCGGATACCCTCAGTGGAAATCTCCTCGAATCGGATCGTCTGTCCCCCGAGCTACGGTTGCGGTTGCTGAACCACCGTTTGCGAATCACTCTCCTGCGCGGTAGGCTCGCCGAGGCGACCACTGTTCTCCAGGCCATTGGTGAGCAAGGAGCGGAGGCGGATGTCCTTCTGGAAGCCTATTATCATTTTTTTTCCGGCAACGGGCTCGAGGTGGAACTGAAACTGGCCACGCTGGACCCGTCGGGGATGGAACCGGATGGTTTGGCTTGGTACCGGCTGCTGGAGGCGCTCATCCTCAGCCGAAGCGGTGAAACGGATGCGGCTAATTCTGCTTTCCGCCTGGCTGGGCAGGCTGCTCCCAACAACCTGGTCCGGGACCAGTTTGAAATCATTCGTTTCCGCGAATCCCTGTCCCGGGGCCAGGTCGACGAGGTCATGATAAGTGCCCTGAGGGAATCCGAGCGCTCCATGCAGGGGGAGAGGGCAGGATTTGAAGCGGCCCGGCTACTGGCTGTGGCGCTGAACCAGAGAGGTGATTCCAACGGGGCCATCGAGGTCCTCAATTCCCAGTTGGGTAAACCGGGATTGAGGGAATTTGGACTGCGGACGGAATTCCTTCTTCTGGTGGGAACGATCGCCGGCCCGGACTCGACCCGTGGGCGTCTCGCTTTGAAGGAGGTGATCCTCGAGGGGCCCCGTCTCGAACACCAGTCCTTCGCCCTTACCCTGCTCACCGAGGCCGTCAAGGGGCCGCAGGACAGGGATGAGTTCCTGGCCGAACTCCAGAATTGGCTTAGTTTACCGGCATCACATCCCCTGGAGGACCGGTTTTTGGCCTTCCGGGCCTATTTTCTGGCCGAGATGGGTAACTTTGAGGAGGCCGGTGAAAGTTCCCGCACGTTGCTGGACAGGTTTCCCTCTTCCGATTTTGTCGCCAATGCCCTCCGGATGCTGGCCTATACGTCATGGCATCAGAATCCTCCCCGGTACAGGACCGCGGCCAATTACCTGAACCAGTTAAGGCAACGGTTCCCCCAGACCGAGGACTCATTTGAGGCGGGCGTCCTTATCGCTGATTGTTACTACCTCAATGGTGATTTCACCAATGCCTCCGACATGTACGGGGCCATGCTCAGGGAAGCCAGCGGGGACACCGCCGCCAAGCTCTTCTACCAGCGGGTTCTTTCCGAGATCGGTGCCGGGCGCGACCCCGAGGCAATGTCCCTGATTGACCAGTTCCGGACGAGTGGGTTGGTTGATGACGAGACTCTTTGGCGGGCGGAGTGGAATCTTCTCGACCACCTGCGCCAGGAGGGTCGCATGGATGAGGCCTTTATCAGGGTGAGGGAGATCCTCGAGGTGGACCGTCGAGGTATCTCCACTGCTCTCGAACTTCGGTTTCGCTGGCTGGAGGCCCGGCTCACCCTGGAAGCCGGCCCTGTCGCCGAGGCCGTCACCATGGCCACCCGGCTCCTCGAGGAGATAGGGCAGGGGATGGAAGGCATATCACCTGAGCTGGGCTCGGTGGTGGCCAGCCACCTTCTCCTGCTCAAGGGCGAGGCTGAAATAGCCAACGACCAACGGGAAGCGGGCCTGGCCACCTTTGCCCGCCTGCGGCAGGCCTACCCGGACAGCGGCCCCACCATTCTTTCCTTCCTCGTCGAGTCCCGCAGCGAGGCTGCCGGGGACAACCTGGTCAACGCCCAGCAAAGCCTGATCGCCATTGTCGACCAGTTTCCGTTCAGTGAATATGCGCCCATTGCCCTCTGGGAAGCCGCGCTCAATTCTGAACAGCGGGGCCTGAATGTCCATTTGCAGGAGGCCATCAGCATCCTCGAGCGTCTCGTCACAGCCTACCCAAGGCATGAGCTGGTCTACTATGCCCGTCTTAAGCAGGGCGACCTGGCCCGCCGGTTGAACGATTTTCCCACCGCCCTGCTTCTTTACGAGCGGCTTCTTTCCCAGTATCAGGACCATCCTGAACGGTACCGGGCGGAATTGAGCCGGGCCGACTGCCTGATGGCCCTCGGAAGCGAGGACTCCGACCGTTTCGACCGGGCGGCTGTCATATACGAGCGCAACTGCCTTCTCCCGACCGCCCCATTGCCCGTCCGGATCGAGTCGGGGTTCAAGTGGGCCCACTCCCTGCGCCAGCAAAACGACCTCCCGGGGGCCGAGGCCGTCTACTGGCTCTTGTACGACCGTTTTGTCCAGGATGAGGACCTTAGCCGAACCATCGTCCACTCCGACGCGGGGCGGTACTGGCTGGCCCGGGTACTGCTGGAACTGGGTTCCACCCAGGTCAACCGGGGGGAGATTGCCACTGCTGTCCAATTGTACGAAACACTACTGCAGATGAATCTGCCAGGCAGGGCACTGGCCCGGGCCCGGCTGGATGCGCTGCGCCAACCAGGGTAAGGTCATGACCGATTTTAATTTGAGTTTAATGCGCCAGGGCGGTCCTATGATGTGGGTCCTGTTGGCCGTCAGCCTGTTCGGGTTCATTGTCTTTATTGAGAGAACCCTCTTTCTTCACCGGGGCCAGATCAGGACCAGCCAGTTTCTCGACGGAATCCGCAACCTGGTCAGTAAGGGTCGCCGCCTGGAGGCACTGACCCTGTGCGAGGACATCCCCGGCCCCATGCCGGGAATCGTGAAGGCCATTCTTATGCAGGCCGGGGCCTCCGAGGCGAGGATGCGCCAAGCCGCTGAAGAGGCCGCGTTGGTGGAGATACCCATCCTGGAGCGGCGGATCGGCTCCATCGCCGCCATTGCCCGTATCGCACCCATGCTGGGACTGCTTGGCACCGTCCTGGGAATGATCCAGGCCTTCTTCGGAGTCTCCCTGGGTGGCCCCACCGGCTACCCGACCTTTGGCCTCCTTCTGGGAGGGGTGGGGCAGGCCCTGCTCTCCACCGCTTTCGGCTTGATGATTTCCGTCATGGCCTATGTGGCCCACCACTTCCTCTATGGAAGGGTCAAGGCCCTGGTTCACGACATGGAGTATACCGGGCACGACCTGATTGGATTCATGCAGCACGAGGTACCTGACAATCCGGCCGGTCAGGAGTCCGGTGAAGAGGACTGATCATGGCCGGCCTGACCGAACCCCTTGAATTGAGGCGGCATATCAATTGCCGGCCCAACCATGGTATCGACATGGTGCCCTTCCTTGATGCTGTCCTGATCATTGCCTTTGTTGCCCTCAATGCTTCCGCTTTTGTCCTTTCTCCGGGAACCGCCGTCCAGTTGCCGGTCAGTCAGACCATGGAGACGGCGCGGTCCGCCCCGACAGCGGTCCTGACGGTGGACAAGAACGAGCTCTTCTTCTTCGAGGGCCGGAAACTCTCCCGGTTGACCCTTGAGGAACACCTCTCCACCTATGTCGGAGCCACTGGAGGTTCCGAGGCCCCGATCCTTCTTATCAAGGCCGATGCCACCATAACCTCAGCAACCCTGTTCGAGCTAATGGATACGGCCCGGCGGGCTGGGTTCGGGGAAATCCATCTTGCCGCGGAGTTGGCCGACGCTGGTTCAGCTTCCGTCTGGGATAGCGGCGAAGGCGGTTCCGCTCCATGAAGAGGATCTACACCATTGCGACCCTGTCGATCCTCGGAGGCCTGTTGCTTCACTTGGCTGTGTTTATGGTAATCCGGGTCGAGGGACCCGTTTCCCGCGATCCCTTTCCCCGGCAGGCGCCGATTCGCTTCGTTGGTGATTTAGATGGTGATGCCGCTCCCGCTGTGCTTGAGCAGGCGGCCCTCAATGACAGCGCCCCCCTGTTCATGCCCACCCGCTGGAATCTCGTCTCCGAGGTCTCCGAGGTGGCCAGCCTCAAGGAGGCAACGGAGATATTCCAGACCTTTCCGGCCCACCTGCAGCTCCTTGAAACTCGTCCAACATCCCTTGACCTTGACCAGTCCTTGCCCGGAACGGCCGGTTTCCGGCTCCCCGAAGGTTCGGCATTTGTCCTCGCCCGCTATGGCCGGGGTGAGGGCTCCGTCTCCCTGCCCGTTTCCATTGGGGCCACCTACGCCGTGACCCGTCTCGACGTCCCCCGGGCAGAGGTTTCATCCGTCGGGGCAGGCCTTTCACCCCAGATCGGACAATCCGCGCCCCCCTCCCTGTGGAATCCCGTCCAGATCTTTCTCCAGTTGAACGGGGGGATGCCGGTCGGGGTACCCATGGTCGGCCAAAGCTCAGGTTTCGCCGCTTGGGACGCCACTCTTCAGGATTATTTTTCCTCCCTCGAGTTTTACGTGACCCGGAGCGATGGTTATTACCAGATTTGGGTTTACCCCTAGGGTTTTTTCCTCCAAGTTGGTTAGTTCTGCATTTTGTGGGCAAAATCGGGCAAAAAGGTCTTGACCCTCCCGATTTAGGCCCGCAAATTCCGCAACTTTGCTTCAATCAAAATCTTCATCGGTGCCCTTGTAGCTCAGTCGGTAGAGCGCGTCCTTGGTAAGGACGAGGTCGGCAGTTCAAATCTGCTCGAGGGCTCCATTATTCACCATTCAACATTCAACCATCAACAATCAGTCGAAAGCGCTTCAACAACGCATCAACTAATTCTGATCAGCGATCATGGCCAAAGAAACATTCGAAAGAACTAAACCGCACGTAAACGTGGGCACCATCGGTCACATTGACCATGGCAAGACCACCCTCACCACCGCTATCCTCAAGGTTCAGTCCGACAAGGGCTTGGCTCAGTTCAAGTCCTATCAGGATATCGCCAAGGGCGGTACCGTCCGTGACGAAACCAAGACCGTTACTATCGCGGTTGCTCACGTTGAGTACGAGTCCGATAATCGCCACTATGCGCACGTCGACTGCCCCGGGCACGCCGACTTCGTCAAGAACATGATCACCGGTGCCGCCCAGATGGACGGAGCTATCCTCGTGGTCAGCGCTGCTGACGGCCCCATGCCGCAGACTCGTGAGCACATCCTTCTCGCCCGCCAGGTTGGCGTGCCGAAGATTGTTGTCTTCCTGAACAAGGTTGACCTTCTCGACGACGAAGAGCTCCTCGAGCTCGTCGAAATCGAAGTCCGTGACCTCCTTTCCAAGTACCAGTACGACGGTGACAACGCCGTTGTCGTCCGTGGTTCGGCTCTCGCCGCCATGGAGGCCAAGCCGGAAGGCCTGGAGTGCATCCAGAACCTGATGGACGCCATCGACGCTGAAATCCCGGAGCCGGAGCGCGAAACCGACAAGCCGTTCCTGATGTCCGTCGAGGACGTCTTCTCCATCACCGGTCGTGGTACCGTTGCCACCGGCCGGATTGAGCGCGGTGTCGTCAAGGTGGGTGAAGAAGTCGAGATCGTCGGCCTCACCGACACCAAGAAGACCGTCTGTACCGGTGTTGAAATGTTCCGCAAGCTGCTCGACCAGGGCCAGGCCGGTGACAATGTCGGCCTCCTCCTGCGTGGTGTTGCCAAGGATGAAATCGAGCGCGGCCATGTTCTGGCCAAGCCGGGTTCCATCACCCCGCACACCAGGGCCAAGGCTGAGATCTACGTTCTCACCAAGGAAGAAGGCGGACGTCACACCCCGTTCTTCTCCGGCTACCGCCCGCAGTTCTACTTCCGTACCACGGACGTGACCGGTATCCTGACCACACCGGAAGGTGTTGAAATGGTCATGCCGGGGGACAATCTCTCCGTTGAGATCGCCCTCCAGAAGCCGATCGCCATGGAACCCGGCCAGCGCTTTGCAATTCGCGAAGGCGGTCGTACCATCGGTGCCGGCCGTGTCACTGAAGTTATCGAATAACTTCCTTTTGTATTTTTTTTCCGGTTGCCGGGTTTCCTCGAAAGAGGACTCCCGGCAACCGCACTTTAAAAAACGATTTTGAATACAGGGCAGTAGCTCAATTGGTAGAGTAGTGGTCTCCAAAACCATTGGCTGGGGGTTCGAGTCCCTCCTGCCCTGCCATTCATCTCGTTCTTTATTTTAACCCAGATTCAATAATCCCAACGACACGCATCATGCCCAACCCGTTCCGCAAAGCCCGCATCTTTCTTGGTGAAACTTCCACGGAATTGAAAAAGGCGGTCTGGCCGACCAAGTCCGAATTGCGAGACAGTACCATTGTGGTTTTCATCGCCACCCTGTTGCTGGGCGCCTACATCGCCCTGGCCGACTTCAGCGTGTACAACTGGATCCAGTTGCTGACCAACTGGGTCAAGGGCTAATCCCGCAACTAGGCAATGGAAGACATCAACACCAGTTCCAACCCGGTTCGCGAAGGCCAGTGGTTTGTCGTTCAGACCCTTTCCAATAAGGAGCCTGCCGCCAAGCGCTATCTAGACCGCTATATCAAGGAGCACGAGCTGGAGGACTACGTTTTCGAGGTCCTCGTCCCGGAGCAGACGGTCTCCGAGGTCAAGCACGGGAAAAAGAGCCAGCGGAAGCGCAAGCTGTACCCGGGATACATTTTCATTCACTGCCGCCTCTACGATGAGAACAACACCCTCATCCAGAAGGTCTGGTACTTCATAAATGGCGCCGATGGCGTCATTGGATTCGCCGGAGGAAAGTCCCCGGCCCCCCTCAAAGAGGCGGAAATTGACCGTATTCTCGGTCAGGTGGCCGAAGCAGAGGGCAAGGAAGTGCCAAAGGTCCAGTACGAGGTCGGCGAGGAAGTCAAGATCACCGACGGTCCCTTCCTCAATCTCAATGGCCGCATCGACGAAATCGATATCGAGCGCGGCAAACTCAAGATTTCCGTTTCCATCTTCGGACGCTTTACTCCGGTCGAACTCGAGTACTGGCAGGTTGAGCGTCTGACCGACGAAGACTAAATTTTATCACATTAACCCTCCGGCAGCACCGAGACGCCTCTTTTCGCGTGAGCCGGAATTTCAGAGACAAGTCAAAATGGCAAAGAAAGTCACAGGTATCATCAAGCTGCAACTCCCGGCCGGATCTGCAAATCCGGCTCCTCCCGTTGGACCTGCCCTCGGTGCGGCCGGCGTCAACATCATGGCCTTCTGTAAGGATTTCAACGCCCGGACCAAGGACCAGGCGGGGACAATTCTTCCGACGGTCATCTCCGTTTACCAGGACCGGTCCTTCAGTTTCATCACCAAGTCGCCCCCGGCCGCGATCCTTCTGAAGAAGGCCGCCGGCATCGCCAAGGGCTCCAGTGTGCCCAACAAGGACAAGGTCGGCAAGGTGACCCGCAAGCAGATCCGGGAGATCGTTGAGACCAAGAAGAAGGATCTCAACGCCAACAGCCCCGAAGCCGCAATGCGGATCATCGAGGGCTCGGCCCGGTCCATGGGTCTCGAGGTCATCGACTGATTTTTTTAACCCAAACGTTTGAACCTCCAAGGAGGGAGTTTAGTAACAATGCCAAAAATAAGCAAAAACCGTAAGGCAGCCACAGGGCTGTATGAACACGCGCAGACCTACCCGCTAGGGGAGGCCTTGGGCATTCTGGAGAAATTCCCGAAGGCCCGTTTTGATGAAACCGTCGAACTGTCGGTCCACCTCGGTGTGGATCCCCGCCAGAGCACCCAGATGGTGCGTGGTGTGGTTAACCTTCCCAAGGGAAGCGGCAAGAAGGTCCGTGTTGTGGCCTTCACCGACAACGCCGATGCCGCCAAGGCAGCCGGGGCCGACGAGGCCGGGATGGACAGCCTGATCGCCAAGATCTCCGATGGATGGACAGACTTTGATGTGGCTGTGGCCACACCGGCCGCCATGAAGGAAGTCCGCAAGGTAGCCCGTGTGCTTGGTCCCCGTGGCCTGATGCCGAACCCGAAATCCGGAACTGTGACCGACGATGTGGCTGACGCCATCAAGTCCGTCAAGAGCGGTGGCCGGGTCGAGTTCAAGATGGACAAGACCGCCAACCTTGGTGTCGTCGTGGGCAAGCGCTCCTTTTCCGCGGCTGATCTGCAGGAGAACATTGAAGCTGTTCTCGGCGCCATCTCCAAGGCTCGTCCCGAAACCATGAAAGGGCACACTTACGTCAAGTCCGTCGCCATCTCCGGCACCATGACCCCCGGGGTCCGGCTCGACAACGCCCTCTTTGCCAACCTCTAACCTCTAAGGAATAACATCATGCAACCAGAGAAAAAATTTCTCGTCGAAGAAGTTGGCTCGTACCTCGACAAGTCCGACTATGTATTCCTGGCCGATTTCAAGCGGGTCACCGTTGCCGATACGGAAGAACTCCGCGGCATCCTGGCCGGGCTCGGTGCCGAGTTCCACGTTGTCAAGAACCGCATTCTGAAGCTGGCCGCCACTGAGCGCGAGCTGGAGTTCGCCGATGACAACCTGCGTGGCCCGACGGCTATCGTGGTTGGCGGCGACAACGCTCCCGGCGTGGCCAAGGCATTGGAGAAGTTCTTCAAGGACAAGAAGAAGCTCGAGATCAAGGGCGGTATCCTCGAAAGGGGCAACATTTCCGTGTCCCAGATCTCCGACCTGGCCAAACTTCCCCCGGCCGAGGTGCTCAAGGCACAGCTGCTCGGGCTCTTCAACCAGCCCGCAACCCAGATGGTCCGGATCATCCAGGCTGTTCCGCAGGGAATGCTCAACGTTCTTCAGGCCAAGGCCGACAAGGGCGAATAATTCAACCTTTTATCATCACACTAATTTTAACCTGACCGAAGCGACTAGGGAGAAAGTCTCCTTAAATAGTGAAAGCACAAGGGGTGCCGGTAGCGCTAGTTGCCTCAAAAGGAGAAAAAGATCATGGCAGACATCAAAAAAGAAGACGTCATTGAATGGCTCAGCAACCAGTCGGTTCTGGAAATCGCCGGCTTGGTCAAGGACCTCGAGGAAAAGTGGGGCGTCAGCGCCGCTGCTCCCGTCGCTGCTATAGCGGCCGCTCCGGCTGCTGAAGGCGGTGCCGCTGAAGAGGAAAAGACCGAGTTCGACGTTATCCTGAAGAACTTCGGCAGCAACAAGATTGCTGTCATTAAGGAAGTTCGTGGCATCACCGGCCTCGGTCTCAAGGAGGCCAAGGAACTGGTGGAAGGCGCTCCCAAGGCTATCAAGGAAGCGACCACCAAGGAAGACGCCGAAGACCTGAAGAAGAAGCTGGAAGCCACTGGCGCCGAAGTCGAAATCAAGTAATCCTGCGATTTCAGAACTTACAGTTTAACCAGGCAAGCTGGCAGACCCCGGAAAGGGGACTGCCAGCTATGCCTGTTATTACATATTCCTGAAAGGAGCCCAGACAACAGTCCAGAACCGTGGCCTGCTGTCTGGTTTCCAGAAACCGTTTCATCGTCACACAACCCGTAAAAAATCATGTCAGAGCGAAAAAACTTTGGGAAACTGAAAGAGGTCATCGGACCACCGAACCTGATTCAAATTCAGAGTGATTCCTTCAAGGAATTCCTACAGGAAGACCTGGCCCCGACCCAGCGCGAGCACCTTGGGCTGGAGGCCGTGCTCAAGGAAGTGTTCCCCATCGACAGCTATGATGGCCGGTGCAGCCTGGAGTATGTCTCCTACACCCTTTCCGGTCCGAAAATGACCGAGATGGAGGCGATCCGTGAGGGCATCACCTACTCGATCTCCCTCTACGTGAAGCTGCGCCTCCGGGAAGAGGACTCCATCAAGGACGAGGAGATCTACATGGGGGAAATGCCGATGATCACGGAACGGGGTTCCTTCATCATCAATGGTGCCGAACGGGTGGTTGTCAGCCAGCTGCACCGTTCGCCGGGCATCGCCTTCGAGACGACCCCGCACACCAGTGGCAAGACCCTGTTCAGTTTCCGGATCATCCCCGACCGGGGAACCTGGCTGGAGACCCAGTTTGACCAGAATGACCTCCTTTACGTCTATCTGGATCGCCGTCGCCGTCGCCGCAAGTTCCTCATCACTACATTGTTGCGTGCGATGGGGTATGGCAGTGACTACGAGATTCTCAATTTCTTCTACAACATCGAGGACCTGAAGGTATCCAAGGCCCTGAAGATGGAAAGTGTCAGCCGCCTGGTCCTCGTTGAAGACCTGGTCGACGCCGAAAAGGGAGCCGTCCTGGCTCGTTCCTTCGAGCCCCTGACCAAGACCATCGTCCGCAGCATCGAGGCGGCTGGGATCGAGGCCGTCCGTGTTATCGACACCACCATCGATGACGGCGCCATCATCCGCTGCCTGAAGAAGGACCCGACCCGGAACGAGGAAGAGGCCCTCAAGGACATCTACAAGCGCCTGCGTCCCGGCGAACCGCCGACAACGACCAACGCCAAGGCCCTGCTGAAGCGCCTCTTCCAGGACCCCAAGCGCTATGACCTCGGTCGCGTCGGTCGTTACAAGATCAACCAGAAACTTTCCCTGAAGACGGACCTCGAGGCCCGTACCGTTCTTGTGGAGGACATTGTCGAGGCCACCAAGTACCTGATTCGCTTGAAGAAGGGTGACGGTGTGGTTGATGATATTGACCATCTTGGCAGCCGTCGTGTCCGGACCGTGGGTGAGCTCCTGATGAATCAGTGCCGGATCGGCCTGGCCCGGACTGAGCGCCTGGTCAAGGAACGGATGACCCTCTACGATCAGAGCGTTGACTCGGTGACCCCGCAGAAGCTGATCAACCCGAAGGCCCTGAGCACTGTGATCCGCGATTTCTTCGCCCGCAGCCAGCTCAGCCAGTTCATGGACCAGATCAACCCGCTGGCAGAGGTGACCCACAAGCGCCGCCTGTCGGCCCTTGGCCCGGGAGGCTTGAATCGTGACCGTGCCGGTTTCGAGGTACGCGACGTTCACCCCTCCCACTACGGCCGCATTTGCCCGGTTGAGACTCCCGAAGGTCCGAACATCGGCCTGATCAACAGTCTTTCCACCTATGCCCGGGTCAACGAGTTTGGCTTCATCGAGACCCCCTACCGGGTTGTCGAGAAGGGCAAGGTCATGGAGGAGGTGATCTACCTCAATGCCGACCAGGAAGAGGGCAAGGTGATTGCCCAGGCAAACTCCCGGATCGGCAAGAACGGCAAGCTGGAGGGTCGTGTTACTGCCCGTAAGGGAGACGACTTCATCGAGACCGAGCCGGAGCAGGTCCACCTCATGGACGTTTCCCCGAAGCAGGTTGTCTCGGTGGCAGCCGGCCTTATTCCGTTCCTTGAGCACGACGACGCCAACCGCGCGCTGATGGGCTCCAACATGCAACGGCAGGGCGTCCCGCTGCTCAAGACCGAGGCTCCCTTCGTCGGGACCGGGATTGAAGACCGCGTCGCCCGCGACTCCAAGACCGTTACCGTGGCTGATGCCGACGGTATCGTGGCCAGTGTGGATGCCCGGCAGATCGTCGTCACCGCGGACGGGGAAATCTCCCCCAAGGCCCTCAAGAAGGGCAAGTCGGATCCAAAGAACGGCCTATACATTTATCCGCTGCGCAAGTTCCTCCGCTCCAATGCGGGAACCTGCTTCAACCAGAAGCCGGTTGTTCTCCGTGGCCAGAAGATTAAGGCCGGCGACCTGCTGGCTGACGGTGCGGCTACCCAGGACGGCGAACTGGCCTTGGGCCGCAACGTGCTGGTGGCCTACATGCCGTGGAATGGCTACAACTTTGAAGACGCCATCCTGATCAGCGAGCGGCTTCTCAAGGACGACGTCTACACTTCCATCCACATCGAGGAATTCGAGGTCACCGCCCGCGACACCAAGCTCGGGCCGGAAGAAATCACCCGGGACATCCCCAATGTGGGTGAAGAGGCCTTGAAGAACCTTAACCACGATGGCGTCATCCGGATCGGTGCGGAGGTCAAGCCCGGTGATATTCTCGTCGGCAAGATCACCCCGAAAAGCGAGACGGAACTGGCTCCTGAAGAAAAGCTCCTTCGCGCCATTTTTGGTGAGAAGGCGGCTGATGTTAAGGACACCTCTCTGCTGGTCCCCTCCGGCACCAATGGTATCATCATGGACGTCAAGGTTTCTAGCCGCGTTGACGGTGAATCGGAAAAGCTGTCCGCCTCGGATCGTCGCCGCCAGGTGAAGAAGATCAACGAGGAGTACCGGACCCAGATGGACCGCCTCCGCGAATCCCTGACCGAGAGCCTCTCCAATATCCTTCTCGGGGAAAAAATCCCGCTGGATGTGATCAACGGCGACTCTGGGGAGATTATTATCCCGGCCAACCGGAAGATCACCAAGACGCTGCTGCGCAAGCTGGCTTCCGTTTACAAGTCCATCGAAATCGATCCCTCCCCGGTCCGCATCAAGATCATGGAGATCATCGACAGCTTCAAGAGCAAGTTCGATGAACTGGAGACCGATCAGGAACGGAAAATTGATTCGGTTGAGTCCGGCGACGACGTCGACCAGGGCACCGTCAAAAACGTCAAGGTCTACATTGCCACCAAGCGCAAGATCCAGGTGGGTGACAAAATGGCCGGACGCCACGGGAACAAGGGTGTTGTGGCCAAGATCGTCCCGGTCGAGGACATGCCCTATCTGGCGGATGGATCCTCCGTGGATATCTGCCTGAATCCCCTGGGTGTTCCCAGCCGGATGAATGTTGGCCAGGTGCTTGAGTGTCACCTCGGTTTCGCCTGTAAGCGGCTCGGTATCAAGATTGCCACCCCGGTCTTCGATGGTATCCAGGAAGAGGATATCAAGAAGTACCTTCAGGACGCCAAGCTTCCGGAAACCGGTAAGAGCTTCCTCTATGACGGCCGGACCGGCAACCGCCTCGACCAGGAGGTCGTGGTGGGCTACACCTACATGCTCAAGCTCAACCACCTCGTGGCCGACAAGATCCACGCCCGGGCGGTGGGTCCCTACAGCCTCATCACCCAGCAGCCGCTCGGTGGCAAGGCCCAGTACGGCGGCCAACGATTCGGTGAGATGGAGGTCTGGGCCCTCGAGGCGTATGGCGCTGCCTACACCCTCCAGGAGCTTCTCACGGTCAAGTCGGACGATGTCGCTGGCCGGACCAAGATCTACGAGTCCCTCGTCAAGGGGGACAATAGTCTGCAGGCAGGTACGCCGCAGTCCTTCAACGTTTTGATGAAGGAAATGCAGAGCCTCTGTCTCGATATTAAACTGGGCGATCAGGATCCACTGGCATCCGCTTTCGCTAACTGATTGAACTCGAAATTATCTTCAGAGAATTGCCATGAGTGACGAACTTCAGACACGCGAAGCCCGCGACCTGCTCGGATTTGAAAAAGACAAGTCCTTTGACGAGGTCTCCATCACTATTGCTTCCCCCGATGCCATCCGCAGTTGGTCCCGGGGTGAGGTCAAGAACCCGGAGACCATCAACTACCGGACCTTCAAGCCCGAACCGGGCGGCCTCTTCTGCCAGCGCATCTTCGGTCCCGTGCGGGACTATGAGTGCGCCTGCGGCAAGTACAAGCGCATCAAGTACAAGGGTGTCATCTGTGACCGCTGTGGCGTCGAGGTGACCGTGAGCCGCGTCCGTCGCGAGCGCATGGGTCACATTGAATTGGCTGTCCCGTGCTCCCATATCTGGTTCCTGAAGAGCATGCCCAGTCGTCTGGGCCTGCTGCTTGACCTGACCGCCCGCAATCTCGAACGGGTCATCTACTATGAGAACTATGTCGTGGTCGATCCCGGCACCACTCCCCTCGAGGAGCGCCAGTTGCTGACCGAGCAGGAATACCAGGCGGCTATTGATGAGTACGGCTACGATTCCTTCGAGGCCGAAATGGGCGCTGGCTCGATCCGCAAGATCCTTGAGCACATGGACCTTCCGTCGGTCGTCGACGAGTTGCACGAGCAGATGCACAACACCCGCTCCAAGCAGATCAAGAAGAAGTTGTCCAAGCGTCTCAAGGTCATCCAGGGTTTCATCCAGTCGGAATCGCGTCCGGAGTGGATGGTCCTGGAGGTTGTCCCGGTCATTCCGCCGGACCTGCGTCCGCTGGTCCCGCTGGAAGGCGGCCGTTTCGCCACCTCCGACCTCAACGACTTGTACCGCCGGGTCATCAACCGTAACAACCGGCTCAAGAACCTGCTCCTGCTCAAGACTCCTGACGTCATCATCCACAATGAAAAGCGGATGCTTCAGGAGGCGGTCGACGCGCTCTTTGACAATGGCCGGCATGGTCGCGCCGTCACCGGCGCTGGTAACCGCCCGCTGAAGTCCCTCAGCGACATGCTCAAGGGCAAGCAGGGCCGTTTCCGCCAGAATCTCCTTGGCAAGCGTGTCGACTACTCGGGCCGTTCCGTTATCGTCATCGGCCCTGAGCTGAAACTGAACCAGTGCGGCTTGCCCAAGAAGATGGCCCTTGTCCTCTTCGAGCCCTTCATCATCCGTCGCCTGAAGGAACTGGGCTTTGTCCATACCGTCCGCGGGGCCCGCAAGATGATCGAAAAGCGTTCCCCCGAGGTCTGGGACATCCTGGAAGAAGTGACCAAGGGCCACCCGGTGCTGCTTAACCGTGCGCCGACCCTGCACCGTCTCTCCATCCAGGCATTTGAGCCGACCCTGATTGAGGGCGACGCCATCCGCCTGCACCCGCTGGTCTGTGCGGCCTACAACGCCGACTTCGACGGTGACCAGATGGCCGTCCACGTCCCGCTCAGTCTCGAGGCCATTCTCGAGGCCAAGCTGCTCATGATGAGCACCAACAATATTTTCTCGCCCTCCAGCGGCGACCCGATCCTGACGCCTTCACAGGACATCGTCCTCGGATCGTACTATCTGACCATTGAGCCCCGCGAGCAGCCGGCCGAGGGCCAGAGTGTGCCGCTCTTCGCCTCCTTCGAGGAAGTTCTCCTCGCCGAGGCCGACGGGGTCATCAACAAGCACGACTGGATCCGCCTGGAAAACCCCGATTTCGGGAACAAGACCTCCTACGGCAACTCCAAGAAGAAGGTGATCCAGACCACTCCTGGCCGGGTCATTTTCAGCGGCATCTGGCCGGAAGGTATCGGGTTTATCAATTTCCCGGTGGCCAAGAAAAAGCTCGGGGAGCTGATCAACAACACCTATCAGGTTTCGGGCCGCGAGGAGTCTATTCTCATGCTGGACCGCCTCAAGGAGATCGGTTTCTCCATCGCCAGCATGGCCGGTATCTCCATCGGCATGGAGGACATGATTATTCCGCCGGAAAAAACGGAAATCGTGGCCCGTGCCCGGGACCGGATCAAGGACGTCGCCAACCAGTACCGCAAGGGTATCATCACCGGGGGCGAGCGTTACAACAAGGTGGTCGATATCTGGACCCAGGCCACCGACGAGATCGCCCAGGCAGTGTTCCAGCACCTGCAGAACAATGCCGGCAAGAAGGAGGTCAACCCGGTCTACCTGATGATGGATTCCGGTGCCCGTGGCAACAAGCAGCAGGTCCGCCAGTTGTGCGGTACCCGCGGCCTGATGGCCAAGCCCTCCGGTGAAATCATCGAGCGCCCGATTCTCTCATCCTTCCGTGAAGGCCTGAGCGTCCTCGAGTACTTTATTTCCACCCACGGTGCCCGTAAGGGTCTCGCTGACACAGCGCTCAAGACCGCTGACGCCGGCTACCTGACCCGTAAGCTCTGTGACGTGGCCATGGACGTGATCATCACCTGTGATGACGACGGCAACCGTGACGGCATCTGGAAGTTCGCCATTTATGAGGGTGACGAGGAGATCGTTCCTCTGCGCGAGCGGATCATCGGACGTTGTGTTTCCCTGGACGTCCGCAACCCGATCGATCCCGACGAGATCGTTTTGGGGGCCGGCAAGATGGTTACCAAGGCCATTGCCGCCCGCATCGACGAGCTGGGTATCGAGCGGGTCAAGGTGATGTCGCCGTTGACACACGCCCGCCGGAACAGCCTTTCGGCC
Source organism: Opitutales bacterium (assembly GCA_049451775.1). Classification (GTDB taxonomy): domain Bacteria; phylum Verrucomicrobiota; class Verrucomicrobiia; order Opitutales; family Oceanipulchritudinaceae; genus Oceanipulchritudo. Next base: position 46,534 of record JBMTVW010000004.1, on the reverse strand, counting down.
AAGGCCTACGGCATTAATCCGGCCACCAATGACCTCGTTGAGATCGGTACTGCGGTCGGCATCATCGCCGCCCAGTCCATCGGTGAACCGGGTACCCAGCTGACGATGCGTACCTTCCACATTGGTGGTATCGCCTCCGCACTGGCCCAGAGCGCCGACATCGAGGTCAAGAACTCCGGTACCGTCAAGTTTACCGGTCTGCGCCTCGTTGAGGTGGGTGGGGGAGCCTCCCGAGTCGTCCTCAACAAGACTGGCCAGGTGGCCATCGTTGACGAGAACGAGAAGGAGCTCGAGACCTACAATATCCCCGCCGGAGCGGTTTTGGCTGTCAACGACGGGGACACCATCCAGGAAGGCACCAAGCTGGCCCAGTGGGACCCGTTCAACGTGCCGATTCTGTCCGAGAAGTCCGGTGTCATCCGCTTCAACGACATGATTCCCGGGGTCACCGTGAAGCGCGAAATCGATCCCTCCTCCGGACGGATTGCCACCATGGTCATCGAGCACAAGGAGGACCTTTCTCCCCAGATCGAGGTGGTTGACCGCGAGGACCCCTCCAAGATGCTGGCCACCTACTCGATCCCGACCGGGGCGACCATCTCGGTCGTCGAGGGCGACGAGATCGAGGGTGGTTCCCTGCTGGCCAAGACCCCCCGTCAGGCTTCCAAGACCCAGGACATTACCGGTGGTCTGCCCCGTGTGGCCGAGCTTTTCGAAGCCCGCCGCCCCAAGGAAGCCACCGACATGGCCAAGATCGACGGTGTTGTTTCCATGAACGGAACGGTTCGCGGCAAGAAGCGCCTAGTGGTCACCGACCAGGAGTCGGGTCAGGAAGAGGAGCACCTAATCCCGCACGGCAAGCACATCATTGTGCAGGTCGGGGACATTGTCTACAAGGGACAGCATCTCACGGAAGGTTCCGCTGACCCGCACGAGATTCTCGAGATCCTCGGGCCCAACACCGTTCAGGAATACCTCCTTTCGGAAATCCAGAAGGTTTACCGATTGCAGGGGGTTACCATTAACGACAAGCACATCGAGCTGATTATCTCCCAGATGCTGCGCAAGGTCCGGATCACTGAACCGGGCGACAGTGAGTTCTTCTGGGGTGAACAGATCGACAAGGAGTCCTTCATCGTCGAAAATGAGCGGATCACCGAGGCCGGCGGCCAGCCTGCTGAGGGGGAACCGATCCTTCTCGGGATCACCAAGGCCTCCGTCGAGACCGAAAGTTTCATCTCGGCCGCTTCCTTCCAGGAAACCACCCGGGTCCTGACCGACGCTTCCACCCTCGGGAAGGTCGACCAGCTCGAAGGTTTCAAGGAGAACGTCATCATGGGTCACCTGATCCCCGCCGGTACCGGCCTGCCCAAGTACCGCCGCCTGAAAATCAACACCCTCGCCCCGGTTACTGCCTCCGGGGAAGAGCGGGAAGGGGAGGCCGACGCCAGCTAATCAGGCTTTAATCCTTTTCACGAGGTGCCGGTTGCCCGGTTATCCGGGCAAACGGCATCCGTTTTCTTCATCCGTAGTTTCTTTCCAAAAAAAACTTGCGGTCGAAATCCAAACGTCTACGTTCACCGCTTTTTCTAAATTCGAATCCACAGCTATGCCAACGATTAATCAACTTGTCCGCAAGCCGCGCACTTCCATGAAGGTAAAGAGCAAGTCTCCGGCCCTGCGCAAGAACCCTTTCCGCCGCGGAGTCTGCACCCAGGTCATGACCCGTACGCCTAAGAAACCGAATTCCGCCATCCGGAAGGTCGCCAAGGTCCGCCTCACCAGCGGATATGAGGTGATCGCCTACATTCCGGACGAGGGTCACAGCCTCCAGGAACACAGCGTGGTGCTTGTTCGCGGTGGCCGTGTGAAGGACCTTCCCGGTGTCCGTTACCATATCGTTCGCGGCACCCTGGACTGTACCGGCGTTGACAAGCGCCGTCGCAGCCGCTCCAAGTACGGCGTCAAGCGCCCCAAGAGTTGATTAATCCATAGCATTTAAAGGAATACCATGTCACGTCGGCGCAGAGCAGAAAAACGCGAGCACAACCCCGATCCCCGGTACAACAGCCCGCTGGTCAGTCATCTGATCAACGTGGTTATGCTGGACGGTAAGAAGTCCATTGCTCAGAAGATTGTTTACGGAGCATTCGAGAAAGTCAGCGAGAACCTCGGCAAGGGCGACCCTGTCGATCTTCTTCTGGGTGCCCTCGAGAATATCCGTCCCAAGCTGGAGGTAAAGAGCCGCCGTGTCGGTGGCACAACCTACCAGGTCCCCCTCGAAATCAGCTTTGATCGCCAGCAGAGCCTAGCCTTCCGCTGGCTGGTCACCGCCGCCCGTGCCCGTCGCGGTTCGATGAACGAGAACCTCGCCGCAGAACTGACCGACGCCTACAATAACACCGGTACGGTGGTGAAAAAGAAGGACGACACTCACCGGATGGCCCAGGCCAACCGTGCTTTCGCCCACCTTCGCTGGTAATTTTTTCTTCAGGAAATCCGCATGAGCAAAATTGATCCTAAGAAGGTATCTCCCCTGAATTCGCCTGAGCGGGCGGTTCCCCTGGAGTTTCAGCGCAACATTGGTATTGCCGCGCACATTGATGCGGGCAAGACAACCGCCACCGAGCGTATTCTCTTTTATTCCGGCAAGATCCACAAGATTGGTGAGGTGCACGAGGGTGCTGCCACCACCGACTGGATGGAGCAGGAGCGGGAGCGGGGTATTACCATTACCTCTGCCGCCATCTCCACAGAGTGGATGACCAAGCGCGGTCCCTACGAGAATATCCCTCACCGGATCAACATTATCGACACCCCCGGACACGTTGACTTCACCGCCGAGGTGGAGCGCTCCCTGAAGGTCCTCGATGGTGCTGTCGCTGTTTTCTGTGCCGTTGCCGGTGTCCAGCCCCAGTCCGAGACGGTCTGGCGCCAGATGAACAAGTACGGGGTTCCCCGGATCTGTTTCATCAATAAGATGGACCGTACCGGTGCAGATTTTCTGAGCGCCGTGGATGACATCCGCAACAAGCTGGGCGGGAACGCCCACCCGATCTACCTCCCGATCGGTGCCGAAGAGAACTTTGTCGGCCTCATCGACCTGATTCGCATGCAGGCCCACTTCTACAGCCAGGACGATGCCACCGGTTCCTCCTACACCGAGGAAGAAATCCCGGAGGAATACCTCGAACAGGCCAAGGAATACCGTGAAACCCTGCTGGAAGACATCGCCGCCTTTGATGACGACCTGGCCATAAAGTACCTCGAGGGTGAAGAGATCACCGATGAGGAATTCATGGGCGGTATCCGCAAGGCGACCCTGTCCCATCACTTTATCCCGGTCATCCCGGGTTCGGCCTTCAAGAACAAGGGGATCCAGAAACTCCTCAATTCCGTCGTCAACTACCTGCCCAGCCCGCTGGATATTCCCCCGCAGAAGGGGCATTCCACCGAGGACGAGACCCAGTTGGTGGAAGTTGGTCCGAATGACTCCGACAAGGCTGTCGGCCTGGCCTTCAAGCTGTTCACCGACCCCTTCGTCGGCAAACTCGTCTTCTACCGTCTCTACCGCGGTATGCTCCGCAAGGGCTCGACCCTTTACAATTCGCGTACCGGCAAGGCCGAGCGGGTCAGCCGCCTGATGGTCATGCACGCTGACCGCCGCGAAGACGTCGATTGCGCCTATTCAGGTGACATTGTCGCCATCATCGGGGCCAAGGATGTCCGCACTGGCGACACCCTCGCCGACAAGGGTACCGAGATCATTCTCGAGCCGCCGACATTCCCGGAACCGGTCATCAGCATGAGTGTGGAGCCGTCCTCCAAGGCTGACCAGGAGAAGCTTTCCCTCGCGCTGCAGCGCCTCGCCGAGGAAGACCCGACCTTCGTGGTCTCCACCGACGAGGAAACCGGGCAGACCATCATCGCCGGTATGGGTGAACTGCACCTGGACATCATCCGCGACCGTCTTCTCCGCGAATTCAAGGTGGAAGCTGGCGTCGGCAAGCCGCAGATCGCCTACCGTGAAACCATCACCCATCCCGCGGATGGCAACGGCAAGTTCGTCCGCCAGTCCGGTGGTCGTGGCCAGTATGGTCATGCGGACATCAAGATCGAGCCCCTCGAGGCCGGCAAGGGATACGAATTCTCCAACGAGATCGTGGGCGGTGTCATTCCCAAGGAATACATCAAGCCGACCGAGGAAGGTATCAAGGAAGCCAGCCGCAACGGAACCATCGCCGGTTACCCGGTGGTCGACTTCAAGGTGCGCCTCGTTTTCGGTTCCTTCCACGAAGTGGACAGTTCGGAAATGGCCTTCCGGATGGCCGGTATCTTTGCCTTCCGCGATGCCATGGCCAAGGCCAAGCCCGTCCTCCTCGAGCCGGTTATGAAGGTCGAGGTCGAGACTCCCGAGGAGTTTCAGGGCGATATCGTCGGCGACATCAACCGTCGCCGCGGGGTCATCCAGGGAATCGAGACCAAGAACAACCTGACCAAGATTTCCGCCGCTGTCCCGCTCGAGCAGATGTTCGGCTACTCCACGGACGTGCGTTCCCTCTCCAAGGGTCGTGCCTCCTACTCAATGGAGCCCAGCCACTTCGAGCCTGTGCCCAACAACATGCTTGAGGCCATCGTCAAAACTTCATCCCGCGCACCGGCTCGTACCTGAGGCGCCTGAATAAACAATTATACATATTTGAAAAATGAGTGGTCCCCGTATCCGCATTAAGCTTCAAGGCTACGATTACCGTATTATCGACCAAAGCGCGACCGAGATTGTCGACACCGCCAAGCGCTCCGGCGCCCGCGTTGCCGGCCCAATCCCGTTGCCGACCCGGATCGAGAAGGTTACCGTCAACCGTTCCCCCCACGTGGACAAGAAGTCCATGGACCAGTTCGAGCAGCGCACCCACAAGCGCCTGATCGACATCGTGGAACCGACCGCCCAGACCGTGGATGAGCTGAAGAAGCTCAATCTCCCGGCCGGGGTCGACATCACCATCACCGTCTGATCGGTAATTTCGTTCTTTTCGCGGAATTTTCCGCATTTCAATTGACAGGGGCTCAACAGCCCCTTTTCTTCTTCCTTTTTTCCTCTACGGAAAAGCCGATTTGCATCGGAAAGTCCCCGGAATTCGCCGGGAAACTCCTGCGGCAAACCGGAAATCATCCTTTTTTAAATCCTCTAATGCAGGGTTCCGGGGTTGTTCCCACCTGCCGCTTAGAACATGAGTACAACACTAATAGGTAAAAAAGTGGGCATGACCCAGGTCTATAACGAGGCCGGGGAACTTGTGCCCGTAACCGTCATTGAAGCCGGTCCGTGCCCAATCGTGCAGGTAAAGCGCGAAGGTACCGACGGCTACAATGCCCTCCAGATCGGGTTCGGATCCAAAAAGGAGAAGAACACCAGCAATGCTGCCCTCGGTCACTTCAAGAAGACCGGCACGGCTCCGCTCCGCCACCTGCGTGAGATTCGCCTCGACAGCGAACCCCAGGAAGAGGCCGGCACCAGCCTGACCGTGGATATCTTCGATGGTGAGGCCAAGGTCGATGTCATCGGCACCACCAAGGGCCGGGGTTTCCAAGGCGTTGTCAAGCGCTGGAACTTTGCTGGTGGCCCTGCTTCCCACGGTTCCATGTTCCACCGTCGCGGTGGTTCCTACGGTATGTGCCAGTGGCCGGGTAAGGTGATCAAGGGCAAGAAGATGCCGGGTCACTTCGGTACCGACCGCCGCACCATCCAGAACCTCAAGGTGGTCAAGATTCTTCCCGAGAAGAACCTGATCCTTGTCAAGGGGTCGGTTCCTGGAGCCACCGGTTCAACCATTTTGGTCCGCAAGGCCATCAAGAAGCGCGTCAGCGCCTAAGTTCAGGGAGACGCATACGCATGAAAATCAAGACTTTCAACGCAGACGGATCCAGCGCAGCTGAAAAGGATTTCCCGATTCCCCAGTTTGAGGGGCAAAAGGGCCTGCAGGCGCTGAAGCAAGTTATCCTCGCTGTCCAAGCCAACAAGCGCCAGGGCACCGTATCGACCAAGACCCGGTCCACCGTCCACGGTACCGGCAAGAAGCCGTTCCGTCAGAAGGGGACAGGTTCCGCCCGTCAGGGTTCCAAGGTCGGTCCGCAACACTACCACGGTTCTGTGGCCCATGGCCCCCAGCCGCGCGATTTCAGCCAGCGGATCAACAAGAAGATGCGCAAGCTGGCCCTGTCCCGAGCCCTTTTTGACCGCGCTTCCGATGGTGAAGTGTCGGTCATCGAGAAGTGGGAATTGGCCGAACTCAAGACGAAGCTCTTCAACCAGTTGCTGGGCAAGATCGCCCCGGCCGGAAAGCTGCTTATCCTTGATGACAGCTGGTCCGATAACACGCTCCTGGCTGCCCGCAACATCCACCGGGTGGAGGTCAACGAAGCCAGCGACGTCAATGCCTACGACTTGAGCAACTACGACCAGGTCATCGTCAGTGAAAAGGGATTTGAGCGCCTGCTCGCCCGTGTTAACGGAGGAAATTAAAATGATTCACCGCGATTCAATCATTTTGGAACATGTGATTACCGAGAAGGCGACTGAAGCCACCTCACATGCCAACCAGTACACCTTCAAGGTGTCGCGGATGGCCAACCGGGTGTCCGTCAAACAGGCCATCGAGGCCCAGTTCGGGGTCGAGGTTGCCAGCGTCAACGTCGCCAATGTAAAGGCAAAGTTGAAGAACGACCGCATGCGCCGGGGAAAAGTTAACCGCCGCCAGGCATACAAGAAGGCGATTGTCCGCCTCAAGGAAGGTTCGACCATCGAGATGGCCTAAGGCCACAGACAGGAGCTAAAGATCATGGCAATCATTTCCAAACGTCCAATTACTCCCGCCCAGCGTTTCCGCATCGGGGTCAAGACCGAGGGCCTCTCCAAGGAGCGCCCGGTCAAGAGATTGACCGAATCCAAGAAGAAGAGCGGGGGCCGTAACAACAACGGCCGCATCACCAGCCGCCGCCGCGGCGGTGGCCACAAGCAGCTTTACCGCCGGATCGATTTCCGCCGCAACCGTCTCGACGAGGCGGCTGAAGTGGTCCGTTTCGAGTATGACCCGAACCGGTCAGCGCACATTGCCCTCGTCAAGTACGAGAATGGCGAGCTTCGCTACATCCTGGCCCCGAACAAGCTGAAGGTCGGCGACACGGTGATCAACGCCACTGGCGTGACCGAGTTCAAGCCGGGCAACAGCATGCCGCTGGAATTCATCCCGCCGGCCATGAAGGTGCACAACATAGAGTTGCGGCCAAACACTAAGGCCCAGCTGGTCCGCACCGCTGGTGTCGCCGCTACCCTCGTTTCCATCGAGAAGGGCATGGCTACCCTCCGGATGCCTTCAGGGGAAATCCGCATGGTCAATGCCAAGTGCCGAGCCACCATCGGCGAGGTCGGCAATTCCGAGCATGGCAATGCCAAGATTGGCAAGGCTGGACGCAACCGCTGGAAGGGACGTCGTCCCCGGGTCCGTGGTGTGGCCATGAATCCTGTCGATCACCCGATGGGTGGTGGTGAAGGACGCACCTCCGGTGGCGGCCATCCGGTCAGCCCCTGGGGTCAGCTCTCCAAGGGCTTCCCGACCCGCCGCAAGAACAAGGCTTCCAACAAGCTCATCCTGGTGCGCCGCGACGGCCGCAAGGTCAAGAAATAAGGAATAGCTCAAGATTAACGGTCAAACCACTTAAGAAATATGGCTCGTTCACTTAAAAAAGGATTTTTCGTCGACCCCGGACTTTGGAAGAAGATTTCCAAGGCCCAGGAAACCGACGACCGGCGCCCCATCAAGACATGGAGCCGCCGTTCACAGATCACCCCGGAGTTCGTGGGATTGAATCTGGAGGTACATAACGGCAAAGGCTTCGCACCGGTCCACATCACCGAGAACATGGTTGGACACCGGGTGGGTGAATTCGCCCTGACCCGTACGTTCAAGGGACACCAGCCGCACACCAAGAAGTAAGGAGTAGCTCACCATGGAAGTTGTTTCTCTCACCAAGTATAGCCGGATTTCCCCGAAGAAGGCCCGACAGGTCGCCAAGGAACTTCGCGGCAAGCCAGCCAATGAAGCGCTGGAAATGCTCAAGTTCATCCCGCGCAAGTCGGCTCGTCTGCTCTTCAAGACCCTGCACAGCGCCGTGGCCAACGCGGAAAATAACCACAACCTGAATTCCGATGACCTGGTCATTAAGGAGGCGGTTGTCGAAGAAGGTCCGGCTTTCCGTCGGTTCAAGGCGGCCGCACGCGGTTCCGCCAAGCCGATCCGCAAGCGGACCAGCCACCTGCGCATCACCCTCACTGAATCCTCCAACTAATTTCGTTATGGGACAAAAAGTAAATCCGATCGGTTTTCGTCTGGCAGTGCGCCGGGACTGGCAGTCCCGCTGGTTCGCCAACAAGAAGGACTTCAGCAAGAACCTCAAGGAGGATTACCAGATCCGTGAATTCCTCGGGGAGAAGTTCCGTTACGCCGCAGTGCCGCGTATCTTCATTGAGCGTGCCGGCAACCGTGTCCGCATCAAGGTATTCACCGCCCGTCCGGGCATCGTCATCGGCCGCAAAGGTGCCGAGTTGGAGAAGATCAAGGAATCCCTCAGCAAGCTGATTAAGCGGGACATCCTCCTCGACATCCAGGAAGTGAAGAAGCCTGACCTGGTGGCCCAGTTGGTTGCCGAAAGCGTGGCTCTTCAGCTGGAGCGGCGGATTGCCTTCCGCCGGGCCATGAAGAAGGCGGTCCAGACCACCATCAGCCTCGGGGCCAAGGGCATCCGCCTGCAGGTTTCCGGACGTCTCGGGGGAGCGGATATCGCCCGTACCGAAAGCGCCCGTTCCGGTTCCGTGCCGTTGCACACCCTGCGGGCCAATATCGACTACGGCTTTGCGGAAGCCCGCACCGTCTACGGCAAGATCGGCATCAAGTGCTGGATCTGTCTCGAGGACGACGAGAAGGCCCTTAACTAATTCAGAACCGACTCAATTTTAAGGACAGGAGAAATTTGCCATGCCTTTAATGCCATCACGAACAAAGTACCGGAAGACCCAGCGTCGTCGCAACCGCGGCAACGCCAAAGGGGGCGACACGCTCGCTTTCGGTGATTTTGGAATCCAGGCCCTCGGCCGGGGCCTTCTTACAGCCTCCCAGATTGAAGCGGCCCGTGTCGCCATCAACCGTTACCTTAGCCGCCGTGGTAAAGTCTGGATCCGCGTCTTTCCGCACAAGCCGATCACCAAGAAGCCGGCTGAAACCCGTCAGGGTAAGGGGAAGGGCAGCGTCGAGTTCTGGGCCGCCAACATCAAGCCTGGTGTCGTTCTATTTGAACTCAGTGGGGTCAGTGTGAGCGCCGCCCGCGAGGCCATGCGCCTTGCCGATGGCAAACTGCCCCTGCCGTGCCGATTTATCCAAAAGGACCAATAAGAGGAGCCCATAACAATGTCTTTGAATGCTAAGGATGTAGCTGAACTTTCCCTTGCTGAGCTGGAAAAGAAAATCCGCGACCTGCGTCACGAATTACTGGACCTGCGCCTCAAGAAGAAAACCGGACAGTTGGATAAACCACATTTACTGAAGGAACTTCGTCGGGATATCGCCCGTCTGGAGACCGAAGCCACTGTCAAGCGCGGCGCCCCGGTCTCGGCCTGAACGCCTGTTCCAAACTGAAACGATAGGAGTTTTCAAGATGTCAGAACGAAATAAACGTAAGACGATTACCGGAACGGTGACCAGCCGCTCGGGGGACAAGTCGGTCAAGGTGACCTATGACTACAAGATCCGTCATGCCCTCTACAAGAAGGAGATCAAGCAGAAGACGGTTGTCCACGCCCATGACGAAGCCAACGAATGTGGAGTCGGTGACCGCGTGGTCATCATGGAGACCCGCCCGATGAGCAAGCTGAAGCGCTTCCGCGTGGTGGAGGTGCTCCAGAAGGCTCCGGTCATCGGTTAACCCATTAATCAGGAGAGTACGTCATGATTCAAATGCTTTCTAAAGTTAAGGTGGCCGACAACACGGGCGCCAAGGAGGCGAAGATGATTCGCCGTCTGGGCCAGATGAAGCGGACCGCCGGAGTGGGGGACGAGATCGTCGTCCATATCCGCGATGCCTCGCCGGACGCCAGCGTCAAGAAGGGCACCGTGTGCCGGGCCGTGGTGGTCCGCACCAGGGCCCCGATCCGCCGCGCCGATGGCAGCTACCTGCGGTTCGACAGCAACGCAGTTGTCCTGATCAACCAGGATGGCCAGCCCCGTGGCAGCCGTGTCTACGGACCGATCGCCCGCGAGCTGCGCCAGAAGAAGTTCATGAAGATTATCAGTCTTGCCCCGGAGGTTCTATAATGAAGCGCACTATCAAAGCAGGAGACGAGGTCGTCGTCATCGCCGGCAACAACCGCGGTGACCGTGGCAAGGTAATCCAGGTCCAACCCAAGGAGCAACGCATCCTGGTGGAGGGCATCAACAAGCGCAAGCATCACGAGCGCAAGACACAGGAGAACCCCGAAGGCGCCATCGTTGAACGGGAAAACCCCATTCATCTCTCAAATGTCATGCTGGCTTCCCGGTACGACGAGAAGGTGGGGGCCAAGAACAAGTAATTTAACCGATCATCAAGGTCCACATCAGCCCGGCTGGAATCGGGCCGAGGAAACCAGGAGATCTTAACCACAATGGAAAAAGCATATTTACAACAATACTACATCGACACGGTTGTGCCGGAACTGAAGAAGAATCTCGGTTACGAGAATATCCATCAGGTTCCCGCCATAGAGAAGATCGTCATTAACACCGGGTTCGATGCCAACACCGAAAAGGGGCAGATCGCTGAAATCGTCAAGGAGCTCAGCAACATCGCCGGCCAGCAGGCCGTCGTGACCAAGGCCCGCAAGAGCATCAGTAACTTCAAGCTCCGTGAAGGCATGCCGGTCGGTGCCATGGTCACTCTGCGCGGTCGCCAGATGTACGAGTTCCTCTACCGCCTGATTGCGGTTGCCCTGCCGGGCATCCGTGACTTCCGCGGTGTCAAGGACCGTCTCGATGGCACCGGCAACTACACCCTAGGCATCACTGACCACTCCATTTTCCCGGAAGCGCACGGTGACCACAGCAAGTACACGCTGGGCATGGACATCTGTATTTCCACCACCGCCAAAACTGACGAGGAAGGCCGCGAGCTATTGAAGCTGCTCGGGATTCCTTTCCGCAAACGCACCCAGAGCGCTGCTAACGCCTAATTTGAGGAGACGACAATGGCTAAGAAATCAATGATTGAACGGAATAAGAAGCGCGAGCGGATGGTGGCCCAGTATGCCGCCAAGCGCGCCGAGCTGAAACGCATCCTCTCAGATCCGAGCACCTCGGATGAAGAATTCTACGTGGCCCAGCGCAAGTTGACCAAGCTGCCGAAGAATTCCAGCGCGATTCGCCTTCGCAACCGTTGCAGTGTCACCGGCCGTCCCCGCGCTTATCTGCGCAAATACGGGGTCAGCCGTATCACCTTCCGCGAACTGGCTTCCCAGGGCAAAGTCCCCGGCGTCACCAAGTCATCCTGGTAATCGAACAGCACCCACGTATCGAAAAAGGAGATTCAAATGTCTGATCCCATTAGTGATTTTTTAACTGTCATCCGTAACGCCTACCGCGCCGGCAAGGAGAATTGCGATACCCGCTACTCCAAGATCCATCTGCGCATCGCGGAAATCCTCAAGGATGAGGGCTACATCGCCTCCGTGGACAAGCGCGACAACGATGGCAAACCATACCTGCACATCGAACTGAAGTACGTCGACGAGGTTCCCGCCCTGACGGGTATCAAGCGCGTCAGCCGCCCGGGTCGCCGTCTCTACTTCCAGTCGAGGGAAATCCCTCGCACCCTCGGGGGCCTCGGGGTCGGTATCCTGACCACCTCCCGCGGAATTCTCAAGGATCGCGACGCCCGCCGGGAAAAAGTCGGTGGCGAGATGATCTGTGCCATCTGGTAAAATTGAAGAGGACACAACAATGAGCCGAATTGGAAAATTGCCGGTAGCCATTCCGGACAAGGTAGAAGTCAAGGTCGACAACGGGGCCACGGTCCATGTCAAGGGACCCAAGGGTTCCATGACCAAGTCTTTCAAGAGCACTGTCGTGGCCATCGCGGTCGAGGACGGAGCCGTCGTGGTCAGCAAAGTGGGCACCAGCCGCGAGGCGAAGGCCATGTACGGGACCGCCCGCAGCATCATCAACGGGATGGTCGAGGGCGTCACAAAGGGCTTCGAGAAGAACCTGATCATCAACGGGGTTGGATTCAAGGCCGCCGTCCAAGGAAAGTTCCTCGACTTGGCGCTCGGGTATTCCCACCCCATCAAGCACCCGATTCCGGATGGCCTCACGGTCACCGTGGCCGACCAGACCAAGGTCAAAGTCGAGGGTTACGACAAGCAGATGGTCGGTCAGTTTGCCGCCCAGGTAAAGAAGTTCTACCCAGCTGAGCCCTACAAGGGCAAGGGCGTCGCCATTCAGGGCGAATTTGTCCGCCGCAAGGAAGGTAAGAAGGCGGGTTAATCTGATAATCATGCGAGGAAGGTCCTTCCCCTTCCGTAAGTATAAAGGCATCAGTCGAGAAAATGAAATCACTCAAGCACAAGTTAACTCTGCGCCAGAAGCGTATCTGGCGGATCCGCAAGAAGGTCTCCGGCACCGTCGAACGTCCTCGTTTGTGCGTATCCTTCACCAACAAGCACGTCTATGCTCAGGCCATCGACGACGCAGCCGGCAAGACGCTGGTTTCGGTCTCCTCCCTGAACAAGGACCTGAAGGGCGAGAACCTGACGGCCAACCGGGAGAGCGCCACCAAGCTGGGCAAGGCGTTCGCCGAAAAGGCCAAGGCCGCCAACATCACCAAGGTTGTCTTCGATCGCCATGGCCGTCCCTATCATGGCCGAGTCAAGGACTTTGCCGAAGCTGCCCGTGAAGGCGGTATTGAATTCTAAGCGTAAAGGATTTCCATGAGCGAAGAAGAAAACAAGAACACTCCCAAAGTGGAGACCGCGAAAATTTCCGTCCCTTCCGTGGACAGCGCCCCCGAGGGCGACATTGTGGCCTCCAAGCCGGATTCCAAAGAGCGCCAGAGCGCTGTCATCGGGTCGGTTGACCGTCCCTTGGCACAGCAGAACCGTGGTCCTGGCCGTCGTGGCCCTGGCCGTTCCCGCTTCGCCAAGAAGCAGGTGGTCGAGGAAGAAGGTGATTCCCTCTTTGAAAAGGTGGTCCACATCAACCGCTGCGCCAAGGTGGTAGCCGGTGGCCGTCGATTCAGCTTTTCGGCTCTGGTGGTCGTGGGTGACCGGGAGGGCAATGTCGGCGTCGGTTACGGCAAGGCCAAGGAAGTTCCCGAGTGCATCCGCAAGGGAACCGAGCAGGCCAAGAAGAGCATGGAACCCATTTCCCTGCGCAACAACACCATCCCGCACGAGGTTATGGGTGAGCATGACGGGGGCCGCATTCTGCTGCGTCCGGCCGTTCCCGGTACCGGAGTCATCGCCGGCGGTGGTGTGCGTGCCGTTCTCGAGGCTGCTGGCATCAAGGACGTCCTGACAAAGAGTCTTCGCTCCAACAATCCGGGCGCGATGGTCTTTGCCACCCTGGACGCCCTGCGCCAGCTCCGTACCCGTGAAGAAATTCTCAAGCTGCGCAAGGCCTGAGCCACGGGATTCAGAATAACGACATGATAAACTGAGGAAACTGAATCGTGAGACTGCATAATTTAATCAAGAGTGGTGGCCGCAAGGATCGTAAGCGCGTTGGACGCGGTGAAGGTAGCGGCCGGGGTAAAACTTCCGGCAGGGGCCATAAGGGTCAGCGTTCACGGAGTGGCTTCGGCCTTCGTCCCGGATTTGAATCCGGTCACGTCCCGCTGTACCGCAAGCTGCCCAAGCGCGGCTTCAGCAATTTCAACTTCCGCACCGAGTATGCCGTGGTCAATGTCGGCGACCTTGAGCGGGTGGAAGCTGCGGAAATCGATCGCAATGAACTGGTCAAGGCCGGTCTGGTCCGTTCCAACAGCAACCTGGTCAAGATTCTTGGCGAGGGGGAAATCACCAAGGCAGTGACCATCACCGCCGACAAGTTCTCCGCCAGCGCCAAGGAAAAGATCGAGAAGGCAGGCGGGACGGTTGTCCTGAGCAAACCGGTTGAGGAAAAAGCGGAAGCGGAAGAGGCTTCCGAATAAGTTCCTCCCGATTGACCAGTTCCCGATAACCCAAATTCCAGCCCAGCACCATGATTTCCGCCTTCATCAACTGCTTCAAGATTCCCGAGCTGCGCGACAAGATATTCCTGACATTGTTCTTGTTGTTCATTGCGCGCGTGGGGGCCAATATCCCCTTGCCGGGGCTTGACCCGACCCCGCTGCAGGAATTCTTCGAGGCACAAAGCCGCTCCGGCGGTGGCGGTCTTCTGGGGCTCTACAATATGTTCACCGGGGGCGCTTTGCTCCGCGGGGCCATTTTCGCTCTGGGCATCATGCCCTACATCAGTGCGTCCATCGTATTCCAGCTGTTGACCGCGGTTGTCCCCAGCCTGGCCCGCCTCCAACAGGAGGGTGAAGTGGGGCGCCAAAAGCTCTCCCAGTACACCCGCTATGCCACCCTGGTCATCTGTATCGTCCAGTCGGTGCTCCTGATCCTGACCCTGCAGAACCCGGCCCGCCTTTTCGGCCCCGAGTTTACCGGGCAGATCATTCTTGTTCCCCAGGGATGGTTCATGATCACTTCGGTGATCTTCCTGACCTCGGGCACGATCCTGCTGATGTGGCTCGGTGAACAGATTACCAACCGGGGGATTGGCAACGGTATCTCCATCCTGATCACCGTCGGTATTATCGCCGACCTGCCGGCGGCCTTTGCGCTGACCTACCAGCTCTTCACGGCGCCGGTGGGACAGACCGCCCAGCTCGGCCTTGGTGAGGGGATCCTGATGCTCCTGTTCCTGTTCCTGGTCATCGCCGGGGTTGTCATGATGACCCAGGCGGTGCGCAAGATTCCGGTCCAGTATGCCAAGCGCGTTGTCGGCCGGAAGGTATTCGGCGGACAGAGCAGCTACCTTCCCCTCAAGATCAATTACTCCGGGGTCATGCCCATCATCTTCGCTTCCGCGATCATGATGTTCTTCACGACCATCCTGTCCCAGCTCGGGGCGGTCATCAACGCCAACTGGCTGCGGGATTCCGGATTCCTTTTCCAGCAGGGACAGGGCTCCTATTACCTTTTCTTCGGGGTGCTGATTTTCGCATTCAGCTACTTCTGGGTTTCGGTCATGTTCAAGCCGGTCCAGATCGCCGATGATCTCAAGAAGTACGGCGGCTACGTCCCCGGGGTTCGTCCCGGTGAACCCACCGCCCGCTACCTTGACTTCACCATGACCCGCCTGACCCTGGCTGGCGCCAGCTTCCTGACGCTCATTGCCATCCTTCCGGACGGGGTGCTCTTCAGCACGGGTGTTCCATACCAGGCCGCCCAGTTCTTTGGTGGCACCGGCCTGTTGATCATCGTCGGGGTCCTCCTTGACTTCCTGCGCCAGATCGAGACCTATCTCCTCCAGCGCCACTACGACGGCTTCCTCAAGAAGGGCCGGATCCGTGGCCGCAGCCAAGGCCGTACCCGTCAACTCGTTGACACTGTCGGCCTTGAGCAGGGCAAGACCCTCTGGCGCTGGCTTATTGTCATGTTTGTTTCCGGGATGGTTGCCTGGGGACTTAATCTTTACCTTTTCTGACGGCTGTTTACATGGCCGCCAACTTGTTCTTTCACACAGCTCAAAGCGCCTCCCGGCCGCTGGCCGGGACCCTCTAACCGGAGTGGAGTTTTCGGATACGTCTCATGATTCCGATAAAATCCGAGTCCGAGCTCAAGATCATGCGCACCGCCTGCCGCATTGCGGCCACGGTGCTTGATGAGCTCTGCAAACTTGTGGCTCCTGGCGTCAACACCTATGACCTGGACCAGGCCGGCAGGCAGTTCCTTTCCCAGTATGGCGGAAAGAGCGCCTGTTTCGGTTACCGGGTCGGTAACAAGACTTTCCCTGCGTACACCTGCCTGTCCGTCAACGACGAGATCGTTCACGGCATCGGCAAGCTGAAGCGCGTTCTTCAGGAAGGCGATGTTATCTCGGTTGACGTCTGTGTGGAGTATCAAGGGTACATCGGGGACAACGCCCGCACCGTTCCGGTCGGGACCATCTCGGAAGAGAAACAGAAACTTCTCTCCGTCACGGAGGATTCGCTGAAGGCAGCCATCGACCAGGCCAGGCCCGGGAACCGGGTCGGAGCCATTTCCAATACCGTGGAACGGTTCATCCGTCCCCATGGATTTGGGATCATCCGCGACTTTGTCGGCCACGGGGTGGGGCGTTCTATGCACGAGCCGCCGCAAATCCCCAACTTCGGTCCCCGCAACCGCGGGGAGCGGCTTCGGCCGGGAATGACCCTTGCCATTGAGCCGATGATCGCCATTGGCCGGCCCAAAATCCTTATGGGGGAGGATGGCTGGACGGCCCTGACCATCGATGGTTCCACGGCGGCACACTTTGAGCACACGGTGCTGGTCACCAACGGCGATCCGGAAATCCTGACCGTTCCCGGTCTTCCGGACTGAGCCTTTTTTACGGAAAGTCTTGACAAGGCTTTCCCTTCTAAATTGCGTCAACTCTTTTTCTGCCCTCCCAATTCAAGGGTTGGTGGGAATTATCTTAAGACTTCAACATCAACACGATCTGAAATTATGCCACGTTTATTGGGTGTCGAAATTCCCGGAAACAAAAAGATTCCGTATGCCCTCCGTTATATCTACGGAATCGGGCCTGCCATTGCTGACCGCCTGGTCAAGGATGCCGGCTTGAATCCGGACGTCCGTGCCAAGGACCTGGACGAGGAGCAACTAAACAAAATCTCTGAAGCCATCGTCGAGGAAGGCATTCTGGTGGAAGGTGACCTGCGGCGTGAAGTCAGCGGCAACCTGAAGCGCCTTCAGGCCATCCAGTGCAACCGCGGCATCCGTCACCGTCGGGGACTGCCCGTTCGTGGCCAGCGTACCCAGTGCAATGCCCGAACCCGCAAGGGCCGCCGCAAGACCGTTGGTATTCAGAAGAAATAACCATTTAACTGTACGAACATGAGCGAAGAAGAAAAGAAGGAGCAAACCCAGCAGGAGACTCCGGCCGCGGAAAAGAAGGCAGTAAGCGCCGCGGCCACCGCTGAAGCAGGTGCTGAAACAGCCGAGGAGAAGAAGTCGGGCCAGCCCACCGCTGCCGACCTTTTGAAAAGCGACGTTGACCTGACGGTCCGTAAAGCCAAGGGGAGCAAGAATGTTACCAGTGGCGTTGTCAGCATTCTGGCCACTTTCAACAACACGAAAGTGAGTTTCACGGATAAGAAGGGTAATGTCATTTCCTGGTCCAGTGCCGGCAAGATGAATTTCCGTGGCTCCCGCAAGAGCACGGCCTATGCCGCTCAGGTGGTGACGCAGGACGCCGGCAAGGTGGCACTGTCCCACGGGATGAAGGAAGTCGAAGTCCGGGTCAAGGGCCCCGGGATGGGCCGCGATTCGGCCATCCGCGCTGTCCAGTCCCTCGGGATGACCGTGACCTCAATCGTCGACGTCACTCCGGTGCCGCACAACGGTTGCCGCCCCAAGAAGCGCCGTCGCGTCTAATCGGATCCGCAGTATTAACCAGAAAAAGAAGAGACTTTAATCATGGCCCGTTACACAGGACCCACGACCCGTATCAACCGCCGGTTCGGCATGTCGATCTTTCCGCCGAACAAGGCCCAGGACCGCAAGCCGCATCCTCCCGGCCAGCATGGCCCGCGTTTGCGCCGCAAGCAATCCGACTATTCCATTGGTCTCAACGAGAAGCAAAAGCTGCGTTTCCTCTACGGTCTGACCGAGAAGCAATTCCGCCGCACCTTTGACCGAGCCAAGGGGAAGAGGGGCGTCACCGGGGAGATCTTCCTGCAGTTGCTGGAAAAACGCCTCGACGCCACGATCTACAGCCTTGGCTTCGCCAAGACCCGCCGTCAGGCCCGTCAGTTTGTTGCCCATGGACACGTTAAGGTCAATGGCCAGAAGGTGGACATTCCCAGCTTTAGTGTATCCGCCGGGGACACCATCGAGGTCAAGGAGTCGACTTCCAGTCGCCAGTTGGCCACCCGTGCCCTCGAGGACACCCGTATCCGCACCGTGCCGCTCTGGCTGACCCGCAACGACGATGCGCTGACCGCGACCGTCAGTCGCGAGCCGGCCGCCGACGACGTGGAGACGGGCATCAACGTCCAGTTGATCGTTGAGTTCTACTCACGCTAATGCGCAGGATTTTCTCCTGTTTATGACCGATAATTAATCAACCCACGTATCAACAATTTAATTCGAGAGACCATGGCCATACGTTTAGGCAAATTTCAGCTCCCCAACCGACTGACCAAAGAGGACGACTCCTCGAACGAGACCTACGCCAAGTTCGTTGCCGAACCTTTTGAGGGCGGTTACGGACACACCATTGGCAACAGCCTCCGCCGGATTCTCCTGAGCTCCATCGAAGGGGCCGCCATTTCCTCGGTCAAGATCGAGGGTGTGCAGCATGAGTTCCAGACCATCGACGGGGTAGTGGAGGATGTCACCGACATCATTCTCAACCTGAAGAAGGTCCTCGTGACTTCCCACAAGAAGGATCCGGTCAAGCTGATGATCGACGTTACCCGCCAGGGTGAAATCACCGCAGCCGACATCCAGGCGGACTCCAATATCGAGATCGTCAACCCGGAGCAGGTCATTTGCACCCTCGACTCGGAGCGCCGCTTCGTGGCCGAGCTGGAAATCAAGGTTGGCCGTGGATATGTTTCCGGTGAGGACAACAAGGAGCCCGACCAGCCGATCGGAGTGATTGCGGTGGACTCCATGTACAGCCCGGTCAGGCTGGTCAAGTACTCGGTGGAGAACACCCGGGTGGGCCAGATGACCGATTACGACAAGCTGATCCTCGAGATCTGGACCGACGGGCGCATCACTCCGGACGACTGCCTGAAGCATGCGGCGGCGATCATGAAGCATCACCTCGACGTCTTCGACAAGGTTTCCGATGATTCGGTTGAGTTCGAGAACGAACAGGTTGAAGTCAGCGAGGAGCAGAACAAGCTGCGCAAGCTGCTCAACATGTCGGTCAACGAAATCGAACTTTCTGTCCGTGCGGCCAACTGCCTCAACAATGCCAATATCACCACCGTGGGTGAACTGGCCATGAAGAGCGAGCAGGAGATGCTCAAGTACCGCAATTTCGGTAAGAAGTCCCTGAACGAAATTAAGGCTAAGCTGGAGCAGCTGGGTCTCAGCCTCGGGATGAAGATCGACGAGCGCCTGCTCGAATCCCGTACCGAATACTAAACCACCAATTTTATTAACAAGGATTTACAATGCGTCACTTAAAGCATCGTTTTCAACTGGGTCGTAAAAAGGAGCACCGTGCGGCCCTGATGGCCAATCTCGGAGCAGCCCTGCTGCGCCACGGTCGTATCCAGACCACCCTCCCGAAGGCCAAGGCTCTTCGCCCGTTCATTGAGAAAATCATCACTCTGGCCAAGAAGGCCGAGGGCGCTTCCCCTGAGAAGGCGCTCCACTACCGCCGTCTGGCCGTATCCCGTCTTCGCGACCAGGATGCAATTGCCACTCTTTTCAACGAGCGCGCATCTGCCTTCAGCGACCGCACCGGTGGTTACACCCGCATCTACAAGCTGGGCACCCGGATTGGTGACGCCGCCGAAATGGCCGTCATCCAGCTGATTGCAGCTGAGGACGAGGGCTACGCCAAGAAGGCCCGCAAAAAGCCGGCCAAGGCGGCTGAAAAGGCGGTTGCCACGGAAGAAGCTCCTGTCGCCGAGGCGGAGGAAGTGGTTGAGGCGCCTGAAGCTGAAGAAGCCGCGGAGGATGAGGCTGAGTCGAAGGAGTAAACCTTTTACTTCAGCATCAATCCGACTTTTTACAAAGGCGCATCACCGACAGGTGGGCGTCTTTGTTGCTTTCCGGAGATGATAACACTTGGATTTTCAGTATTCGTGACAGGCTTCCTGGTTGCCGGGTTGCTGTTTTTTGTCGCGGTCTGGATCTTTTATGATCGCCGGGACCGACAATTTTACGACCGCCAGCGGATCCGCCACGTACACCACTGTGTCAGGTGCGGGACCCTGTATGCCGCCCGCGACCCCGAGGGAGGGGACAACTGTCCCTCGTGCGGATTTAAAAACGCCGCCCTGCGGTTCTAACTTGCCACCAGAAACGAACCCTTTACTTACCACACATGCCACAGATCATAGCCGTACTTGATTTTGGAAGCCAATACACTCAGGTCATTGCCCGCCGTTTACGGGAATGCCACGTCTACTCGAAAGTCTACCGATATGACACGCCCGCCAGCCAGTTGCGCGAGGACGGGGTCAACGGGATTATCCTCTCCGGAGGACCGAGCAGCGTGTTCGCCGAAAAAGCCCCCATGCCGGACAAGGACATCTTTAACCTTGGGGTGCCGATGCTGGGAATCTGTTACGGGCTGCAGCTGATCGGTACCC
The DNA here is from genome assembly GCA_049451775.1 of Opitutales bacterium. Taxonomy (GTDB): domain Bacteria; phylum Verrucomicrobiota; class Verrucomicrobiia; order Opitutales; family Oceanipulchritudinaceae; genus Oceanipulchritudo. The sequence continues at coordinate 25,924 of JBMTVW010000004.1, read as the reverse complement.
TGCTGGGTGGGGCGGTGGCCAAGAGCACCGAGCGCGAATACGGCCGTGGAACACTTTCCATCACTGAAAAGAGCCCGCTCTTCGAGGGCATCCCGGCGGAAATCAAGGTTTGGAACTCCCACGGGGACAAGATGACCGCGCTGCCGGAAGGATTCAAGGCGGTTGCCCGGACCGAAAATTCCGATTTTGCGGCCATCGAGAACATTGAACGGCGGATCTGGGGGCTGCAGTTCCACCCGGAAGTCTTTCACAGCGAGAAGGGTACGGAGGTCCTCCGCAATTTCCTTTTTGGCATCTGCAACTGCAAGGGCGACTGGACCATGCGCGGCTACATTGATTCCGCACTGGAGCGCATTCGCAACACCGTTGGCGACCGCCGGGTTATCCTTGGGCTCAGCGGCGGGGTTGACAGTTCTGTAGCTGCCGCGCTGATACACAAGGCCATCGGGGAACAGCTGACTTGTGTCTTTGTCGACAATGGATTGCTGCGAAAGAACGAGGTGGAGGCGGTCGAGAAGCTTTTCGGGGACAACTTCCACATGAACCTGGTGGTTTCCCACACCGCGGATTTGTTCCTTGACCGGCTCAGGGGGGTCACCGACCCCGAGAAAAAACGCAAGATCATCGGCAACACCTTTGTCGAGGTCTTCGAGCAGGAAGTGGAAAAGATTGGTGAGGTGGACTTCCTTGCCCAGGGGACAATTTACCCGGACATCATTGAGTCGGTTCCGATCGGGGGCAACCCTGCCGCACTGATCAAGAGTCACCACAATGTGGGTGGATTGCCCGAGCGCATGAGACTCAAAATCCTTGAGCCGCTGGACCAGTTGTTCAAGGACGAGGTCAGGCGCCTCGGGGAGGAACTAGGCTTGCCCAAGAGTGTGGTCTGGCGTCAGCCATTCCCGGGCCCGGGCCTGGCCGTGCGGGTCATCGCCGATATTACTCCGCAACGGCTGGAGATCCTGCGGGAGGCTGATGCCATCCTGATAGATGAAATGAAAAAGGCCGACCTCTACTACAAGGTGTGGCAGAGTTTTGCCGTCTTCCTGCCCCTGCAGACGGTCGGGGTCATGGGTGACGAGCGGACCTACGATTATGTCATCGCCCTTCGGATCGTCGAGAGCATCGATGCCATGACGGCTGACTGGGCCCAGCTGCCCCATGAATTGCTGCAGAAGATTTCCAACCGCATCATCAACGAGGTGAAAGGGGTCAACCGGGTGGTCCTGGACATTTCCTCCAAGCCGCCGAGTACCATCGAGTGGGAATAAGGGGGCGACCCCTTCCCGACACTTTGTGAAGGAGTTCAATCTATGAAAAAGCTCAATTTCGGTGATCCTCGATTTTTCGCCAAGCTTGAGCGCTTTGCTTCGGACGAGCGGACCGATGATCGCCTGCAGGCAACGGTGGCTGGAATCATTGCCGATATCCGCCGCCGGGGTGACCGGGCGGTGATCGAGCTGACCGAGCGTTTTGACGGATTCCGTTCCACGGCCAAGGGACTGCGGGTGGATCCCCAGGACCTGAAAAAGGCCGAGAGGGCCTTGAGCGGCGGGCAACGAAAGGCCATCCGAGAGGCGATTCGTTGCGTACGCGAGTTCCATAAGAAGGGTCTGCCCGCGAGCTGGACCGGCCGTAACCCACACGGTGCCACGGTGGGTGAGCGCTGGTATCCGATTGAGCGGGTCGGCATATACATTCCCGCCGGCAATGTTCCGTTGGTTTCAACCGCTGTAATGACCATCACCCTGGCCCGGTTGGCGGGCGTTGCCTCAATTGCGGTCTTTACGCCAGCCGGCAAGGATGGATCCATCAGTCCCCAGATGTTGGCCGGACTGTCGCTTTGCCGCGCAGACGAGGTCTACCGGGTCGGTGGTGCCCAGGCCATTGCGGCGATGGCTTACGGGACAAGGACAATCCCCCGTGTAGACAAGATCATGGGACCGGGTAATGCCTTTGTAGCGGAAGCCCAACGACAGGTCTTTGGCTCCGTTGGAATTGATTTGCTTCCGGGACCCAGCGAGGCCCTGGCCATTTCCGACGCCTCCGCCCGTCCGGACTATATTGCCGCAGACCTGCTGGCCCAGGCAGAGCACGGAAGCGGCCGCGAGAGGATTTACTATGTCTATACAGATCCCCTGCAGGCCGACGGTGTCGAGGCCGCCGCTTTGGAGATGATTCCCGGGCTGGGGCATTCCGCCGCCGTGGGCAAAGTCTGGAAGACACGGACTTGCTTCATCCAGGTGCCCGACCTGGTCGCCGCCGTTGAGGTGGCGAACTTCCTCGCCCCCGAGCACTTGGAACTGCATGTGGAAAAGGCGGTGTGCCGCCAGTTGGTGAAAGAGATCCGGACCGCCGGAGCCATTCTTTGCGGCCATGATACCCCGACCGTTCTTGGGGATTTCACCGCGGGACCCAGCCATACTCTTCCCACTGCCAGGACTGGACGCTTTTTCAGCGGATTGAAGATCACAGACTTCATGCGCCGTAGCAGCATTGTCGAGTACGACCATAAATCCATCGCCAAGGCCCGCGAGGTGGTCCGCGTCTTCGCTGAACTGGAGGACCTCGACGCCCATGGACGATCCATGGAAATTCGTTTTGATTCCTGAAATGAACCGGATCAACGAACTGGCCCAGCCGCACGTGGTGAAGCTGCAGCCCTACGCACCGGGAAAACAGCCCGGAGAGGGGGGCTGGATCAAGCTGAACACGAATGAGTTGCCCTACGGACCACCTCCGGCGGTTGGTGAGGCCATCGCCTCCGAGGTGGATAAGCTGGCCCGCTACCCAAATCCGGTCAGTCGGGACCTCCGGGAGGCCCTGGCCCGTTTCCACGGGCTGTCACCGGCGCAGGTCATTGTCGGCAATGGATCAGACGATATACTTAACCTCTTGGTCCGTGTCTTTGGAGGGCTGGGGCGAACCACCCTGGATACCACCCCGAGTTACTCGCTTTATCCGGTTTTGGCAACGATCAGCGGCGGGGTCATCCAATCCATTCCCTTTGGCAAGGCGTTTAACCTGCCGGTTGAGGCCTTGGCCGGGTCTGGTGCTCAGCTGCTGTTCCTGACCTGTCCAAACGCCCCCACGGGGGTGCGGTTCCCACTGTCCCAACTGGAGGAACTGTCCCGCAGGTTCACGGGGATCCTGGTCATCGACGAGGCCTATGCCGAGTTTGCCGAAGAGAGCGCCCTGGCGCTCCTGAAGGAATTTGAGAATGTGGTCATCACCCGGACATTTTCCAAGGCTTATGGCCTGGCCGGCTTGCGGGTCGGCTATGGGATGGCCTCAGCGGAGGTGATCAGCCTCTTGGACAGGGTTCGCGACAGCTACAACGTCAACCGCCTCAGCCAGGCCGGGGCCATGGCCGCACTCGCTTCGATGGATTACTATCGTGCCGCCATCGCTGAAATCAAGGCCACCCGGGAGCGGGTGAGATCCGCTTTGGATGAACTGGGCTGGCTGGTGTATCCCTCAGAGGCCAATTTCCTCTTCGGTGCCCCGGTCGGTGTTGATGGTTGCCCCGGCCCGAAGGTGGCCGCAGATCTCTTTTCCTTTCTGGAAAACCGGAAAATCCTTGTCCGCTACTTCCCCAAGCATCCGTTGACAGAGGCCTGTTTACGCATCAGCATCGGCTCACCATTGGAAATGGAGCGATTTATCGAGGAGGTCACATCATGGCAGAAAAGCGTTTAGCTAAAGAGATCAGAAACACCACAGAGACACAGATTGAGCTGGAGCTTAATCTCGACGGCAGCGGTCAGGCGGACATCTCCACCGGGATTCCGTTCTTCGACCACATGTTGGAGCTGTTCACGCACCACGGAATGGTGGATCTGACAGTGCGGGCCGTGGGCGACCTTTCCGTTGATTACCACCACACCGTTGAGGACGTGGGAATTGTCCTCGGTGATGCTGTCCGCAAGGCCCTGGGCAACAAGGCTGGGATCCAGCGATACGGATTCTTTCTCCTGCCCATGGACGAGTGCCTGTGCCGGTTTGTCATGGACCTCGGCAACCGGCCGCATCTTGCTTACCGGGTCAACGCCGGATTGGGCATGGTCCGCGACTTCAACATTGTCTTGGTCCGGGAGTTCTTTCAGGCCTTTGCCAACAGTGCCGGGGCCAACGTCCATATCGAATTGCTTTACGGGGATGAGCCCCACCACATAGCGGAGTCCATCTTCAAGGCCTTCGGCCGTACCCTGGATGTCTGTACACGGGTCGATCCGCGTAGGGAAGGGGTCATTCCCTCCACCAAGGGCCGGTTGGGCTGAGGCCCCGGTCAGCTTAGGGCTTGCTGGTAAAGCCGGAATCGGTCATAATGGTCGCATGGTTCGTGGTATTGTCTACTCCTTCCTCGCCGTCTCACTGTTCCTCTTGTGTAGCATCATCCTCATGACAATGGGGGTCCTCGAGGTGGAATCCGCTGACTTGGCCGGCGGGTGGCTTCTCATGGTCTGCTTCTTCGGGGTGGGGCCGCTCTTTTTCCTGCTTGGATACTGGCACCACTGGCGCCTCAATCCGAAGGGACCCCATTGGGACCCCGAATTGGAAGAATAACCGAGAAGACTTGCCCTTCGGGGAGAGGATTGCAAATTACTTTCCGAGATGAGTGAGCAATCGGGAACAGCGCCGGCTATTGGAATCCTGGACTACGGAATGGGTAATCTACGAAGTGTCTACAGGGCCTTTCTGGCCGCCGGGGCCGATGCTTCCATTGTGGAACATCCCCACCAGATGGAAGGAAAGGACGCCCTAGTCTTTCCGGGGCAAGGAGCCATTGTCGACACGATGCGGCTCCTCCGGGAGCGGCAGTGGCCCGCCTTCCTGAAGGAATGGATTGCCGCCGACAGGCCTTTCTTTGGCATCTGCCTTGGTTTGCAGGCCCTGTTTGAATTTTCCGAGGAGGGACAGACAGAGGGTCTCGGTGTCCTTGCCGGAACCGTCAAACGATTCCGGTTTGAGGAAGGCTCCGGGCTCAAGATCCCCCACATGGGCTGGAACGCCGTCTCTTTCAAGGATCCGGGCGATCCACTGCTGAAGGGAATCGATGCCCGGAGGGAGCAGTTCTACTTTGTCCACAGCTACTATATTGTTCCCCAGGATCCATCCCTGAAGTGGGGCCTGACCGAGTACGGGGGATTGAAGTTTTGTAGCGCGATCCGCAAGGGGAACCTGCTGGCAACGCAGTTCCACCCGGAAAAATCGCAGGAAAAAGGCCTCCAGCTCTACCGGAACTTCCTTTCTGGTTTAAATTCGGGTTGCGGCTAATTCGAACTACTGATTGAATGAGCTTATATTGAGATAAGAATAACCGCAGAGATACTTATGAGCGAAGAGCAAGTAGCAAAAATCATCATTGAAGGCAAAGAGCACGAATACCCTGTTATTGTTGGAACTGAAAATGAAAAGGCCATCGATGTCCGCAGGCTTCGTAAGGAGACAGGCTACATCACGTTTGACGATGGCTATGGAAACACTGGTTCCTGCCTAAGTGACATCACTTTCATTGACGGCGAAAAGGGCATCCTCAGGTACCGGGGGATCCCCATTGAGCAGTTGGCTGAGAAATCAACCTTCCTTTGCTCAGCCTATCTGATCATTTACGGAAAGCTCCCGAACGAGAAGGAATTGAACGCCTTCCGGGCCAAAGTGGCTGAGCGGGCCCGGCTGCACATTGATTTCAAGCACCACTTCGAGGGCTTTCCGCCCAAGGCCCACCCCATGGCGGTCCTCAGCTCCATGCTCAATTCCCTCGGATGCTACTATCCGGAAATGTCCAGCAATAACCGGGAACAGGACCTCGAACTTTTTGATGATGCCGCCGCCCTGCTGATTTCCAAGGTCCGCACCATTGCCGCCGCAACCTACCGGATGAGCAAGGGCCTGCCGTTCATTTACCCAAGGAAGGACCTCCGCTACGTGGAGAATTTCCTCCACATGATGTTCACGGAACCCTACGACCAGTATGTTCCCCCGAAGGAAGTGAGCGACGCCCTGGACCTCTTCCTCCTCCTCCATGCCGACCACGAGCAGAACTGCTCGACCTCGACGGTCCGGATGGTGGCCAGCGGCGGGGCCAATCTCTTTGCCTCCGTTTCCGCCGGTGTCTCGGCCCTCTGGGGACCCCTCCACGGCGGGGCCAACGCAGCGGTCATCAAGATGCTACAGGATATCCACGACAGTGGGGACGACGGCAGCCGCTTTATCCGCGCCGCCAAGGACGGCAAGGCCCGCCTGATGGGCTTTGGCCACCGGGTCTACAAGAACTATGATCCGCGGGCCAAGATCTTCGGCAAGGCCGCCGAGCGGGTGCTCAAGGCCCTCGGTCGTCAGGATCCGCTGCTGGACATCGCGCACCACCTGGAGCAGGCCGCCCTCAAGGACGATTACTTTATCCAGCGCAAGCTGTATCCGAATGTTGATTTCTACAGTGGCATCGTCCTAAAGGCGATCGGCATACCGACGGATATGTTCACGGTCATGTTTGCCATCGGTCGCATGCCGGGCTGGATTGCCAACTGGAAGGAAGTCGCTGAGCGTTGCCGCAAGATCCACCGTCCGCGCCAGATCTACACCGGTCCGAACAAAATTGACTACGTTCCCCTCGAGGAGCGCAAGTAGTCCGCTTGGGCGACAGTCTACTCTTCCCTGAGGTGGGCGGCGAGGGACTCCTCCAGACCCAGGCCGGCGTGCTTGCGGATGCCATGGACCACCATGTACAGGATGGCCATCATGAAGACCATGCTGGGCAGGGCAATGACCAGGTAGGACCATCCGGTCATGGCCCCGACCTCGCTGTTGAATTGGGACGGATCAATGCTGGGCTCCGTTTTTACGAAGTGGCTGGCGAGGATGAAATTGAGGGCCGCGCTCAGGAAGAATGAGAGCGACAGGAGCGCCGTGGCCCGCCGGAGAAGTTTCTCCATGACGGTGGTGGTGCCCCGTTGTGCGAGGGCGCACTGGATGTGCTCCACGTCGAAAATATCCTTGGAAAAGACGAGGACGCGGATGAGCGGATAGCGGGTAAAGATGGAGACCAGCACCGCAATCCCGATCAGGGCGGGAATGGTTGTTTCCTTGACGATGAACCAGAACCTGGGCAACTGCATCAGGCCAACGCCTCCGGTCAGGAGCACGCTGACGAATCCCAGGATGGAAATGAAGTTCACTTTGCTTCGGCGCTGGTAATCCCAGACAAAGTAGGCCACCGGAAATGTCAGGGCCAGGATGAGGACGGAAGCGGGTTGGGGAATCAGCCGGTCCCCCTGGGTAAGGATGATCACCGGCAGGATAATATTGAATAGAAGGCTCTGAAAGCCGTTTTCCCGCTTCGGCGGTGCTGGATTTTCGCTTCCCATAAGAGGAGATGAATGGTTTAACAATTGGCTATGAAGGCAAGCCCCATCCGTTGTCTGGTTAGCGCCGGACCCACGCGTGAGTTTTTCGACCCGGTCCGGTTCCTCAGTAATCCTTCCAGTGGCAAGATGGGGTACGCCCTTGCCGAGGCGGCTGCCCGGAGGGGGTGGGAGGTGGAGCTGATCAGTGGACCGGTCAGCCTGCCAAATCCCGAGAATGTCAGGGTTGAGCGGGTAGTCACCGGTCAGGAGATGTTCGAGGCGATCAGTCGCCGTTTCCCCGACTGTGATGTCCTCATCATGACAGCTGCCATAATGGATTACCGCCCCAAGGTGGTGGCGGATCACAAGATCAAGAAGTACGAGCTGGAGATGGTTATCGAGATGGAACCGGTGACGGATGTGCTGGCCACTGTGGCCAGGGAAAAGGACCACCAACTGGTCGTGGGTTTTGCCGCCGAGACCAACGACCTTGTTTCCAATGCCATGAAGAAACTGCAGTCGAAGAACGCGGACTTCATTGTCGGCAACCTGATCGGAGGCGCCAGGAGCACTTTCGGCAGAGATGACAACGAGGTGGTCGTCATTTCCCGTAAGAATGAGCCGGTTCGAATCGGACCCCTGCCCAAGCCGGAGCTGGCCAGCCGGTTACTGGACCTGTTTGAGCCCCGCATGAGGGACGTGTTTGATGACTCAATTGGAAGGAAGGCATGAAATCACATCAGGATCCCATCGACAGCCTGATTGACCGGGTCGACGAGCTGGATGCCGCCAGCAGGGCCAACCTGATCGCCCGGCTGGCCAGGGAACGCCACCTGCTGGGTACCCTCATGAACACCCTCAGGGAGGGAATCCTTGTGGTGGAGGCATCGGGACGCCTGCAGTATGCCAATCCGTCCTCGATGGAAATGCTGGGCATCCATGAGCGCGACGTTGGCGACCTGATCCTCTGGCGAGCAGTCCCCGACCTGGCCCGAACATTAAAAATCAGCAAGAAGGGGTACCTTGTCGAGGAGTCCAATGTGTCCCGCGAACTGGAACTGAACTACCCCCAGCGCCGCGTCGTCCGGATGTACCTTGTTCCCATCGAGGAGCCACTCAAGGACGTCCAGCTGGCCCGCTATGCTGTTATTCTGGCCGACATCACCTCGGAACGTGAACAGACCCGGCAGGAGATCCAGGACGAGCGGATCAAGTCCATCCTCGAACTGGCTGCCGGGGTGGCCCATGAGCTGGGGAATCCGCTGAACTCACTGACCATTCATTTGCAGGTAATGCGCCGTCAGCTCAAGAAGCTGGGCGACTCCCCGGAGATCCTGAAACTTCAGAAATCCCTCGATATCTGCTCCGGGGAGGTGGAGCGCCTGGACAGTATAATAACGCATTTCCTTGAGGCGGTGCGGCCAAAGAAGCCAAACCTGCACGACCTCGATTTGCTTTCCCCTCTGGAGGAGTCAATCGAGTTTCTTGGACCGGAGCTGGAAAGCGCCGGGATCCGGGTGGACATTGAACTGGCGGCCAGCCTGCCCCTGGTCCAGGGGGACCGTAACCAGATCAAGCAGGTCTTTTTCAACATCATCAAGAACGCTCGGCAGGCCATGAAGTCGGGCGGCATCATCCGGATCCGGGCCTTTGCCGACGATGAGTTTGCCTACATCCAGGTGGGTGACACCGGCGAGGGAATCCCCCCGGAGGACCTGAGCAAGGTATTCCAACCCTACTTCAGTACCAAGGAGGAAGGTCATGGACTGGGAATGATGATAGTCGAGCGCATCATGCAGGACCATGGAGGCCGCATCGGAATCGACAGCCGGCCCGCCGTGGGAACTCTGGTCACGTTGCAGTTTCCCCAGAAGCACCGGCGCATCCGGCTCCTCGAGGGACGCTGATCGGCTTAACTTTTCCTCATCGTTCCCGACTCGAGGAACCGCTGGTGGAAAGTGAAGGCGTGCTTGAGTGACTGCGGGGTGTGGCCCCCGACGACGTCGTGCACGTAGCTGAGCAATTCCTCCCGGTAATCCGGATGGGCACACTGCCTGACGATCTCGCGGGCCCGCTCAAGGGGATGTTTCCCCCTCAGGTCAGCCACACCCTGTTCGGTCACGATGACCTGGACGGAGTGCTCACTGTGGTCCAGGTGGCTGCACAGGGGTACGATCGGGCTGATTTTGCCGCTCTTTGCCGTGCTCGGACAGGTGAAGATGGAGATGTAGGCATTGCGGGTGAAATCGCCGCTGCCGCCGATCCCGTTCATCATGTTGTTGCCCATAATGTGGGTCGAGTTGACGTTGCCGAAGATGTCCACCTCGATCGCCGTGTTGATGGAAATGATCCCAAGGCGACGGACCACCTCCGGGTTGTTGCTCACCTCCTGCGGCCGCAGCACCATCCGCCGCCGGAAGAAATCGAGGTCCTGGTAAATGCGTTGGAGGACGCTGGGGGTGACCGTGATGGAAGTTCCGCTGGCAAAGCTCAGGCTTCCCGATTCCATCAGGGAAATAACGCTGTCCTGGATGACCTCCGAATACATTTCGAAGCAGGGGATGTCCGGGTGGGCCCCCATGGCTCCTAGCACAGCGTTGGCGATATTGCCCACGCCGCTCTGGATTGGCAGGAAGGAGGCCGGAATGCGGCCCGAACGCAGTTCGCCGGCAAGGAAGTCGGCCACGTTCTGACCGATCTTGTTGGTGATGGCGTCCGGTTCCTTGAAACCGCTGACTTCGTCCGCCTCGTCGCTGTAGACGATTCCGGCGATGCGGGAGGGGTCAACCCTCACCACTGATTCGCCGCACCGTTGACGGCAGGAGAAAATGGGGATTTCCCTCCGGGCGGGGGGATCGGCCGGCTCGAACAGGTCATGGAACCCATACAAATCCGTGGGGTGGTGGCGGTTGATTTCCAGAAGGATCTTATCCGCATAAAGGAGGAAGGTGTTAGCGGCGCCCACGCTGGTGGTCAAGGTGATCTCACCTTCGGGGGTGACGTCTGCGGCCTCCACGACTGCGGCGTGGACCTTGCCCAGGAATCCATATCGAACCCACTGTTGCAGCACCGACAAGTGCATGTCGAAGAAGTTCGTTTTCCCGGCGTTGATGTTCTTGCGCAGGGTTGCATCTGACTGGTAGGGGGTGCGCCATGCCACCGCGTCCGCTTCCGCAAGGGATCCGTCCAGCGATTTCCCAGTGGATGCACCAGTGATGACTCCCAGCTTGAACGGCCGTCCGGCTTCATGTTCAGCCTTGGCCCGCCGGGCCAGCGCCCGCGGAATCGCCTTGGCCGCTCCAGCTGGCGTGAAGCCGCTGAAACCAATGGTCTGACCGTCGTGGATGAGCTCGGCTGCTTCCTCAGGAGTGAGGACAGGGAATGGCAGTTGTCTTTTCATTATTAGTAATGCTAAATCAATGGAGTTACAGTATTAGCAAAAATTCACATCGGGATGCAAGCCCAAGTCAAAAAAAACGGCATCCGGGAAACCGGATGCCGTTAAAAGTTGAACTATGTCCTGAATCAGCCCGCGGTGGGAGCGTCAGTGGGGATTTCTGAGGGCACATCGCTGGGCGGAGGAGTGGAGGGAGGACCACTCGGGGGAGGCCCGGGAGGGGGGCTGCTCGGGGCAGTTCCGGGAGGAGCGCCAGCAGGTGCCCTGGAGGGGGCGGTTGTAGGCGGTTTCAAGTTGGGCGGCAACGGGGGCGGCGGGCCGGTGGGGGCCGGGGGAATGTTGACCACCTGCAGCAGCTCGACGTCGAAAATGAGCGCATGACCTGGCTCAATGACGCTGCCGGGCCGGGCCGGGCGATCCCCGTAGCCAAGGGCGGAGGGGATGTAGAGCTTGATCTTGCCGCCTTCCTTCATCAGCTGGAGGCCTTCGGAGAAACCGGGAACCACACGGTCAACCATGAATTCGGCGCCGTCATTGGCGTCAAACTCCTGGCCGTTGATGAGGACGCCCTTGTAGTTGACCTTGACCCGGTCATTGGGCTGTGGGGCGGGGCCGGTACCTTCCTCGATAATCTCGTAGTAGAGACCGGAGGTGGTCTTCTGCACGCCTTCCTTGCCTTCGAGGGAAGCGAAGAACTCGTCCGCCTCGGCTTTATTGCCCTCAGCAACGCTGGCGGCACGTTCCTGTTCGGCGGCCTGGAATTCCTGCATGCGTTCCATGTAGATGGTCTGCGCCAGCTGGATGGAGGCCTGGAAATCGGCGGGTTGATCACCGCCCATGGCCGCGATGCGCATGCCCTCGAAGACGGCATCCAGTTCTTCATCGGAAAAACCGATGTTCAGCCGGAGCTGCGAAGCCATGGCAAATCCCATGGCCTTGAAAGCATCTGAAGCAACCGGATCAGCGCTCTCTTCGGCCACGCTTTCCACGGCCGGTGCGGTTTCGGTTGTCTCTTCTGTCACAGTGACAGGTTCAGGGGTTTCCTCCTTCTTGCCGCATCCCGCCAGACCCAAGAGCAGGGTGGCCAGCGAGACGGCAATGATCAGAGTTGATCGTAGATACGGTCGTTTCATCATAGGTGGATGTAGTTAATGTGGTGATTTTCCCGGGTCAATGCCCGATTCACTAAACATCATCCGGGCGGTTTAGTTTCCAGAAATCCCGGAAACCGGTTTTTGGGCCAGCCCCGGGAAACAGCAAAGCCAACCGTCTCCGGTTGGCTTCGGGGCATAAAAAACATGCCCTGTCTCTGTCGCTGTCTTAACTTTGGCCTATCGCTTGCCTAAAGCTGGCCGTAGGTTCGGGAAATTCAGCCCATTCCTCAAGACAAATCTGATCTCTTCCCAGAAAAAATTTCTGACAACCGCATCGGTTGTAATAAGCCCCGAATACTATCGAAATTACCCCTCCGGTTCGGCTTTCGTAGCCTTGGACTGGCGCTTTTTCCCAAGAGATTCCCGCATGGATTTAAAGACAGCATCCCGTCGCTCTATGAAAGCGAGGATCTTTGAGCTCATCAGCTCCAGTTGTTGTTTGGACTCGAGGTTGCCCAGTTGCGTCCGAACGGAGGATCGTTCCTCTTCCGAGGCGGCGTACCAGTACTGGGTCAGGTCAAAGGGATTGAGGGTGGGGAACCGGTTGGAAAAGAGGCGGATTTCGTTGCGCAGTTCGGGTGTGGCCTGGGTGACCTGCCGCAGGCGAATGCGCATGGCCTCGCGCTGATCCGGGGACATGTTCTGGATGACTTCCAAAGTCTCGCGAAGCCGGTTGAGCTGCTCCGGTTCCATGGAGAGCAATTCGGCCAGTTGACGGAACTGCTTCTGGAGTTGTTCCGCGTCAGGCAGGTTTTCGGGTGGGGGCGGCGGTACCCTCAAGTTGGGCGGCAACGGGGGAGGAGCCGGAAGGGTTTCCGGGGCAGGGGGGGCGCTGAGAAGGGAACAGGCTCCCGCCCAGAGGAGGAGAGCGACTTCCCGCAGCCTTGAATTGCCGGATGGTACCATCAGCATCAATCAAAGAGAAAGGCCAAATTCTCGATGGACTCAAGCTTTGACACCTCGCCTGCACCTTTAAGGTTGGCGGCAAGGGCAAGGATGCACGTCATGTCGCTGTCCAGATCCACGGCGGGAACGACGGCTCCATCGGCCAGGCTGACCGGGGAGAATCCCGGAGCCGGTATGGCATTGGGACCGCTGGTCTGGAAGCTGACAAACGCCAGAGTCAATGTGGCCGCCGCCGCGAGCGGGCTGAGCCAGCGGAACCATGCCTGGGCACGGGAACCACTGGAGGATTCCCGGGCCAGCCGTCCCCTTACCTTCCATGCCATGTGAGGGTCAGTGAGGGAGGGGTTCGGACGTAACAGCTCGTCAATCTGCTCGTCCAGCGCTACGGGGGCAGTCCGCAGGTGTGCCCGGACATTCGAGAGGAGATTTTCAGGCGGCAACACGCGGCCTTCCTTCAACCATTGGTCGAAAGCCGTCAGTTGCTCGTCATTCATATCCCTGTATTTGTCCATTGGGCCTTTCATTCAGTTAAACCAAATCTTTCAGCTCTTGTTTCAAGAATTGTCGGGCCCGGAAAATCCACGTTTTGACGGCGCTTTCGCTGGCCTCCATGACGGTGGCGATTTCCTGGTAGCTCAATTCCTGCTGTTTGAGGAGAAGAATGGCGGTTCGTTGATTTTCGGGGAGTTTCTTGAGGCATTGCTCAAAAGCCTCCTCGATTTCCATATAGCTCTGGTCATCCTGACCGCTGGTGACAGCCTTCAGGTCCTCGGGATCCCATGCCTCGAGGGGTTTGCGCTGGCTGCGGCGGAACTCATTGATGAGCAGGCGACGGGCGACCTGGAACAGGAAGGTGCTGAACTTGGCCGAGGCCTGGTACCTTGGGGCCGCCCGGTAGATGCGTATGAAGACCATCTGGGTCAGGTCCTCCGCCTGTTCGTAGGAGGAGAGGGACCGGTAGAAGAAGTTGATCAACGGGGATTGCCACCGCTCGACCAGCCGGTCGAACGCGGACTCGTCCCCCTCCCGCAGTTGAAGCATCAGCGATACGCTGGGATCGGACTCAACTTGGGCATTATCCTCCATGGATAAGGTCGGTGCGGGTCATACCCTTTAAGAACGTCCCGCTTTAAGGAATGTTTCAAGGCAAAAGGGAAGGGCATCAGGTTGCCGGCTTGCCAATGGTGAGCACCTGTTTCTAATCATCTGGGTGAAGAGCGTGGAACAATTGTTGGTTCTGGTCCTTGTTTCAGGGCTTTGCGCCCTAGTGCATGGTCTCCTGAGGGGGCCGCTGGAATGGGTAACGGATGGCTGGGGCATCGCTCTTCAGGAGGCCCGGTTGCGGGAGCCCGTCCTGTGGGTGGACGCCCGTCCGGAAGACGCCTACGAGGCAGGTCATTGGCCGGGGGCCTATCGTCTTGGACTGGATGACTGGTCAGGTGGGCTGGGGAGGATGCTCCCGGATTGGGATCCGGAATCCACGATCGTGGTCTATTGCGATGGAGAGGAATGCCAGTCCAGCCGGAAAGTTGCGGCCCGTCTGCGGGCGGAGCTCGAATCGGAGACGGTCTTCTGGCTGGTCGGTGGATGGGAGTCCCTCAAGGAGGAGGTGGAAGAGTGAAACGGGTTTGGGTGATCAGGTGCCTGACGGCCGCCCTGGGGCTGCTGTTTCTAGTCCCGGGACTGCTCAAGCTAGCCGATCCCGCTGAATTTGCCCGGGCCATTGCCCGCTACCACCTGGTCGATGGCCCGTTGGTGGCGGTCGCTGCCTACTGGATTCCCTGGATGGAGATTTTTGGGGCGGCCGGGCTGTGGCTGGCCCGCTGGCGCAGATCGGGGGCATGGTTTCTTCTGGGTCTTGTGGTTGTCTTCGAGCTGGCCCTGGGCAGCGCCTTTATCCGGGGTCTCGACATTGATTGCGGTTGTTGGGGAACAAACGCCTCCGGTTCCGTGTCCTTCGCCTTCATGCGTAATCTCTTTTTATTGGCCGCTGTCGCGATTTTCCTTAAATTGGAATCGGACCGGAAGTGAAATCGAAACCCACAGTGACCGGGGAAGACCGACTGGCCGCCCGCTGGATCGTCCGGATGGCTGAGGGCGAAGTGGAGGCCCTGAATGCCCTGTACCGGCTCTACCACCGCCCGCTGCTGTCGATTTTTAACCGCATCCTGAAGGATTCCCAGTCAGCAGAGGAGGTTCTGCAGGACACCTATGTCCGGGCTTTCAAAAAGGCGGACCGGTTCAATCCTGAGGCCGGAGTCGCCTTTGCTTGGCTGGTGACGATCGGCAAACGGATCGCCTTTGACCGGTTGCGCCGGCGGCGGGCCCGGCCGGATATGGAAAACTGGGAACAACCCGAGGTAATTCCGGACAAAGAACTGGGAAGGGAAACCGAAGCCAACCTGAACGATGTCGAACACAGCTGGATCGAGGCCCATTTGCAGTTGCTGCCAGAACGGCAGCGCCAAACCCTTGAACTGGCTTTTTTTGACGGTTACACACAGCACGAAATCTCCCAATTGCTGGACCGGCCGCTGGGAACCGTTAAGTCTGACCTGTACCGGGGTCTGGCCAGATTGAGGGAAACTTACCTGAACAAAAATGATTGATACACGAACAGAGGAACTGGCGGCCCTGTATGTCCTCGACCTGCTGCAGGGAGAGGAGTTGGCTGAGTTTGAAAAACGGCGGGCGGGGGACCCGGATGTGGCCGCCCTGGTCAGGGAATTGTCGGGTGGCCTGCACGCGCCCATGAGCCAGAACTTGGGTCCAGAACGGATGGACTTGCTGGAGGGTATCCATTCAAGGGTGGGTACTGGTGGGAGGTCATCTGCGTCCGCCCCGGCCATTCCCCGGATAGTGTTTCCCTGGACCTACATCTGGGCCACGGTGGCCTGTCTGATGATCGTCCTCAACTTTTTTCTGGTGGTCTTCCTGGCCCGCCCGGGCTTGGTATCCCCGTCCGGGCAGCCTGCTGAATCCAGGATGGAGCTGACCGCCCTTGTGGAGGAAAACCGGATCCTCAAGTCCTTCAATGAAAGCTGGGAGGAGGAGTATCAGCATCTTGCCTCAAGGATGCTGCCCTTCTTTGAATCCCGTGGCGGGGTCGGCCGCTTCACGGTCATTGACTTGTCGGGCGTACGGGTCGGTTCCGAAAGGGATATTGACGATGTGGCGGAGTATATTCTCTCGGCGGTTCCCGGTCCTCGATCTGCCAGTCCCCAGAGTGCCTCCTTTGCTTCCCTTGAATTGGGCAGTGCTCCCTCCCGGGGGGAGGTCGCGACGGTGGTCGGTTACACCGTGTGGAGAGATGAGGAAAAGAGTGGATTCATCGACCTCTACAATTTGCCCCAGACCTCCCAGGGAAGGGAACCTTTCCTGTGGGCGCGACCCCGCGGGTCCGAGAGCTATCTTCCGGTCGGCTATCTTCCCTATCTGGAGAAAGGAACCGGATCCTTTTATTTCTCCATCGACGAACCGGACTTTAGCCTGGGTGGCATCCTTATTTCAGCCGAGCCGGCCGGTGGTCCGGGGAAGGTGCCATCCGGCACCCGCTTGATGGTCGGGCCCTAAACGAGCACGATCATTCCGAATCCTGCCACCCCGAAGAGGATCATTGGGATCATTCCTGCCAGAAGGGGTTTGCGCAACCGCTTGTCACCCAGCGATACCCCGAGGATGGTCTTGAAGATCGAGTTGGCGATGGCCCCGATGACGATGCCCCCGGCGGCCATCTCCATCAGCACCGAACCATCCGTCTGGGCATTGGCCAGGGAGAGGGCGATGGCGTCCATGTCGGTCAGGCCGGAGAGGAAGGCGATGGGATAGAAACCGGTTCCATCGCCCCATTCGGATACTGCCTTGATCAGGAAAACAATAATCCCGTAGAGCAGGGCGAACTTGATCGCCAGCTTCATGGAGAGAGGATTGTTGAGCTCCGGAAGCTCCACCTCGTCGGCGGACTTGGCGGCAATGAAGAACTTCCATACCAGGAACAGGGTGGTCGGCATGGCCATGACTAGGAGCGGGGGAAGCAAAACAAAAAACAGGTCCTGATGAATCGCTAGGATGATGACCGCGACACGCCCGATCATGACCGTGTTGGCGATGACAATACCGATGGCCAGGGTGGTGGCGATTTCCCTTGTATCCCGGCTGTTGCGGGCCAAGGCGAGGGTGGTGGCAGTCGATGAGGCCAGACCCCCGGCCAGACCGGTTACGGTGATTCCGGCCCGTGTCCCCAGAAGGCGGATGGCTACGTACCCGATAAACCCGAGCCCGCTGATCAGCACAACCATGAGCCAGATGTTGTAAGGATTGAAGGCTTCAAGAGGCCCGAATCCCCGGTCGGGGACCAGCGGGAGAATCAGGCCGGTCACGGCAAGGAACTGGAGCAGGCTGAGAATGTCCTGGTTGGTCAGCCGGATGGTCCACCGGTGGACGAATGGTTTGGAGGCCAAGAGGATACCAATGGTCACCGCGATGGCGATGGCCGCTTCCAGTTTTTGCCAGAACACCAGGGCCCCGACCAGAAAAGTCAGCACCGCCGCGGCATAACTGGTCAATCCGAACCCTCGATGGGTGCCCCGGTCCATCGTGTTGGTGGCAATGAGGAAGATGCCGAAAGTGGCAAAGGAAACGGGTAAGAAGAAATGAGCGTGAACCTCGTGAATGTAGGCGGATAGGAATCCAAGGAGTGCCCACAGTGCGTAGGTCCGGACCCCAGCGCTGGTTTCCATCGGTTTATCCTCATGTTCGTCCGACCACTGGCGGATCAACCCGATCAGGGCCCCAACGCTGACACCGACCACCAGGGTGTGGAGAAAAGGCAGGCTGACTTCACTCATGAGGAGATACTCTAGGGGATTGGCGCCGCTGGGTCGAGTTTACTCTTTGACGATCCCTAGGGTTTGAGCGGTATCTGGAAGAGATTACCCGCCGGGTCGGAGATCACCATCAGGGCTCCCTCGGCGGATGATTCCACCCCCTCGAGAGTGATCCCCAGGGTGGGGTTGAGAATTCCCCCCGCGGGAATGAAGACCGAGTCGACAATGATCCCCCTCGGATTCTCTGAAGGCAGCACCCGACGGGTTCGCAACTGCTCCATAAAGGTCTCGACCGAGAGGTTTTCCAGCTCCATCGAAAGCACAACGGGGGCCAGTTTGGCGGGGGTCTCATCCTCGCTGCTTTCATCCACCTTAGCTTGGGGTTTCGCGACCGGTGTGGCCAGGGCGGGTTCCTCCGTCAGGCCGAGGGGATCAAGGAAATACTGGATTCCGCCCAGCAGGGCGGCGATCAGGATCACCGACACCAGCAGTCCGAACCGCCTGCTTTTTCCGGGTTCTTCGGCGCTGACCAAAGCCACGTCTTCACCGGGCGCTTGATCGCCGTCCCCGGCGGGTCCTGGCTCCTCAGCGGTAGTGCCTTCGGTTTCCCCCGAATGCGCCTCTGGAATCGTGGGTTGCCCTTGTGAATCCGTGGATTGGGCTCCCGGTTGACCTGCCGGAGCATTGGGATTCAACTGGGGCAGATTCGTTCCCTTCTGGCCGGGAAGGCCTTCCTGTCCCCGTGGCAGTTCATCTTCCGGGTCCGGATCGATCGGTACAGCATGGGGAATTTCAATGGCCGGCAGGATTTTCTCCAGCCGGGGATCCCTTGGCGCCCGTTTGGCCGTCAGATGCGGTCCAGGGGTGGTAAGAATCTGCTTCAGCTTCAGCTTCGGCTTCTTCTCACCCTCATTCCCGGTTGCCGGATCACCCTCTTCCGGGGTGGGCGAATCACCGGGAGCCGCCCCCAGCAGGGGTTCTTTTGTCTCCTCGGGGTCGGGATTAAAAGGCTTTTGGGAATCGGATTCCGTCATTATTTCTGAAGTTGATTTCAGATGTTGAAATGGAGTCGATTGAGAGGGAAAGGGCACCATCCACCAAGTCGCCCGGACGGTAGGCCTTGGCTCGGGAAGTGCGGGTGTCGTAAATCAGGACCCGGTATCCGCCCGACATAATGCCGCGGATTTCCAGCTCCTGAATTCTTGTCCAGATTTCCGGATAGGATTGGCCATCGCCGAGCGGGGCCGGTTTTTCCAGGGGGGCTGGGGTTGGGGGAGTTTTCGCTACCACGGGCTGCGGGGTCTCGGCGGGAACAGGTGCCGTCACCACGGGTGCTGTATCAACCTGAGCCACCGGGGTCGCGGGCTCGGGAACCGATGCTGGTTCACTGGCGAGTGCCGCCTGCTCAACGACAGCTGGCGTGGGCCCGGCCTGTGCTGGTCGGGCGGCTGTCGATTCCTCTTCCCCGATGATCTTGTAGACAAAATAGGTCGAAAGCGCTGCGCTGAAGAGACCCACCACCAGGACCGAAACCAGGAATCCAAACAGGTAGCGTCGCTTGCGTGGTTGGGTCGGCGGGCTCTGGTGCCTTTCGGATTCCTGCATGGTGGGATGATTATGGATAGTGGAGGGTCGCTCCGCCTGAGCCTTCTTGAGGGCTTCGTTGATCAAGCTCATAGTTTCTTCATCTCCTTGGCTGCGCGGCGGACATCCCACCAGGTGACCATGTCCTTGCTCTTGACGTAGGCCGAGAGGAGGGCCTTGTCGCAGAGGTTATTGATCAGCCGGGGAATGCCCCGGCTGTGCTTGTAAACCTTCTTCATGGCCGCCTTGGTGAACACGGGCCGGCCGTTGGCCCCGGCGATGATCAGCCGGTAACGGATATACTGCTCCATCTCCTCTGAGTTGAGGGGTCGCAGATCGTAATGGACGAGAATCCGCTGCCGAAGCTGCCGGAGGCTCTTGTGCTGCAGCTTTTCCTTTAATTCGGGCTGTCCAATGAGGATGATCTGCAAAAGCTTCTGGGTATTGGTTTCCAGATTGGAAAGGAGCCGGATGTGCTCAAGGGCCTGAAAGGTCATATTCTGCGACTCGTCAATGATGACCACGATATCCTTGCCCTCGTCGACCAGTTTGAGCAGGTGACTGTTCAACTGCTCGAGACACTCCTGGCGGGACTGTTTCACATTCTCCACCCCAAGCTCGCGCAGGATGGCCTGAAGAAGCTGGGTCTCCGAGACCCGGGGATTGAGAATCAGGGCAGTCTCGATCGGCTTGCCGTCGATTTCCTCCAGCAAATAGCGGCAGAGGGTGGTTTTGCCGCACCCCACTTCGCCGATCAGGACGATGAAGCCTTTCTTCTCGGCAATCCCGTACCGCAAATGCTGGATCGCTTCCTGATGAACCGGTGAAAGGAACAGGAAGTGCGGGTCTGGAGTTATATTGAAGGGAAATTCCTTCAGGCCGTAGAATTCCTTGTACATGGTAGCGCTGACCCAATAGCATCCGCTGATGCGGGTCTCGGCAATGCTCGAATCACATTTTTGGGTGACATTTACGAGGATTTAACTTTTATTCTGCACTATGCTGCGTTTGGCCTCAACGATGTTTCTGATTCTTTTGGTTGTTGCACTTTCCGCGGTGACCACCGGTCTGATACTGGTCTGGACTCAGACCCGACGGGAATACATTGCTTTCGAGGATCGCCGCGCCCAAGCTGAAATTCAACTGGCCGATTTGCGCAAGGAGCGGGAGTCAAAGGAGGCCTACCTGAAGGCCTTCATCAATGATCCGGAGTTTGTCGAGCGGGTTATCCGTGACCGGATGGGATATGTTGGCCCGGGCGAAATTGTTTTCCGCTTCCAGAATCCCTGATTCGGGCAAAATTGCTTTTCAAAGGTCCCGATCCGTCCAAGAGTGGCGGGATCATGAAGGATTCCATTGAGAAGGACAAAGCCAGGTTTGACGCCGTCGGGCAGAAACAAGTTTTTGCCTTCTGGGACCAATTGAACCCGGAAGAGCAAGTCAATCTGACCACCGACATTCATGCCATCGACTTGGACGAGGTCGAGCAACTGGTACGGGAGCACGTCAAGGGTAAGGCTGTGGCAACGGTTTCGCTCGATGGGCTGACCCCGGCACCGTATGTGCCGCATCCGGCCCGCGGGGGCGATCCCGATTTATGGGCCCGCGCAAGGGAGGCGGGTGAGGATGCGTTGCGCGGCGGAAGGGTGGCCGCCTTCACTGTGGCTGGCGGACAGGGTACCCGGCTTGGCTATGACGGGCCCAAGGGGACTTTTCCGGTCACACCGGTTACGGGGAAGACATTGTTCGGGGTCTTTGCGGACAAGATCCGGGCCGCGGAGATCCGTTACGGGGTGGAAATTCCCTGGCTGATCATGACCAGCACTCTCAACCACGTGGCCACGGTGCGGGCCTTCGAGGAAGCAGGCTACTTTGACCTGAAGCCAGAGCAGGTCCTCTTCTTTTCTCAGGGACGGATGCCCGCGGTGGATTTCGAGGGCAAAATTCTTTTGCAAAGCAGGGACCAGGTGGCCATGACCCCCGACGGGCATGGAGGTTCTCTCCGGGCGATGGTCCGCAGCGGCGCGGTCGGGGAGCTCAAACGCCACGGCATCGACATCATCAGCTACTTCCAGGTGGACAACCCGCTGGTGCAGGTGATTGATCCGGCCTTCATCGGGTTTCATATCCTGCAAAAGTCAGAGATGTCGGGCAAAATGATTCCCAAGGCCTATCCGGGGGAGAAAGTCGGACATTACTGCATGCAGGATGACCGCATGTGCGTCATCGAGTATTCGGACATGCCAATGGAAATGCAGGAGAAGAGGGACGGGTCCGGCAGGCTCCAGTTTCTCTCCGGCAGCATCTCCATCAACATCCTCGATGTGGACTTCGTGGACCGTGTCGGCAGCGGTCGGGAAGGGGCGGCCCTCCCGTTCCACAAGGCGGTCAAGAAGATCCAGACCATCGATGGACAAGGGAATCCGGTCAGCCCGGAGGAGCCCAACGGGGTCAAGTTCGAGATGTTCGTCTTCGACGCCTTGCCATTTGCGCGCAATCCACTGGTCATCGAGACCCTGAGGGAGGACGATTTCAGCCCGGTCAAGAATCCGTCCGGGGTGGACTCGGCTGAGTCCTGCAAGGCTGACCAGATCCGCCAGTGGACCCGCTGGCTGAAAGCAGCCCGGGTGGAGCTGGAGACGGATGAGACCGGTTTGCCCGGAATTAATTTTGAGATCAGCCCCATTTTCGCGGATTCGGAAGAGGCTTTAGTTGAAAGGTGGCTTGCATTGGACGAAAAGCCCGCCATCACGGAGGGCGCAATTTTACAGTAATCAGGAACCGGAAACTACCTCATGTCTATGATTGAAGTTATTCAGAAAGCCGGCAGCGAGGGAAAGCTGCTGGAAACCAGCGTCAAGAACCTGTCCGACTGGCTGGGGGGCGGCTTCCTCCCGGACTGGGCGGTGGCCAGTATCGAGGAACTCGTCAAGGAATCCCAGTGGGAGGAACTGAACGACCGGTTCTACCAGTTCCTGGCCTTCGGGACCGGCGGGATGCGCAACCGGACCATTGGCCGGTACCTCACCGAGGCTGAAAAGGGAACCCCGGGCCCGCAGGGCACGCCCGAGCACGCGGCCGTCGGCACAGCCGTCCTCAACGACTTCAACATCGTCCGGGCCACCATCGGGCTGTTCAACTACTGCCACCGGTACCTCGATGGCAAATCCGCGCCCCGGCTGGTCATTGCTCATGACGTGCGCCACTTTTCCCGATATTTCTGCGAACTGACAGCTTCCACTTGGACGCGCCTCGGAGGCGAGGCCCTGATTTTCGAGGGTCCGCGCTCAACCCCGCAGCTCAGTTTCACGGTGCGCCACACCAAGGCAACTGCCGGCATCGTCATTACCGCCAGCCATAATCCGTATCATGATAATGGATACAAGGTGTACTTTGAAGACGGGGCTCAGGTGGTGTATCCGCACGCCGAGGGGATTATCCACGAGGTCTACCAGGTGAAGATCGAGGAAACCCCGGCCTATCTCGAAGTTGATCTGGCCGGGGTCAAGATCATGGGCGAGGCCGAGGACGTTGTCTACATGGATGCCCTCAAGGAGAACCTTCTCGACGCCTCGGTGTTTGAAAAGGCCTCACCGAAGATTGTCTTCAGCCCGATCCACGGATGCGGAGGCATTTCCGCCCCGGCCGCGTTGGCCGAGCTCGGTCTCGAGGTCGACACCGTGGCCGAACAGATGGTGCAGGATTGCCGGTTCCCGAGCGTGAAGTCGCCCAACCCGGAGAATGCCGAAGCACTCAGCATGGCCATCGAACAGGCCAAGGCCACCGGGGCAGAGATTGTCATGGCCACCGACCCGGATGCCGACCGCATGGGCGTGGCCGTCAGGGACGAGAACGGGGAAATGGTCCTCCTGAGCGGCAACATGATTGGCTCGCTGCTGGCCGCCTTCCGGATCGAGAAAATGAAGGACCTTGGTCTCCTGCCCAAGGAAGGTACACGGAACGCCGCCCTGATCAAGACCTTCGTCACCACCCCCCTGCAGGCGGCTGTGGCGGAAAAGAACGGCCTCAAGGTGATCGATACCCTGACCGGGTTCAAATGGATCGGTGAAAAGCTCAAGGGCTATGAGGAGGAATTGCTGGAGAAACTCAGGGCAGAGGGCACCGAGGTGGGCGAGTACGATGCCATTCCCCTGGCCCAGCGCCGCGAGTGGTTGCTCAAGCACAGTACCTTCTACGTTTTTGGTGGTGAGGAAAGTTACGGCTACCTTGCCTCGGATCGTCTTCGTGACAAGGATGCCAATGCCGCGGTCCTGATGTTCGCCGAGATGGCGGCTTCCCTGAAGGCCGAAGGCAAGACCATCCTGCAGTACCTCGATGAAGTGTATCTGCGTTATGGATACTATCTTGAGGACGTGATCAACATTTACTACGAGGGTGCCTCGGGTGCCGCCAGGATCAGGAACATCCTTGAGTCCTACCGCAAGAACCCGCCCACTGAAGTGGGTGGCTACCAGGTGGTGGGCTGGAAGGATTTCGGGGTCCACACGCTGCACGACAACGACGGCAAGGAAATCCCCAAACAGGACTTCTACTTCCTCGAGCTGGACAACGGCTACAGTTTCGCGGTCCGGGGCAGCGGAACAGAGCCCAAGATCAAGTTCTACATGTTCGCCAAGGAGGAGGTTACCCAGCCGGGCGACCTTGCCCCGGCCAAGGAAAAGGCGGCGGCCACCCTGGCCAGCATCAAGCAGGCGGTTGAGGCCGACGCACGCGAACGGGCCGGGGAATGAGCGGACCGGGTGAATATGCCCTGCCGTTGTTCTCCCTGATCGACGGGACCAAGGTCGACCTGAAGCAGCCGGTACCGGAGGAGCTGGCTGAGCAGCTTGGACTCTACATGGAAGGCCAGTTCGGCATCAAGTCGCTCTCAAGCACGGTGGTGGTTCTGCAGGATACCCCGTACCTTGTTCTTCACGGCGTGGAGGCCGACAGCCTGCCGGCCCTCTGTTCGCTGGTGGATGTCCAGCGGACCCAGCTTTACCGTTACGAGCGCCTGGACCAGGAAAGGGTCACCCTGATCCCCCTGAACGTGAAGATCTAGAAGGGATGGATCAGGCCAGTCGGATCAATTCGCGTGTCGCCGGGACATCGCGGATGATCTGGTCGGGATCCGGTCCCACGCCAATGTAGCGCAGGTTCGGGATTTCGGTCGGCCATGTGGACGCATCGCCATCAAAGGCAACCTCGAGGGTGGCCTTGATCATGGTGGCTACGTAACGCTTGGCGTTGCGGGGCAGGTTGTCGAAAGTCCGGACCTTGGAGATGTCCTCCTCCCAGCCGGGAACTTGCACGTAGACCGGCTCGAGGGTACGGTGGGTTTCCACGTCGCGGGGTACGTGACGAATCAGTTCACCCCCGGGGGTGCGGTATCCGGTACAGATGAGCAATTCACCACCCGGTTGCCAATCATCCCCGTAGGTGAGGGCATCAATCTTGTTGATCACCAGATCCTGGCAGCCGCCATAACGGATGGCATCGCCCTTTTCCACGGCGTCATACCACCCGACCATACGCTGGCGCCCGGTGGTCACCCCGAATTCCAGCTTGGCCAGTTTCCTGCCGAGGGGGTGCTCCCCGGGGAATTCACAAAGAAAGACATGGGTACCGACCTTGGTGTCATAGGCCTTGCACACGCCCAGGGTGTGGGCCGGTTGCAGGGGAGTTCCGGTGGCGAGGAAAAACTCCGCCGGGAGGGTGTGTGAAGCGGTCACGTTGGGCGGAAAACCGAATCGCTTGTCCAGCCAGAAGGCCTGGCCAAATTCACCGATGATGTATTTTCCCGAGGCCAGGACATCGTAGATTTTCTCCCGGACGTCGCCGATTTGCTCCTTCAGCTGGGTCCCGGCTTTCCAGTAGGCATCGATGATCGCCTCGTTGTTGAGGGAGTAGGGGGATTCCCCGCGGAAGCGGTGGAAATCGAATTCCTCCTCCGGGAAGAGGCCGGCTTCGATGAGGCCCTTGTTGGCCCGCTTTTCCGCTACCGTGAGTATCTCGAAAAAGTTGATGAATTCCTCCTCGGGAACCAGACAGACGTTTTTAAGCACCCGCACCGCCCGGTCGAGCCGAGTCCCCAGTCGCCGGGCAAAGGATTCGCGCCCGAGCCGGAACTCGTTGTAGTACATCGTGAAGTGGGCGGTCTCGTCGGTGTAGGAAGGGGAAATTCCGCGGGCGGTCGAGCCTCGCCTTTCCTGCCCAAGGACGTTGACCCGGTACCATTCCCAGCCGAGATCAAGAAGCCGGTGGGAGACGTCGCTGATCATGGTCCGTTCGTCAATCAGTAGACGGGGAAGGACGCTGAACCCGGCTGCCTCGATGTAGGCGCTTTCCCAGAGGAACTTGTGCGGATCGGAGACCACGCCGCTGCTGATGGCCAGACAGCCCACGCTACGCTCAACCACCCCGGCGGGGAAAAGGTTGAGCTTTAGCCCGCCGCTGGTGTGACCGGAGTTGGCCCCCCCGTTGACCTTCACCACCACGGCCACGGGATCATCGGTCTTCGTCTGGGTTTGCAGTTCGCGGATCAGTTCCGGGATGAGGCGGCCTTTCCCCTCGTCCCCCATGCTGATCCCCGTATCCAGTAGAATGCGGCTCGCAAAAGGTGTAAGTGCCATCGCTAAAAACACTCCACAAAAGCGCCCTCCCATGCCATGGCAAGGATATCTTTGGCCGAAAGGGAATGCCCGGGAATTA
>JBMTVW010000003.1:0-171145 GCA_049451775.1 Opitutales bacterium | reverse complement strand
GATCCCCCATTCCCGAACCAGCTGCCACCTCCCTTCTTCTTGGAGGCCTCGCCGGACTCCTGATTGCCACCCGTAAACGACTTTCCTGAGCCAGGTCAGCCCGGGCCATCAGGGCTGCAAAAACGATCCTCCTCGAGGCAGCCTGCTTGCCCTCATATCCGGGCTGCAGCTACCTGGTGCATTCACAGCCTCTGGGGGGGGGTTGCACAACTTTGGGATTGGCTTTAATTTTCAGGAATATAGTATGAACGGGCTATGAACGTTTTTAAAATCATAACCATTGCGGTAGCGTCCGCGTTTATCAGCGGGTGTGCCTTTGTTCCCCAGGAAGCGAACATTGATCCCAATATTTCCATGATGCCCAGTAGCGAGGGTCATGGCGTGACGGTCTCGGTCAAGGTTCTCGACGAACGTCCCTCAAAGAGCCTCGGTCATAGGGGCACTGCCTATGGGAAGGCTGCCGAAATCACCTCGGCCCAGGACGTTGCCGTTGTCGTTCATGAAAAGATCGTCTACGGTCTCCAAGCTAAGGGATTCGATATTTCAGACTTCACCCCGGAGTCGCCCATCAAGCTACAGGTCGAATTGCGTCTGCTCGAATACAGCACCTCGACCGGTTTCTGGACAGGCGGTGTGCACGTAAAGGGCGCCATTAAGGTCGTCGCGGACAAGAACGGCAGCATCTACGAGAAGATGTACCGCACCGAGGATGAGGAACGGGTCGTCGTTGTCCCGGATGCCAGCTCCAACGAGAAGATGATCAACGAGGGCCTCGCTGCCCTCCTGATGCAGATTTTTGAGGACAACGCATTGTTCGCCCATCTGGCCAAGTAGCTCCCATCAAAAGGACTCCTTTTTTCAAGCCCTGGTCGATTTAAAGCCGGGGCTTTTTTGTGTCCCTCATGTGGGAGAGGTATGCCTAAGTGGTAGAAGGGGCAAAGTTTGGAGCGAAAATTTACATGATCCGCCTCATCTTTGCTTGCCATGGACTAAATACCCTATAAATCAGATCGTGATATTGGGCACCGCACGCCCAAAATGTGCATTTTCAATAGCTAACGAGAAATGAAGAAAACATTAAACCTCCTTGCCCTCGGCACCCTGGTTGTCCTCTTGGGACAAACGTTTGGGTTTGCCACAGAAAACACTAAAACAGTGGCCATTGTTGTCGCAAACCGCTCCGAACCGTCCCTGAATAGCCAGATACAAGTCTTTGAAGATCTTATCACAGCCCGAGTGACCGACCTTGGTTTCGCCATTATCAGCAGGGACATCGTCCTCTCGGCAGTGGCCGACCTTGCTTCAACAAGTGAAAGGAACTCTCTGGACAGTGCCGTCGACAACCAGACCTCAGCCTTGCGCCTGGCTCAGAACATAGGAGCCGACTATGTGCTGGTAGGAACCATTTTGGGCCTCGACACAGAAAACAGGACCAGCAGCGCCTATGGGGTAAATATCCAAAACCAGATCCACACTCTACGCACTACCTACCGTATTCTCAGTGGGGTAGATGGGAGTTCCCTGACCGCCGGATCAGCCTGCCCTTCCCGAAGCATTCAACAATCGGCCAACTCCAGCATTAGCACCCCAGGCCTTGTCCGTGAATTGATGGACCGCGCCAGTGCTGAGATTGCCGCCAAGCTGAAGATCAAGGAGGAAACAGATGGCATTCAAACCGTAGATGTGGAACAGGCATTGGTTGGTTTCAGCGTGGTCGTCACCCTCAATGGTGTTCAATTTCCAGAGATTTCAATTGATGCCACCGGCCAACCAAAGGTTTCCGACAATAGCTTCGCTGTCGAGGCTGCTTCCGTTTCCGTCGATATTGATGGCATTACAGTCGGCACCACAGGGAGCATTTCCAGCAAACTCCGAGTTAGCCCCGGATTGCACCGTATCCGGCTTTACCGAGAGGATTTGGTCCCCTTCGAGCGAATGGTCAACATCACGGAGGGGATGAAACTGAATATCGCCATGGAGTTAAATGAGAGAGGCCGCGAACGCTGGGAGCATAATACCCTTCTTCTTCAGGACTTAAAGAAGGAAGCCGTCCTGACCGATGCAGAAGTGGAGAAAGTCCGCGGCATGGCCCAAGCGCTGAGGCAATCAGGATACAAGATAGATATCAAAGTCGATACCGACGAAGGTATCGAAATCGAGAACAACCAAGGCATGATGCAACAAAACTAATTCCCATCCATTCCGACTATGAAAATCCGAAACATACTCTACATATCCCTACTGACGTTGGCCTGTCTGGCCAACGTATCGCAAGCACAGCGCAAGGTTCTCGCCGTAGGTAAGGTCAAGACCTCTGAATCGGTCAACGCAGCAGCTAATCGCGACGGCTCGGCCAATTCCCTCATGCGTGTGTCCGAGGCGATCGATGGCCAACTCATTGATGCCCTCAACGGCACCCGCAAATTCGAGATCATTGCTCGTAGCGACCTCGATGCTTTGCTTGAAGAGGGGGCTTTCACTGGAGCCGGCCTTCAGGTTGGTGGGTCTGATTATCTTCTGGTCCCATCCATTGATGACTACCAGGACCTCATTGAGAGGGCAACATTCGGTGGCATAGGTGCAACGGCAGAGAAACGTAAGATCCGGCTCGGAATGGTCTGCCGAATCTATGATGCCGCCTCGGGCAAACTTGTTGAATCGACTAACTTTCAGCTCGATAACAAGAATGTTGAAAAACTTCTAGAGAATTCCACCCGAAATGGCTCATTTTCCGACGATTTACTACGCAAAATTGCAGAGGAAATGGGTGGACAGATCGCCAACCGTGTGGTCGACGTCATCTACCCTGCACGGGTCATGTCGGTCGTGGGCCCGCAAGTAACGATCAACCGCGGCGATGGCACAGGCATCGCGGTTGGCCAGAAATGGGACATCTTCGCACTTGGAGAGGAAATGATTGATCCCGACACGGGGGAGTCCCTTGGACAGAATGAAGTAAAGGTCGGAGAAATCACGATCAACCGGGTTACACCAAAATTCTCCACGGGCAATATCGGCGAAAACTTCGGTATCGTTCAGGGCGCCGTTGCCCGGCCAACCAATTAACCAACAATTCAAAAGATAGAAAATGATCAAAAAGCAAAAGCACATTCGCACCGGCCTGTTCCTCACGGCATCCGCTACACTCGCCTTCCTGACAGGTTGCAGTTCCTATCAGTCGCAAAGTGCCGATATGTATGGGGCGTGGCAAAGCGGTAATGCCGAAGCAGCATCCATTGAAGTAACCCAAAGAGCTGAAAAATCCAGCGATACAGACGAGCTTTTATGGCGTCTGGAACAGGGTTCAGTTCTATCCGCAGCGGGAAATATAGAGGGAGGGATTGAAGCCTTTAACAAAGCCGAAGAGATCGTCAACAGGTTCGAAGATGATGCCAAGCTGAAGATTGGCAGCAAATCGGCAGCCCTCATCACCAATCAGGCGGTCCTGCCCTACCGTGGCCGTGCCTACGACAAGATCATGATGAACACGTTCAAGGCCCTCAATAACCTTCAGCTGGGCGACATGGAAGGAGCACGCGTCGAATTGAATCGGACCCTCCAGCGCCAGAAGGATGCCGTGGTGGAAAACCAGCGAAGGATCGAGGAAGCCGTGGAAAAGGCTGAAGCCTCCAAGTCAGGCAACCTGACGGGGGAAGACGGGAAAAGCGCCCCACGTTACGATGTCGAACGGGCCCGGCAGGATGCCCAGTTCGCATCCCAGAGTCGGGCGGAATTGGACCGCATCGAAAAACGCATCCTTCCTTATGCGGATTACGTCAATCCCTTCTCCGTGTTCATGGACGGCCTCTATTTTAGCCATGCCGCAGCGGATAGCGCAGATGTGGAGCGAGCCCGGAAATCCTTTGAGCGGGTCAAGAGCATGTCCCCCGGTTCCTACATCGAGGCGGACTACGCAATGACCGAAGCCCTAGCATCCGGGGGATCCACCGATCCCGTCACCTATGTTCTATTCGCCACTGGAGCAGCCCCGACCCGCGACGAGTTCAGGATCGACATTCCCTTGTTTCTGGTTTCCAGCGTTTCTTATGCTGGAGCCGCCTTCCCCCGGCTTGAGTATCACGACGACTATATCCCACAGTTGATAGCCATGGATGGGAATGGTGGAAGCTATACCAGCGAGCGCCTCAGCAGCATGGATGCCGTCATCAGTAAGGACTTCAAGAACGAGTGGCCATCAATTCTTACCAATACTTTGATCACTACGGCCACAAAGGCCATAGCAGGAAAATTGCTGGAGGATTCGGTACGTAATGAGGATTGGAAGGTGCGCCTGATTGCCAAGGCCGCAAACATTGGTTTCCAAGCTGCCACCAACCGCGCCGACACTCGTACATGGACAACGCTCCCTAAGGAGTTCTCCTATTTGCGGATGCCAACCCCATCTGAGGGAAATGTCCAACTCAAGATCGGGTTGCACAATGCCACTGTCACGGTTGACCCGGACGAAACAAATGTCATTCTTGTACGGAGCGTGAATCAAATTTCACAGCCTGTCATCAATACTTTTAAACTTTGATAGCCGCAAACATATGAAAAAATCATTCATCATTACTTTCACCCTTGCGATGTTGATTCCTTTCCTGAGCGGCTGTACGAGTACAGTAAACACAGTGAGTCGAGCTAACCAAGTCGGCGTTCCCAATGTTGTCCGCGATGAGAGAATCTTGACCGACTTTGAACTCGGTAAGGCTATCACCATTGTTCAGGTTGCGGAAGCTACGGTAAGTGGCAACCTGGCCAAGGTCCAAGTCCGACTGCAAAGCAATCGATCACGACCGCAAACGATAAACTACGCTTTCGAATGGTTTGATCTCGACGGGATGCAGGTGGCTGCAAGTTCATCGGGATGGAAGGCCCTGCGCTTTCAAGGCAAAGAGGAGAAGACCATCTCTAGTATTGCTCCCAACCCAAAGGCAGTGGACTTCACCCTTAAACTTCATGAATCCAAATAAAAATTAGATTGAATTGAACTATGAACATGCAAAATAAAATCACGCGTCTGGCCATGGTTAGCCTCGGCGGGTTGGCTGCTTTGCTGATGGTTGGTTGCCAGACAACTGGGGGCGGAGCACGATATATCGATTCAGAAGGCACCGAAACCATCGTCAGCCTGAACACCATCAACATTCAAGACTGGAACACTGCCGCAAACGAACTCGTTGAGTCTCTACTGACAAGCGGGGTGCTAGAAAGGGCTCCGCAGCAACCGGCAATCCTCGCTATCAGCCGCATTGTAAATAATACTCAACAGCAGGTGGACACGGATTCCCTAATTAAAAAAATCCGCGTGGATCTCAACAAGACGGGTAAGGTCGTCACGACTACCACAATGGGCTTGGGTGGCCGGGCAGAAGACCCTCTGGCCAAGAGCGCTTCCGAGTACACGGCGTTCATGAACGATGATCCGGCTCCGGTGGCCACCATGCCCCATTACAGCCTTTCGGGCAAGTTGCTGGAGGACAGGGCCCGTGTCGGTAACCAGCGTCAGGTAACCTACTCTTTCCAGCTTTCCCTCACGGAGGTCGCTACGGGATTGGCGGTTTGGGAAGATGAAAAGCAAATCACCAAGCTGGGTAGCCGCTCCTCTGTCGGTTGGTAATTAATCCCTTCTTTCCTATCAGGGTCCCGACCAAAACAGGTCGGGGCTTTTTTTTTGCCCTTAACACGACTGGCTACCAAAGGGGCACATATCCTGCTTGCATGAAATCAGGGAAGTTTTCCCTCACACATTCCCGGTTGCCGGATGTCTCCTGGTGTCAGCAGACGGCAGCTGGGAATCCTTTTTTTTAAAACTGGAGGACGAGGACGGTGGTGTTGTCGCGGCCGGACTCGTAGAGGGCCTCCTGCATGAGCCGCTGGGCGGGCTGGGTATCGGCCAGGCGCGGGGGCGGCTGGGTCAGGAGGCGGCTGATCGAACTGTCCCAAAGGCCCTCGATGAGCCCGTCGGTGCAGAGGACATAGCGGTCACCCTTTTGAATATCAAAGGAGCCCACCTGGGGAACGATTGAGGTCTGTTTTCCCCCGAGGACCATCTGCAGGTTGTGCCGGCCCTCATGGTAACGGGCCTCACGCTCGGTCAGCTTGCCCTGGCGAAACATCCAGCCGACATGCGTGTGGTCCTCGGTCAGCTGCCGCAGCGAGCCCTCCCTGGGCAGGCGGTAAATACGGCTGTCCCCGACATGGCAGAAAAACCCCTTCCATGGGGTCAGCCAGACCATGCTCAGGGTGGCCCCCATGCCCCGGCATTCGTCATAGTTACGGCCCATCACAACCATCTCCGCGTGGATCTGCTGAAAGAGGCGGATGAGGATTTTCTCGTGTTCCCCTGGATCACTTAGCTCGCTGGAACGGAAGTACTTGGGGAAACGCTGGGTAATGGCGTTGACGGCGATCCGGCTGGAAAATTCCCCGGCGTTGGCCCCGCCCATGCCGTCGCTGACCGCAAATATGAAATCGCCCAGGGCAAAATCGGCTTCTCCTTCCTTGCCAAGAAGGTGGACCTCCTCGCGGGCAAAGGTCAGTGCCAGGAAGGCATCCTCGTTGTTTTTCCGGAAGGGCCCCTTGTCCGTGAGGCCCCACCACTTGAGATCCGTCTCCACGTCCTGTTCAACGCCTGCAGCCTGCTGTTCCACGGTCACTTCCCCTCCTTGTTCTGTTCCTCGATCCGCCTCAGCTTTTCCAAGGCCGCCTGGTCACGATCCACCTTGTGGATCGCCTCCAGTTCCCCTAGGGAGAAGCCTTCCCCGCTCTCGATAATGGAGGCAAATTCAAAGTCTATAAGACAAAAGCGACCCAGGTCAGCGTTGTAGGTGACATTGCGGGCATAGGGATCGTCATGGCGCACCCCGTACTGCTCCAACTCGTTGAAGAGGTGATCCAGCTTCTCTTGGCTAATTTTGTCCACTATGGCCCCGCAATTGGTGGTCACCATGTACAATTTTGACCGGTCGTGCTCCAGGACCCGGGGCACAAACGGACATTTTTGCCGCTCAAGGTACTCCAGGACCCGTAATTCGTTCTCAAACCGCCGTTGGGCCAATGGTCCCCGGAAAGTCTTATGGACCCGGCCATCGTATCCAATCCGGACAATGGCCTGCTTTGAGTCTTTTACGTCGTACATTGGTTTTTTCCCGAAAATTGAAGATTTGCTGAAAAAAATTTGATCCTGCTTGAATTATTGGCCTGAATTTTGCATGACCCCCTTAGCGTCGGAACGGATCCGCCACGAAGGCCGACCCCAACCGATCAATGACACCTGAAACAAATCGATATTATGGCGAAATACAAGCTTGAGTACATTTGGCTCGACGGCTACGTGCCGGAGCCGAACCTGCGTGGTAAGACAAAGATTGTCAGCGAGGCCCCGAAGTCTGTCGAAGATTGCCCTGAATGGGGATTTGACGGGAGCTCGACCCAACAGGCTGAGGGAAGCGATTCTGACTGCGTCCTGAAGCCCGTCCGTCTTTATCCCGACGCAGGCCGCAATAACGCGTTCATCGTTCTCTGCGAGGTTTACCTTGCGAACGGCGAACCCCATCCCTCCAACTTCCGGGCCAAGGTCCTCGACGACTCTGACACCTGGATTGGTCTGGAGCAGGAATATTTCATGATGCAGGACGGTCGTCCGCTCGGATTTCCCGAGTTCGGCTACCCGGGCCCGCAGGGCAAGTACTACACCGGCGTTGGCTACGAGAACGTGGGTGACATTGCCCGCCAGATCGCTGACGAGCACCTTGAACTCTGCCTCGAGGCCGGCATCAACCATGAAGGCATCAACGCCGAAGTGGCCAAGGGCCAGTGGGAATTCCAGGTCTTCGCCAAGGGTTCCAAGATCGCTTCCGACGACATCTGGGTCGCCCGCTACCTCCTGCAGCGCCTGACCGAGAAGTACGGCGTCTACATCGAGTACCATTGCAAGCCCCTGAGTGGCGACTGGAATGGCTCCGGGATGCACTGTAACTTCTCCACCGAGCACATGCGTGAAGTCGGCGGGAAGGATTACTTCCTGAAGCTCATGGACGCTTTCGAGAAGAACCGCGACGAGCACATCGCCGCCTACGGTCCGGATAACCATCTGCGTCTGACCGGCCTCCACGAAACCCAGTCGATCGACAAGTTCAGCTGGGGCGTGGCCGACCGTGGCGCTTCCATCCGTGTCCCCCACAGCTTCGTCAAGAACGACTACAAGGGCTACCTGGAAGACCGTCGTCCAAACTCGCAGGGCGATCCCTACAAGATCGTTGGCCGCATCCTCAAGACCATCGAGGAAGTCCCGACCAACTAACGATCCCCCTCAAGGGACCTCTTTCCAAGGCCCGCCGGTTATCCGGCGGGCCTTCTTGTTTTCCCCACCGATCCCGCCGGCATTCTGGATTTCTTTTCCTTTTGCGACTTGACTCTGCCCGAAAGGCCTTATCATTTCTCATTCTTTAGCGTGCCAGGGTAGCTCAGATGGTTAGAGCGCGGGACTCATAAGCCTGAGGTCGGCGGTTCAATTCCGCCCCCTGGTACCACTTAATCCGGCACAATATGGGAAAAAAGCGAACGTGGTCCCTCGGTTCCAAGGAGGCAAAGATTTACCTCCACAACCTGCTGGAGAACATTACGGACGCCATCTATTTCAAGGATGAGGAATCGCGTTTCCTGCTGATCAACGAGGCCTGCCGGCAAAAGCACGGATTCAAGAACCTGGAGGACACCGTGGGGAAAACGGACGCCGATGTCTTCACCGAGGAACACGCCAACCAGGCCTTGCGGGACGAGCAGAAGATCCTCGAATCCGGAGAACCGATTGTCGGCGTGGAGGAAATGGAGACCTGGCCGGATGGCTCGGTGACGTGGGTATCGACGACCAAGATGCCCCTCCGGAGCCCCGAGGGAGAGCTGATAGGCACCTTCGGAATCTCCCGGGACATTACCGACAAGAAGGAAGCGGACCTGCTGGCCGCCCGCTACGCCGGGGAGATCCAGCGCCTCAATGACGCCACCCAGGCCGACCTGCGGATGGCTGGCGAACTGCAGAAAGCCTTTTTCCCCAAGACCTATCCTGTATTCCCCCCTGATGCGGACCCGGAAAACAGCTGCGTTGAATTTTCCCACTATTCGGAGGCCTGCGGCCTCGTTGGGGGCGACCTCTGCTCCATCAAGGCCATCTCCGACACCGAGGCCGGTGTTTTTCTCTGCGATGTGATGGGACACGGCATCCGGGCGGCCCTCGGAACCGCCATCGTCCGCTCGCTCATCGAGGAGTTTTTCCCGGTGGAATCCGATCCCGGCAAGTTCATGATGCACCTGAACCAGAGGATTTGCCCCATCTTCAGGCAATCGAAGGATCTGATGTTTATCACCGCCCTGTATCTGATCATCAATACAGAAACCGGAAAGGTCCGCTTTTGCAGCGCTGGCCACCCCCGGCCGGTGCGATACTCATGTCAGGCCGGATTATCAGCGAGGATCTACGACCCCTACCGTTCGCCCGCACTGGCCCTGTTTGAGGACTGCGAATACACCACGGTCGAACAACCCCTCAACCCGGGCGACATGGTCCTTATCTATACCGACGGCGTCCACGAGGCCACCAACCCGGAAAATGAGCAGTACGGGAAATGTCGCCTGACCGAACGGTTGTCAGAGTATGCCCGCCAGCCAATCAACCTGGCACTGCAGGCCATCATCAGTGAACTGCACCAATTCTCCGACAGGAATGAGTTTGAGGACGACATCTGTCTGGTTGGCCTGAAGTGGAAGGGTCCTACGAAGGCCTGATCCCCAGCCGGGCTCAGCCGGCGGGAAATGTCGGGCTGATCCGGACGGTCTTGCCCGGTGGCAATGTAACCGCCCCACCCTTGGCTTCCAGTTCATCATTGAGCAGGACGGTCACCTCGATGGGCTCCTTCAGGTCGTCCATCGACCAGGCAAATTCCCCGATGCCGATCAATTCCATGACCTGTCCATCCTCCCATGACAGCCATGGCTCGTCCCCACGGATATAGAGCTTGTTCCTCATTCCAATCATGGCATGGGCAACCAGCCTCGTCCGTCCGTCAGACAACTGGAAATCGTCCTCCTCATGGTCAAATTCAAGTTCTGCTTCCGGTTCATCGAAGGGTTCATCTTCCTCAGCGGGTTCCTCTTCATCGACGACTTCCTCTTCCTCCGGCTCGAATTCTTCCGGGTCATCGGCAAAGACCTCTTCCTCTTCCTCCTCCGGACCATCATCTTCCACCGGCTCCACCTCCGGCTCCGGATCGTCCTCCTCCACTGGTGGCTGCTCCAAAACATCATCTGCAACCGGCTTCGGTTCCTCCATCCGGGCGGGGGCGGCGGTTTGTCTCCGTATTTCCGCTACACGCTGAAGGAGGGAATCCTGTGAATCCTGCACCGATTCCAAGGCCTCAAACAACAGGTCCAGACGCTCGCTGAGCGACACTTCATCCCCCGCGTTGGCCGGAGTTGCCTGTGCGGACGGCAGATCCTCGACCACCTTGCTCAGTTCCCCGGGGAATCCGCGGACATCCTTGCCGATAGTAGCCACCTCCTTCTCCAGCAGCTTGACCTCCCTGGCCAGTTCCTCGACGGCAACCTTGACGCTGCCAAGGGATTCCGACTGGCCCTGGATCGCCTCGGTGAAGCAATTCACTTCCATGGTTTCCAGCTTGCCGCCCAACTCCAGCAGTGACTCAAGACTTTCCCCTATCCGCTCGGGAACCTGCCGGGCGACGAGGATTCCCTTGGCCAGCGCGCCCTCCGCCTCGTCCAACCGGCCCATCAGCTCCTCGGTCCGCATCAGCCCGTCCCGCACCCGCAGGGCCACCTCGGTGGACTCCGCTTTCAGTTCAATGGCACGCCAGCGGACCATAATCAGGTAGACCCCGATCGGCAGCGCGTTGCCGGAAAGAATGCACAAGGCGACCGTCAGGAAGATCAAGGGCGTCAATGGCCCGTCATGGGAAAAGGCGAGGTAAAACGCCAAAATAGTGAGCAACAGGTTCCCCAGCCAACTTGAGGCGAAGAGGAGCGGAAAAAGCGCTTTGGGATCCTTCATGGGATGCCTCTTTTTTTTATTCCGGAACTGCTCTCGTCAACAAGAAAGCCCCGCCGCCATCGTGATCACATTCCCATGAATAGCTCATTACCGACCGGTCCAGTCTCCACTCCGGTTCCATGGCCAGAAACTGGTCAATCACTCCCCCGTTTTCTTCCGTCTCGATACTGCAAGTGCTGTAAACCATGCGCCCACCCTTCTTCACCCAGCGGGAGGCCAAAACCAGCAACGCCAGCTGCTGGACGGCATGGCGCCCAATACTGTCCGGCTGCAGTCTCAGCTTGACGTCAGGACGCTTCTGAATGACCCCCGTGTTGCTACAGGGCACGTCAATCAACAGGGCGTCAAACCCAGCTCCCCCGGTCTCATCAGCAACCCTGTCCGGACTAAAATCCTCCAACCGGGCCCCCACCACCTTGACCCAAGCATGCCCTGCCCGGGCCAGGTTGTCCTTGAGGCGGTCCAACCGGTGCCCTGGCTTGTCGATGGCCAGCAAGGTGCCTTGGCCGGACATTCCCGAGGCCAGGAGGCGGGTCTTACCACCCGGTGCCGCACACAGATCGGCCACCCTTTCCCCGGGACGAACAGCCAGCAGTTCCACCGGTATTCGGGCAAAGGGATCCTGCATGTAGACCCGGCCGGACCCCAGGTCCTTCAAGGCCTCAGCGAACCGGGACCGGGTTACCGTATAGGTTCCCTCCCAATTGCTCTCCTGCGCATAGTCCGGGCATCTGTCCGCACGGAGCCTCAGCTCAGGAATCTCCTGGTTCCACTTTAGCAGCCGCTGGGTTGATTCCATTCCAAATTGCTTCCCCCAGCGCTGGACCAGCCAGTCCGGATGAGTTTCCTCGAGCGAGCCCGCCTCAAGGCCTTCAGGTTCACGGAGAATCGCCCGCAACACCCCGTTGATGAATCCGCACTCCGCCTTCCCCAGACCCAGGGAACGGGCCTGCTCCACGGCGTGGTGGACGATTCTCGGGTGAATTGCCGCTTCACGGTTCAGGCACTCCGCTACCGATAGCCGGAGCAGGTTGTGAGCAACCGGTCGCGGGTTTCGCCTCAAGCGGCGCCCCAGAATCGATTCCACCACCAGCCAATTGCGGAACAGGTCCATCACCAGCCAGCGTATCCTCCCCAGTCCGGCCCCCTCCAGCAGGTCATCGAGGTGCCGCTGCCCCTTCGACCAATGCACCAGCAAATCAATTGCCACCTTCAATTCTCCCGGTTCCCGATCTTCCATTTTCCCCTTTTTCTGCCGCTATTTCCTCACACTCTGGTGAAATTCATGGTTGCAACCATCTCTTTTTTCTAAAAACCTGAGAAAAGGGTCCGGAACAGGGCCATTCAATGGAATCAAACCACGGATGTTTTGCAGCTTCGTGGGCACGTTTTTATTACCTGTTTAGCGGACGGCACCATCATTCAAAAAGAAATATATGAACAAGGAAGCAATCGACTTGCTAATCCAGAAGAACCCGCGCCTCCGGCGCGCCCGGGCCAAACTTGAGTCCATGCAACCCGGGACCTACTGCGTTCACCGTGCCTGGGGACTGGGCCAGATCAAGGATTTCGACGAACGGGCCGGGCGCCTGATCATCGACTTCAAGGACGGCCGCCAGGGCCACCCTATGGATCCCGTCTTCTGCGTGGATAAATTGGAGATCCTTGATGATGGGGACATCCTTGTCCGGGCACAAATTGAACCCGCCCTGGTCGCGGAGATAGTCAAGAGCCGACCCACCGACCTGATTGCCGACATCCTCAACCGCGCGGAAACCAAGAGCGCGACCGCTCTGGAAATCGAAACCATCCTCAGCCGGCTGATGGGCTCAGCAAAGTTCAAGAAGTGGTGGACCCAAGCCAAGAAGGCGCTCGTCAAGGATCCGCGGATCGCGGTCCCGGCCAAGAAGACCGAGCCTTTTATCCTCCGTGATGAACCCATCCGCGCCGAGGAAGAAGTCCTCGATGAATTTTTTGAAACAAAGGCCCCCAAGAAGAAAATCAATCTGGCCAGCAAGCTGATTGATCTCTCGGTCAAGCACGAGGACATCAAGGAGGAGCTTCCTTCCATCCTCAAGGAGCTGGCCGGTTCCCTCGCGGAAACCAAGCAGCTGAATCCGGGTGAGCGCCTCTACGGGATCTGGGTCCGCAACGACCTGGCCCGTTTTATCCACAGCGATGTGGAAACACTGGAGCCGACCTCAGCCTCGATCATCGCCGATGCCAACGACCTGTCCCAGTTGTCGGAACAGATTCCCGCATCCCATTATTCCCGGTACCTCGACCTGATTGAGCGGACTGCCCCGGACCAGTGGGAACGGGTCACCTTCGACCTGCTGAAAAACAGCTCGGGCAAACTGACTGCGGAATGCATCAATTTCCTCCTCGAACACGACAAGGAAAAGGAAATTTCCGCCACCTTTGAACGCTGGCTGGTCGAGCAGAACCTGAAAGCTCCCGTGCTGACATGGATTCTTAAGAACCGTTCCTCCCGCAAGTATTCCGGGATGCTGGGCGGCCTGATGACTCCGCGGCTCCTCAGCGCCATCTTCTTCGCCATCGATTACGAGGCCCTGCAGAACGCCAGTACCCGGCGCATCCCTCTGGCCGACCTGGTCAGCGATGACCAGGAACTGATCGGCGACCTGCTGGCGGAAGCCACTTATGAAACCGCCCACGACCTGGCCCAGACCCTGATGCTTAACCAGGGATTCGAGGACCTGTCGAAGAAGTCCCTCCTGGCCCGGTTCATCCGGTTGTTCCCCAGTATCCAAGCCATCGTCGGTGGCGAGGCATCGTCCGGGGGAAGCAGCGAGGAAGAGGAACTGGTGGTTTCCAAGTCTAGCTTCGAGAGCCGGAAAAAGGAGTATGAGGAACTCATTCAGGTCAAGATTCCCCGCAACAAGGAGGAAATCGCCGAGGCCCGGGGCCACGGGGACTTGCGTGAGAATGCCGAGTACAAGATGGCCCGTCAGGAACAGGACATCCTTCTGGCCCACAAGAACGAGCTGGAAGTGGCCATCAACAAGGCCCGCGTAACCGATTTCAAGGATGCCTCAACGGAGGTCGTCAGTATCGGCAGCGTGGTCGAACTGGAGCGCACCTCGAAAAATGAGAAAGTCACCTACGCCATCCTCGGCGCATGGGACGGCGATCCGGACAAGGGCATCCTTTCCTACCAGACCCCCTTGGCCAAGGCTATCCTCGGCAAGCCCAGGGGCAACGAGGTGGCTGTCGAAATTGATGACCACGAGGAAACCTACATCGTTCGCAACATCAAGCGCTGGGTGGATTCGAATTGATGGCTGAAGCCGTGGAATTGATGAAGTTGCTGAGCGACGCAACCCGGTTGCGCCTTCTGGCACTTCTTCAATCCGAACCGCTTTCCGTGGTCGAACTGCAGGAGGTGATGGATATGGGGCAATCCCGTATCTCGTCGCACTTGGCCCTGCTCCGGCAGGCCGACCTGGTGGAGGATCGCCGCGAAGGCAAAAAAAGTTTCTATTCCGGCAAATTGCCTCCCAAGGGGCCGCAAAGGGACTTGTTCCGTGCGGCAATGGCGGCGGCTGAAAAGATGCCTTCCATCGTGGAGGATGCGCGCAGCCTGGACCGGGTACTGGCCAAGCGCCGGGCGGAGACGGAAGCCTACTTCAACATGGTGGCCAGTCGGCTGGGTAAGCAATACTGCCCCGGACGATCATGGGAAGCCATCGGTCATTTCCTCCTGCTGCTGACTCCGCGCATTGACATAGTGGACCTTGGGGCCGGCGAAGGAGTCCTGGCCCAGTTGCTGGCACGGAAGGCCAACTCGGTCATCTGTGTCGACAACTCTCCGGCGATGGTCAAGGTGGGCGAAGAACTGGCGCGCGACCACGGATTCACCAACCTCTCCTACAAGCTGGGCGACATTGAACAGGTGCCCCTGCCCGATGAAAGTGCGGATCTCGCCCTGCTCAGTCAGGCCCTGCACCACGCCAACAAGCCGGAGGCCGCCATCGCCGAGGCATGGCGCATTCTCCGTCCGGGCGGACGGATTGTGGTGCTGGATCTCAACCAGCACACCTTCGAGAAGGCGCATGAGCTGTACGCCGACCGCTGGCTTGGATTCTCGCTTAACCGCCTGTACCACTGGATCAGGGATTGCGGATTCGACGAAGTCAGCGTTGATCCCGTGGCCCGGGAGTCCAAGGAACCGAATTTTGAGACCCTTCTGGCAACAGGCCGGAAACCCCTCTAGAGGTCCTTCAGCCCCTTGAGGGTTTCGCCCATGATCTGGTCGTAGAACTCCTGCAGTTCCTTCTTGATCTCCTCGGAGGTGTTGCACCGCAGGACACGGATGGCTAGGCGCTTTGCCTCATTCAGCTTGATACGGCGGACGAGATACTTGATCTGGGCAAGGGAACCGAGGGAAACCGAAAGGTCACTGGCCCCCAACCCGATCAGCAACGGAGCAAATACGGGGTCCCCCGCGAGCTCACCGCATACGCTGACCGGCACCTGTCCTACCTTGCCCTGCTGGAAAATGAAATTCAGGGTGCGGATGACCGCCAGTTGGGTCGGCTCGTAGAGATGGGCGATACGGTCATTGATCCGGTCCACCGCGAGCAGGTACTGCATGAGGTCGTTTGTCCCGATGCTGAAGAAATCACACTGGGCGGCGAGGATGTCAGTGATCACCGCCGCGCTGGGTACCTCGATCATGACCCCCTTTTGGACGTTCTTGTCGTACGGCACGCCCTGTTCATCCAGTTCCTTTTTTGCCTCCTCCAGCAGTTCGTTGGACCGAATCACTTCCTCGTAGCTGGAGATCATGGGGTAGAGAATCTTCACCTCGCCATAATGGCTGGCCCGGAGGATGGCCCGTAGCTGGTCCTTGAATACATCCGTGTGCTCAAGGCAGAACCGGATCCCGCGGAATCCCATGAAGGGGTTTGCTTCCTGGTAACCGGTGAGGCTCTTGTGCGGGTTCTTGTCGCCCCCGAGGTCAATGGTGCGAATGGTGACCGACTGCCCCCCCATTCCCTCAACGAGTTCCTTGTAAACCTTAAACTGCTCCTCCTCACCGGGGAAGACAGTCGCCGAGAGGAACAGGTTCTCCGTCCGGAAGAGCCCTACCCCCATGGCACCACTATGGCGCATGAGTTCCTTATTTTCCACCCCCTCGACGTTAAGGCGCACCGGGTAGGGATTCTTGTCGAGGGTTTCACTGGGCAAAAGGCGCTCCGCCTCAAATTGTTCCTGGATGTGGCGCTGTTCGGTGGCAAGGCGTCCGTAGCGCTCAAGCGTCTCCCGCCCCGGGTTGAGGTAAACATGACCCTTGTAGCCGTCGATCAGAATATCCGCCCCGAATTCAGCGGCAGCCAGCACTCCATGGACGCCCACAACACAGGGTATCCCGAGCGACCGGGCCATGATAACACTGTGGCTGGTCCGGCTGCCCTGCTCGGTGATGATGCCTGTCACTTCAGACACGTCCAGCAAGGCGGTCTCCGACGGGCTTAAATGGGTCGAAACGAGGATATGCTGTCCGATTCCGGTCGTGCTGTGAGTCCGGTGGTCGTGACCGAGGAGGTTGTAGACAACTCGCTTGGTTACATCCTTGATATCACTGACCCGCTCCTTGATGTAGTCGTCATCGATCTGATTGAAGGCCTCAATGTAGCGATTGGCCACCTCCTGGAAGCAGTACTCGATGTTGTATCCGGTTTCAAGGACCTCGTTGACGGTATCCTCAATCAGGGCCCGGTCTTCCAGCACCAACTGGTGCGCGTCGAAAATGGCAGCTTCCTCCTCACCGACCTTTTCCTCTACTTGGGCCCGGATCGCGGAGATCTGGCGGCGGGTCTCCATCAGGCCCTGCTCGAAACGGGCGATTTCCTCTTCGCGCCGTTCCGGGGGCACCGAGTAATGGGGCACCTCCACTTCACCGTGGTGAAAACTGAATACAGGTCCGTGAATCACGCCGGGTGACCCGGCAATTCCCGTGAAAAACATTTCCTGTCCAGTTGGTTCAGCCATCTTAGAAGTATCAAAGAAACAGGGGAAAACGGCCTGCGCGAGAATGCAAGGACTTAATTCACAAGGGTTTCCTCGATCCAAAAAGCGCTGCCCCAAGCACGTGCCAGCTCCTTCGTAAGTTCACTAATAGCAAATCGGGGGTCATTTGGGAAGACAAAACAAGCACTTCCGCTACCGCTGAGGCGGGCATCCAGGCCATGCGTTTGGCCCAAACGCTCAAGGACCACAGCCAGGCTGGGCATCCACTCCTTGACCAGCCCCTCGAAGTCATTCAGGGGCTCCGGGAGGACTGAATCGGAAGCGGCCCAGGCTTGGAGATGCTCACGGGCCTGTTTTTCGCTGTGATAGAGGTGCCTGGAGGCCAGACGCCGATAAGCCTCGCCGGTATTGATGGAAAAACCCGGCTTGAACAGGATGACCGGTCGCCCACGGAAACGTGACGCCAGTTCCGGAGCCAGTGGCCGGATCAAATCTCCCCTTCCCTCCATTAGGACAGGCTCCTGATGGAGAAATAGTGGACAATCACTACCGATGCCGGCGGCCAGACCATTCCAGTCGAGCCCCGCTGCTTCCTTCCCGAAAACCTCCTGAAGGGCCCTCAGGACACCGACACCGTTGCTGCTGCCGCCACCTAGGCCCGCCCCGATGGGAATGCACTTCCGCAGGTGGATCCTGAACTGCCCATGGCCCAGCCCGGTGGCCTCCCTGAACATGCGTAAGGCGACTGCCGGGGTGCTGCCCTGCGGATCCAG
Source organism: Opitutales bacterium (assembly GCA_049451775.1). GTDB lineage: Bacteria > Verrucomicrobiota > Verrucomicrobiia > Opitutales > Oceanipulchritudinaceae > Oceanipulchritudo. The sequence goes on along the minus strand of JBMTVW010000003.1, from coordinate 153,310 downwards.
CTCCGCACCGGAAATACTGATACAATCATCACCCTCGCCGGAGGGATTCCAGTCCAGCTCAAGCTCATCCCCAAAACGGGTTTGCGCCACCACGCTGTGCAGGGCATGAAACCCGTCCCCACGCTGCCCAAGGATGGCCAGCGACAGGTTTATTTTCGCGGGGCAGATCAGCTTTACCTTTCGGGCCTGGGGAACCATCGAATTCGAGATTTGCTTTCCCACATTAACAAGTCAAAGCTATTGGCATGATGCATGTGGCAATTCTCCTGGCGGGTGGCAGTGGCTCACGAATGAGCGGTTCCGTCGAGGACAAGGTACTGGTGGAAATTGGTAATGCCCCCGTTTTTGCCCATGTCCTGCGCGCATTCAAGGCCAGCCAGACCCAGGACATGCTGGTCGTGGTGGCCCGCAACAATGCCCAGCGCAAGGAACTGGAGGCCATCGTCAACCGGGAGCAGCCCGGGGTCCCGGTGTATTTCACCATTGGCGGCGGCGAGCGTCAGGACTCGGTTCGCGCCGGTCTGGAACTGGTTCCCTCAAGCGCAAAGTGGGTGACGATCCATGACTGCGCCCGGCCTGCCGTCACCCCCGGTGCGCTCAAGGCTGTCCGCAAGACCCTTCTGGCGCTGAATAGCGCAGTATCCCTGGCCCACCGGGTGACCGACACTGTCCGGTTCTTCCAGGATCCGCCACTGGACAGTCCGGGCCATGGTCAGCTGCTGGACCGGACACACCTCTGGGCGATGGAAACCCCACAGGCCTTCCCAAGGGAATTGATCGACCAGGCTCACCAGTCCCTGAAGTCGCCCGTTACAGACGACTTGGCGGCCGTGGAGGCACTCGGTCAACCGGTTGCTATTGTTGAATCCACCCACCCGAACCCAAAATTAACCCGACCGGCCGACCTGGCCCTTCTTGAAAGCATCCTGGCACCAGAAGCAATGAACCATTCATCCACCCAGCAAACCCGCGTCGGCTTCGGATACGACATCCACCAACTGCGCCAAGGCCTGCCCTTGGTACTTGGGGGCGTCTCCATCCAGTCGGAGGTGGGCCTTGTCGGCCATTCCGATGCTGATGTTTTGTCCCACGCCATTGCGGATGCCATCCTGGGCGCCTGCGGGCTACCTGACATTGGTCATTATTTCCCCAATACAGACCCGCAGATAAAGGGGATCTCCTCCCAGGAAATCCTCCGGCGGGCCCGCAAGGAGGCGGCCAAGACGGGGATGCGGTTGGTCAATGTCGATGCCAGCCTGATAGCCGAGACCCCGAAAATTTCCCCCTACTTGAGGGAAATGAAATCGGTACTGGCCAAGACCCTGAAGCTCAATCCCTCCGACATCGGGATAAAGGCCACCACACAGGAGAAAATAGGCGCATTGGGGGCCGGAGAGGGAATAGCCGCCCAAGCGGTGGCGACACTGTCCGGTCAGCGCAAGTGCTGAGTTTAGACGAAAATTTCGTCGTCGCGGAAGAAACGCTTGATTTCGGCGGCGGCAGTCTCCGGCCCGTCCGAGGCATGGACTATGTTGAGCATCTTGTCGTTGCCCCAGTCCCCACGAATGGTGCCGGCCGGCGCGGCCAGCGAGTCGGTCGGGCCCACCAGATTGCGAATACGGGAAATTGCCGAATTGCCCTCCAGGATCATCACGATCACCGGCCGTGAGCTCATGAAGGCCTCAATCTCAGGGAAAAACGGGAGATGTGTGATGTGCGCGTAGTGCTCCCTGAGAACCTTGGTGTCGAGCTGGATCATCTTTGCCGCAACGATAGAGTAACCGGCGTCCTCGAACCGGGCTATGGTTGCGCCAACTTTCCGCTTTTCAAAAGTATCAGGTTTGAGAATAATCAGTGTCTTTTCCATCTTTAATCTCGAAATACCTAACCACTAAATGCCCTCCTCCCGCTGGCAAGCGTAAAGGGGAGAACCAATCTCCCGATGAATCCAGAAACAGCAACCCGCGAGCTGGTTGAGCGCCTTGGCACCAGCCAGGTCCGGACAGACCGGGATTGCCTGTACCGGGTCTCGATGGACAACCTCCGCTACAGCCGACTGCCGTCGGCTTGCATCCTGCCCGAGGATGAAGAGAGTGTGGCCGTGGTGCTTGAATTGGCCAACGAGCACCGGATACCGGTGACTACCCGGGGTGCCGGCTCGGCGACAACAGGATCAGCCACACCGCAAACCGGGGGCTGGGTTCTCGACCTCTCCGGGTGGACCAATCTTCACATCGACCCGGTGGCCCGGCTGGCCTACGTACAGCCTGGGGTTACCCTGGGCAGCCTCGAAAAAGCCGCGGAATCACATGGTCTCACCTATCCCCCTGATCCGGGATCAAAGGCCTACGCCACCATTGGGGGAACAATCGCCACCAACGCGGGCGGAATGCGCGGGGCCAAATATGGAGTCACACGCGATTATGTGGTCTCACTAGAGGGATTCCTTCCCACCGGTGAATTTGTCCGCTGGGGCGGCAGCGTGAGGAAATTCTCTGCCGGATACAACCTGCGGGATCTATGGGTTGGATCGGAGGGAACACTCGGCGTCATCACGGGCGCAGTCGTCAAGCTGATCCCCCGGCCCACGACCCGGGCCAACTGCCTGGCCGTTTTCCCCGGAGGAAAACAGGCCCTTGAGTGCTCACAGGATATCCTGAAGCGCGGGCTCACACCGTCCGCAGTGGAATTTCTCGACGAGCAAACGGTGGGATGCACGTTTGCCTTCTGGAAAAAAAGGGAACCGCACCTGATCGAATCGCTACCGGAATGCCTCCGGGACGGGATGGATGGAGCAACTGCCCCGGCTGCCCTGCTAATCGAGGTCGACGGGCGACCCAACGAGGTCAAGGAGCAACTGGAGGGCATCCTCGATTGCGTCTCCGGGCACGCAACGGCCTATTCAGAGGCCATTGAGACCGAGGCGGTGGAGAACCTCTGGAAGCTGAGGCGCTCCTGCTCACAGGCCATGTTTGAACTGGGCTCAAGAAAACTCAATGAGGATGTGGTGGTCCCCTTTGAAAGCCAGTGGCCCCTGATGGAGTTCGTTGATCAGCTGCATGAGGAAACCGGCCTTCCGACCCCGACATTCGGGCACGCTGCCGATGGCAATTTCCATGTCCACATCATGTATGACGACACCGATCCTGCCGAGACAGAGGCAGCCAGCGAGGCAATCTGCCGTTTAATGAGGCGGGTGGTCGAGCTCCGAGGCGCCATTTCCGGCGAACATGGAATCGGCTTGGCCAAGTCACCGTTTTTCCACTACCAGCACGGCCCGGCTGAAATAGCTGCCATGAAGGCCATCAAAAAGGCCCTCGACCCCAACGACATTCTCAACCCGGGCAAACTCTGGAACCGTTCGAAGCCGTGGAAGTTTCCGCGTGAGGACGTCCGGATGCCATGGGATCACTGAGCGGGCTTTACTTGCTTTCAGGAATCCTTTAGCTAGTTCCACATGAGAGTCGTTGTCGTTGAGGACCAGATCCTTTTCAAGGAATTCCTCGTGGACCTGCTGGGAAACAAGCTGGGACACGCGGTGGTGGGAATAGCCGAAGACGGTGAGTCAGCGTTACAGGTCATCCGGGAAACCGGGCCGGACATGGTGCTCCTCGACATACTGATTCCAAAGCTGTCAGGCATACACGTTGCCCAAACCATCCTGACAGAGTTTCCACAGACCCGCATCCTCGCCCTTTCAGCGGAGATGGATGCCAAGACCCTTCATCAGGTCAACCGGCTGAGGCTCAACGGCTTCGTTGACAAGAACGAGGCCTCAGTCGAGGTCCTCTCCCAGGCAATTGACCTGGTGGGGCAGAATAAACGCTATTTCTCGGAGAGCATGAAAACGCGTATCCGGCAACTTCAGTCCGATCCACTTTCCTTCCAGAAGATCCTGACTCGGCGCGAGCAGGAAGTGCTGACCCACATTGGGGCCGGCCTGTCCGATGACGAGATAGGAAACATCCTTGAACTGAGCCCGACCTCGGTCCAGTCACACCGCTCCAACCTGATGCGCAAGCTGGGACTCCACGGTACCCCGGAGCTAATCCGGTTTGCCAACGACACTGGGTTCTGGAAACCGGCCTTCGAGCGAATGAATCTCAGGCACACCTACCACACCCACGATTAAGTTCAGGTGGCTAGAAACGGGCCACTTCGTCACGGAATTTGCCGACCTTGGCCAGAAATGGGGACCATGCGGCACGGGTCCCTTCCAAGTCCCCCACCGTGGCGGCAGTCATCATGTCCAGCAGATGGTCCGCTATCCCGTCTGTCCTGACCATTCTCAAGTGTCCAAGCAGCCTGTGGGCGGCTTTGCGGATGTCCTCGAGATCCGTCCCCTCCACCACGCTGCGGAGCTCACCGAAATATTCCTCGAATATTCCCATCCAGCGCTCCTTCTGTCGCTCCCAGCCATCCGCGCCAGCCATCTCGCCCAAAATGCCCTGTCCGGTCAGGTAGCATTCCTCACCGGCTTCGGCAGCGACGGCAGCTCCCCGAGGCTGGACGGGGGCCATTCCCAGCAGCAGCGACTGCAGCTGTGACTCGTCGAGGGGTTTTGTCAGGAAGGCATCCATTCCGGCTTCCAGGCACTGCCGGCGAACATCTGGAGTGGCAAAGGCGGTCATTCCAATCACTCGCGTATCTGCTGTCAGGCTGCCATCGGAACGGAGCTTCCGGGCGATTTCCAGCCCGGTCATACCGGGGAGGTCCCAGTCCAGCAGTATCACACTGTAACGACCACTGCCAGCGAGCTGATATCCGGTTATACCGTCGACTGCCAGTTCCACCCGGCAACCGAGCCGCTGCAGGCATTCCTCAAGGTAGATGCGGTTGTATTCAAGATCCTCTACAACGAGCACCGACAGACCGAGGTTTCCCAGGTCGTGGCCCTCCAGCGGACCCATGCCGCCGCAGGCCTTGGTCCGGACATTTATCCGCACCTCGAAGGTGCTTCCCTTGCCGAGCTCCGACTCCAACCGGATAGATCCCCCCAGGGCGGAGGTAAAGGCCTTGACCAGGGTCAGGCCCAGCCCCGTCCCCCCGGCCCGTCTGGAAGCGGTGCCACTCTGGTAGAATTTCTCAAAAACGAGTTGCTGATCAGCGGGATCAATCCCCTCCCCCGTATCGGCTACCCGGACCAGCACTTCGGCCTGTTCCTCGGACATGGGCGACAAGGATACACCAACCGCGACTCCCCCGGATTGGGTGAATTTGACGGCATTCCCGATCAGGTTACCGAGAATCTGTTGGAACTTCCGTTCATCCGAGACAACAGATATCCCTGCCGGAATAGAAATGTCTTTCTCAAAAACCAGCCCCTTGGGCCAGGCCTGTTCATGGTAGATGTCGATGACTCCAGCAGCTATCCGTCCAAGATCAAAGGGTTCCTCGACCAGCTCGAGCTGCCCGGAATCGAGTTTCGAGAAATCAAGAACATCCTCTACTGTGGCCTTCAGGTAATGGGCCGCCCCACGCAGGGCCTCAAGGTTTCGACCAGTGATCGACTGCCCTTCCTTCAATTGCCGGATCAGCCCGATGACGCCGTTCAGGGGGTTGCGAATCTCATGGCTCAGGTTGGCGATAAACTCGTCCTTGAAAGCATTGGCCCGGAGCAGTTCCTCTGTCCGTTCATCGACCAGCACCTGCAATTCCAGCTGGTGGTCGCGCAACTGGTTCTCCCGCAGGCGCATTACCCCATACAGGAGGACAATCACCGTCCCGATTCCCAAACTATAGGCCCAAACGGTCCTGTACCACGGAGGCAGAATTCGGAAGGCAAACCCGGAAGCGGCACTGGTTCGGCCAAAGGGATCCACCGCTCGAACCTCAAACCGATACCGACCCTCCAGCAACTGGCCTATCTCCCGGTCGGTGAACCGGGCCGGCTCGCTCCAGCTGTCCTCATATCCCAGGACTCGTGTCTGGTAGCGAACCGGATAATAATAGGCGCTCCCGGGAGAGCTGAAGGTCACCCGGGGGGCCGCCTTAAAGTACTCCAGACTCCATTCACCGGCGGACCGCTCAACCGAGTCTCCCTCAATGACCGGCCGTGCAGGGGCTGGTATTTTCCCCGAGAGTCCCGTGCTGGTGACAACCAGCCCCCTCATGCCAATAAATATAAGCTCCTCCTCTGCATCATCGGACCATTGCAGCTTGTGAATCTGGCCTATCCCCGACATGTCCAGCCACGGAAGCTGTTCCCATTTTACCATTCCACCGTCAGGCCACTCTACCCGGACAACCTGGTTGGTGCTGGTTTCGGGGTCATCGTAAACCAGCCATCCAATCAGCCGACCGGCTTCCCTGCGGTAGGCCTGTGCCAGCGGAATTCCCAGGCCAATGTCATGCCCCGAGGAAATCCATTTCCCCTTGTCCGGGTCACGCCGGACGATCTCGTCCCTGAACATCAGCACCGGGCCACTGGTGGTTACCCCGACCAGACAGGGGTCCGTCCGCAGGGGCTTGCCAGCTACTATCGTGTGGTAAACCGGGCCAGTGGCATCCGGGGGGAATTCATAGAGAGGGGTTTTGTCGGACCAGCCCCAGACCCGTCCTCCGGAGTCTGTCTCCAGATTGGAAATGATGGCCTCGGTCGGCTCCTCCCAGATCTTCTCCGGCGGACCCTCGCCTGCCGGGCCGTATCCTTCTATCCTGTCGTGAAAACTTACGACCAGCCGGTCCGCATTGTCTACCGTGAAGGCACATATCTCCCGGTCGAAGTGGATTCTCTTGTGTTCACCAAGATTGCTCAGGAATTTCAATTCATCATAAGCATCGGCAATGAAATCCCCCTTATTCTTAATAATCTTTTTTGATTCCTTGTTGGTAATTTCAATCTTTGTACGGTCCTCACTTTTGACGACGGGTATTACTGTCAGACCGGATTGAGAAGCAATATAAAGACCGTCTTTGTCTTTTTGTACGCCCCTGATATTTCCTGAATTAGGCGAAAATTGGTTATCCATAACTCCGACAGGGAGAAAGGGATCCCAAACCCATATACCCTCAGCCTCTAATACCCAAAGTAAGCCCGAAGGATCTTGAGATACTCTAGTAATAAGTTTTCCACCAAAAGTTGAGGAATCATTTAATTCCGCTACAACTTGGCCAGAATCGGCTATAATGAATAGCCCTTTTCCTATTGTACCGACTGCGATGGTCTCATCATCGAATCTACAGCTAGTACTAATGGCTGCTGTATCAATTTCCTCAAAGGATTTCCTTAGGATACTTGATCCTTCCTTGATCTCGAATAGACCTTTTCCAGAAATTGCCAGAACGGAATCACGGGAGGATTCTTCCAGGAAAATCACACTTAATTCGGCGATTTCAACTTCGTCATTAACCAAGACGCTGGATGAATCACTAACTCTCCAAATGCCTTCTTCACACACATGCGCAAACACCCCGGACTCGAGGAAATGGAAAATGACGCGATGGTCACCGGGGAACTCCCACGAATGGAAGGTGTTCTCATTGATTCGATACAACCGGCGCTCGGTTCCGACCCAGAGGAACTGACCATCGTGGTGAATATTCCACACATCACCGATCAGGGGATGATCCACTGGGAACCAATCGAGGACTGAAGTGTAGTCCAGGGTCACCGGATCGAAATACCCGAGCGAATTGGCTCCTCCGGCCCACAACCTGCCCCCGGGGCCAAATTCAAGGGCCCTCATCAGCTTCAAGTCGTCCGGGCCATGCTGGCTCCATCGGGTCCCGTTCCAGCGCCAGAGCCTGTCCCGGCCGACATAGGCCACCCCGGACTCGTCCCAGACCACACTCCATGGAAGGCTTCCGGGATCCTTGTCACCAAAATCCAACTTCTTCACATGGGGCACCCCGATCCGGGCCTGGATCCATGGCTCGATTTCGGCGTGGGCAGGCATCGAGAGGATAATGAACAGAAGCAGAAGGACAACCGGCACACACGTTTGCCTGTAAAGCGAAAAAAACACCTTAATTTGAGGGTTGTTCTTGATAGGGCCGGTATTCCTATTGGAGCTACATTTCGCTCCATGAAAAGGAACCGAATTCAGTCCACTATCCTTCACATTGCCGCCACCTTGCTTTTAAGTTGCGGATTCGTCAAGACTGCGGAATCCATAGATAAAATTTCCTCCCCTGAGGTGACCCAGCGTGTGGTTCCCGATTCCCCCACCCAACTGGGCTCGTTGCCTTGTTCTATTGGCAAGGACTAATCCTCCCGAATCAACGAACCGGGGATTGGGCATGAACCTTGCGCCGATTAAGTATGCGGATGCGCTGGTCAGCGCAGGCGGTCCGATTGAAAGAATCGAGTGTGCCCGGATTGAGTTAAACGGCGGGCACCTGTACCATGCCAACAGCTGGCTATCCCGTGAACTGGGGCTGAAAACCCGGCCAGTGGAACTGTTTTCAACAGCCACTGGATCGGGAGCGGCTGAATCGGCGATGGTGGCTCGGCACAAAGCAATCTCGGAATCCCTGGAGCGCTGGGCCTATCATTATCTTGACCAGATCGGTCACCGGAAATCCTACGGTTTCGACGAATGGCCCGGCACCACCGGAATGGCCGCCTTCCCGGGCCTCTTTAAATTCCAGGCACGGACGAGGGCCCTCCGTGAAGCCATTGAGCGGGCCTGCCTGATCAAGTGGTGGGATGGTGAACTCAACCATGTGGACATTGAGACCGGCATCGAGGGGATAAACGGTATCACGGTTGAAAACCCCTATTCCGGTGACGAAGTGATTGTTTTGTGGAGTCCGGGAAGCAACGGACTGACAAGTTATGGGACCGCCGCTGGAGCGAATCAAAAAGCGACCCTCCAGCAGGCCCATGTAGAATTGTGCAGGCACTGCCGGGCACTGGAACGGTTGGAGAAGCAGTATCCGCAATTCAACATCGGCGACATTGCCTCGCTGCAAAATCCGGTTGAGCGAAACTTGATATACTTTTCCCTTCCGGACGGCCATGCGGCCTTCCTCGAGCGTGTTCACCAATCACCGTCCATGTCATCAAGCTGCGAACGGAAACCCGTTGTCGACGTCAACATCCCCGGCCCGTGGCAGCGCTACGCAACTGTCTGGCGGGTGGTCATTCCGGCCCGACCCAGCAACCGGTCCGGCAGAAACTTCCTCTACGACTGTATCCGGAGAATCAATCCTTTCAGGTACTCCGATTCGGGGAAATTGAGGATCACGGGATGATCCAAGGGTTGCCCGGTTTCATAGAGCACCTGTACTCCTTTCCTCGTATCAGAGGCGGAAGACTCCACCATCTGCCGGAACAGGGATTTTGTGACGTGGTGGGAACAGCAGTAAGTGGCGAGAATGCCGCCTGGGTTCAACGACTTGAGCGCCCGCACATGCAACTCCTTGTAGCCCTTCATGGCCCCATCAAGGGCCCGACGGTTCGGGGCAAAGGACGGGGGATCGAGAATGATCAGGTCGAATTTCTGGCCCCTGTTTGCAGTGAAAAAATCAAATACGTTGCCGCAGCGGAAATCTACCTCCACCTCGTTCCGGGCAGCGTTCTGCCGGCCCAGCTCAATCGCCTCGGCCGAGCTGTCGATGGCCACCACCTCGCGGGCGCCCGCAAGGGCGCAATTCAGGGCGAAGGCACCCTGGTTGCAGAAGGCGTCCAGCACCCGCCAGTCGGTGGCCATGGTGGCCACCTTGAAGTGCTCCTGCCGCTGGTCCAGATAGAAACCGGTCTTCTGCAGGTTCTCCAAGTCAAGGTAGTACCAGACATTGTAGATCTGGGCCCAGAAGGGTTCCAGCGGCTGGCCACTGACAGTCTTCCGGAACAACTCCAGTCCCTCGAGTTTTCTTGATGGGGCATCGTTTCTGATGAGGATTTCCCGTGGCTCAAACCGTTCCTGCAATTGCCCGATTATTCCCTCCAGGGCATCGTCGACCGCCTTGGTCAGTGCCTGCACCACCAGGACATCATCGAACTGGTCGACCACCAGTCCCGGCAGGTTATCGGCCTCCGACCAGACCACCCGGCGGAAGGGCTCCTCGTCCCTTGCCTGATCTGCCTTCTCGATAGCCGCTCCCCAGAAAGCTGAGTCCCATGCTTCATTGCCGGTGGAATACCGGCGCCAGATGATTTGCGAACGGGAGTTGACGATTCCCATGCCCAGATGCCGGCCCCCGGCATCCTCCAGCGGGAGGGCCTTGCCGTCCCATTCGGGACCGGGGACTTCGGACAGCTCGTTGGCAAACACCCATGGGTGTCCTTGCCGGACCCGGGCCCGTTTCGATTGCTTGTTGAGAATCAGCTTCATTATGGATGTTGCAGGCGGAAGAAATAATAGCCGACCAGTCCAAGCGCCGCCAGGTTTGGAATGGAGGCGGCCCAGAACGGGCTGAACCCGCTGCTTCCGATGTATTGGGCCACGTTCAACAAAATATAATAGAGAAAAAGCAGCCCCATGGCCTTGCTGACCCCAACGAAGGGATTAGTCCGCACGCCCGTCACGGAGAAGGGAATGGCCAGGCCCAGAATGATCAGGCAACTGACCGGGCTGAGCAGGCGGTCGTAGAAGGTCACCGCGTATTTAGCCAGCCGGGGATCCTCCGCCGGTCGCAGGTAATCGACCACGGATTTCAATTCACTCAGGGAAAGATCCTTGGGCCTTTTCTCGAGGGCTTTCATCAGGTCAGGATCCTCGCCGAAATCAGGCAGATGGCGCTCCTCAAAGGCCAGGCTGCGGACCGGTTCCCCGGTCTCCTCCTCGAAGACGGTTTCCCGTCCACGGATCAGTGTCCAGCCGCCCTTCAGATCATCGAAGTAACCTTCATTGGCCACCATCCGCAGTTCCTCCATGCCGTCGCTTTCCCGGATCCAGGAAATAGTGATGCCGTATCCCCGGTAGTTATACTCGTTGAAGCGATTGAGAAACCAGAGGCGACCGTCCTTCCGGTTGAAAAAGGTCAAATTGTAGAGGACTCCCACTTCCGTCTCCGAGGTGTCCTCCTCGAGAGCCTTGCTGAAAGCCAGTTCGTTCCAGGTATTGCGGGACTCCTCCACCGACCATGGAATCAACCGGGCGTTCATTTGTGAGAGCAGCACCGCCAGCAGGACCCCGGCCAGCCACAGGCTGCGGGTGATCTGGAACAAGCTGAATCCGGCCGCCCTCATCGCCGTGATTTCTTGGTTGCGGTGGAATTGTCCAAGGGCGAACAGAAGCGACACCATGAACGACATGGGCATCACCACCGGAACAAATGCCGGTATCTTGATCAGGTAATACCGGAGAATGGCCCCATTGCTGGCCCCAAAGCTGATCAGGTCCGGCAGGTCATCCTGCAGGTCACTGATAATAAGCAGCCCGAACAGGACCAGCAAGGTCAGGATGAAGACCTTCAGCCATTCGATGAATATGTACCGGTCACTCAGCATTTTTAGGACAGTAAACCCTTTAGTGTCTCCAGATCAACCTTTGCCGACGCATGGGCGCTCTCATCCAGAAGATCTTTCAGGAGGGCCGATTTCCTCAACTGGAGTTCCAGAACCTTTTCCTCAACGGTTGCCTCGGCGGCCAGCTTGTAGCTGCTAACCGTCCGGGATTGCCCGATCCGGTGGGCCCGGTCGGTGGCCTGGTCCTCCACGGCAGGATTCCACCATGGATCAAAATGGACCACGGTGTCCGCCCCGGTCAGGTTCAGGCCGGTCCCGCCTGCTTTAAGTGAGATCAGGCAGACGGGAATGCTTTCATCCCTGTTGAAGCGGTCGCAGACAGCCAGTCGGTCCCGGGTGCTCCCGTCGATGTAGGCCACTGGCACCTCGTTCGACTCCAGCCAGCCTCGCAGGCGCTTGAGCAGTTTCACGAACTGGGAGAAGACCAGAATCCGGTGGTTGCCATCAACCGCCTCCTGCAGGAGTTCCTGGAAAACCTGGAATTTACCGGAATCCTCCAGCGGGTAGTCTGGATCGATCATTCCTGGATCCGCGCAGACCTGGCGCAGCCGCAGGAGCTCTGTCAGGAGGGTAAAGCGCAGCTTGCTCTCGGAAGCCCCCGAGGCAGCCATCTGCATCAACAGTTGCTGGCTTTTCTCCCGGACAGCCCGGTACATGTCCATCTGGCGCCCGGAAAGGCCGCACCAGAGGGTCTGCTCTATTTTCTCGGGCAATTCCGGTGCCACCATCGACTTGGCCCGGCGGAGAATGTAGGGGGCGGCCTTCTGCAGGTGACGTTTCTCATGCCACTGCCGGTCCTCCCCGCGGCAGTCTTTGGGAACACGCTTCAGGTAACCGGGAAGGCAGAATTCGAAGAGGGAACGCAGATCCTCGATCGAGTTTTCAATCGGGGTGCCGGTAAGAATGAAACGCGAGGATGCCCGCAGGGCCCTCAAGGAACGGGCGGCGTGGGTGCGCCGGTTCTTCACGTGCTGTGCCTCGTCAGCGATGGCCAGTGAAAATTCCGTTCCCCGGAACAGCTCACTGTCATTCCTCAGTGTACTGTAGGAGGTCAGGCAGACGTCGGGAACATCCTCGGGGGACCAGAACTCGGTCAAGCGGGCGGGCCCATGGTGAAGATAGATTTTCAGCCCGGGTGCCCACACCGATAGTTCCCGTTGCCAGTTGCCCAGCAGGCTGGCCGGGCCAACCACCAGCGCCGGGCCCTCACTGCGTCCGGATGATTTCCAGCACAGCAGCAGCCCGATGGCCTGGATCGTTTTTCCCAGGCCCATCTCGTCGGCGAGGATTCCCCCCAGCCGGTTGCGATACAAATGCCACAACCATGCGGTACCGATCATCTGATAGGAACGGAGCCTCCCTGACACCGTTTCAGGCAGCGGGGGCTGCTGTAGCTGCCCGACTTCACGGATGGCGGCGCTGCGCTGCTTCCAGTCGGTTGGCAGGCTGGATTCCAGCTCCAGTTCCTCCAAGACCGAGGCCGTGTCAACCATGTTGGCCCGGTCCACGTGTGTCTGGAAAATACCGCTCATAGGCAGCTCCGGATCGCCCCCAAGGGCACGGCTGGCACGGGAGAATTTTTCCAGGACAGTCTTCTCGATCAGGAATACTTTCTCATTCCGGATTACGTAGTGACAACCCGATACAAGAGCGTTCCGGATATCCCGGACCTCGATCCCCTCCCCCTCCAGCTCCAGCCGCATGGCATAGCCGTTGCGCTCCGGGGCCGCTGAACAGACCAGGCGAACCGGGCTCATGTTGCGGGTCCGTTCATTGAAGCCGTCAGTGAACCCCGCTCCGAAATCCTTCTCGATGCGGCCCCGGTTCAAGGCCAGGAAATTCAGCACCTTGTGCTGGTCTCGCAACCACCACTTGCCGTTGCGCGGTTCCGGGCGAAACCCCTCCGAGCGAAGCCATTCCGAACAACGGCGGTGGTGGGGATGATCCCGGTCACGCAATATGATGGAAAGGTACTTGGTTGATCCATCCACCACCATCCATGTCGGGGGAAGAAAGGGCCCGGCCGGGCCGGGCCTGCGACGGGCCGGGCTCCCCGCCGACTGGATCTCGCTGGCCTTTTCCATTTTCCTTGCCTTCAGGCACAGGGCCATCGCATGCCGGCAGACCTGCCGCTCGTGGCATTGGCAACTGTGGCGGATAAAGGTCGTCGAACGGAGATTCAGGACCGGCTCATAAACCCGTTCCTGGTCGACAACCTTTCCCCCTAGTTCCGGATAGTCCCACTCCAGCGATTGGACAGCCCCTCCCTGCTCAAGGGCCTGAGCCTGGCGCAACACCGTCCAGCCACCCATTTCAGCGAGGGCCTCCCGGGTCAGGGATGGGAAGGTGGTGAAATCCATCCGCCTCGACCCTATGCAAACCTGAACAATACCTTGCCCAGACGCGGCTGTGCAACCCGGGCGAAAGCCTCCCGGTAGTCCTCAAGGGGATAGGTTGCGTCCACCGAGGCCTTGACGATTCCCTTGCGCATCAGGTCGAACAACTTGTCATACATGATGGTCCGGCGGGCTTCGGACTGGGCCCGGAACCATTTATCCATCCAGAACCCTTTCATGGTGATATTGTTGAAAATGAGGGCCCGGGTGGGATAGCGGACCGCCTCGAACTGCATGGCCCCGAATGTTATGTGGGTCCCGTCCGGTGAAAGAGCGTTGACCAACCGGATGGCGCTCTCGCCCCCGATCGAGTTCAGGGCCAGCTTGACGTTGCTTCCGCCCGTCAGTTCAGCCACCTTCTTCTCATATCCGGAATCCTCAAGAACCACCACATCCGCCCCGAGCTTTTTCAGGGGATCGATGAGCTCCTCCCTCCGAACCACGTTGAGGGTTTTCAACCCGAAGTGCCGGGCCATTTCGATGACATGCAGCCCCACTGCCGAGTTGGCCGCATTTTGCACCACCCAGTCACCTTCCTGGAGGTCATTGTCCCGAAGCAGACGCCACGCCGTGGGCGGGTTCACCATCGACATGGCCGCGATCTCAACGGGAATATCCGATGGGACCCGGAACAGCTTATCCACCGGAACCACCGCGCAAGTCTGCCATGATCCGGTACTGGTGGGCACTACCGCCCGGTCACCGATCTTGTAACGGGTGACACCCTCCCCGGTTTCAATAATCTCAGCCACGCCTTCGCGGCCACCCACCGCCGGTAATTGGGCCAATTGGCCGTATTTGCCTAGGACCATTCCGATATCAGAGGGGTGAATCGGGGCCGCCAGCAGACGTACCTTCACTTCACCGTAGCCGGGGGTGCCAACCGGTCTTTCTTCCAACCGGAGAACCTGTGATGGCGCACCAAATTCATTGTAAACAAGAGCTTTGGATACTTGCATCTCCTTATACTTTGCCATGGCAGGTCAAATTTCCAGTCTTAATATGGGGATGAACCTCAATCCGGGAACCCTTTTTCCCGCTTTGCCTTGCGGGAACCGGCCTTCCTGATTTCTTCAATCCCATGACATCAAATCACCCCTTCTTGAATTCCGAGTATGCCATCCAATGGTCCAAGTTGACCGCCGGGCATGTTGTCCCCGACATGGAGGAGGCCCTGGCCCGCGGGGCTGCGGCCCTCGAGTCCATCCTTTCCCTCAAGGATGGCGCGGAGACCTTCGCCAACACTTTCCTGGCCCTTGAGGACGCGACTCACCTCGTCTCCGATCCATGGGGTAAAATCAACCATCTGACCGGGGTCAATGACCACCCGGAGCTGCGCAAGGCTCATCTGAAGATCCTGCCCAAGGTCTCCGCCTTCTTTGCCGACATTCCCCTCAACCAGGGTCTCTACAGGAAATTGAGGAACTTCGCCGGATCCTCTGTCGCCTCCGGGCTTGAACCCGTGGAAAAGCGCTTCGTTAAGGAAACCCTGAGGGATTTCCAGGACGCCGGTGCTGACCTCGACGATGCAACCAGGGCCAGGCTCAAGGAAATCGAGTCCCTCTTGGCAGAGAAGACAAAAGTCTTTTCCGACAATGTCCTCGATTCCACCAACGCCTACCAACGGGTGGTGGATGACGTGGAGGAACTGGCCGGTCTCCCGGAATCCTTTGTTGAAGCCGCCCGTCAGGATGCCTTGGCCAAGGGAATCGGTACCGAGCAGAAACCCCAGTACAGGCTGACCCTGCAAATGCCCTCCTTCGTGCCCGTAATGCGGTTTGTCGACTCCGATGCGCTCCGCAAGGAGCTCTACGAGGCCTTCACCCGGGTGGGCCACGAGGGTAAATACGAGAACGAGGGCCTGATCCTGGAAATCCTTGCCCTGAGGAGGGAAAAAGCCGCCCTGCTGGGAAGAAAGGCCTTTCCGGACTGGGCCCTGTCGAGGCGCATGGCCGGGAACGGCCAGCGGGCCCTCGGGTTCGTCGAGGACCTTCAGGCAAAAACCAAGTCTGCATTTGACCGCGAAAACCAGGAGCTGATGGAATTCAAGGCCTCGCGGACGGGTGGTCCGGTCGAGCCCCTCAACCAATGGGAATTCGCCTACTGGTCGGAAAAACTGCGGTTGGAGCAATACGACTTCGACGAGGAATTGCTCCGGCCCTATTTCCCGATGGAATCTGTCATGCAGGGAATGTTCCAGCTGGTGGAGTGTATCTTCGGGATCAAGGTCACTGAGCAAACCGATCCCCGGCCGGACACCTGGCACCCGCAGGCAAAACTCTACCAGGTGATCGATATCGCCTCCGGTCGACACATGGGATCTTTCTACAGTGACTGGTATCCCCGGGAATCCAAGCGGGGAGGCGCATGGATGGCGGACATCATCACCGGGAAACCGGTCAATGGAAGCCTCTCGCCGCATCTTGGTCAGATCGCCGGCAACCTGACCCCTCCGGTCGGCGATAAACCGGCCCTGCTCAATCACCGGGACGTGGAAACGGTCTTTCACGAGTTTGGTCACCTGATCCACCACATTCTCAGCGAGGTCAGGATTCGCAGCCTGTCAGGAACCAACGTGGCTTGGGACTTTGTCGAACTGCCCTCGCAGATCATGGAGAACTGGTGCTGGGAGCGTGAGAGCCTCGACCTTTTTGCCCGCCACTACGAAACAGGCGATCCCATTCCGGAAGACCTCTTTCAGAAGATGAAACGCTCCCGCAATTTTGGTTCTGCCCGCATGCAGATGCGTCAGCTGTCGTTCGGCAAAATGGACCTTTCGCTCCACATGGATTTTGAACCGGGGAGCAACCGCAGCCTGGACGACTTCATCCACGACACCCTGGAGGGCTATCTGGCACCAACAAGTGTCCGGTATCCCAGCAACGTGAGAGCATTCGGGCACTTGTTCAGCAGCCCAACCGGCTACGCTGCCGGGTACTACAGCTACAAGTGGGCGGAGGTCCTCGATGCGGATGCCTTCACCCGGTTCAAGGATGAAGGCATCATGAATCCCACAACCGGCGCAGCCTTCCGGGAATGCATTCTCTCCAAGGGCAATTCCGAGGATCCGGGGATACTGTTCCGCTCCTTCATGGGGCGTGAACCCGACCCGGACGCGCTTTTGCGCCGGCTCGGGTTGATTGCCCAATCCTGAGAAACCCGATCAGGGCATCCTCAGGGCCACGAATCCGCGATTGCCCCGGAATGATACCCACAGCTTGTTGACCCGGCCAGAGCGGAGATTCTCATTGAGCTCTCCAACCGAACTGACGGCGACGTCATTCACCTCCAGAATGACCATTCCGGCGGTCAGTACCTGGGCAAAGGGCGATCGGGCATTCACTTCGGTGACCAGCACCCCGCTGTCCTCTTCAAGTTTCCATTCGCGGCGGGTGTCGGGAGATATCGGTTCCAGGCCAACGCCCTCGAGGGGCGAATCCTCGGCGGAAACCACCGCTGTCGGGTCATCAAGGCTGCCCAAGGTGACCAGCAGGTCCATTTCTTCCCCGCCTCTCTGGATGGCCAGGGCGACCCCTGTTCCGGGCCGCATGGCGGCAACCTTCAGTCGTAGGTCAGCCACCGATTCCACCGTTTGACCATCCACCTTGAGAATGACATCGCCCCGCTCCAGTCCGGCCCGGGAGGCCGGGGTGCGTTCCTGCACCACTTCGACCAGCGCGCCATCCGTGTTCTCCAGTCCGAAGGCCTCTGCCATGTCGGCGGTCAGGTCACTGATCGACACCCCAAGATAGCCCCGGCGCACGCGGCCATTCTCGATCAGCTCGAGAACAACCGTTCTGGCCAGCCGCGTTGGAATAGCGAAACCGATTCCAATGTTGCCCCCGGTCTGGGAGAAAATTGCAGTATTGATGCCAATCAGGCGACCCTTGGCATCCACCAGCGCCCCACCGGAGTTGCCCCGGTTGATGGCGGCGTCGGTCTGGATGAAATTCTCATAACCCTGGTTGCCCAGCAGCCCGAGGTTGGTCCGGCCGGTGGCGGAAACGATCCCCATGGTACTGGTCTGCCCGACCCCAAGCGGGTTGCCGATGGCAAAGACCACGTCCCCGACCCGAAGCTGGTTGCTGTCAGCCATCTGGATGAAGGGAAGTCCTTTGCGCTCGATCTTCAGGAGGGCAACATCCGTGCGGTCATCCCGCCCGACCAGGACGGCATCGACCTGGCTCCCGTCGTCAAGGTGAACCGTGATCTCGTCGGCCGGCTCGCCCTTGCCATCAGAAATCACATGATTGTTGGTCAGGATATATCCGTCCTCGGAGACGATGACCCCCGAACCAAGGCCGTGCGGGATGCGACGCTCCATCGGCTGGTTCTCCGGGCCACGATGGGTTTCGTCATCCGGCATCCCGTAGTATCGGCGCAGGAATTCCTCCATGGGATTGCGGTCACGCATGATTTCCACGATGCTGGCTGTGGTCACCGAGACCACCGCCGAACGGGCTGGATCCAGGACATCGGCATAGCTGGCCACATTGGGGACGCTCCCGCTGTCGACTGGGCTGGTGTCGAGGATGAAGGATTCCTCCTCCGCACGGGCGCAGCCCGCTGCCAAAATGGCCACGGCAAGACCCGCCAGACCACGATTTCTCACGATTGAATTCACGAGTAATGGTGATTTTTTCATCATAAAGCTTCTAACTGACATCTCACGGTTGGACGCATAATCCCCGGAGAAATTCAAAAAAACCTTATATCCGGGCCAGATTTGCCCGGCACCGGCCTAAAAGCCCTTGATACGGAACAGGGAGGTGACGCTCTGGTGGTTGTTGATCCTGAGCATGGCCTCTCCCAGAAGGGGCGCTATGGAAAGAATTGTAATGGGTAAGCCGCGACAATCCACCGGGGTGGAATTGGTCGAAATCAACTCGTCGAGGAAGCCTTCCTGCATCCGTTCGTAGCCTTTCTCGTTGAGCACCGCGTGGCTGACTGCCGCCCGTACCTTGGTGGCACCATTCTCCTTCAGGAGCTTGGCCGCGGCCTGCAGGGTGCCGGCCGATTCGGTCATGTCATCAACAATGAGGACGGATTTCCCGGCCACGTCCCCAACCACACTGGTTGCCTCAACCTGGAGGGCGTCCTTGCGCTTCTTGGCCACGAATCCGAAGTCTGTTCCCAGCATGTCGGCGTACGCGGCGGCCATTTTCATTCCCCCGACGTCAGGGGACACGATGATCAGGTCCTCCTCGCGGAATTTCTTCAGGTAATCGTAGAAAACGGTGGAGGCGTACAGGTGGTCAACGGGGATATCAAAGAAGCCCTGGATCTGGGGAGCGTGCAGGTCCATGGTCAGGACCCGGTTGGCCCCGGCGGTCACCAGCAGGTTGGCCACCAGCTTGGCTGTGATCGGGACCCGGGGCTGGTCTTTCCGGTCCTGGCGGGCGTAGCCGTAGAACGGAAGGACCGCAGTGATCCGGTTGGCCGAGGCCCGACGGGCGGCATCGATCATGATCAGCAGCTCCATCAGGTTGTCATTGGCCGGGGGACAGGTCGGCTGGATGATGAAAACGTCTTTTCCGCGGATATTCTCGTCGATCTTCACGAAGACCTCCTTGTCCGGGAACCGCTTCAGGGTCACGTGGGTCGGCTCGGTACCGACAAATTCACAAACGGCCTTGGCTAGCGGCACATTGGCGCTGCCCATGAGAATCTTCATTTCACCAAATTGCATAGCTGAGCTTACGATGTCGTTAATCAATGGGAGGGGTCCCTGTGCGTGGCAACCAAATATCCATGGGAGTTATGATCTTCCTTCCTCAAGGGCCTTCACACGACGGAAAAGCTCCGGCAACTGGCGGATCCGAACCTGAAGTTTCATCGTCTCGCGGTGCGGCTGGGCCGGCGTCTCGCTGACCACGATCCCCGGGGGAATATCCTTGGTGATGCCACACTGCGCGGTGCCGGTGACCCCGTCCCCCACTTTGAGATGGCCGGCTACCCCGACCTGACCCGCCAGGACAACGAAATTCCCAAGCTCCGTGCTCCCGGCCATACCGACCTGGGCGCAGAGGATACAGTGCTTGCCAATAATGCAATTGTGTCCGATCTGAACCAGATTATCGATCTTGGTCCCCTCCCTGATTCGGGTTTCGGCAAATCGTGCCCGGTCGATGCAGGAGTTCGCCCCGAGATCAACATCATCCTCGAGAACGACGATGCCGATCTGGGGAATGGGCGTGTGGCCATTCTGGTCAGAATGATAGCCAAATCCTTCCATGCCGATGACCGATCCGGGGAACAGGCGGCAACGGTTGCCGACCCGGCAGCCCCAGCCAATGAGCGCCCCGTGGGAAATCCGGCAGTCCTCGCCCACTGTGGCCCCACGGTCGATGCGGACGTTCGAATCCAGGACGGTTCCTTTCCCAATGGTGACCGACTCCCCGATGATACAGTTTGGCCCTATGGCCACCCCGGGGGCAAGATTGGCGCTGGGGTCCACGATCGCCGTCGGATGAATCCCCTCGGGCGGCCGGGACAGCAGTTTCTTTTCAATATGGCTGCAGACCACGGCGAGAGCCCGGGATGGATCCTTTACCGGGATCCATGCCTGATGGTCCGGCGGTTCACCCTCCTGGCTTCCAGGAACCAGGACCACGCTGGCACCGGACTCCTCGAGATATTTGCTGTATTTTCCCCCACTGAGGAAACTGAGGTCTCCTTCCTTGGCCTCCCTCAGGTCGGCCAGCCCAGACACCTCGCCCGGAAAGGAACCGATGACCCGGTCTGAGTCCAATAAACGGAGGATTTCATCGACGGATAGTCGCCACTTCATGGATTCAGCTTGGAGCTATTTGCGAACGGTTCAACCGTTTTGTCCAATCCCTCCCCGCCGGGGAAATAAAAAAGCCACCCGGTTGCCCGGGTGGCTGTTAAATTGACCTGTTAATCAGGCTTACTGGGCTAGTGCCGGTGCGTCGGCATTCAGCTTGGCCATGACCTTCTCGGTGATGTCCAGGCTGTCAGCTGCGTAGAGCACGGTCGGGACACCGCTGCCCATGATGTCGGAGGTGTCCAGGACGAGGTCGGCCTGATAGTCGCGCAGGGCGATTTCGTTGACCAGCTTGGCGATTTCCTCAATCAGGCTGCGGCGGATTTCCTGCCCGCGCTGGTTGAGTTCGCCCATGGTGCGTTGCTGCCACTGCTGGAACTCAGCCTGGCTCTGGCGTGCCTCGCCAACGCTCTGTTCCAGTCCAGCCTGCTTTTCAGCCTTGGCTTCCTCGGAAAGCATCGGGTTCTGCAGTTCTTCCTGGGCGGCATTGATCGAAGCGACCATTTCCTGGAGTTGCTTTTCCTTTTCCTTGGCCTCGGCAACGGCATTCTCGCGCAGCGTTTCAAGACGCTGGTTGGCTTCGTTGGACTTGTAGTAGCCATCAAAGAGCTGCTGCATGCTGACGGTGACAACCGAAAGTTCAGCGGTAGCTGTGTTGAATGCGAAGGCACCCATGGCCAGGATGGGCAGAAGGAGTTTTGTTACGTTTCTCATTATACTCGTTATTTTTGTAGATTAATTAGTTTGTTCAATGATGAAGGGACACTTCCTTCATCGGGGCTGTTCAAAATTAGAATCGGGTTCCAAAAGAGAAATTGAATTGGTTACCAGTGTCGTTCGAGTAGAGCAAGTTCCCATTTTCATCAAAAATCTCCGTTGAGGTGATGGGGATACCGAAGTCGAGCCGGAGCGGATTACCGAGGACGAGGAGCCGGATCCCAAAGCCCCAGTTGTCGTTATAGTTGGAGGGACTGAAATCGAAGTCGCCCTGGTTGACGAACCCAATATCGTAGAAAAGGGCGATACGCATGGCGTCGGCCAGCTTGATGGAGTATTCAATGCTGCCGAAGGCATAGGAGTTGCCCCCGATCGGCTCAACAATGTTGCCGCCACCCTGGACAGGGCCCACATCCCGGTGGTCGAATCCGCGCAGGGAATCCGGACCGCCGAGATAAAAGCGGTCGAAGAACGGGGCAGGTTTGTTGCTGTACTCCCAGATGGATCCGGCCCGGCCAAGGATCGAGAGAACCTGGTCACCAAACTCGAAGGTTGGAACAAAGAAGGCGCTCCGGCCCTCCAGCTTGAGGTATTCGGTGTCACCCCCGATACCGGCAAACGAGGTGGTCAGGGAAATGCGGCTGCCCCGGGTGGTGAAGATGAGGTCGTTCCGGGTATCCCGCCAGAGGGTCAGGGTGGCCTTGGAAACGGTCCGCGGACTGGCCGCTGCCTCCTCGCGGATCACCGTGGGGGCGTTGCTGGTCACCCCGTCGAGGTCGACGATTTCATAGGTGTAGGCCAACTGGCCGTTGATCAGGCCGAACAGGCGCTTGCGGAGGTAAATCTCCAGGCCGGTCCGCATTTCATCATAAGTGGTACTGTTGTAGTCGGTCTCCCGGCGGAAGAGCTGGAAACCAAAGGCGAGGCGCCGCTCGAAGAGCCATGGCTCCTCAAAGGCCAGGACCATCTCGTTCGAATAGGAACCAATGGAGCCGCGGAAGCGGAACTTCTGGCCGTCACCCTGAAAGAAGGGTGATCGCCACTTGAAGAGGTCAAAGTTGCCCTGGGAAATCTCAAAGAAGAAGACAGCGTTCTCGAGGGAGCTGAACCCGGCCCCGAGCTGGAAGTTGCCGGTACGGCCCTCCTTGACCTTCACCTTGAGGTTGCGCTTCCCGGGTATGTTGGTCGATTCTGGAGTCATCTGGACTTCATCGAAGAAACGGGTGTTCTTCAGGATGGCCTCGCTGTTCTTCATGTAGATCATGTTGAACGTGCGTCCCGGGGACAGCGCCAGCTCACGGATAATGATGATGCTCTTGGACTTGGTGTTGCCCTCGATGATGATCGATTCCACTTCGAACTTCTCGCTCTCGCGGATGTTGTAGATGATATCAATGTTGCCGGTCTCGATATTGGCCCGGCGATCGGGACGCACGGAGGTGTCAAGGTAACCAACCGCACCGTAGATGTTGCTCATCCGCTCGACATCCTCGTCGAGGGTCTCCGGCGAAAAGACGTCCCCCGGAAGCAGGTCCAGGGAGGCATAGAGCACCGGCGTCGGGAAAATGGTGTTACCCTCGAAGCGGATGTCCCCCACCCGGTACTGACGGCCCTCGTCAATACGGATGGTGATGACGATCTTGCCCGGCTTGGGGTAATCGAGGGACACGTTCGACTCGGGGATACTGACGTCGAGGTAGCCGGCGTTCATGTACTTGGCCCGCAGGCGCTCCAGGTCCTCCTGGAACTTGACTTCGTCAAAACGTCCGGAACCGGTCAGCCAGGAGAGGTACCAGCGTTTGCGGGTTTCCATCTCCTTTTTCAGCTTGCGGGCGGAAAATGCGGTGTTGCCGATGAATTCCACGTCGGAAATCTTCAGCTTGAGGCCCTCGTTGACCACAAAAGTGACGGTCCCTTCACCACTGAGCTCGTCCCGGTCGATGCGGTAATCCACCCGCACCTCAGTGTAGCCCTTTTCACGGTAGTATTCGGTGATGGAGTCGGCGTCGCGCCGGATCCGGCGCTCATCGATGCCCTGCCCGACCCGTATTTTCAATTCGCGGCGAAGGCGGTTGGTCTTGCCCTCCTTGTTGCCTGTGATCTCAATTTTGCCGATCTTGTACCGTGCCTGGACCGTGAAGATGACCCGTATCTGTCCCCCCGGAAGATCCTCCGTCCGGGCCTCGATGAAATCAAAAAGACGGGTTGAATAGAGGTTGCGGACCGAACGGTCGACCAGGTTCTGGCTGTAAGGCATCCCTTCGCGGATCTCCAGCCGGGCGATGATGGCCTCATCGCTAACATTGCGGATATCGACAAACTCGATTTTGATATTTCCGACAATCTTTTCCGGATCCTGGGCCTGGGCGGCAACTGAACTTAAGACCGTGAAGACGATCCCGAGAATCAAGGTATGGATTAGGCCTTTCATAAATTATTCCACAGGCTGGCTAGTATAGTCCTCAAAGCGAGTAAAATCGGGGACAAAGGTTAAGGGAACGCTGCCGGTTGGCCCGTTTCGTTGCTTGGCAATGATCAGATCCCGCTCCTTGGAGGCCTGTGGTACACCTTCCTGGTTGTCCTCGGCATTTTGCCGCGGGGCGAGCAGAAAAACCACGTCAGCATCCTGTTCAATCGAGCCCGATTCCCGGAGGTCGGAAATCCGGGGTTGCCGGTTTTCCCTCTCGGAGGAACGGTTCAACTGGCTGAGTACCAGAACCGGGACATTCAATTCCTTGGCCATTCCCTTGATTCCGCGGCTGATTTCCGAAATCTGCTGCTCCCGGGGCACCCGGGAATCCGTTCCGCTAATCAATTGCAGGTAGTCGACCACGATCAGGTCGATATTGTGCTGGCGATGGAGCCGGCGGGCTTTGGCCCGCAACTGGAGAATATTGAGGCCGCTGGTGTCGTCCACCCAGATCGGGGCTTCCCCGAGAACACCGCTCTCCCGGGCCAGCTTGCCCTGGTCCTCCTTGCCAATCAGCCGATCCCTGACCCGCTTCATGCTGACCCGGGCCCGACCGCAGAGCATTCGCAGGGCCAACTGCTCGGAGGGCATTTCCAGGCTGAAAACCAACACTCCCTTGCCCTCGGGTGTAGTGCCGCGCTTTTGCATGGGAACGGCCACATTCTCGGCGATATTCATCCCGAGGGAGGTTTTACCCATGGAGGGCCGGGCCGCCAGGACAACCATCTGGCCGGCATGCAGGCCAAAGGTCATCTTGTCGATATCCTTGTAGCCTGTAAGGACACCGTCGTCCGTCTTTCCGGCCAGGATGTTGTTGATCAGAGTGGAGGCGGAATTGATCGAGACATCAAACTTCTCGGCCGTGTCGCCGGCGTTGTCCTCGTTGATCGAGAGAATCTGCGCCTCGACGTCCCCGAGGAAATGCTCCAGCTGATCCTGGTTGACGTAGGCATCCTCCGCCACCCGGGTGGTCGTCTCGATGAGGCGGCGTAAAAGCCACTTCTCGCGGACAATTTCAAGCCAGTACCGGGCATTGGCGATGGACTCGATCCGGTTCGTTAACCGGGTCACTCCGGAAGCGCCCCCGATCATGTTGAGCAGGGACGTTTTAGGATCGGTCAGGCGTTGCGCCTTCTTCAGCCAGTCGATACTGCCGACGGTGCGGCTCGCAAGAGCGTCGAGGACGGTGACTTCATCGACGGCCTTGTTGTCGCGGTAAAGCAAAGCCATCACATGGTAGATGACCTTGTGTGATGGCTGGTAAAAGGATTCCGGCTTGAGACCGGCTTCCAGACAGGCCGACAGGATGTCCTGGGCCGGATCAATCAAGCAACTCCCCAGCAAGCCCTCCTCGGCTTCCTGGCTGTTTGGTGGTATGCGTCCTCGCTCCTCAGACATGGATGGTGCGATGTCGCATGGTTTGAGTTACTCCCTTAGCAGTTGATCCCGGCGTCGGTCCTTATTCAGTCTCTTCCTCTTCCTCGATCGGATTCTCGGAAACGACCTCAAAATCGAAGTCCACCGAGATTTCTGGATGCAGGCGGATGCGGGTGGTGTGCTTGCCGAGGCTCTTCACCGGGGTGTAAAGGCTGACCTGCTTCTTGTCCAGCTCGAGACCGCTTTCAGCGATCTTCTCGATCAGGTCCTGTGCGGTGACCGAACCGAACATCTTGCCTCCCGGGCCAGTCTTGACCGCGAAGACAATCTGGATGCCTTCCAGTTTAGCCTGGACTGCCTGGGCAGACTCGAGTTCGGAAGCACGGCGCTTCTCCGCACGATCACGGAGGGCCTCGATCTGCTTCTTGTTGGAACGGGTGACCGGAATGGCCAAGCCATTCGGCAGCAAGTAGTTGCGGGCATAGCCGGCTTTAACGGTTACGGTATCGCCCTCGTTGCCGAGATCCTCAACCGGTTGAAGTAACAGAAGTTCTGCGTTTGCCATGGGTTTTTCTCCTCTGATAAATTGATGGGTTTAAATTGTCACATTAAAACGGAACGTTGTCGTCGTCGATGGCATCTCCCTTGGGAGCGGCTGAACCGGAGGACTGGGCGCCGCCGGATTCGCCGGACTGAGCCTGGCCGGATCCCATGAACTGGAAGTTCTCGACCACGACCATCAGCTTGGAGCGCTTTTCACCATTATTGGTTTCCCACTGCTCCAGCTTGAGGCGGCCTTCCACGAACAAGGGTGAACCCTTGCCGCAGTAACGCTCGATCAGTTCTGCCTGGTTACCGAAGGCGTCGAGGTCCACGAAGGTGGTTTCCTCCTTGGTCTCTTCATCGCGGGTCCGGTAGCGGCGGTTCACCGCCATGCCGAGCTTGGCGATCTTCAACCCGGAGGGCGTGGTCCGCACCTCTGGATCCCGGGTCAGATTCCCCATTAAAAGGACTTTGTTGAAGTTTGCCATGTTCCGTTTCTCCAGTGCTGTTAGATGGATTTGAACATCGACCGCTTGATCAGCTTGTCCAGGCGGACCCGCTCCAGGAAGGTGGCCGGAAGCTCAGCTGGTCCGGAGACGTCAACCTGCAGGTAGGTGTCGCCGGTGTGGCCCTTTTCCGTCACCCGCGAAAAGTCGCGACGACCGAGGTTTTCCAGCGATTCGACTTCGCCGCCGGATTCCTTTAACAGTTCAGTGACCTTTTCCTCGAGTGTTTCCACAGCGGCTTCGTATCCGCGGGTGTCGAGGATCAGGGTCAGGTTATACTTCCGAGTTTTTTGAAGGCTCATTCTTGAGAATGCGTTGATTGATTGTGTTGATTGCCAGGTCGGGTCCCTTCCGAACGATCAATTCCAGTTCAGTTAAGATACGTTCCCAGCAAGTTGCGAGAGTGTTATTCTCCCCGGGCGAAAATTTCCCGAGGACGTAATCGGTGAGGCTCATCGGAGTGGGTTCATCTGGGGCGATCCCGATGCGCAACCTCGGGAATTCCGGACCCAACTGCTGGATGATGTCCTCGACACCATTATGCCCTCCACCACTCCCCCGGAGGGAAAGCTTGGTTTGTCCCAGCGGGAGCTGGAACTCGTCAACCACAACCAAAACAGACCGCGGGGACCACTTGTAATAGCGGCAAACATTCCCGATGGCCTTGCTGCTGGCGTTCATGTAGGTCTGCGGTTTGATCAGCAGGACCGGTTGGCCAGCAATGACGATGGACGCGGTGTGGGCACACATGCGGTTGTCCTCCTTCCAGGAGGCTGAATGGGCCGCGGCCAGTTTATCGACCGCGACGAACCCGATGTTGTGGCGTGTCCCATCATATCGCGTCTCGGGATTACCCAAGCCGGCGATGACACGCACCGATTGCATGCAAAGAACAAAAAGTAAGAGGATCAGGACTCGGCAGAAGCGGCTTCCTTGGCTTCACCAGCCCCTTCGGCTGCTTCACCTTCGCTGGCCTCGTCCTCCTGGGCGCCGCTGGCACCACCGGAGGCACCGACACAGGCCACGAGGACCAGTTCCGGGTCATCCAGGAAGGTGACGCCCTCGGGGGCCTGAATTTCAGAAAGGTGGATGGACTTGCCGATGCCGAGGGCACTGACCTCGACGACGATTTCCTCCGGGAGGTCGCGCGGACGGCAACGGACCCGCAGGCTGTGCTGGCTGATTTCCAGGACACCACCGTAGTTCTTCACCCCGTCGGCTGTGCCACGGGCGTGAACCGGGATGTCGGCTTCCATATCGCGGCCACGGACGATTTCCTTGAAATCAATGTGCAGGAAGGCGTCGGTCCGGGTGTTGCGCTGGAGCTCCTGGATAATGGCAAACTGGGAATCCTTTTCGCCCTCGCCCTTGAGCTCGATCAGGGCGGCGGTGCCGGCGATCTTGCGGTAGGCCATGGCAAATTCATGGGCATCGATGGAAAGATTGCGGATTCCGGATTCCCCGTAGATAACGGCCGGAACAACGCCCTTCTGACGCAGATGCTTACTGGCCGTGCGGCCGGTTTCTTCTCGCGGTGTGGTCTTTAAGGTAATCTGTTTCATGTCCTGAAAGTTCTGCGGATCGGTTTTTTCGATCCAAGAAAAGGAGAGACGCATACGGAACAGGCCACCGAACGCAAATCAAAAGTGAGGGAATCTATCCTGAAGGGGTTATTTTCCACTTTTCGGGCCGAATATCTGCTTGCCAATCCCCAACCCGACCAACAACTTTTTCTCCTTTATGGACGCCACCCTAGCTCAGTTGGTAGAGCAGCTCATTCGTAATGAGCAGGTCGTCGGTTCGAATCCGATGGGTGGCTCCACTTCCGCCCAGACGGCCTGAAGACGGTCTTGTCACGCAGGCGGGACGCCGGCGACACAAGGTGCGACAAGCCTCCGGCCTGACTATTCACGCAGACGGGACGCCTGGGCACGGAG
The DNA here is from genome assembly GCA_049451775.1 of Opitutales bacterium. Taxonomy (GTDB): domain Bacteria; phylum Verrucomicrobiota; class Verrucomicrobiia; order Opitutales; family Oceanipulchritudinaceae; genus Oceanipulchritudo. Next base: position 125,161 of record JBMTVW010000003.1, on the reverse strand, counting down.
TCATCAGGCAGGAGCGGGAGCGGCTTCCGCACTGAGCTCGCCCTTGTCCTTGTCATCATCCCCGCTCTTCTTGGGCTCGGTTTCCTCCTCGGGCTCGTCTTCATCGGCGCTGTCGGCCCGGTCCCGGATGGTTTCCACCGTTGTCTGGATTTCCCCGTGCTTGATGATTTCATGGACGTGGATACCCTCGATGGTCTCATGCTCGAGAAGGGCCTCTGCGATCTTCCGCAGGGCATCGCGGTGGTCCTCAATGATCGACCGGGCGCGGTTGTACTGCTCGTTGATGATGGCGGTGATGGCCTTGTCGATTTTCTCGGCGGTGGCCTCGCTGAAATTCTGGGTCCGGTTGATCTCCTTGCCGAGGAAGACCTGGTCCTGGTTTTCGCCGTAGGCGACGGGCCCGAGATCGCTCATACCCCAGTCGCAGACCATGTGGCGGGCGATCCGGGTAGCCTGCTTGATGTCGTTGGCGGCCCCGTTGCTGAAATCGTTGGTCTCGATCTCCTCCCCAAGGCGACCGGCCATGGCGCAGCAAATCTGATTCAGGAGGTGGTGCCGGGACTGCCCGAGAATATCCTTCTTGGGCAGCATCATGGTCAGTCCGAGGGCCCGCCCGCGGGGAATGATGGTGACCTTGTGGAGCGGCAGGTGTCCGTCGTCGACAATGGCCTGGACAAGGGCGTGACCCGCCTCGTGAAAAGCGGTCATCCGCTTGTCCTCCTCGTCCATGAGCTTGCGCCGTTCGCGCCCGAAGGCGATCTTGTCACGGGCCTCTTCAATGTCGTGGCGGCCCACCATCTTCTTGTTGTACCGGGCCGCGATCAGGGCGCTCTCATTGAGCAGGTTGGCCAGATCGGCCCCGGAAAACCCGGGGGTGTTGCGGGCGGCGGTAAACAGGTCAACATCCTCGCCCAGCTTGATCTTCTTGGCATGCACCTTGAGGATTTCCTCCCGGCCATGGAGGTCGGGCAGATCAATGACCACCTGCCGGTCAAAACGTCCGGGACGGAGCAAGGCACTGTCGAGGACATCCGGACGGTTGGTGGCGGCCATGATGATGACCCCCTCGTGGCCGTCGAATCCGTCCATTTCGACCAGGAGGGAATTCAGGGTCTGTTCGCGCTCGTCGTTGCCCCCCCCGAGACCGGCGCCCCGCTGGCGACCAACGGCGTCAATTTCGTCCACAAAGATAATACAGGGGGCATTTTTTCTCCCCTGCTCGAACATGTCCCGGACCCGGGCCGCGCCCACGCCGACAAACATTTCCACGAAATCCGAGCCACTGATACTGAAGAACGGGACATCCGCCTCACCGGCAACCGCCCGGGCAAGGAGGGTTTTACCGGTACCGGGAGGACCCACCAGCAGCGCGCCCTTGGGAATCCGGCCCCCGATGCGCTGGAAACGCTTGGGATCCTTAAGGAAGGAAACCACCTCGGCGACTTCCTCCTTGGCCTCGTCGCAGCCGGCCACGTCCTTGAAAGTGACCCGCTCGCGGTCACGGGTAAGCATCTTGGCCTTGCTTTTGCCAAAGCTCATGGCGCCGCGCCCGGCGCTGCGCAATTGCCGGACAAACAGGAAGTATAGAATGAGGACAATCAGGATGATTGGCAACAGGGTAAGGATCAGCTCGGCAACGAAGGTGCTGGCCGGCTCCTCCTTGAAGAGACCGGATGCCTGCAATACCTCGAGATTCTGCTCGGTCAGCTGGCCCTCGGCCACAAAGGGCAGGTCCTCGCCGGAATCCTGCTTCAGGCGGCCACGGACCTCGTGCCACTTGACCCCTCCCTGGGGAACGGCCTTGATCACTGCACCAGGAACAATGCGCCCGTCTTCGCCCTTCCGGACCTCCTCAAGGACTTCCCTAATGGTCAAGTCGGCCGGCTGTTGCAGGTCCGAATTGGCAAAATAGAGCAGCGTGAAAATGACAAAAAAGACCAGCAACCAGATGCTGAGCATCCGGAACTGACTTCCGTTGTTGAGCGGCTTGTTACGCCTCGGTGTGGGATTATCCGACATGTTCTGGTGGAAAAGCTGTTAAATGCTCCCTGTAAGTCAACCGTAGAGCGGTATTGTCAGCCGGGCCGACCCTGGCCCGCTCGGCTGGGGGAAATCCGGGGACCCAGAGGATTTCCCCTTCACTGTCCAATATGACAGGCAGAGTGTTTTTTTGTTCAGCCCCTAACTTAGCATCCGTGAAGAGATCCTGCAACTTCCTGCGGCCGGGAGCACCCAGCGGCCTGTACTTGTCCCCGGAGCGCCATTGGCGGACAAAAAGGGGACCATCGACGCCCACCAGCCATGCCTCCCGGCGGGGATCTGCCCGCAAAAAGGGTTCTTCCCCTGCGGGCCACCGCACAGGCTCAGCCTCCATGAGCGAGCCGTCCGGCAGGTAAAGCGGCCCGGCGCGCCAGTTCCAGTGGCAACCGGAGGTCCAAGCAACGGGCTCCGCAAGCGATTCCGGCCGAATCTCCAGCCGGCCCGTCCGGGTGAGGACGCAGACATGGAGGTGGTCCCCGCCTGCCGGATAAGGCCCCACACTGACCGGCTGATCCGCCCTCCCCGACTGGACGTGACCGATAATGGTGTCGGTGGCGGCCGATCCCAGTTGATTTTGCGGGGAATGCCTGATCCACCATCCCATCAGGGCCCGGCGGATAAGTCCGGGCTGGCGATGCACCAGCAGGCGGACATCCAACCCGGTCGGATCGGAATAATCCAGCCCCAGCTGCTCCAGTAGTTCATCCACCACCCCGAGGGTTTCCGACATCAACAGGCGGGTCCTTTGGGAGGTGGCGTGCAGGTCCTGGGGGATCCGCTTCACCACTTGTGGAAGCAGTTCATTGCGGACCCAGTTGCGGGTATACCCGTTGTCCAGGTTGCTGGGATCCTCCTGCCAGGGGATTTCAAGTGAGCGGAGAGTGGTCTCGATGGTGGACCGTTTCATCGGCAGCAGGGGCCGCAGCCGGACGTGACCATCCGGGAAAATCCTGACGGGCTCGGGCGAAACCATGCCGGAGGGACCCGCCCCGCTGAACAGGGCCATGACCTGCGATTCCAGAAGATCGTCGGCATGCTGGCCAAGGACCAGCGCCCCGGCCGACTTCTTCCGGTAGACCGATTCCAGCCAACTGTAGCGAGCCTCCCTGAGGGATGCCTCGCTGGGATCAAGCGGGCCACCGGGGCGGCCGGATAGGAAGCGAATCCCCAGTCCCTCGCACATGGCCTTTACGAATGCCTCGTCAGCGTCAGCCGATCCTCCCCGGATACCGTGATTGAAATGGGCCACCCGCAGCCGGTCGGATCCCAGCAAAGACAGCATGACCAGGGTCAGGAAGACAGAATCCGCACCACCGGAACAGGCCACCATGACGGGCTTATCCTCCTGCAAATGCTGGAGGTGTGCCAGGGCCTTGCGGTCAATCCACTCGACCGGACGCAACACAGCGAAGCACCGGGCAATTTCCGGCCAGGGGATCATTGAGGCCTTACCGGGGCGGGGTCAGGCGGTCGCCCCCGAAATGCGGGACCAGCGCATCCGGGAGCAGGACGCTCCCGTCGGCTTGAAGGTTATTCTCCAGGATGGCCGCCAGCACCCGCGGAATGGCCAATCCGGAACCGTTCAGGGTGTGGACCACCCTGAGCTTGCCGTCCTTGTCCCGGAAGCGGATGTTGGCGCGGCGAGCCTGGAAATCCGTGAAGCAGCTGGCGCTGGAGACCTCCAGCCAGCGTTTTTGGCCACCCGCCCATACTTCCACGTCGTACTGCTTGGCATGGGGGAACCCAATGTCCTTGGAGCACATCAAAAGGGTGCGGTAAGGCAGGCCCAGCTTCTCGACGAGGCCCTGGATGTGCTCGCGCAGGCGCTCCAGCTCGTTGATGCCCTCGTCGGGATGGACCCATTCGACCAGCTCCACCTTATCGAACTGATGAACCCGGTTGAGGCCACGGACATCCTTGCCGTAGCTGCCGGCCTCGCGGCGGAAACAGGGTGAATAGGCACAGGCCTTCACCGGGAGGCTGGAAGCCTCCATCACCTCGTTGCGGTAGAAATTGGTCACCGGCACCTCAGCGGTCGGAATCAGGTAAAACCCGTCCTCCTGGACGTGGTACATCTGGCCCTCCTTGTCAGGCAGCTGGCCGGTGGCGGTGGCGCTGGCAGCGTTCACACACAGGGGCGGATGCATTTCCTCGAACCCGGCCTTGGTGTTCTCCTCAAGGAAGAAATCGAGCAGTGAGCGAACCAGCTTGGCCATCTGGCCCCGGAAAACCGGCCAGCCGGCCCCGGCGATCTTGGTTCCCCGCTCCAGGTCAACATAATGGGAAAACCACGGGATGTCGTAGTGGGCGGCGGCATCGGCAGAGACCCCATCGGTGTCGCCCCAGGTATGAAAGACCACGTTGTCGTCCTCGGACTTCCCGTCGGGCACGCTCGGGTCGGGGATGTTGGGAAGTGCCAGGTAAGCGACCTCCCACTCGGTCTCGGCTTCCGCCTGCTGGGACTGGAGGGTCTTCACCTCCTGGGCCAGGCTGCGCATCTCCGCCACCTTCTCCCGGAAGGCGTCGGACTTCTTGTCCAGCTTGGCCATTTCTGTGTTGGCTGCCTTCTGGGCGGCCCGTTTTTCCTCTGCATCCCGGATGATCCGGCGGCGCCGGTCATCCAGCTCCAGCAGGAGGTCGATGTCGCAATCGAACTTCTTGCGGGCAATGCCTGCACGTACCAGATCCGTGTTTTCACGGAAAAATTTCAAATCCAGCATAAGCAATCAACCATGCAAATGCTTTCCTGACTGAAAAGCTCAAAAGTGTGGACGCGGTGACGGGGGGGCTACTTGACCGGCAAGCCCCACCGCCGGAGCCTCTCCTCGATGAAGTCAGCCACCGCCTCATGGGCCAGCTTATCATTTGCCTCGACCTTGATCGGGGCCCCAAATTCGAAGTTTACAGGCTCATGCGGGTTAAAGCGGCCGTAGTCCTTGAGGATCTTGCCATTGGACCAGCCGTCCGTCTTCAGGGCCAACGGAATAACCGGCACTCCTGCCCGCTTGGCCAGCTTGACCCCGATGGTGTTGAAGGACTCCCGGTCAAACTCAACCGTCCGGGTCCGCTGGGGGAAAATGATGATCGAGATGCCCGCATCAAGGCGCTCCTGGCCGCCGCCCATGACGGCCTTCAGGTCGTCCCTGGGATTGACCCGGCCCACCACGATGGGATCCCGGGAAATCATGACGTGCTTAAAAACCGGGTACTCGAGGAGGGCCTGCTTGACCACGAATGTCACCGGCTGGAAGGGACGGATGATCGAAGCCAGCAGGAATGTCTCGGCCGTGCTCATGTGGTTGCCGATGAAGACACAGGGGCCTTCGAGGGCGGCGATGTGTTCGGTACCCTTCACGGAAATCCGCGCCCCCACCTTTTCAAAGGCGGCCCGTATTGCGGCACTGGAGCGGTACCAGTCGTAGTCCATGTAGCGCCCACGCTTGGCATGGTAGGCGGCCTTCAGGACAATGGCCGCTACCCGGCTGTAGAAGGCCATGGTCGGCAGGAGGCGTGAGAATGGGCCCGGGCGCGACAATGGAGACACACCGTCGGCATAATCGGGAACCGTGTATATTGGATATTCAGACATGGATAGAACCCGGATTGGAAGGGGCAGTGTCTCCGTTCTTGCGCTCCATGGGCTGGTCGTCAACACTTCTGCCCCTTGCGGGATCCTCCGCAATCATCATGGCCAAGTCGACATCAACCTCCCTCTGGCGCCCCGGCAACGCGTTCGCGGCACTCGGAATACTGCTCCTTCGGGCAGCGGCAAAACTACCCATCCCCTGGATGCAGGCCATCGGCAAGGCCATCGGTTCCTTTATCTGGGTGGTCTTCCCCTACCGCAAGCGGGTGGCCCTGACCAACATCCGGCTCTGTTTCCCGGAGATGCCGGAAAGCGGACGGCTGGACCTGGCCAGGCGCCATTACCAGGCCATGGGCATGGGGATCTTCGAACTGGCGGCCGCATGGTACAAATCCCCGGAGCAGCTACAGAAGATCTCCGAGGTGGTCGGGATGGAACACCTTGAGGCAGTGGCCGCCTCCGGCCGGGGAGCCTTGCTGCTGAGCGCCCATTTCACCACGCTGGAGATTGGCGGCCGGATCCTGCTCACTCACCGGCTATTCAGCTGCCTGTACCGGAAACCCGACCAGCCGGTCATTGCCCGGGAAATGACTCGCTCGCGGGAAAAGCTGATGAAGCGGGTCATCCACATGGACGAGATGAATGACTTGATCCGGGCCTTGCGGGAGGGGGACATGGTCTGGTACGCCCCCGACCAGGGAAAGAAGATCAAGTACAGCGAGGTCCTGCCCTTCTTCGGGGTGCCGGCCGTCACCAATACCGCAACCGCACGCATTGCCCGCATGGGCAAGGCGGCCATTGTGCCCTTCATGGGGTACCGGTTGCCCGATGGAACCTACCGGGTGGAGATCTACCCGGAGGTAAAGGATATCCCGACCAAGGATCCGGCCGCCGATGCGGTCCGCATCAACCATCTCATCGAGGAGCTGATTCTCCGTGCGCCCGAGCAGTATTTCTGGCTGCACAAGCGGTTCAAGCGCCGTGGCCCCGGTTATGAGAACGTCTACGCAAGGAATGCGGACCCGAAATGAAGATTTGTCATGTTCAGCCAGCTTGGCTAGATCAACACCCATAAATGGATTATTCCCGTTATTTTGCTATCGCCCGCGAACACCGGCGCCTCTTTGCCATTGGCATCGGTGCCGGTATCGTGGCCGGTCTTTCCAGTGGATTCGGTGTTCCCTTCTTCGTTGAGAAGGTCTTCCGGAGCATTTTCGAGGACACGGAGAGGACCTACAGCCTCACCTATCTGCTGATGGTGGCCGCCCTGCTCCCGGGAGTCTTCCTGGTCCGGGGCATCGCCAGCTACATCAACCAGTATTTCCTCCAGTGGGCGGTGCAGAATATCCTCATGGAGATCCGGCACCGGCTCTTCGAGAAGCTGCAGAGCCTTCCCATCGTGTTTTTCGAGCGGCGCAAGTCCGGGGACCTGATGGCCAAGCTGGTCGGCGACACCCTGCAAATCCAGGAAGCCATCCTGCTGGTGGCCCGGGATGCCTTTGTTCAGCCTTTCACCTTCATGGCCGGACTGGGCTACCTGGCCTACCTTTCCTTCTCCCAGCAACAGGTCGGGTTCCTTCTCCTGATGGTGATCATCGTCCCGGTGATGATTTTCCCGGTGCGCTATGTCGGGCGGCATCTCCGGCACCGGTCGAGGGACCTCCAGCACACATTGGGTGAGCTATCGGACATCATGGCCGAGAATCTCCGCGGCGTGGTCGAGGTCCGCTCCTTCAACATGCAGGACCGGGAACGGGGGCGCTTCAAGGGCAAGCTCCTCGATTACAACCGGTTCGCCATGAAAATGGCCAAGTATTACCACATGACGCAGCCCTTCATGGAGCTGGTGGCGGTCTCGATGGTTTCCGCAGCCTTCCTCTATTCCTACCGGGAGGGAATCGGATTCTCCTCTTTTGCCGCCATGGGCGCGGCCCTGTTTTTCACCGTGGACTCCCTCAAGCGAATGGCCCGCATGTTCAACGGCCTGCAAAAGGCCGGGGGTTCCTTCGAACGGATCGAGACCGTCCTCGATGAGCCGGAAACCGTCCGGGATGCCACCGATCCGGTCATCCTCGAGAATCCGGTGGGCCATCTCTCCGTCAATGACCTGCGATTCAGCTACAGCGACTCGGTGCAGGCACCTGACCTTGAGGTCGAGCACCTCGACATCCCCCTTGGAACAACCTGTGCCCTGGTTGGACCCAGCGGGGCCGGCAAATCCACCTTCGCCAAGCTGATCCAGCGATTCTACGACCCACAGGCCGGCAATATCCTCTTCGACGGGGTGGATATCCGCTCACTGAAGAAAGCGACCCTGCGGGACTGCATAGCATTTGTCCCCCAGTCACCGGTCCTGTTCAACGGGACCATCCGCGACAACATCCTGCTGGCCCGGCCGGGTGCCAGCGAGGAGGATGTGGTCCGGGCGGCCCGCCAGGCCCACGCGGAGGAATTCATTTTGTCGTTGCCCGGTGGATACGACTCCATGGTGGGCGAGAACGCGGTCCGCCTCAGTGGTGGCCAGCGGCAGCGTCTGGCCCTTGCCCGGGCCTTCCTCAAGGACGCCCCCATCCTAATTCTCGACGAGGCGACCTCCGCCCTCGATTCCGAGAGCGAGGAGAAAATCCAGCAGGCCCTGGCGGATCTTCCCAACGACCGCACCCTGCTGATCATTGCCCACCGGTTTGCCACCATCCGGATGGCTGAACGGATTCTCCTCTTTGAAAAGGGGCGCATCCGCTGTGCGGGCAACTTCTCCGACCTGCTGCGGGACGACCTCTTCCGAAGGCTTTACGAGGTGCAGGTAGCCAGCCTCCCGGCCACCGAGTTCTGATTCAGGGCAGGCCTACTTGGAATCCTCCACCCCGAGGATGGCCTTTCCGTCAATGCTCATGAACTCGACACGGGAGACCTTTTCGATCCCCGGGTACTCCAGCTTGGCGACCAGCGACTCCATGTTTTCCAGATCGTAGATGGTTGCCTGGGTGCGCCAGACCCCCCACTCGGGGGAGTAGGTGTACAGGCGGGTCCCGATGTTGAAAAGGAGACCGAACTGGCGTGCATCCATGTCCCAGAAGAGAAAATTCGTCTCATAGACAAACTTGACCCGCTGGGTCCACCGCGGCTTGAGAAGCTTGGACGCCCTCTCGATGTGATCATCAGAATAGGACATCTGGAACATGCGTTTCCAGTCCATCTTTTCCTGACCGACATCCTCGGCCTTCCCGTAGACACCCTTGCTGCCGGTTCCCGGGTTGGGCAGTTCACTGTGCTCGTAGACAATCCGCACCAGCTCCTCGGGGGTCTTGCCCTTGTGCGAGGTCAGGAATCCATCGATGCGTCCGGCCGGTATGTCGATGGTATCATAAACCTCCTCGAACATGGCATCCGGATCGGAAGGATCCTCTGTCTCCACATAGTAGACTTCCTGCTCCCGCGCCGGGAAGACCTCATCCACGAAGTTGCTGGCGAACCGGAATAAAACCTGGGGATTCTTGCGGTCCTCATAGCGGATGGGGATATAGAAGCGCTTTTCGTCATCAAACTTCCCGCTGGGATCGTACCCGTACATCTTGTCGTCGTAATAATAGAGGCAGAGCCACTTCATCAGCTTGCGCTCATTGCCATCGATGACCGGGAACACCAGCATGCCGGCCCATTTGACCCGACCGGGGATCAGGGTTTCGCGATACCGGTCCATGAACTCGAGCGCCAGGATGAGATCGCCACCCGGCAGGTCGGGAACATCGTAGTAGCTCATCTGGGGGGCATCCCCGCGGAATGAAGGGGAAAGGTCGGTCGGGCTGTAGATCACCTCCATTTCCTCGAGATCAAAGAGCGGCAACTGGTCATCGGGGACCCGCTGGGCCTGGACAATCTGAAGGAATGCTGTGCCGGTCACAAGGAGGACAAACAGCAACCGTCTCAGGACAGCGACAGGGAAAAAGGATAGATGTGGACTCATGGTTCGTCCATTGAATAGGCTTATTTCCTAAAGTACCAATCCCAATGTTGAAGAAATACGGATTCGCCGCCTGGCCGGAAATAACCGGGCATTCGGCTCGCCGGGGGAACTAGTGTCCGGGTTGGTCCTCGGCCGGCGGCTTGCGGTCGGACACCGGGTCCTTGGCGGCCGCGGGGGCGGAATTACTCAGGCGGTAAAAGTCACCGGATACAACCGGGAGGGACCGGTCGACAATCCAGAAACCCCTCGCCCGGTCCCTGAAGTCAGGTGCCGGTAGTACAACCCAGTCGTTGCCCAGGGTCGAGCTGGACTGGAGAGTCCATCCGGGGCTGGGGGTTGGCCAGGTCAGCCGCGGGCCCGCCGTGGCCATCAGTTCGGCCATGAGCCCGCCCGGATCCTGAACGGAATCCGAATCCGCCATGTCGTACAGGTCGTCCCCATCGTTGTCCAGGCCGGTCAAATCCGCGTCATTGGCGGAGTCCTCATTCGAGCTGGGATCAACCGGTTCACCCCCCAGGCTGGCCAGGGGATCCCCTTTGGAATCGGCCCGTAAATAGTAGTGCACAGGTCCGCCCAAGCCCGGATCAATCACATTCTCCGGATACGGGTCGGGATCACCGGAATGACATCCCCCGCAGAGGTTTATACCCGCAGCCGCATGATGGGCCCGCAGGCCCACCCCACTGAACTTGGGTTGACCAAGGGTCGATTCCCCCTCGTAATCATCACTGATCGTCTCCCCATAGTCGCGCCCGTGACAGCCCATGCAACCCAGTCCGTCACCACTGTACATAACAATCGGCAGGTCGCCCGGGGACCGGTGACAAAACGTGCAGCGCCCGGTGACCGGGTCTGATCCCCCGGTGTGCAGGGCATGCAGGGTGTCGCTCCGGCCACCCATGAATCCCGGATGACAAAGCGCACAGTTGCTGGCCCCTTCCACACCGGAATTGCGGTAGACCGGATAAGCCACCGCCGGATTCCAGCACATAACCCCCGGCAATGCCCCCAGGACGACCAGGGAGAGGATTCTAAATGGGTTCGCCGGTCCGGATTGCATAAAATGCTTTTAAACCCGAACAGGAATCCTTGTCGACTCAATTCCGGCCGGCGGGGCCTTTACTTCCCCTCCGTTCTCAAAGAAACATTAACCCGACCAGACTAACGAATCACATGGCTCATGTTTGGGTCACTTGAAGACAATCCTGTCGATCAGGACAATCCGCGCAACCTTGCCACGGTATAGGCGGGATCGTCCGGCAGCACTTCGACATCGACCATGGTCCCGGCCTTTTCCAGCATGTTGCGGCAGTCAACCGACAGGTGCCTCAGCCGCAGGTTTTTACCGGCTTGGCGGTAGCGCTCGGCGAGGGTGTTGATCGCCTCCAGGCCCGACATGTCGCACACACGGGAATGGCCAAAGTCGATGACGATGTTCTTCACGTCGGACCGCGCCTGGAAATGGTCGGCGAAGTCCCGCACCGACCCGAAATAGAGCAAGCCCTGGAGGGAATAGATACGTTCCTCCGGGGTGTCCTTTTCCAGGTGCACGTAAACGTGCTTGGAACTCTCCCAGGCAAAGACCAGAGCCGAGAGAATGATGCCGATGAAGACGGCGGTCGCGAGGTCATGCAGGACGACGGTCACCAGGGTGACCGCCACGATGACAATGATCTCCGAAAATGGCACCTTGCCAAAGGTCTTCAGGGAGGACCATTCGAAGGTCCCGATGACCACCATGAACATCACCCCGACGAGGGCAGCGATGGGAATGCGCTCGATAACCGGGCCACCGAGCATGATGAAACTGGCCAGCGCCACAGCTGCCGTTATCCCGGAAGTGCGGCCACGGCCGCCAGACTTGATGTTGATCAGCGACTGCCCGATCATGGCGCAGCCACCCATGCCGCCAAAGAGCCCGGAGAGGAGGTTCGCCCCACCCTGGGCCACACACTCCCGGTTGCCCTGTCCGCGGGTCTCGGTGATCTCGTCAATCAACTGCAGGGTCATAAGCGATTCAATGATCCCCACCATGGCCACCACGAAGGCTGTCTTCAGGATGAATCCCCAGTCGGCCAGCCAGTCGATCCCAGTCGGCAGGGCGGGCAGCGGGAATGAGCCAGAGAGCTTGCCGTCCGGGTTACTGGGCGACTGTGCCAGCACGTCTGACACCGTCGCCGTGTCCTTGAACAGGAGAAAAGCGACCGCCCCGACCGAGACAATGGCCATCAACGATGAGGGAACCGCCCGGGTCAGCTTGGGGAAAAACTGGATGATCAGCATCGTCACCAGCACCAGTCCCACCATCACCGCCAGGGGCGAACCACTCAGCCATTCACCGCTTTGCAGATCACGGAATGAGGGGAACTGCGCCATCAGGATGACAATCGCCAGACCGTTGACAAAGCCGATCATCACCGGATGCGGCACCAGGCGGATGAATCGACCAAAGCGCAGCACACCAAAGAGAACCTGGATCGCCCCTGCGATCATGATCACCGCGAACAGGTACTGCAGGCCGAGTCCGGCCCCCAGTTGGTCGCCGTGCTGGACCGCCTTCCCGGCAACGACCGCGATCGCGCCCGTGGCACCCGATATCATCCCCGGGCGCCCACCCGCGGCCGAGGTGATGAAACCCATGAACACGGCCGCCCACAGGCCAATCAGCGGATCCACTCCCGCCGCAAAGGCAAAGGCAATGGCCTCCGGGACCAGTGCCAGCGCTACCGTCAGGCCCGACAGGATGTCATCCTTGTACGTGCCGTTCTTTTTTCGAAAGAGATCAAACATAATAAAAAAAACCCGCCTCAATTATGCAGCGGGGTTCTACAGTCATGCGGTAAAGCCCTATTTCCGCCCTGCTGTAAACCGTTAATTCAAAAAAATGCCCTTCGCCGCCCTTGGAGTGCGGCAACATGTTGCCGCTTTCAAAGCGCCGCCTTGCCGGCGCACTCCATACTCAGAATCCACCAACTGGCAGGGGCGGCGGGATTCGAACCCACGACCTACGGTTTAGAAGACCGTTGCTCTATCCGACTGAGCTACGCCCCCACTTGTTGATTATAAAGGACTGGTTAAGTCACCCAAACTGGGCCGCGTAATTCGTTAGTCTGGGCGGGATTGATGTTTCTTTGAGATTGTAGAGGAAGTCAAGACTCCGGCGGACGGGGTTCGCCGGCAAAGTGAGTGGGCAAGCTTCCATAGCAGGGCCCGCGAACTGGATGGGAGTGATGTAGCCGAGGGAGCGGTGGGGAGGGGCGTGGTTGTATTTGTAGCGCCAGTCCTCGATCACGACCCGGGGCTTAGAACTTTTTTTTCGGGCATTCTTCTTCTGCAGTTCCTTCAGTTGCTTGGCCTGGTCGAGCTTCATCATCCCGAACTCCCGCTGCCACCGATGGAAGGTCTGTTCGCTGATCCCTTTCTCCCGGCACAACTCCACGATGGACTGACCAGCTTTTTCAGCCTCGCATAATATGCGGATCTTTTGTTCTGTCCTATACCGTTTCGCTTTCATTTATCTGAGTCCTTTCTATGGGCCCAGGCTAACTTTTCAAACGGCACAGTTCAGGTCATCTCGACCATTCTCGTTCTTGTTCTGTTTGTATAAAGGAAATCCTATTCTTCCGCTGTCTCATTGAACTGGACCTGCAGCACACCGAGCATGCGCTTTTCATATTCTCCCAGCTGCGCTTCCTCCGGAATAGCCTCCATCAAGGGCCGGGCGTCCTCCCCGATCCAATCGATCACATTCATGGCGGCAAGCATCGCATAGTCGTTTTGCCGAAGCAGGTTATCCAGACATTGATAACCTTTTTCCCTGTCACCGGTTTTAATCAGCAGCCAGGCCGCCATGATGCGGACCTCGTGCGACTCATCCTCCAGCAGGGCATCGATCCGTGCAGGCCGCGCGTTCAGCAGGAAGCAACCCACTGTTGCCCACCATCGCTGGCCGCAATCGGGACTCTCCAGCAGTTTCTCAAGACCCGGGAGGTTATCCAGGTTGCGCTCCAGTGCGAGGTCGGCCGCATCCAGCAAAGCCGGCAAATCGTAAAGTTTTGGATCCCGCACCATGTCGTAAATGGTCAGGTTGTTTTCTGCGGCGCGGCGGATCATTTCGGATTCGGGCAGCAATCCGGCATCGGAAACGCGCAGTTGTTCAGTGCGCAGCGCCTTGCGCATCCGGGCCAGGGTTCCGGCATACTCCGGGAGGGCGGCCAGGTTGACCACATTGTCTGGATCCTCCTGCAGGTCGTAGAGCTCCTCACTCCATTCCTTGGGGGCAAAGAAACGCGCCTCGACCTCGGAGGCCTTTCCGGACTGAACATGCGCATCCCATGCCTGGGTCGCCTTCATTTTCCAGAGATAAAGCAAATGCTGCATCCATGGAACATAGGGCATGTAGTTGCGTATATAGAGGAAGCGCTTGTCGCTGATGGCCCGGGCACTTTCCAACCGCTCATCCATACGCCCACGGAAGGCAAAATGATATTCCGGCTCGGGTTCCGCCTGCGGTCCGAGAAAGATGGTTCCCTGCATGGTGCCCGGCATCTCTGCACCAGCCAGGCTCAGCCAGGTCTTCGGCATGTCGACAAAGCTGACCAGGCGGTCAACCTGTGACCCCGGTTGCTCCGCAGGCCACATAGACTTGTACTTTTCCGGGATGCGCACGATCAGCGGGCAGTGCAACCCGGAGGAAAAGAGATAGCGTTTGCTGCGCGGCAGGACACCGCCGTGGTCGGAGTTGTGGATCACGATCGTATTATCCGCCAGCCCCAGTTCCTCAAGCCGGTGCAAAACTTCACCGACCTCTCCATCCATGCGCTTCATGGCATCGTGGTATTTGGCATAATTTTTCCGGACATCCGGCAGGTCGGGATGATAGGCCCTCAGCCGGGTGTCGGGGGGATCGTGGTCCGTGTTCTCCACATCCCCCTGTGCCCTGCTTTCGTGGGAGGAGGTCAGGTTGATGATTTGGAAAAAGGGCTGCCGGTCCGGGAGGGCGTCCCAATCGACTTCACCGTGATGGTCCCAGCAGTCGGAATCCCTGCGTCCACCGATGTTGAAATCCGTTTTCACAAAATTGGCGGTATAGTATCCGGCGGCGCGCAGCTGATCCGGATAGTAGGGAATGCGGTCATGCGGGATCTCATGACGGCTGCGCATCGGGAAAGTGCCGTTGGAGATCGCTAGCATGCCAGTGATCCATGTGCTGCGCGAAGGCGCGCAGACGGGAGCGTTGGCATAGCAGTGCATGTACTGAAAGCCTTCGGCGGCCAACCCGTCGATGTTCGGGGTATCGGCATGGGGGTTGCCGTAGCAGCCGACCCAGTCGACATTGTTGTCCTCGCAGGTTATCCAGAGGATGTTGGGGCGCGTATCCGCCTTCACCATCCCGGTACAGAGTGCAAGGACCATGAAAAGGCTGGCGGCTGAAACGGGCAATCGCCTGCTTCGCATTGTCAAATATACTTTCATTTTCAGATATCTCCGTTCTTTCCTGTTTCCATTGGCTCGTCTTCCACACCCGTTACTTCAAATTCCAGCACATGGTCCCCGATAACGAGCTCAAATTGGCCTGGTTCACCGGCTTCATATCCCGGCCGAGGAAAGCCAGATGTCGGTTTTCGATCGTAAACGAAAGGGTTCGGCTCTCCTCCTTTTTGAGACTGACTCGCTCGAATGCAACCAGTTTCCTGACCGGAGTGGCAACACTGCTGACCACATCATTGAGGTAAATCAGCACCACTTCGTCACCGTCCATGGAACCGGTGTTGCTGACCGTGAGCCGAACCTGACGGGGCTTCGACAAGCGGCCGCGTGATGACGCGGGCCAAGGCTTACTTACTGCGCCAATGACCGGAGTCCGATCGTCGCCGGCAGGAGCCCCTCCCCGGAGACGAGCAGCTCGATCGGGCCGGGCGCCGTGGTGGGCTGAACCAGGACCACCAGCTTTCCACTGAAGAGCTTCATGGTGGGAAGGTGGAACAACTCCATGGAGGTGGGATCGCCATTACAGGCGGCCCGGTAGGTCCCCTCCCCCTTTACCTCGAAATCGAGTTGGTTGCTGGCCGTCGGGCAGGGATTGCCGTCTTCGTCGACGACGGAAACCGTCACGAATACCAGGTCCTCGACATCGCGACCTTCCCAGTTCAAGTGCGGCAGGGCCCCTGTCCGCCCGGTCTTCGCCGAGGCGCTCTTTTCCTCGTCCTGGATGATGCGGATCACCTGCAGGTCGTTGTCGCGGTCAAAGGAACCCGTTATGGCCCAGTCATGCGGAACCGATACCTTGTCCCATTGGGCCTCACCAAGATCAACCACCCAACCTTCCTTGACCGGCCCCCGCTTAAACTTCCATCCATCCTCAAGCACCTTCACGGACCTTCCCGACCGGGCACGCTTGGCCAGGAAGGAGAACAGCACCATTCCACTTGCCAACTTCAGAAATTTAATTGTCCGCTTCATGTCGATGCGGTCCCCTCACCAAATGTAGCCGTTTAAATTAGACAGTAACCCGTACTGGAAAACGAAAAACACGGGATCGCGGCTTTTTTTGGGCAAAAAGGTTCAATCCGGACTGGAAACGGGAAAAAACGGTCGGAGGACGACTGTTCTGGCGACAGGGTTTCCAGAAACGATGAGGATGAGAAGAGTGGAATTCACACAAAAGTGAAGCCTTAAAACGAGGGACCGGAAGGAAGGAAATTGCCAAGAGGGAGGGGCCAGCCTAATGAAGGGGACAAATAAAGAAGCATCTGACCGCAATACTAATCGCCATGACGCAAATTCCAGCCATAGAAGCGCAAATTTCTCCCGAGATTCACCCCGACCAGCGAGTGACCTTCCGACTGACCGCCCCCGGGGCCAAGGAAGTGGTGGTGAAGGGCCAGTTTGGGGAGCCCCTGCCCCTGCTCTTCAAGGACTGATCCCCCACCACTTTTTACCTCACCCGATCATGACCCACAACCAGACGGAGGCCGACCTGCACATCCCAGACAACGCTGCCACGCCGGAGGCACTACGGCGCACGACCCACCTTGGCATCGGGGCCCACCAGGACGACCTCGAGTTCATGGCCCTGCATGGCATCCTGGCCTGCCATGGATCCACGGAGCGCTGGTTCGGGGGCGTCATCTGCACGGACGGAGCCGGCAGTGCCCGTTCGGGGGCCTTTGCTGATTATACCGATGAGCAGATGCGAGAGGTCCGTATCCGCGAACAGCACCAGGCCGCCGACATTGGCCAGTACGCCTTCGTGGCCCAGCTGGGATACCCCAGCTCCGGGGTAAAGGATGCCGACCGAAGGCAATCCCTCGTGGCCGACCTCGTGCAAATCCTCGAGACTGCTCGTCCGGAGCGGGTCTACGCCCACAACCCGTTCGACAAGCACCCGACCCATGTTGCCGTGTGCCTGGCCACCGTGGAGGCCATCCGCCGCCTCCCGACCGAAGCCCGTCCCCGGCAGCTCCTCGGCTGCGAGGTCTGGCGCTCACTCGACTGGCTCCCGCACGCCCTCAAGGTGGTCCAGCCACTGGACGACGAGACCGGCCTTGCCGGGCGGCTCAACGCCGTCTTCGCTTCCCAGATCGCCGGGGGCAAGCGCTACGACCTCGCCGTCGAGGGACGCCGCCGCGCCAACGCCACTTTTATCGATGCCCATGCCACTGATACCGTTGGCCAAGCCGCCTACGCCATCGACCTCACCCCGCTCATTCAGGACCACGGCCCCGCCCTAAAGGCTTTCATGGAGGATATCCTCGCCGCCTTCGGCAAGAACTGCACTGATCTGCTGGGGGACTAGTTGAAAATGCCCGGCAGAAGCATGCTCAGGGGGGGCCAGTAGGTGATAAGCATCAGTGCCGCCACCATGACCACGTAGAACGGCAACATGGCCCGCGAGACGAGGACGATATCACTCTTGCCGACGCCAGCCCCGACGAACAGGCATGTTCCGACCGGCGGGGTGAGCAGGCCGATACAGAGGTTGGCGATCATGATGATTCCGAAGTGGACCGGATGCAGCCCAAGCTGGATGGCAATGGGCAGAAAGATGGGCGTGAAGATGAGGACGGCCGGGGTCATGTCCATGAAGACCCCCACCATCAGGAGAATGAGATTAATGATCAGCAGGATCACGATCGGGTTCTCGGAGAGCTCCAGGAGGGCGGCACTGACCTGCTGTGGAACCTGCTCCTGCGTCAGCAAGCGGCTCATGGCGTAGCTGCAGGCGACAAGGAAGAGCACGATGGCGGTGGTCCGGGAGGCCCGCAGCAGGATTTCCGGCAATTCGGAGAACTTGATCTCCCGGTAGAAAAGTGTTCCCAGCAGGAAGGCCCAGAGGACCGCGATCGCGGACGCTTCCGTGGCGGTGAAGATTCCCCCCAGGATACCGCCCAGAACCATGACGACCAGCAGCAGGCTGGGCATGGCGCGAAAAATGGATTTGCCCAGGGCCGGCAGCTTTTCGCCACCCTCCCGGGTACGGCCGTATCCCCGCTTGAGGCAAAGAATGAGGGCCACGGCCATGATCCCGAGCCCCACCACGATCCCCGGCAGGATGCCCGCCAGGAAGAGCGCCGCCACCGAGACGTTGCCGGCCACCAGCGCATAGACGATCATGATGTTGCTGGGCGGAATCAGCAGGCCGGTGGTGGCGGCCGATGCGGTCACCGCAATGTTGAAATCCCGGTCATAGCCCTTGCGGTTCATCTCCGGGATGAGCGTGCCCCCGATACTGGAGACCGCCGCCACCGAGGAGCCGCTGATGGCCCCGAAGAGCATGCAGGTCAGGGTGTTGACCAGGGCCAGGCCACCCGGGAGGCGTCCGACGATGGCCGCCGCCAGATCAATCAGGCGCCGGGCCAGGCCGCCGCTGCCCATCAGTTCACCGGCCAGGATAAAGAACGGGATGGCCAGCAGGGCAAAGCTGTCGATGCCGTTGCCGAGGTCGCTGGCGATCGTCAACGGTACCTGCGAGTAGCCAAGAGCCACCGCCGTCAGGACCGTGGCAATGCCGAGGACAAAGGCAATCGGCACCCGCAGGCAAAGCAGGGAGGCGAAGACAACCAGGAGGATAGCCAGTTCCTGGGTCATGACTGGCCTCCTTCCTCGCAGAGGGATTTCCATGCCTGGGTGATCAACTCGATACTAAAGAGAACGATCAGGAAGCCGCTGACCGGCAATGCCAGGTAGAACCAGGCCTTGGATATCCCGAGGGCAGGCAGCATCTGGCCGGCTTCAAGGCGCTGCGCGACCAAGTGCCCGCCGCCCCAGACCATAATCACGAGGGCAAATGAACCCACGCACAGGTTAAGGAAGACGCGCACCCATGCCTGCAGGGATTCCGGCCATTGCCGGACGACAATATCGAGCCCGAGGTGCTTTTCCTCGCGGCAGGCCAGTGCCGCACCAAGCAGCCCCAGCCAGACCATCAGTAGCCTGGCCAGCTCCTCCGACCAGCGGGCCTGTCCGCCAAGCAGGTAACGGGTAAGCACCCCCCACAGGACATCCGCGACAAGGACGGAGAAAAGGATAATCAACAGGAAGTGGAGAAGGCCCTGCGCGTTGGTGTTGATCTTGCGAACCATGGCCCTTCCCTATTGGACATTCCCGATGCGCGTCATCAGTTCCTTCAGGGATCCAAGGGCATACTTGTCCCGCACACTCTGGGTCGCCTCGATAAAGGGCAGGATGTCCACTTCCCGGATTTCCACGCCCTCGGAACGCATCAGGTCGAGGGATTCCTCCACGGCCGCCGCCCAGGCTTCCCGCTGGAAAACACTGGATTCACGGGCCGCCTGCAGGAGCCATTCCCGCTCCTGTCCACTCAAGTCCTCCCATGTCCGCAGACTGATCAGGAGAATGTCAGGGACCCGCGAGTGGTGGTCGAAACTGAAGTCCTTGCAGACCTCAAAATGCCGGGAGGTGACAAAACTGGGCGGGTTATTTTCCGCCCCGTCGACAACCCCCTGCTGCAATGCCGTGTACAGTTCCCCCCATGCCACCGGCGTGGGTGCCCCGCCAAGGGCGGAAACCATGTCCATCGCCACCGGGTCGTTCTGCACGCGGATCTTCACCCCTTTCAGGTCGGCCGGCGAGAGGACCGGGCGCTTGCCGTAGAAATTGCGACTGCCGGAATCGTAGTAGGTCAGGCCCCGCATCCCGCTGGACTGCCCGGCATCGTTGACCGACATCTCCTCCAGCAGGCCCTGCCCGATTTCCCCGTCGAGGACATTCCAGTAGTGGGCCTCGTCGCGGAACAGGTATGGCAGGCTGAACACCTTGAACAGGGAAAGGAAATTCCCGATCGGCGCGGCGCTGCTCTTGGCGATGTCGAGGGTGCCGCTCTGCAACTGCTCAATGGTCTGGGTTTCGCTGCCCAACTGCCCGCTGGGGTAAATGACCAGCGACAGCCTGCCACCGGAAATCTCCTCCAGGCGCTGGCCCATGTGCTCCATCCCGGCATGGACCGGATGGGATGCGGGCAGGGTATGGGCCACCTTGAGTTGGCGGGCCCAAGCGGTGCCACCGGCCTGGTCGTCCTCGAGGAAGGTGAACAGCAGGGATGCGGCCACCAGGCCCAGCAAGAGGCCGAAGATGAACGGGGGTAAGGACTTTTTCATTTGGGGGTATGGTGAACGGACCTCTACTTGACCGGAACCCGGCTCGTTTCCGGTATCACTTTCAGAATATGTTTCCAGTAGAGGTTGTTATGGACCCGACGGTTGATGATGTCAGCATTTTCCTCCAGCAGGTTGTAGAAGCGGTCACCCGCCTTGGCGGCCAGCTTAAAGGCAACATGGTAAAACTGGCGCAAACTGGAATTGAAGTACGGATGCTTGGGCTCGTGCTCAACCATTTCGATCACCTGCCGGCTGCTCCACTCGCGGGCCTGGTCCGCTGAGGGGAGTTCATTCCGGACTATATCCAGGACCGTCGAGTACGGAGCCGTCAATTCGTCAAACTTATCCAGTGCCTCGATGTAGATCTCCTTGACGAACTCCAGCCCCTCGCCTCCGGCCTCGGCCAGGCCAATAACTTCCTCCAGCCAGGTGGTGCCGGCTGTCTTGATGTGCAGGCCGGCCTCATGGCGGTAAACCAACTCCTTGATGACCGGATACAGGCTGAATTTGTCGCTGCCAGAATGGACACTCAACTTGAGACTCTCCGGCAGTCCAAAGGCGTGGATGGCGTGGCGCACCACCAGCAGGTCGGACTCGAACTCCACCCGGAACCGCTTCAGGTCCCCGACGTAGTCGACGCCCTTGTTGAACCGCCCGGTGAACTTCGGGGCGATCGTCTGGGCAGGAATCCCCTCCATGGCCAGCAAGCGGAGTATGCCCAGCAACTCAAGCGGACCCTGCGGGTTGTCGGTCTCGTCCATGGAGACTTCAACCGCGAAGTCGCCGTCCGGGCGGGCGGCAAGGATCTTCTCATAAAGCGCCTTGGCGGCCTCTATCGAAGCGCCGTAGGTCCCGACAAGGCGGCTCACCGTGCCCCCATCGAACACGAGGGAACGGGCCAGACCGGCGATACTGACCTCCCCGAGCTCGGCAAGGGCCGCCGTGTAGGCCTCTGCCCTTTCCGGACTGGCCGGGGCCTTGCCCAGGCTGTCCGCCACATCCAGGGTGAAAAAGTCGCTACAGGCAAGGAACTCGTCCACCGTCTGCAGGGTGATGTGGTCGGCGTCGACAAAGTAGGGCCCGGCGTAACCGAGGGACTCCACCGCGGCATCCGCCTCATCGCGCAGGCTCTGCGGCTTGGTGCCGATCAGCGTGTGCTCACGCTTGCTCTTGTTCCAAACCGGAGCGATGTCCAGTCCAACGCTACGGGCGTCCAGGACGGCTTTCAACTGCGCCTCTCCCTGACGGCCAAAGCGGTCGCCCATACCAAAGGTGAATCTCGGTAATCTTTTCATGTTATGATGCCACTGTATAATTGGACGGGCATCATAGCATCTTTGGGCACATTATGAATGTGCATTTTTCCAATTATTTTTTGCATATTTACCCCATCCGGAAGTATCCGACGGCGTTGTTGTAGCAGATATTTTCCACCATCTGGCCAAGCAGCTGCATGTCGGCGGGGATCTCGCCGTTCTCAACATCGTTGCCGATAAGGTTGCAGAGGATACGCCGGAAATACTCGTGGCGGGGATAGGACAGGAAACTGCGGGAATCGGTCAGCATGCCGACAAAGCGTGAGAGCAGGCCGAGGAGCGAGAGGGCGTTCATCTGGCGCTCCATGCCATCCTTCTGGTCGAGGAACCACCAGCCGCTGCCGAACTGCATCTTGCCGGGGAATGAGCCGTCTTGGTAATTGCCGATCAGGGTGGCCATCAACTCGTTGTCGACCGGATTCAGATTGTAGATGATGGACTTGGCCAGCTGGTTGGAGGTGTCGAGCTTGTCGAAGAGTCCGAGCAAACCGGGTGCCTGGCGGTAGTCGCCGATGGAATCGAAACCGGTGTCCGGGCCGAGCATCTTGAAAAGCCTCCGGTTGTTGTTGCGGGCGGCGCCGAGGTGGAACTGCTGGACCCAGCCTCGGGCGTGGTAGATCCTGCCCATCTCGTAAAGGAACATGGCCTGGAACTTGTCCTGGTCAGCCGGGTTGATGGACTCGCCGGCAAGCGCATTGGAAAGGATGATGTCCAGATGGGACTCAGTTGTCGCAGCGGCCGGGATATGGGTCAGCCCGTGGTCGGAAAGGCGGCATCCCATGGAGTGAAAGAAGTCGGCCCGGTTGGCGATGGCCTCGATGAGGGAGCCCCAGCTCGTGACCTCCACCCCGGATGCTTCCTCAAGGCGGGTAATGTACTGCTTCCATGCGCCGACATCGGACAGGTTCATGGCCTTGTCCGGACGGAACGTCGGCAGCACCCGGATCTCGAACCCGTCATCAGCGATCTTCCGGTGGTGCTCCAGCGAATCAACCGGGTCGTCGGTGGTGCAGACCAGCTTGACGTTCATTTTGCGCATCAGGTTGCGGCAGGAGAACCCAGGTGTACGGAGTTTCTCAGTGCAGGCGTCGAAGATATCACCAGCAGTGGACGGACTGAGCAGGGCATCGATTCCAAAGTAGCGTTGCAGCTCAAGGTGGGTCCAGTGGTAAAGCGGATTCCGCAGGGTATGGGGAACCGTCTCCGCCCACTTGTCGAACTTCTCCCGCCAGCTCTTGCTACCCGTGCAGTAGTCCTCGGAGACGCCGTTGGTGCGCATCGCCCGCCACTTGTAGTGGTCCCCTCCGAGCCAGACCTCGCCCATGTTGTCGAACTGCTTGTCAGCGGCGATTTCCTCCGGGGGAAGATGGCAGTGGTAGTCGAAAATCGGCATCCTGGCCGCATGGTCGTGATAGAGACGCTGCGCGGTATCGGTCTGCAGCAGGAAATCCTGGTCGAGAAACGCCTTCATTAGTCCTCCTTGAATTTATCCTTGAATGCCCACAACCCAAGCGCCGGGTTGCTGATGTAGAAAATCTCCTCCCCGTCGGGAAGCGTGTTGAACCCATCCTGGAGTTGTTCCGGATTGTAGCGACGCGTCATGACAGCATAGTTCTCCGCCCCGAAGCCCACCGAGCGGATTTCGTCCAGCGAAAGGCCACCTTCCCCGGGACAGTAGGTGATGTCGAACCGCCCCTCTGACGAGCCATGGATCAGGTGGGCCGCGGCACCAAGATTGGCCCGCAGTTCCGCATCCTCTTCCACCGCCCTCAGGGTGGCCCCGGTTCCCCGGTACCCGTGCCTGCGGATTAGCCGGTCGATGGTCTTGTCCTCCCCGAACTCGTTCAGGGCCGGCGCCAGCACGACCAGCTCTCCCCCGTCGGCGATGGCCATCCGTGTCCGGTAGACGGCCTTGTTGCCCAGCCAGGTGCTTTGAAATTCATGCGGATCGAGGTAGACCACCACCTTGCGGGGCTCCTTCTCCAGCAGGGTGACATTGACCCTGCGGGCCAGGCGGCTGGCCTCAATGTAGACCTGTTCCTCGTCCCCGGCAAAGAACCCCCGCAGGTGCATCCGGCCGGTGGCGTAGTCCTGCTCCACTACAGTGAGCAGGTAATCGACCGGCAGGTCACCGAGGAATTCCGCCACCGCATGGTTGAACAGCCTGCGAACGGGCGTGTCGGCCCGACCGAGGATCGTCTCCATGTTGCAGACCGCGCCCAGAAAATGCGACTTGTTGATGATATCGGACCCGCCGGCTCCCACCACCACGTTCTTGGTGTAGTTGGCCATGCCAACGACCTCGTGCGGCACCACCTGCCCGACCGAAATGATCCGGTCGTAGCCGTCCAGCAAACGCGTACTGACCTCTACCCGGACCGGATAATCGACCTTGCCACCGGACAGTTCCGCCAATAGCTCGCCGGGGACAATGCCCCTGCAGGCGATGCCGTTGCGCCAGTCGTGCACTTTGAAGGCGTCCAGCGGGATTGAATCCCCGAACATCATGCGCAGCTGCGCCTCCGTCATGGGATTGTGGGTACCAAGGGCCGGCAGGATGTCGACCTCGCAGCCGGCCGCGGTCAGGTCTTCGTGGAGAATGGAAGTAATCACACCCGCCATCGAGTTGAGGCGGGTGTGATCGGGGGGCAGTATCAGGACCCGCTGCAGGGATTGCCCGCAGGATTCCAGATACGCCTCGACCAGCCCGCGGAGGTCGTCGGGCCCGATCGAGAGGCTTTCTCCAAAAAGGGATATCATTACACGATGTAGGAAGAGGAAGCGGTGTCTCCTCCCCTGCCTGTCCAGTTGGTGTGAAAGAACTCACCCCGCGGACGGTCGATCCGTTCGTAGGTGTGGGCCCCGAAATAGTCGCGCTGCGCCTGCAGCAGGTTGGCCGGGAGCCGTTCCGCCCGGTAGCCGTCGAAGTAGGCCAGCGCCGCGCTGATGGCCGGCATCGGGATACCCAGCTCGACCGCCTTCATGACCACCCGGCGCCAGCCGGCCTGGGCGTTCTCGACCGCCGCCTTGAAGAAGGGATCCAGCAACAGGTTGACCAGGTCGGGTTCCTTGTGGAAGGCCGCCTTGATCTTCCCGAGGAAGACCGAGCGGATGATGCACCCGCCCCGCCACATGAGGGCGATGCCGCCGTTGTTGAGCTTCCATCCATGCTCCTCGGCCGACGCTCGCATCAACTGGTAACCCTGCGCGTAGGAAACGATCTTGGAGGCGTACAGGGCCTGCTTGAGGTCCTCCACGAGGGAAGCCTTGTCGCCCGTAAATGCCACCTCCGGACCGGAAAGCACCTTAGCCGCCTCGACCCGCTCGTCCTTGAGGGCGGACAGGCAACGGGCGAAGACCGCCTCGCCGATCAGCGTCAGGGGCTGGCCCACGTCCAGCGCGGCCACAGCCGTCCACTTGCCGGTCCCCTTCTGGCCGGCCGTGTCGAGGATCTTGTCCAGCACCGCTTCCCCATCCTCCGTCTTGTAGCCGAGGATGTCGCGGGTGATTTCAATCAGATAGGAATCCAGCTCGCTCTCGTTCCACTCCTTGAAAACGGCGTGCATCTCCTCGTTGGACATGCCGAGGCCCTCCTTCATCATCTGGTAGGTCTCGCAGATCATCTGCATGTCGCCGTACTCGATGCCGTTGTGCACCATCTTGACGAAGTGTCCGGCCCCGTCGGCGCCGACCCAGTCGCAGCAGGGCTCGCCCTCGTCGGTCTGGGCACAGATCTTCTGAAAAATCGGCTTAACCACTTCCCATGCGGCCTCGGAGCC
Organism: Opitutales bacterium; assembly: GCA_049451775.1. GTDB lineage: Bacteria > Verrucomicrobiota > Verrucomicrobiia > Opitutales > Oceanipulchritudinaceae > Oceanipulchritudo. The sequence continues at coordinate 99,857 of JBMTVW010000003.1, read as the reverse complement.
GCCCGGCATAATGGAGGGCCCGAGGAGCGCTCCCTCCTCGCCGCCGGAGACACCGGTGCCGATGAAATACAGCCCCTTGCTTTCCACATAGGCCGTGCGCCGGATGGTGTCGGGGAAGTGCGTATTGCCGCCGTCGATGATGATGTCGCCCTCCTCAAGGTGCGGGAGGAGCTGCTCAATGAAATCGTCCACCGCCTGGCCGGCCTTGACCAGCATCATGACCTTCCGGGGTCGCTCCAGGCTGGCGCAAAACTCCTCGATGCTTTTGCAGCCGATGAAGTTCTTCCCGGCCCCGCGGCCGCTGACGAACTTGTCCACCTTTTCCACCGTGCGGTTGTACACCGCCACCGTGAAGCCCTTGCTCTCCATATTGAGAACGAGGTTCTCCCCCATCACCGCCAATCCGATCAATCCAATGTCTGCTTTCATAAAATTCCTGTCGTTGAGATCCGGTTAATCCCCTTTATCCCTGTTAATCAAATGCCTAGCGCTGGATCCTCGCCGATCCGCCGGCGGCAAAGGCTTCCACCTGCTCGAGGGTGGCCATCGTGGTGTCGCCGGGGAAGGTCGTCAACAACGCACCGTGGGCCCAGCCAAGGCGGACCGCTTCCTCGGGCGAATTGCCGTTCAGGAGGGCATAAATAAATCCGGCCGCATAGCCGTCCCCGCCGCCGACGCGGTCGTAGACATCCAGCTCGGCGGTCGGCGCATAGACCATTTCGCCCTCGATCCAGGCCACCGCGCTCCAGCTGTGGCGGTTGGTGGAATGGACCTCCCGCAGGGTCGTGGCCAGCACCTTGATCTGCGGGTACTTGGCAGTCACTTTGTCGATCATCGACTCAAAGGCGCTCGGATCCAGCTTAGAGGAAGTCTCCACCTCTGGCCCGCTCACTCCGAGCCCGAGCTGGAGGTCCTCTTCATTCCCAACCAAAACGTCGACATTCTCCACGATGCGACCCAGTACCTCGACCGCGCGCTCGTTGCCGCCGAGGATATTCCACAGCTTGGCCCGGTAGTTCAGGTCGAATGAAGTGATCGCACCCGCCTTCTTGGCGGCTTTCATGGCCTCAATCACCAGCTCGGGGGTCGTTTCCGAAAGGGCCGCGAAGATGCCCCCGCTATGGAACCAGCGCACGCCCCCGGCAAAGATGGCATCCCAGTCGAAGTCGCCCGGTTTGAGCAGGGCCGCCGCCTCGTTGCAGCGGTTGTAGAAGACCACCGGGGCCCGCACCCCCTGCCCGCGGTCGCTGTACACGGTAGCCATGTTGGGGCCATGCACGCCGTCATGGGCAAAACGCTTGTAGAAGGACTGCACGCCCATGGCCTTGACCCGCTCGTCGATGAGCGCGCCCAACGGATAGTCCACCATCGCGGTGGCGATGCCCGTCTTCATGCCAAAGCAATCCGACAGGTTGGCCGCTACATTGAATTCGCCCCCGCTGACGTGAATCTTGCACTCCGAGGCCTTGCGGAACGGTATGATGCCCGGGTCCAGGCGGTTGACCATCGCGCCCAGCGACAGGAAGTCCAGTTTACCTTCTTTAAGAATATTCATGGGTTGGATACGTTGAATGTTTAAAGTGAATGATTACACGCCGGCGTAGGCATTGAATCCTCCGTCCACCGGGATGACGGTGCCCGTCGTGAAGGCCGCACCGTCCGAGAGCAGGTACAGCAGAAGCCCGTTCAGTTCCTCCGGCTTGCCGAAACGGCCCTGCGGGGTCGCGGTGATGATCTTGCCGCCCCGGGCGGTCAATTCACCGCTCTCCTTGTCGGTCAACAGGAAACGGTTCTGCTCGGTGAGGAAAAACCCGGGAGCAATGGCATTGACCCGCACTCCCGTGCCGGCCAGGTGCACCGCCAGCCATTCGGTGAAGTTGCTGACGGCTGCCTTGGAGGCGCTGTAGGCCCCCACCTTGGTCAAGGGATGAAAGGCCGCCATGGAGGAGATGTTGATGATCACCCCATTGCCGCGCCTGACCATCGCCTGACCGAAGACCTGCGAGGGTATGACCGTTCCCATCAGGTTCAGGTCGACGGTGTCGCGAAAGGCATCCGCGTCCATCCCGAAAAAGCCGTCCTGCGGATCGGAGTCACCTTCCATGCGCTCCAGCTTGGAGGTGGCCGCCGGTGAATTTCCCCCGGCAGCGTTGATCAGGAAGTCTGGTGTTCCCCACTTCGCCTCCAGGGCAGTGAGGACCGCTTCCAGTTGGGCCCGGTCCCGCGGGTCAGCCGCAAAGCCGGCGGCCTCGCCTTCGAGCACCGTCGCCTTCTCGTCCGCCTTCTCCTGGGTCCGGCTGAGAATCGCTACCCTAACCCCCGCTGCCGCCAGCGCCTGGGCCATGCTGTAGCCCAGCACACCCGTTCCACCGGTTACTATCGCGATTTTGCCATTCAAGTCTCTCATGGTCTATAAGATTCCTTTCTCAAAGGTTTGAGGAGATCATTCTTTTCCGGCCTCCGGGCAAGCAAATTCTTGCCTTTTTCAGAACCAAACCCTGTTCTCAAACTTTTGAGATAAAAATGCCGGTCAGCCAGAAACAGATTGCGGAAAAACTGGGCGTATCCATCGCGCTGGTTTCCCGGGTATTATCGGGCAAGGCGGCGAAAATAGGAATCACCCAGGAAAAGATCGACCAGGTCCTGCAGACGGCGGACGAAATGGGCTATGTCCCCAGCGCGGCGGCTCTTGGCCTGATTGGCAAATCGACCCGCACCATTGGGATCGCGGTATACGACTTCAACGATCCCTTCTTTGGGACCCTGATCCAGGCCATCCAGACCCAGGCCCACAAGCACGATTTCTCCCTTATTCTGACGGGATTCCTGAACCGGATTCCCGACCAGCAGGACCTGCGGGCCCTGCACAAGCACACTCTGGATGGCTTGATTGTCATCGGCACGGACGAGGACGCCGGCTGGCTGGAGGACTTCAAGCACCTGCCGGTGGTGCGGATTGGGCACGGCCCGAAGGAGGAGAAAAGCACCATCATATCGGTGGACGAGGCAGCTTCCGCAAGGAGCCTGGTCGAGCACCTGCTGAAAACAGGCCGGAACCGGCTGGCCTACGTGGGGGCCAACCTGCCGGCACACAAAATCCGCCTGGAAGCCCTCCAGTCTGCGACCAAGGCCGCCTCGGTTGAACTGGTGGTCAGGGCAACGAGGGAACGGGACGCCTATGAGGCCGGGAAGGAAGTTGCCTCCGGGATACTGAAGGGCCATTCCCGGACCAATGCCCTGGTCTGCGCAACGGACCGGGCTGCCATGGGCGCCCTGAACACCTTGCACGGGAAGGGGATCAGCGTACCCGGCCAGCTGGCCCTGACAGGATTTGATGATATCCCGGACGCCTCACGCTTTATTCCTTCCATCACCACCATCCGGCAGCCGGTGGCAAAAATGGCCGAAGCGGCCTTTCGGTCAGTCATCAAGGGAACCTCCCCGGGCCGGATCGATTTCCCGGGGCGACTGATGATCCGGCAAACCACCTGAGCAAGGGTCCCGGCGGAAGATTGCTGATTGAATTTGCATAGAAGGCGTTAGGAGTTTCATTGGGGATAGAATGTCGGCCAAGAACTTCCAGGAAGTCATCCAACTGATCCGCAGGGAAGACTCCCGCTACGAGGCGGGAGCTTATGTTTTCATGCGGCAGGCCCTGGATTACACCCTCTCCGGGATCCAGGAACGGGAACAGACCAACAAGCATCGTCACATCACCGGACAGGAGCTCTGCGAGGGTATCCGTGACTACACGCTGGAACAGTTCGGACCCATGGCCCACACCCTGCTCACCTCATGGGGTATCCGGCGCACCGAGGATTTCGGGCAAATCGTCTTCAACCTCGTGGAATACGGCATCTTCGGAAAAACCGAGCAGGACCGGATCGAGGATTTCGACGCAGTCTACGATTTTGAAGAAACGTTTGCGGATCCCTTCAGGCCAACCCGCCAATTTGTCAATGAGGGGGCTGCCTTTACGCGACAGAAAAGCTGACCCAATGACCTCTCTCCCCGACAAACTACCCCACTCCCTGAAATCGCTTTTCGCCGAGTCCCCCGAGGTTCATGTACTGGACAACGGACTGACCGTGGTCCACCAGCAGAGACCGGCACACCCGGTTGTCAGCGTGCAGGTCTGGGTCAAGACCGGGAGCATCCACGAGGAAAAGCACCTTGGCTGCGGCCTGTCCCATTTCCTTGAGCACATGCTCTTCAAGGGAACCAGCCGACGGGGCCCGGGGCAGATTGCCGAGGAAGTCCAGGTATTCGGGGGCCGGATCAACGCCTACACGGCCTTTGACCGGACTGTTTACTACATCGACGGGCCCAGCGAGGCCCTGCCGGGGATTCTCGACCTGCTGTCAGACCAGACCCTGCACGCTTCACTTCCCGAGGAGGAAGTGGAGAAGGAAAAGGAAGTCATCCTCCGGGAAATCGACATGACCCTGGACGATCCCGACCGGAAAGTTTCCCGGGCCCTGTTTTCCACCGCCTATCAATCTCATCCGTTCCAGTACCCGGTGATCGGTTTGCGGCCTCTGTTTGAGGGGGTCGGGCGGCCGGACCTGCAGTCCTACTACCAGGCCCGCTACCAGCCCAACAACATGGTCCTCTCCATCGCCGGGGATTTCGACAGGGAAAATCTCCTTGAGCAGATTGAGACAACCTTTAGCCAATCCCCACGTGGGATCCTGCAACCGGTCCTGGTGACACCCGAGCCGGACCAGCTGGCCTTCCGGGAATCACGCCTTTACGGGGACTACAACATCGCCCGCGGACTGATGGCATTCAAGGTGCCCTCCATGCGGCACGACGACTCCCCCGCCCTTGATGTCATGGCGGCGATCCTCGGGTCCGGCCACAGCGGCCGCCTGCGCCAGAAACTCCGCGAGGAATTGGAACTGGTCCATGAGATAGGGGCCTCGATCTGGAACCCGGCCGATCCCGGGCTTCTGTGCATCCAGTTCCAGGCGGATGCCGGCAAGGCCCATCAGGCGGAGACGGCAATAATCGACTACCTGCAGGAAGTGGCCCGGAACGGCTTCACCCCGGAGGAAGTTGAAAAAGCCCGCAAGTTTGCCATCGCCAGTGAAATCCACTCCCGGCAAACGATATCGGGGGCGGCTTCGCGGATGGGCCTGGTCAAGGCGATGGTCGGGGATATCCACTATCCTGAACGCTATTTCCGGCGTCTCCAGTCACTGAACGCGGAGGCCCTTGGCGAGCTGGCCGGACGCACTTTCGAAAGTGGACGCCTTTCCGTCTCCACCCTTCTCCCGAAAGCATCGATGAAGGTAAAGCCTGCCGGTTCCAGCACCGAGGAACTGCCGCCCTTCCAGGAAAAGGTCCTTCCCAACGGGGCCCGCATTTTCTGGCAATTGGACCGGAGCCTGCCCCGGACATGGCTCAGGTTCGCCGGCCTCGGGGGCCCTCTTTTTGAGGAGCCGGGCTCCCGTGGATCCACCTCCCTGATGACAACACTTCTCGCCCGCGACACCGAATTCAGATCAGCGGCCGAGGTCGCTGAATCGCTGGAGTCTGGTGGCGGATTCATGATGGATGCTTCCGGCAACAACACCTATGCCCTCTCCATCGAGGTTATGCCCGAGGAAGCGGACAAGGCGATGCAGACCCTCGAGGACGCCCTCTTCCACCCAGCCTTCCGGAATACCACCCTCCTGCGGGAACGGTCCGCCCAAGTGGCCCAGATCAGTGATATGGAGGACGAGATCCTCGATTTCGGGCGCTTGGCCCTGAGGCGGCATTTCTTCGGGAATCATCCCTTCGCCAGCCACCCGTACGGCACAGTGGATACCGCGTCGGGACTCAATGAGGACATTCTCCGCGAACAGCACCGGCGTCTTTTGAAGGGATCCAACGCGGTGGTCGTGCTGGCCGGTGACTTTGATCCGGAGACCGCGCTTCCCCGGTTGCAGGCACTGATGGGCAAGATCCCTTCCGGTGAACCCTCAATGGATATCCCGGACCAGGCACTTCCCAACACGGCGGGCTTGGTTGACGAGCATCTTGAGCGGGAACAAGCCGTGGTACTGGAAGCATATCCGGATCCGGGATTCTCTCCGGAGGAAAACCTCACCGGTGAGTTGCTGGACGAACTTCTGTCCGACATGTCGGGGCCCCTCTTCAAGGCCGTCCGGGAAAACCAGTCGCTGGCTTACTATGTAGGGAGCTCGCGCCTCCTTGGGCGCAACTTCGGATGTTTTTATCTTTATGCCGGGACCCATCCCTCCTCCACAGGTGAAGTCTACCTTGCCTTTGATACTGAGCTGGAACGGATCCGGAACGGAGGCGTCTCCGAATCCGAATTCGAGGCCGCCCGCACCCGCATGAAGGTCAGGAACCGCTTCTCCCTGCAAAACGCCGCCAACCGGGCCACCCGTGTCGCCCTCAATGCCCTCAACGGCAAGCCGGCGATGGACTGGCTGGATTTTGAGGAGCGGGTCAATGCCATCACCCTCGGCGATCTGGGGAAGTTTGCCCGGAAGTACCTCGTTCCGGAAAAACGGCTGCGCGTTTCCGTTACTCCAAATTGACCGAAATCCGCGCTTGTAGGCCGCGGGGACAGGCGGCGAGCCTTGCTCGATGCACCTGCCGCGTCGCCGCAATGCCTTTATCCTGCCCTTCGTCCTCCTGCTGGCAACAACTGTATTGAGTCTTTCGCTACTTACCTACAGGCAGGCCCGGACCGTATGGGAAATGGAACAAGTCCGCAGCCTCCACCTGCGGGCACGGCAGACCGCCGGGCACCTTGTCCCCGTCCTTCTGGATCAATTGTCGGCGGCGCTTGCCCAAGGGGGTGCGACCAGTGCCTTGATTCCGGAAAGTGAAGGGGTTTCGGCGACGGCGCTCCTCGACCGGTCCGGCTCAGGCACCCTCCTCACCCTGTCCGGCATGGAGGACGACTCCCGGGGATCCGTCACTTTCCAATCGCCGGTTTCACCCACCCGGTTCAGGGCAGGCCTGATCCAATGGTCTCCAGAAAATGCAGCCGATTCGGTACAGGTGGCATGGGTAATCGAGGACATCGCCCTTAATCCGGATCTATTATCCGCTCCTTCATGGTGGCCACTGCCCGACTGGATGCTCCGGCCCCATGACCCTGAAGCATCGCAGGGCACAATTATGGACCTGCCCCGGGCAGAGATCATACCCGCCGATGAGCCTATCCCGTTCCTTCCGGATAGAAGCCCGGCGTTCACGCCGGTGATCACCCACGCAGGATTAAGGTTCGGGATATTCGCCAGCGGTACCGTGGGCAGCCGGGAGAAGGTCATCCGCATCCGCTACTATGTCGACTGCGGCCTCTGGAATCCCTACAATCGTCCCCTGCTTCTCCATGGCGGCAGCGGCAGGAGGCCCGTTTTCAGGGTCCGGTTTGACCATCTTCCGGAGGTCCGCCTGCACAACCGGTCAATGGGAATCTCCACCGGATGGATCAATCTCGACCAAGCGATCAACAGCCAGACCGGTGAAGCGGGGATTGAAGCGTGGATACAGGCCCCGTCCCAACTAGGGCCCGGTGAATCCCTCAACCTCTCTGAACCGGACCCGCGCTGGCAGCCTGAAGGTCTGGCCCGGACGGTCCAGCCGGCATTCATGGTTGGCCCGGCCGATTCCATCGAGGTGGAATTCCGTACCGGGATGCTGGGTATCCGGGCCAGGTTCATGGCCATGGATTCCGGCCCGGAGGAAGAGGGATGGTTCCTCGCCGAGGCGATACCCTTGCCCGCGCAATCGCTCCAGTTTGACCGAGCGGACGAGAGCCAGCGGCCCTTTTACCTGACGGGAGGCAGCCTCTCCTTCCGGCCTGACAATACTCACCAGCAAATCCTTCTTGAGCGCGTCCCGGATCATCTCACGGGGACCATTGACCCACGGCAGTCATCCCTTGTCCCCGGGCAGCCCGTTGTTTCAGCTGACGGAAAGCAGATTCCGGTTGAGGAAATCATATACCTGCGTATCCAGAATCTGCTACAGGAATCCGGTATCTCCCCACGGCAGGTCAGCCTTCCCGCCCTTTTCTCATGGCCCGGCCTGCCAGAGGATTCGTTGCTGGATCAATCCGATCTCCCGGCATGGGAAAACGGGTTCCGAATCGGCTCCACAGGGGCAAGCATCCTCAACAGTCACCTGGCATCACATTGGCCCTTCGGGTCCCAACCGGTCGTCGAGCACCTGCTCCGGGATGGCCGGGCCGCCGGCTACGAGTGGGCGCTCCCTGTCAACACCCGTGATGCCAAGGCCTGGCTCGGAGTGCTGTCCGGAAGCGGCTTCCCCGACCCGGCAACCGGCAGGCTGGGTTTCGCCCGCTACCCAAGTCCATCCGGCATCCCTGATTACCAGTGGCTGGAGCCCGCGCGACTGGTGCCCGTGGGCGCCGAACTGGCCCGGCTGGCCGGGTATCAGCCGGCGCGCTCGGTCGGCGATTTCTTCACCCGGGGGCACTTGGCCACTTCCTTTCGCAATGCCGGCATTGAGGATCCACTACACCACCTTCTTCCCCTGCGCGGCTGGCTCCGGGACGCACCGCCACTGGCCCGGCACGGGAGCGCATGGATCCTGCACCTTGCGGTGGTTTTCCAGCGGGGCAGCCTTTCACTGCAAAAAGGCCTCTGGGTCTGGCTACTGCAGGTACCGGACAACACCGGTTATCCGGTCATGGAACCCATTCGCTGGCAATGGATCGATCCGAATGACCCGAGGATCCCGATATTCAACTGAAACCGAGCTCCAGCTGGGAATCGTCCTTCTGCTCAGGAAACCGCACCCCCACCCCAATCAGGCGCACAGAGTGGGGACTTCGCTCAAAGGCATCCCCCATCAGCTCCCCGAAGACCTCCGGATCAAGCCGGGTACCGGATTTTTCCCGGGTGGTCTGCTTGAAGTTGGAAAACTTCAACTTAACGAAGACCTTGGTATAGGAGCGTTCATCCTTCAATTCCCCCAAATCCGTCTCCAGTTCGGCCAGCAGGGCCGGCAACTGCTGCAGGCAGCCATCCAGGCTGAGGATGTCCTGGGGAAAGGTACGTTCCACGCTGAGGCTCTTGCGTTCCCGCTCCGGCTCGACGGGGCGATCATCCCCACCCCGGCAACGGGCATACAATTCCGTCGCCCGGCTCACCCCCAGCCAATGCTCCAGTTCGTTGATGGGAATCTCCTGCAATTGGCCGCAGGTGGTGATCCCGTGCCGGGCGAACACTTCCTCCGCCCGCGGGCCCACCCCGGGGATTTTCCTCACCGGCAATTCCTTCATGAACGACTCGACCTCTTCCGGCAGTATGGCAAACTGCCCGTTAGGCTTCTTCCAGTCGCTGGCGATCTTGGCCAGCATCTTGTTCGGGGCAATGCCGGCGCTGGCCGTCAGGCCGGTCTGTCGGTATATTTCCCTGCGAATCTCCCGTGCCAAGTCATAGGCATAGCGCTTCTGGTGGCTGACATCCAGGTAGGCCTCGTCCAGCGACAGCGGCTCAACCAGCTCTGTATACCCGGCGAATATCTTGCGGATTTTCCGGGACTCCTTCCGGTAGGCATCAAAGCGGACCGGCTTGAGGATCAGTTCGGGACACAGCTCCATGGCCTTGAAAACCGGCATTCCGGAGCGGCAGCCAAACTGGCGGGCCACATAGTTGCAGGTGGTCAGGACACCCCGCTGGGAGCTGCCGCCAACGCCCACGGGCTTTTCCGCGATGGAGGGATCGTCACGGCACTCAATGGCCGCGAAGAAAAAATCCATGTCGATATGGATGATCTTGCGCATCCTGAATCTCGGGCAAGTTGCCCCGTTTCCGGTCCGGGGCGAGTGCCCCCCCGTTGTTGTCAGGGACGGTGCCTAAATGACGGTGCCGTCCGGAACAATCCCGTTCTTGACGACCACCAGGACGCCGTCACGGACAATGACATCGCCTTGCTGGAACATGTCCGGTTTGCCCTCAGGGCTGAGCCGGACGTCCCTGCCGATACGGGCGTTCTTGTCGATGATAGCGTTCTCAATATGGCAGTTTTCCCCCACGCCAAAATCCGGCCGGCCAAGGGACCGGTTCTTTTCCCGGTCACGGTCGCTCTCGAAATAGTCCGCCCCCATCATGACCACGTTGCTCAATTTGCTGCCGCCCCGAACTTGGGACCGGACACCGATCACAGCGCGCTCTAGCTCGCAATTGTTCAGGATCGCCCCGCCAGCGGCGAGGCTGTTGCTTAACCTGACCCCATTGAACTTGGACGCCGGCAGGTAGCGGGCGCGGGTGTAGACGGGGTTCTCCCCGTCAAAGAAATTGAACGGCGGAACCGGATCCGCAAGGGTGAGATTGGCCTCGAAAAAGGAATTGACTGTACCGATGTCCTCCCAGTACCCCTCGAAAACAAACCCTTGCAGGCTGACCTTGCCCAGCAGGTGAGGAATGACTTCCTTCCCGAAGTCAGTGTAGGAGTTGTCGAGGCTGCTGCGCAGGACACCCATCTGGAAGCAGTAGATGCCCATGTTGGCCAGGACGAACTTCGACCCGTCGCCACCGCTCAGCCCGGCAGTCACAGCCTCGCTCAGGGCGAGGCCCTCGATGAGCTTCGGATCGGTCGGTTTCTCCACGAATTCCTGAATCGACAGGTCGTCGTTCACCCGCATCAACCCGAGTCCCTGGACCTCGCTGGTCCGCATCGCCTTGGCGGCAATCGTCACCGCGGCATTGTTCTTCCGGTGCTGGCGGATGAGCTGGCTGAAATCCATCTGGTAGAGCTGATCCCCCGAAAGAATCAGCACCAGGTCCTCGTCAGCCACATCAAGGTGGTGCAGGTTCTGGCGCACCGCATCGGCTGTCCCCTGATACCATGATTCCCCTTCCTGGGTCTGTTCGGCGGAGAGGATATCCACGAATCCGCCCCCGAAGGGATCAAATTTGTAGGTTTCCTGGATATGCCGGTGGAGTGAGGCGGTATTGAACTGGGAAAGGACGAATATCTGGTTCAACCCCGAATTCAGGCAGTTGCTGATGGGGATGTCCACCAAGCGGTATTTGCCAGCCAGAGGCACCGCCGGTTTGCATCGTTCAGAGGTCAGGGGGTGTAGACGCGTGCCGCGGCCCCCGCCCATGATTACACAGACTACTTTCGACTTCATTTGTAAAATTTCCCTTCCCGGAGAATAAGGTTCTGGGCTTGCTATATGGGTCGACTGGCTTTGTTATGCAAACCAATTATGTGCGGTATTGTTGGATACATCGGCAAACATGAGGCGGCTCCCATTCTTCTCGATGGCCTCCGCAGGCTGGAATACAGGGGATATGACTCCGCCGGTTTCTGTGTCTGGAACGACGCAAATTACCATCTCCTGAAAAAGGCCGGCCGGGTGGAAAACCTGCGGAAGGAATCCCTCGGTCATAATCACTCCGGCAAGGCCGGCATTTCCCACACCCGCTGGGCCACCCACGGGGGGGTCACTGATGCCAACGCTCACCCCCATTTTTCCTGGGACGGAAAGTTCTCGATGGCCCACAACGGGGTCATTGAAAACTATGCCCTGATAAAGCGGGAACTGGAGTCAAAAGGAGTCACCTTCTCCAGCGAAACTGACTCGGAGGCGCTCCTCAACTTGATTGCCTTCCTCTACAAGGCGGAGATCGAGCAGGGAACCAAGAAGGAGGAGGCCCTGATGGCATCCCTGCGGGCCGCCCTTGCGCAAGTCGAGGGCACCTACGGCATCGTCCTCAGTTGCGCGGATATGCCCGGCATGGTCATCGGTGCCCGCAAGGGCAGCCCCCTCGTCATCGGGGTCGGCAACGGGGAGAATTTCCTCGCTTCGGACGTGACCGCCTTTGCCGGCCGCACCCAGAACGTGGTCTATCTCGACGATGGCCAGATCGCCACCGTTTCCGCAAATGACTTTTCCATCACCACGATGGACGAGGACGACATCGCCCCCATCATCGACACCATCAGTTGGGACATCGAGGACGCTGAAATGGGCAACTATCCCCATTTCATGTGCAAGGAGATCTTCGAGCAGCCGATGGCTATCGAGAACTCCATGCGGGGCCGGTTCTCCCAGGACAACAGCACGGCCCAGTTCGGCGGCCTTAACATTGCCCCCCGCGAGCTGCGGCAGATCGACCGCATCTTGTTCCTCGGTTGCGGCACCGCCTGGCATGCCTGCCTGGTGGCCGAATACCTGATCGAGAAATATGCCCGTATCCCGGTAGAGGTTGAGTACGCCAGTGAGTTCCGTTACCGGAATGCCCCGCTGGACAAGAACACGCTCGTTTTCACGATCAGCCAGAGTGGGGAAACCATCGACACCCTGGAGGCCCAACGGGAAGCCCAGCGCAAGGGATATCGGGTTCTGGGCATCACCAATGTGGTCGGATCAACCATCGCCCGCGAAAATGACGGTGGCATCTTCCAGCACAGCGGCCCCGAGATCGGGGTGGCCTCGACCAAGGCGTTCACCTCCCAGTGCCATATCGTCGCGATGCTCAGCCTTTACTTTGCCCGCATGCGGGACATGAGCTTCACGAACGGAAAGGAGATCGCCACCGCCTTGCGCAATGCCCCGGGGATTATGTCACAGGCCCTCTCCAAGGCCGACCAGATTGCCGACATCGCCAAGCGCTACGCACATCACAACGACTTCCTTTTCCTCGGCCGCCAGTTGATGTTCCCGATCGCCCTCGAGGGAGCCCTCAAGCTGAAGGAGATTTCCTACATTCATGCGGAGGGCTACCCGGCCGCCGAAATGAAGCATGGCCCGATTGCCCTGGTCAGCCCGGACTGCCCAACCGTGGCCATTGCCCTCAAGGGAGAAATCTTTAAGAAGTCGCTGGCCAACATCCAGGAAATCAAGGCCCGGAAGGGTCCCGTCATTGCCATAACCGATGCCGGAAAGGATTTCCCGGAAGACTTAGCCGACGAAGTCATCCATCTGCCGGAGACCCATGAGGTCAATCAAGCCAGCCTCGTCGCCATCCCGATGCAGCTTCTTTCCTACTATATTGCCGTGGAACGGAAGTGTGACGTCGATAAGCCGCGCAACCTGGCCAAGAGTGTCACCGTCGAATAGTTCCACCCAACAATGCAGATATTTCCCAGCCGCGACGAATTCCGCAAGCACGCGCACAACGGCAACCTGATCCCGGTTTACGCGGACCTGATGGCCGACTTCGAGACCCCGGTCTCGATCTATTCCAAGCTCAAGGAAGCTGGCGAGCCAGCCTATCTGCTGGAATCGATTGAAGGCGGGGCCAACCTCAACCGCTATTCCTTCATTGGGGTCCAGCCCCGCAAAACCATGGAGATGCGGGTTGGCGGGGATGTGGTCATCCGCACCCGGGATGGATCCGTGGAAACCTTTCCCTGCCCGGATGATCCCCTCAAGGTCCTCGAGGAGGAGATGAAGCAGTACCGTCCGGTACACTTGCCTGATATGCCGAGGTTCATCGGCGGCGCGGTCGGGTACCTCAGCTACGAGTACATTCATTGCGTGGAGCCAACGGTTCCGATCGCCAAGAATGATATCCTCGAGATGCCGGTGTCCCACTTCCTGATCACCGACACTCTGGTTATTTTCGACCGTGCCCGGCAGACAATCCGTTTGCTGGTCAACGCCCATGTTGAAAACCCCGAGGACGCCGACACCGTCTACGAAAAGACCGCCGATGCGGTCCGGGAACTTGCCGACGGGCTGCGCAAGGGCCGGGAAATCCCCACCCTGCCGGTGCCCCACAGCGGTAATATCGATATTCCCCAGGGGAATTTCACCAAGGACCGCTTTGAGCAAATGGTGGAAACCTGCAAGGAGTATGTCCGTGCCGGGGACGTCATTCAAGTCGTTGGAAGCCAGCGGTTTGAAAAATCCTATTCCCGGACCCCCCTCGATCTCTACCGGGTGCTGCGGATCGTCAACCCGTCGCCCTACATGGTCCTTTTCGACGCCGGTCCCTACGCCCTGGTGGGTGCCTCACCGGAGGTCCATGTCCGCTTGACCGACGGCCTGGCCGAGGTGCGCCCGATCGCGGGCACCCGCCCGCGGGGGAAGACGACCGATGCCGACCTTGCCTACGAGAAGGAATTGCTCGCCGACGAAAAGGAACGGGCTGAGCACCTGATGCTGGTCGACCTGGCCCGCAATGACCTGGGCCGGGTCTGCGATTACGGATCCGTCAAGGTTCCGGAGTACATGGTCGTGGAGCGTTACTCCCATGTCATGCACATCGTCTCGCAGGTGGAGGGACAGTTGAGCGGCAACCAGAATGCCTATGACCTGATGCGGGCCACTTTCCCCGCCGGTACGGTCAGCGGGGCCCCGAAGATCAGGGCCATGCAGATTATCGCCGAACAGGAGGAGGACCAGCGCGGTCCCTATGCCGGTGCCGTTTGTTATTTTTCCTACGACGGAAACCTCGATTCCTGCATCGCTATCCGCACCGCCACCATCAAGGACAAGACCATCTACGTACAGAGTGGCGCCGGTCTGGTGGCCGATTCCCGCCCGGAGGCAGAGTACCAGGAGACCGTCAACAAGGCCGCCGGCATGCTCAAGGCCATCGCCCTCGCCGAAAAACTGTAGATCCCCGGAGTGCGGCAGCATGCTACCGCTTTGACCAAGCGCCGAAGTGTCGGCGCACTCCAAAGATTATGCCACTCGCTCGACGATCAGCTCGGGGGTGTTCGGACGCTTGGGGGCCAGGCGGTAGGCCGCCTTCAGGTACTCGAGCGCACTGTCCAGCTTGGACTCGTCGTTGTAGTGGATCATCATCAGGGGCTCGCCCTGCTTGACCTGCGTACCGACCTTCTTGATTTCCGAAACACCGACCGCCGGGTCGAGCTTCTTGGACTTGCCGGGGCCCATGGCCAGCAACTGGACACCACGGGCGATCATGCCTGCATTGATGGTGTGCACATAGCCACGCTTGGGAGCCGGCAACTTGCGCACGTACTTGGCCTTGGGGAATTTATCCGGATCGTCCAGGAAGGCAGTCTTGCCACCCTGGGCGGCAACCATTTCCTTGAATTTCTCAAAGGCAGTTCCCTCCTTGAGGGCGCGCTGCACCGTCTGCTTGGCGGAAAGCGTGGATCCGGCCACACCTGCCAGGCGGACAATCTCCATCCCCAGCTTTAGAACCAGTTCCTTCAGGTCTTCCGGGCCTTCGCCCTTGAGCAGCTGAATCGCTTCCTGCAACTCCAGGCCAGTTCCAACAGTATCGCCCAAGGGCTGATTCATGTCGGTCACCAGGGCCACACAGCGCCGCTTCATGGAACGGCCAACACGGGTGATGGAACGGGCCAACTGACGAGCCTGCTCAACATCACGGATAAAGGAACCGTTGCCCCATTTGACATCGATCACCAATCCTTCCGATCCCTGGGCCAGTTTCCGGCTTAGGACTGAACCGGTGATCAGCGGCAGGCTCGGGATGGTGGCGGTCTGCTGGCGCATCGAGTAAATGATCTCGTCCACCGGGGCAATATCCTTGGACTGCTCGATAATGGCGCAACCGACATCCCTCAACTGGTCGACAAACTTGTCCAGATCCATCTTCGGGTTGAACCCGGGGATCGCGCTCAGCTTGTCCAGGCTACTGATGACAAACTCCTCGTCTACCCCGTTCATGTTGGGCATGATGACCCCACAGGCCGCCGCCAGAGGAACCAGGACCAGACTGGTCTTGTCCCCGACGCCGCCGGTGGAGTACTTGTCAATCTTCGGACGAGTCAGGCGCGACAGGTCGATAACCTCGCCCGAGAGCATCATCTCTTCGGACAAGACCGCCGTTTCCTGCGCACTCATGCCCTGAAAATAGACGACTGAACAGAGGGCAGCCAACTGGTGCTGGGGCATCTCCTTGTCGATAATGGAATCCACAATATAGCGAATTTCCTCCTGCGTGAACTCACCCCCGTCTCGCTTTTTCTCAATCAGGTAAGCGAATGACGGCTTGACGAACTTCCTCGGTGAAACGATCTTCTTTCTCATGCGTATGTTGTACAGGTCCCAGGTTTGTTAGATCCGTAAACCGCTAGGCAATAGATCATTAGAGCTTCCTTTGTCGAGGATATTTTACAATCCACCCCTATCCGTCCATGAAAATCATCCGGACACGCGACGATTCAGGCTGTATTGTCCACCTGCAGGAGGTGTCGAGAACGGAAGGTCTCCTGATCGAGGGCGACCTTTACGGTGACTTCGAAGTCACCGGGAAGCCCCTACCAATCAGGGAAAGGCTGGCCCCGGTGAAGCCCTCCCTGATCATCGGTATCGCGCAGAACTACCGGGCCCATGCCATGGAAATGGGGGGGCAACTCCCGGAGCGCCCGGTCTACTTCATTAAAATGCCGGGATCCCTTGCCGGGCCGGGTCAGCCGATCGTGCTGCCGCGGCACCTGCGGAGCGACAAGGTCGATTTTGAGGCGGAACTGGCGGTGGTCATCGGCCGCACCTGCCGGAATGTTGCTCCGGAGGAGGCATTGGATCATGTCCTTGGCTATACCGCGGCCAACGACATCAGCGCCAGGGACTGGCAAAAGGAATGGGGCGGCGGTCAGTTCTGCCGGGGCAAGGGCTTCGATTCCTTCTGTCCCCTCGGACCGCACCTCGCCACCAATGATGAAATCCCCGATCCCGGCAATCTGGCTATCCGTGGTTACCTCAACGGCGAACCGATGCAGGACGGCCACACCTCCGACCTGATTTTCACCGTTCCGGAGCTGATTGCCTTTCTCAGCGGGAGCACCACCCTACCGGCCGGGACGGTCATCCTGACCGGCACCCCGTCCGGGGTCGGTACAGCCCGCAAGCCGCCTCGCTACCTTTGTCCTGGGGATGTGTACCGGGTCGAAATCGAGGGCATGGATCCGCTTGAGAATCCGGTCATCGAAGAGTCCTAGAATATTCATCCCGGAGCATTTTGCTCTTGGCATCAACCAACTCAGGTTTATCATTCGGGCCAGCGCCGTGATGGTGCCGTTCGAGTTATTGTTCTACCTCATTTCATGAAAGTATATACCCCTGAAAACATAAGGAACTTTGCCGTGGTGGGCCACCAGGCCTCAGGCAAAACAATGCTAACCGAGGCCATGTTGCGCTGTGCCGGAAAAATCCAGCGCCTTGGTTCAATCGAAGCCGGTTCAACCGTTTCCGACTATCACGCCAGTGAAAAGGAGCGGCAGATTTCAGTCCATGCCTCATTGCTCCACTGCGACTGGGACGAGCAGAAGTTCAACATCATCGACACCCCCGGATACCTGGACTTCATCAGTGAAGGTCTGGGAGCCCTGCGGGTCGGGGACTTTGCCCTCGTCACCGTCAACGCCAACAGCGGCGCCGAACTGGGAACCGATCAGGTGTGGGAATACGCCACCGAGTACGACATTCCAAAGATGATTGTCGTCAACGGCGCTGACCGGGAAAACGTCAATTTTGAAGGGATCCTCGCGGACCTAAGGAACCACTTCGGGAGCAACGTCCTGCCGATGACCCTGCCGCTCAACCCGGGACCGGGATTCAACCAGGTTCTCGATGTGATGCGGACCGAGGAAATCGACTATGCCACCGACGGCAGCGGCACCTACAAGGAAAAGGCCGCCGAGGGCGCGGCACTTGAACGGGTCAAGGAGCTCCACCGGGAACTCATTGAGTTCGTGGCCGAAGCCGACGACGGTCTGCTGGAAACCTTCTTCGAGCAGGGCAGCCTGAGCGAGGATCAATTGCGCTCGGGCGTGCATGCCGCCATTCAGGCCCAGAGCTTCATTCCGGTTTTCGTCACCTCCGCCACCACCAACATCGGGGTAGCCCGGTTGATGGATTTCATTGCCAAGTACGGCAGCAGCCCGGTGGACCGGAAAACCGTCCCCGCATTGGACGACAAGGGTGAACCCACCGAGATCTCGCTCACGGACAAGGACGCCGCCTGCTACATCTTCAAGACCATCAGCGAACCCCACGTTGGGGAACTGTCCTTCTGCAGGAGCTACTCCGGGGAGATCAGGCAGGGAATGGAGCTGTACAACACCGACCGGGATTGCCCCGAGAAAATCGGCCAGCTCTACACCCTGCAGGGCCATGAGCGCGAAACCCTTGACGCCATTGGGCCCGGGGATATCGGCGTGATGGTCAAACTGCGAGACACCCATACCGGGAACACCCTCTGCAGCCCCAGCCGCAAGGTCAAACTGCCCGCAGTGGAATACCCGAAGCCCAATATCCACGGTGCCCTCGAGGTCGCTTCCAAGGGCGACGAGGACAAGCTGGCCGAGGGTCTGGCCACCCTCCACGAAGAGGATCCGACCTTTATCTACGTCAACAACGCCGAAACCGGTGAACTGGTTATCTCCGGCCAGGGTGAGCTTCACCTGGAAGTGATCCGGGGCCGGCTCAAGCGGCGCTTCAGCGTGGAAATTCTTCTCCATGAGCCAAAGGTTCCCTTCCGGGAAACCATCCGCAAGAAGGCCGAATCCAAATACCGCCACAAGAAACAAACCGGTGGCGCCGGCCAGTTTGCCGAGGTATGGATGCGGATCGAGCCCCTGCCCCGTGACTCGGGAGTCAATTTCACTCAGTCACTGGTCGGCCAGAATGTGGACCGGGTATTTGTCCCCTCCGTCGAAAAGGGCGTGCAGGCTGCTTGCAACGAGGGCATTCTCGCCCACTGCCATGTCACCGATGTGAAGATCGACTTCTATGACGGCAAGATGCACCCCGTTGACTCCAAGGACATCGCCTTCCAGATCGCCGGCAAGGAAGCCTTCAGGCAGGCCTTCCTTGAGGCGGGGGCCTGTCTCCTGGAGCCAATCATGTCCATCGAGGTCAAGGTTCCGGAGGATTTCATGGGTGACGTCATGGGCGATATTTCCAGCCGGAGAGGCCGTATCCAAGGAATGGACGCCGAGGGCAAGTTCCAGATCATCAAGGCCCAGGTGCCGATGATGGAGCTTTACCGGTACAGCACGACCCTTCGCTCCATCACTGGCGGCCGCGGCTTCCATTCGGAATCCTTCTCCCACTACGAGGAAATGCCCCGCGACCTGGAGAAGAAGACCGTTGAGCGACTGAACACCAAGGAAGACAAGTAACTTCCATTTGGAATCAAATTTCCCGCCCCGGAATACGGGGCGGGGTCCCTACCCCACCTAGGCAGGCTGGATCATCGATCCAGCCTGCTTATTTGTATCAAGGCCTGGAGCCTTAAAAGAAATCACCGGGAACGGGTCCGGTGGACTTGGTCCTCCCGCAGGAATTGTTCCGGATCGAACCGCCGGCGGTTGGCCAGGGTCTCGACCGGCTTATCCTCCGTTTTGTGTTGACCCCGGTGCTGCAGGGAATGTTCCCACAAGTGCAGCAACCCCTGGATACGGGCCAAATGAACCGGCAGGACTTCGAAGGGAGATGGTTCCGGTTGTTTTTCCGCCGGGGTGGCGGGCTTTCCGGATTCCTCCGGAACCGTAGAAACCGCATCCACTGTGGCCGCTGTCGGTTGAACCTCTTCCCTTTCCCGGATGGGTACCCAGTCATCGGCCGGATTAATGGGTGGCAAAGCAATATTCAATCCGACGAAGAGAGACAGGCAGCAGGTCATGCTGAAAGCGGTGAAACTGGATAACACGGCAGGAAAGAGGATGCAGACCCCCGCGATGATTCCCCCGGTGACAATCGTACCAGTGGACCAGCGAACGAGGGCGCGAAGCCTGACAGCTGTTTGGTAATTTGTCTTCATACCTAACAGCGCGTAATTCCTTTCCCGAATCCGCCACTTGAAGCAAGTTTTGACCGGATCAGGAAAAATTCGGGCTCAGTGGGGGGTAGGGATTATTGGCGACGGTTCGCTTCAATCCGCAGTCGATCGGTAACAAAGGAAATCGTCTCATGAGTCTCCTTCGTCCTTGGATGGTGCTGTCCAAGTACCCGTGACTGGGAATCGGCCACCTTCTGAAGAATGGCAATTGCCTGTTCGCAGAGCTCAATTGGCCCGGCATCCTGGCGACTCACTTCGACAGGCAAAAACGTTTGCAAGACCAGAGATTCCGCCTGGGAGTGCCGTGATTGCCAGACCAGCGGATCATCTTCGCCAAACAGTTCAATGGTGCGATCAACCTGAAATCCGAACAGTGATTCCTGCTGGAGGGCAACCATGACCATGTCCGCATTATTGTGCAGGCTATTGTAGCTGACGTGGTAGTCGAAATGACGCATAGCATGGATCCTCTCGAGCTCAGCCCTGACCGTCAGTGGATGGTCATTTGCATACAGGACACGATACCTTTCGAGGGCAGCCTCCAGATGCTCCTCGGCAGAATCCCAATTACCCAGCCTGTGTTGCGCCTGACCTAGGGCGAAAAGAAGCCGGGGGATAAATTCCGGTGAAATACCTGGAAGTTCCCGTGACGCAGTATGCATCTCCATGAGCAGGCTTTGCGCCTCCCCATAACGCTTCTGCTCCAGGAGTATCATGGCCAGGCCCAAGCCTGTTTCCAGCGTAACCGGGTGGAGCTTACCTTGATTAGCTATCCGCAGGGAAAACGCCCTTTCCTGCTCCAACCGGGCTTCACCCGGCAACCCCATTTGGAGAAAGGCGGTGGCAAGGGATTCCCTCAGGGCCGCTTCAACGGCTGGCTGGGTGGAAAATCCATCCGCCACCGCATCGGAGGACCGAGCCAGGACGATTTCATTGAATGTCTGCCTGGCAATGTCGGTAGGATTCAATTTTTGAAGATCCGTCCGCAGGTGGTTAATCTGTTGCTCCACCTCTTCCGCCGGTTTCCCTTCCCCCTCCATGATTAACTTAAATCGATTCAGGATGGAGTTAAAGATACTGGAGCCGATGTCCTCGGGCACCATGCGCTCAAATACCAACCGCTGAAAATCGATGACGGCCTGAAGCTCACGGGCCTGCTCCTCCGCCCGTTGGCGTTCCATAGTCTCCAACTGCTGGGCCCTTTTTAAGCTGATAAAGCCAAGGGAGGTCCCGACCAATCCCAAAAGCAAGCAGACAAACATGAAGGCGATAGCCAGAAATCCCCTGCGGTGGCGTCCAACGTACTTCAAGATACGGTATCGAGCGGTCGGTGGTCCTGCATTCAGGGGTTTGCCCTCCAGAAAACGCCCGATATCCAGAGCCAGTCCGTGAGCGGTTTCATACCGGCGGTTACGGTCCTTTTCCAGGCATCGCAGCACGACCCAGTCCAAATCCGAATGCAGAGCCCTCCGAAGACTAGGATAATCACAGGATAATCCCTCAAGAGTCCGGCCAAGACGCTCATGCTGTTCCGTGTGAAGTCGCCGCAAACGGCTACTGGGCCTGGGAGGCTCAACTTCACGGATAATTCGCTGATATTGACCGAAGGAAGGATGTTCACTGATGTGCTCCTCAAATGGAAGCCCGTCTGTGATAAGTTCGTACAGCATAACTCCAAGGGAATAAATATCCGACCGGGTATCTATATCTGTGCCATCCAGGTCAGCCTGCTCCGGGCTCATGTAGACCGGGGTTCCAATTATCTGCCCATAACTGGACTCCAGCAGCTCTTCCGACAATTGCAGGGTCAGAGCCTTGGCTACCCCAAAGTCAATAATCTTGGGAATCGCCACTCGATCAAGTGTTCCATCCTCGAAATGAACGAGGATGTTACCCGGCTTGAGGTCGCGGTGGATGATCCCTTTCTGGTGGGCGTGCTGGACGGCAGAGCACACTTCCATGAGCAACCTGAGCCGGGATGCCAGTGTCAGGCGGTGTCTTTGGCAGAATTCGACCATCGGCACCCCTCCCACTAATTCCATGACAAAATAGGATCGGCCAGCCGGAGTTTGCCCGGCGTCGAAAACCTGGGCGATGTTCGGGTGCTGCATCATGGCCAGAGTCTGCCGCTCGGCCTCAAAACGCTCCAGAATCTGACGGCTCCCCACTCCCAGCTTGAGGAACTTGATCGCAACCAACCGCTTAACGGGAGCAACCTGTTGCGCCTTCCAGACGGACCCGAATCCACCTTTCCCGATCAGCCGGAGAAGTTTGTAGGAGCCGATGGCCGCACCTTCCCGCAATTCGCCGGCCTCATCTGGTACGTCACCGAGTTTTCGCGCCAGGGCGGGGTCACTGCCAAGTTCAGCAATGCGCGGGCCGAGAACTTCCCTGGCCAGGCGGTCCAGTTCACCGGCGCCGAAGCTATTCCCCGAAAGCAATGCATTGACATCGGCCTGAAGCCCGGAATCTCCCCCGCAGGCCCTATCAATGAAGTTCAGCCGTGCCCCCGGATCTAATTCCAGCGCATCCTCGAATATCTGGCGAACCTGACGCACGCGCCCCCTGGAAGGATTATCACCCACGGCTGCTAACCCTTATTGAAAGCATCCTCAATTTCCCTCCCCAGCCATGCCCTCGCAAAGGCCAACCGGCGCTCAGTTGTCCGTTTTGACAACCCAAGGGTGCCAGATAATTCCGCAACTGTCATCCCGACGAAATAATGCATTTTAACCAGGTTTGCGGTCTCCGGATCACCCTTCTCCAGATCCCCAAGGGCCTCGTGAAGGGCAAGAAGCCCCTCCTCCTGGGCCTCGACGACAATGCACTCCACGGCAACCTGTGTTTCAGCATCCAACTCCACCCGGATTTTACCACCACCGTGCCTGACGGCCCTTCGGCGGCGGGCCCGGTCGATCAGGATCCGACGCATCGCCTCGGCGGCTGCGGCAAAGAACTGGGCCCGACTTGCCCAATGCGGCTGGACGTCCCCTCCCACCCGCAACCATGCCTCGTGAACAAGGGCGGTCGCCTGCAAGGTCTGCGACATGTACTCGCGGCGCACCTTGCCCAACGCCACCTGATGTAACTCATGGTAGAGGGTATCCGTCAGTCCGGGATCGGGCCTGTCCCGATCGCATTCCGAAAGGGGAATGTGCTTCGCGCGCTGCTTCACGACCATTAGCGGTTGTTGGGGTCAATTTTTGCTGGAACGCCAGACGGTTGGCTGGAGTGGAGGAAGCCGGAAACTTCTTTATTAATGATGCGAGCAAAAATGTCGAGAGAATTGCCCCGGAACGGAGCCCCGTCTTTGAGTCAGGCGGGGCTCGCGGTTCCAACCGATCACAACGAATCCGGTCCCAAAAAAACGCCTTCGACTGAAGGCGTTGCCTCTAATCAAGTGAATTCGGTGACGAACTCACAGAGGGCCACCATGGCCCTGGCGTCGTTCGTTGTCCTCAAAACAACTAGACAGCGGGCATCCTTCGGACTGGCTGACCCGTACATGGAGCGGATATCGATTTCCTCCTCACCAAGCCGCAGGGTCAGTTTTTTCAGCATGCCGGGTTTGTGGGGCATCTCCAGAAGGACCACGGGTTCCTCCACCGGGGAGTAGCCGTGTTCATGGAGAAGGTCACAGGTGCGCAGATTGTCTTCGGTGACCAGACGGAGGACACACTGGTCCCCGTCCACGGTACCGGAAACGGCATCAATGCCAATTCCGCGCTCACCCACCAGCCGAGCGATTTCACCAAGGACGCCCATGTTGTTCTTCACGTGAAGGACAACTTCCTTGCCTTGTGCTACGTTTAACATGGGAACCTCCTTTCACTTTCAAAGTAAAAGGAAGGCCTTCGATTAGCAAATCAAATCGGAGCGGGAAATGTTCCTAAACGCCCGGAGCGGCTGCCTTCTGGGAAAAGGTCAGGACCTTGCCATCGTCAGAAACATCGACATGGACGACTTCCCCTTCCTTGAGGTCCCCACGGAGGAGGGATTCCGCCAATGGGTCCTCGAGGTTGTTCTCGACGGAACGCCGCAGCGGACGGGCACCGAATTTCTCGTCATACCCTTGGTTGATGAGGAAGTCCTTGGCGGCTTCGGAAACCTCCAGCGGCATCTTGCGGTCGGCGAGGCGCTTGGTGATCCCCCGCATTTCAATGTCGATGATCTTGCGCAGGTGCTCGCGGAGCAACTGGTGGAAGACAATGATGCTGTTGATCCGGTTGAGGAACTCGGGTTTGAAGACCCGCTTGGCCTCCTCCATGATCTTGGACTTGGTCTTTTCGAAATTGTCCTCCACATCATCGAGACCGAAGCCCAGACCCTGGTTTTTCTGCAGGATATGGGCCCCGACATTGGAGGTCATGATGATGATGGTGTTGCGAAAATCCACGGTGCGCCCGAGGCTGTCGGTAAGGCGCCCTTCCTCCAGGACCTGCAGGAGAATCTGAACCACATCCGGGTGGGCCTTCTCGATCTCGTCAAAGAGGACCACGCAATAGGGCTTGCGGCGAACGATCTCGGTCAACTGGCCACCTTCCTCGTAACCGACGTATCCGGGAGGCGATCCAATCAGGCGGCTAACGGAAAACTTCTCCATGTACTCGGACATGTCGACCTGCACGATGGCCTCCGTGTCCCCGAAGATGGACTCGGCCAGGGTCTTGGCCAGGTGGGTCTTGCCAACCCCAGTGGGCCCCATGAAGAGGAAGGAGCCAATGGGCCGGCGCGGATCCTTGAGGTCGGCCCGGCTGCGCCGCAGGGCCTTGGCAATGGCCACGGTGGCCTCATCCTGCCCGATGACGGTCTGCTGGAGCTCATGTTCCAGATTGAGAAGTTTCTCGGACTCCTTCTGCTCCATGCGCCGGAGCGGGATACCGGTCCAGTCGCTGACCACGTGAAGCATATCCTCCTCGTCCACGGTGACCCGTGTTTCGGCCCGGGATTTTTTCCATTCCTCGATCATATCCTCGCGCTGGGCACGAAGCTTCTTTTCCTCGTCACGGAAACGGGCGGCATCCTCAAACTGCTGCCGGCTGATGGAATCCTCTTTTTGCCCGCACACCTTTTCAATCTGCTGGCCCAGTTCCTCGATTTCCGGTGGACGGTTAAGGGAATTGATCCGGGCCCTGGCACCGGACTCGTCCAGCACATCGATGGCCTTGTCGGGCAGGAAGCGCGAGGTGATGTAGCGTTCGGAAAGATGCACTGCCGCCTCCAACGCGGGCCCGGTGTAGTTGACCTTGTGGTGTTCCTCGTACTTCGGGGCGATTCCCTTGAGGATGGCAATGGAGTCTTCCACGCTGGGCGCATCCACCATCACGCTCTGGAACCGGCGGTCCAGGGCGCTGTCCTTCTCGATGTACTTGCGATACTCGGCCAGGGTGGTGGCCCCGATGCACTGCAGTTCACCTCGGCTGAGGGCCGGCTTGAAAATATTGGAGGCATCCATGGCCCCCTCGGCCGCTCCCGCACCAACTATGGTATGCAGTTCATCAATGAATATGATGACATTCTTGGCCCGCCGGATTTCGTCCATGACGGCCTTAATCCGCTCCTCAAACTGTCCCCGGTACTTGGTCCCGGCGACCATGAGCGCCAGGTCGAGGGTGATCAGGCGCTTGTCCGCGAGGATTTCCGGAACGATGCCGTTGGCGATCTCGAGGGCCAAACCCTCGACAATGGCAGTTTTGCCGACACCGGCCTCCCCGATCAGGACCGGGTTGTTTTTGGTCCGGCGGCACAGAATCTGTACCACCCGGCGAATTTCATGTTTGCGACCGATGACCGGATCGAGTTCCCCGTTGCGGGCCAGCTCGGTCAAATCGCGGCCGAAGGCCTTCAGTGCGGGGGTTTTCTGTTCCCGCTTGTCGTCGGGCATTCCCATTCCACCACCACCGGCTGGGTGGGATTCCCCGGGCATGCTGCTTTCACTGGCAAAATTAGGATCAAGCTCGCTGAGGATTTCATCCCGACAGCGGTCAATATCGACCTCGAGGCTCTTGAGCACCCGAGCGGCCACACCGTCCCCTTCCCTGAGCAAGCCGAGCAGGATATGCTCTGTCCCGACGTAGCTGTGGTTGAGGGCCTTGGCTTCCTTGCCCGCCAGGGCCAGGACCTTTTTTACCCTGGGAGTGTAGGAAATATTTCCGATGGGTTTGGCCGGCGGGCCCTTGCCCACCTGCTTTTCCACCGCCGTGCGGACCGTATCAAGGTCGAGTCCCATCTTCTGCAGGACATTGACCGCCACCCCCTGTCCGAGGTTGATCAGGCCAAGGAGGAGATGCTCCGTCCCCACATAGTTGTGGTGAAATCGGTCGGATTCCTTGCGGGCCAGGGCTAATACCTGCTGGGCCCGGGGTGTAAAATTATTCATCGGTTCCATTATCGCTTTTCCTTTGGGGGGTTGGCATCCATTGAATGTTATTAAAGTCCAGAATCGGGAAAGATGCAAATTGTTCCCGGATTCTCTTGGCCCGCAATTTGTCCCTCTCCTCCGGATTGATGTCGCTACGGGTGGTGCACTGCACATGCCCGGGCTGCACTTCCATGGCCAAACGGTCGATCTGGGCCCTCTTCTCCACCGGGAAGAGTCCAAAATCGACGGCCAGGCGCATCAGGCTGAGCAGGTTGACGGCTTCCTGGGAACTGAGCAGGTGACTTTGTTGAAGAATCCCGTAAGCGCGCCCGATCTTGTCAAAGAGGACCTCGGGCTCCTTCTCAAGAAGGACCCCACGGGCGTTGTTCTCCTGCTCGATGATGGCGTGCAGGATATTGATCAGGCGCTTGAGGATCTGGGCCTCAGATTCACCCAGCGTCTGCTGGTTGCTGATCTGGAAAATGCTGCCGGTGGCCTCGCTCCCTTCCCCGAGACTGCCACGGACCGCCAGTCCCAACTGGTTGACCATTCTGACCACCTTTTCCATGTGGCCCCGAATCACCAGACCGGGCAGGTGGAGCATCGCCGATGCCCGCAAACCCGTTCCCACGTTGGTCGGACAAGCGGTCAGGTAGCCGTAGTCTTCAGAAAATGCGTAATCCAGAAGCTCTTCAATCTGGCTGTCGAGGGCATCAACCTCGTCCCATGTCCGGAGGAAATTGAACCCGCTGTGCAGGCCCTGGATCCGCAGGTGATCCTCTTCGTTGACCATCAGGGCGAGCCCCTGCGAAGCCGAAATAAGGACCCCTGCCCCGGTCTCCTGCTCAACCAGCTCCCGGCTGACCAGGTGTCGCTCGACCAGGACCTGCTTCTCAAGATCCGTCAGGTCCGAGACCTGCAGGAAAATTCCGTCCTTGAAGGCGCCCATCGGGGTCAGCTTCTCGAAGCACCGCTCCAGCACAGCCTCCCGCTGGACCTGGTCCGCCCAGCCAGGAAAGGCTTCCCCTGAAAGGTTGCGGGCCAGACGAATCCGGGTGGAGAGGACAATTGGCTCAGGAGCCAAACCCCCATCCGTCAATTCGGCTTTTGCTTCAATGAGCGGGGTGATCAACATCGCTATTCAGGAGATGGTTCTGGACTCCCGGGCCTCGGCAATGAGGTCGCGGATACGGGCCGCCTCCTCATAGTTTTCCGCCTCGATGGCGTTCTTCAGGTCCGCTTGGTACTGCTCCAGCCGGCGCCGGCGACTCATGCGGGCCAAGGCCTTCTCGGGGACTTTTCCCCGGTGGACCGTGTCCTTGTGCATGTTGGTCAGCATCGGCTTGAGAATTTCCTTGAAGGCACTGTAGCAGTCAGGACAGCCAAAACGGCCGCTCTTCTTGAAATCGGCCGGAGTGAATCCGCAGGTCGGGCACTGGGCGGCAGGATCGGCCCCGATGGAAGCCGGATCCTTCATCAGGAAGTCGGCCAGGGAAAAGCCCTCCGGGTCGGTTACCCCCTGTTTGTAGGGGCAATCCTCGCAGAGATCCACCTTATGGATTTTGTTGTTTAAGATCTGGGTAAGGTGGATGGTTGCCGGCTTGTTACACTGGCTGCACTGTTCTGGCTTGGCCATGTTCCTAAGATAAACGGATTCGGGTCGATTTCCAGCGCAAAGGGCCAGATTAACGGATCATCTGCCCGTCCTTGCTGACCAGGGTATGAAAAGCTTCAAGAATCCGGTGGGTCAGGCCGCCGGGGACACCGTCGCCGATGATCCGTCCGTCGACTTCAACAACCGGGATCACCTCTGCGGCGGTTCCAGTCAGGAACATCTCGTCAGCTGTCCAGATGTCGTACCGGGTCATATTGCCTTCCTCACACTGGAAGCCGAGCTCCTCCATGATATCGAGCACAGCGCCCCGGGTGATACCACGCAAGGCCCCGGCCGAAGTCGGCGGAGTGAACCATTTGTCCTTATGGCGAATGAAGATGTTGTCCCCGGTGCACTCCGCGACATATCCCTGGTCGTTGAGCATGATGGCCTCCAGGCAACCGGCCTGGAGAGCATCGGCCTTGGCGAGGATGTTGTTGAGGTAATTCAGGGACTTGACCATCGGGGGAAGGGCCGCCGGGTTGATGCGCCGGGTCGGTGAAGTAATGATCTTCAGGCCCTGGGTATAGTGGTTCTCCGGATAAAGGGTGATCTTATCCGCAATGATGATCAGCTGGGGATCCTTGCAATTGGTGTGGCTCAAGCCGAGAGAACCTACCCCCCGAGTGACCAGAACCCGAAGGTAGCCGTCGACGAGGCCATTCACCCGGCAGGACTCGCAGATTGCCTCAGCAATGGTGGCCCGGTCCCAGGGCAGGTTGAGCAGGATCGCCTTGGCCGACTTTTCCAGCCGATCGAGGTGTTCATCTAGACGAAACACACAGCCCTTGTACAGGCGGATGCCTTCGAAAATGCCATCCCCGTACAATAATCCGTGGTCAAACACGGAAACTTTAGCGTCGGCCGCATCGACCATTGTCCCATTCATGTAGATTTTCATAAAATACCTTTTTCGACCAGATTGAGGGTTTTGGGGCAACTGGCAAGGACCAGACTTCAGCCAAGCCAATTTTCCACTGCATCGAGGAATTGGAGATTGCCCGCCATGTACCGGATAAAGGGATCCTTCATGGCGAAGCTCCTGAAAGGAAAGGGACATTGCCCGAGAAAACGGATATCCTTACCGGCGGCCTGCATAAGACAAACCGCGGCAGCGATATCCCAGATCCGCGCCCCCTCCTCGAGGGATCCATCCAGTCTCCCCAGCGCGGTATAGGCAAGGTGAAGGGCAGCGCTGCCAAGGCTGCGCACACTGTAAGTCTCCAGCAGCCGGGCAAAGTCTCCCGTCCGGCCCGCCGGAAGGGGGAAATGGACGGCCACGATCCCGCTCTTTTTATCGAACTCCCTGACCGGGGGAATGACCTTCCTCCCATTGACTTTCAGACTGTGACCCTTCCCTCCCTCCAGCAGTTCACCGGTGCCGCCATCGTAGATGAATCCATAAACGGGCAGTCCTTCCTTCAACAGGGCCAGGGAAATGGCGCTACAGGGCATTCCCAGGGCATAGTTGTTGGTGCCGTCGATGGGATCAAGAATCCATGCGTAGCGGGCCGACAAGACCTGCCGCTCATCCGGGGAAACCGTTTCCTCGGAAAGGAAATCGTCGGCGCTGAAGGCCCGCCGCAACACGGTAAAGATTTTCTCCGAGATGGCAAAGTCGGCAAAAGTGACCCGGGTATCATCGGCTTTCCACTCAAAAGCCACCTGTCCCTTCAGATTGTTGAAAAAACCAACTTGGTTCTGGACCGCCACCCGGGCGGCGTTGACACGATGTCTGAGGGCCTTGTCCATTCGATTCAGCGGAACTTGCGGGGTCCCTTGCGCCGGCTCCAGTGGGATTCCTCCCCGGATGGGGTTGTCTCCTGAATTGAAGGCTCCTCCAGTCCGGTTGGAGGCGGGTTCAGCGTTCCCCCATAAAGATCCTCGTACTGGACGGGTTTTTCGACCATAAGTACCTCCCCGACCTGGACCCGGGAAGGATCGGCAACCGGGCCAGGCCCCGCATCGACGACTGGCTCCGGGAGCGACTCCGGTTCAGGCGCCTGCTCCAGCTCATCCAACCGTGCCTGCAGGCGTTCCTTTTCCTTCAGGGACTCGGCCAGTGATTGCTGTAGGGTAGCATTTTTCCCCGAGAGCGTGGCCAATTCAGCTTCCATGAGGGATTGCTGGGCCGTCATTTCCACCAGCCTGACCCCGACTTGCGGATCAGCCAGCTTGGCCTGTTCCCTCAGGAGAATAATTTCCTCCCCCAGACTGGAACGCTCATCCACGAGCAGATCCACCATCCTTCGCAACCCATTGAGCCGCAGGCTGACCTCGTTCAGTTCCTTCTGGAGCCCATCGATGGTGGCGTCGCGTTCAATCAGCAGTCGACTTAGTTCGGAAGTCGCCTTGTACCACTGGTCCCCACCGGAATCCTCCACTTGGGAGACAGGGGTGAACAGATCCAGACGTCCGTCGGCGTAGACGGTCTCACCCTTTTTGTTTTCAAAGGTAATCCTGAACCAGCTGGCCTTCCAGTCGATTCCATAAGGGCTGACCTGCAATGGCAGATGCGGGATCATTTTCCCCTCTGGGTCGGTGAGCCAGACCTGCAGCCATGTGGAGGTCCAACCACTGTCCTTGAGCCCACCCTCAAGAGGAAAAAACCAGCCAAGAAGATCGCGCCCACCCTCGTCGGGTTTGTCATCCTGATAATCCAAGCCAGCCAACCCATCCCCCTGGGTCGCCTCAAACAGCACCTGATAGTAAAGATCCACTGTCATTTCCGCCGCACTGATTCCACCTGTGAGACGTCCCGACCGCAGTTCCGGCTCAGCTGATTCCTCCTCCATCCCAATAGGCTCAAAGAGAAAGCTGCCGGCCAGCACCCAGCCACTCTGCAGGTTGGGAGCCAATCCAGGATCGCACTCGGTGATCAATCCCTCGAAGACCCAGCGTTCGGCAGACTCGTTGCCTGCTCCATGGGCAGTGGCTCCATGTGAGGCCAGCAGAAGGATGAGAAAATTCTGCAACCAGCGGATCATGATTAGAGGGTAGTTGGATAGATCCCGGCCCGGCAACCTTTTACCGGGGTGCTCCGTATCCGGGCCCAATGTCCCGGCGGACCCGCTCCACGTCGAGGCCAATCTGGCCCCGCAGGGCCTCCACCGAGTCAAAGGTTTTCTCCGGACGGATGAATTTCACCAGCTCGACCTTGACCGGATCCCGTTCCGAGGGGATGTCATTTCCATCCAGCAGATGCACCTCCAGCAATGGATCGGGTGTCACACCGACCGTCGGTCGCAGACCATAATTGGCTATGCCCGGCAGGGTTGCGCCCCCCCCTTCACGGCGCAGGTTGACCCGGTAGACACCGAACCGTGGCAGCACTTCCGGATGCCAAGCAACATTCAGCGTGGGGAATCCAATCTCCCTGCCCAGGCCCTTGCCACGGATGATCCTGCCGGAAGCGGTGTAGGGATGCCCCAGCATGGCGTTGACCTCGTGAATGGATCCTTCCATCAGGGCGGCCCGGATCCGACTGCTGCTGATGGCCAGACCATCCATGATCTCGCGCTTGAGGGCCTGCAACTCGATCCCCGTTGCCTTACAGGTCTCGCGAAGTGTTTCAATATTCCCCCGGCGGCCTTCCCCAAACCGGAAGTTCTCGCCCACGTGCAGGCTGAGCAGGCCCGGGAAAAGGGTCTTCAGGAAGGGAACGAATTCAGCCGCCTTGCGCACTGCATAGGACTTGGTGAAGTTCTGTAAAAAAACGAAGTCCGCTTCCAGCGCATGTATGTCCCGGATCCGCTGGCGGAGCGGCATTAAAAGGGATGTAGCCATATCTGGATACAAGACACGGCTCGGGTGGGGATCGAAGGTCAGCACCCCGGAGAGATGCCCCTCCCCCGCCCACGCGGCATCAATGGCCTGCCGGATCACCGCCTGGTGCCCGATATGCACCCCGTCGAACATCCCCACCGCCAGATGCAGCGGCTGGGCGAGGGCACCGTCGGAAAGAAGCCCCTCGCGGGGGAAAATGCCGACCTCAGCGGCGGCCTCACTGCTGGATGGAGGGTTCACGTCACTTTACCCGACTGGGTACGGCCTGATAAGGGGGAATCAGCCATTCCTTGATTTCCTCAAGGGACAGTTCCTCGAAACTTTCCAGCTCGATGGAGTCCTCGATGTGAAACCGTTCAATGTCGGTGCGGCGCAACTCCTTCAGGTGGGCACCGCAACCGATCTTCTGTCCAAGGTCATTGGCGATGGTCCGGACATAAGTCCCCTTGCTGCAGGAAAGGGTGAATTCGATGTTGGGACTATTCCAGCCGTCCATCTTGAAGGAGGCAACGTGAATGAACCTCGGCTCGCGCTCGACCGTCTTCCCCTTGCGGGCCAGCTTGTAGAGGGGAACCCCATCCTGCTTCTTGGCCGAGAACATCGGGGGGACCTGATACTGGTCCCCGACAAACTCCTTCATGTACTCAAGGATCTTCTCCTCAGAAAGCTCGGGTACCGGCTTCTCCTCCAGCACCTCTCCTTCGGCGTCCTGGGTGGTGGTGGTGACCCCAAGGGAAATGATCCCCTCGTACGTCTTGTCCAGGCCCATCAAATGCTGCGATAGCTTGGTCGCCTTGCCGACAAGAATAATCATCAGGCCGGTGGCACAGGGATCCAGTGTCCCCGCGTGGCCGATGCGCTTCATCTTCAACTTGTGCCTGACCCGGTCCACCACGTCGTGCGAGGTCATGCCATCGGGCTTGTCGATCAACAAGACCCCTTCCAAATCATTCTTCTGGCTCATCAGGATATTTTCTTAAGTGATTGAAAATGCTTCTCCAGGGCTTCGACCAGCCGGGGATAGAATTCCTCCATGGAACATTCGGGATTAAAACCGGCGGCACAGGCGTGCCCTCCGCCGTTGAATTGGCGGGCCAGTTGATCCACCCGGTGAACCCGATCCTTGGCCCTGAAACTGCCCTTCAGGAGCCCATCGTGCTGCTCGAGGAGGATTCCGATATCCACCCCGTCGATGGCCCGGGCATAATCAACCATTCCCTCGGTGTCCTCCTTGCAGGCCCCGGTGGCATCCCATGCTTCCTGGTCGATAATGCCGAGACAGACCCGGCCACCGCACAGGTAGCGGAAACTGGCCAGAAAGCGTTGCAGGAGGGCCAGTTTCTGGGGCGATTCACGCTCATACAGTTCCATCGCGGCGGCGGCGGGATCGGCCCCCTTTTCCATCAAGTGACAGCAAATCTCAAAGGTGTCGCGGGTAGTGGAGGAAAACCTGAACTGGCCGGTGTCGGTGGCTATCCCGACATAGAGCGCCTGTGCGGCCATCGGGTCCATCGGGAGCCCAAGGTCGAGCAGGATCCCGCCGAGGATTTCGCCGGTAGCCGAGGCGTGACCAACGATGATGTTGTGTTCGCCGTAGGCGGTATTGGAAATGTGGTGGTCAATATTGAGGTACACCTGCGGATAAGCTTCCTGCAGGATATCCCCGAGCCGCTTGCGGTCGGCGCAGTCAACGGTGATGGCCACACGAGAGGAATCAACGCCCTCGGAGGCTTCGTAAAAGGGGGTGTCCCCGACGAAGGACTGGCAGTTCCGCGGTACCCGGTGCTGGTTGTAACAGACCGCATCGAACCCCATCGCCCGCATCGAACGGGCCAGGCCCACCTGGGAGCCGATGCAATCGCCATCGGGACGCACATGACCCAGTATCGCTACCGGCTTTCCCTTGATGGCCTCGAGGGCCTTCTGCAACCCGGCAGATTCCTTGGGATAATACAATTCCATGATAATTCCTAATCCTCCGGCTCGTCCGGGAAGTTATCCTGCAGAAAGCCTGCTTCACCCTCCAGCCCGAGGTCGTCGAGCAACTGGTTCAGCCGTTCGCCGTAGTCGGCACCCTTGTCGTAAATGAACTCCAGATGGGGCAGGTATTTCAAGGTGACCGCCTTTCCCATCTCCTGTCGGATGGAACCGTGGTGCCGGCTGAAAAATCGTTCAGCGGCCAGCCGCCGGTCCGCGTCCCCGTGGGTTGCGTAAAAGACTTTCGCCGAACGCAGGTTGGGGGCGACATCCACCGCAAGGATTGAAATATGCACCGACTCCGACCTATGCCGGGTGTGCAGGACGTGGCTGATCTCCCGCTTGAGCAGCTCGTTGACTCGAACAACGCGTTGACCCATTCGTATGCTAAAGTGACGGTTTGATCTTCAGAATCTCGAAGACTTCGATGCTGTCCTTTTCCTGATAATCGTTGTGCCCATCGAGCTGGATACCACATTCGTAACCGGCGCGAACCTCCGAGGCGTCCTCCTTGAAACGCTTCAAGGTGGAAACACGGGACTGGTGGACCAGCTGGCCATTGCGCATCAGACGGGCCAGGGCGTCACGCTGCACGCGACCCTCGGTCACCATACAGCCGGCCACCCGGCCACGGCCCAACGGGAAGACCTGGCGGACTTCCGCCGCACCGATCTTGTTTTCCCGCAGTTCCGGCTCAAGCAAGTCGGCCATGGCATCCTTTACCTGGTCGATCAACTCGTAAATGATATTGTGCTGGAACAGCTTGATGCTGTGGTGCTTGGCCACACTGGCCACACCGTTTTCCAGACCGACATTGAAACCGACGACGCTGGCTCCAGCCGCGCTGGACATGATGACGTCATTACGGGTGATATCCCCGACGCCCATGTCAACCACCTCGAGGTCGATCTTGTCGCTCTTGATGGCCTGCAGGCTAGTTGCCAGGGCCTCGGCGGTACCATAAACGTCCGCCTTGACCAGGACCGCGAAGGTCTTCTTCTGGGTCTTCTCAATAGCTGCGAAGAGATCGTCCACGGAAGCACTTGAATCCTGACGGTCAGCCGCTTCGAGGCGACGACGATTCAACTCGTTCTCCTCGGCCAGCTTCTTGGCCTCACGCTCGTTCTTCACTTCCTTGAAGACATCGCCGGCATCGGGAGGACTCGACCATCCGATCACCTTGACCGGCTTGGACGGGCCTGCCGACTTGATCGGCTTGCCCTGGTCATCGACCAGTTGCCGGACCCGGCAATAACACTCGCCACAGACGAGGGAGACACCCGGCTTGAGGGTTCCCTGCTGCACGATGACAGAAGCGGTCGATCCGCGGCCCAGTTCCTTCTGGGCTTCCAGGATCACGCCTTCCACCTTGCCGTTGGGATCAGCAACAATGGTCTCGGTCACTTCCGCCTGCAGAAGAATGACATCGAGAAGATCATCAATACCGTCACCCTTGAGGGCGGATACCTTGGCGCAAAGTGTTTCACCACCCCACTCCTCGGGCGAAAGGTCGCGTTCCTGCATCTGGCGCAAGACCTTGTCGACGTTTGCCCCGGGGGCATCCATCTTGTTGATGGCGACGACAACCGGCACCTTGGCCACCCTGGCGTGCCCGAGGGCCTCGTCAGTCTGCGGCATGAAGCCGTCGTCGGCTGCCACCACCAGAACAGCGATATCCGTTGTGCGCGTGCCACGGGCCCGCATGTTGCTGAAGGCGGCGTGTCCGGGAGTATCGATAAAGGAAATCAGCTTGTCCTTGTGGGAAATCTGGTAGGCCCCGATGTGCTGGGTAATGCCACCAGCCTCGGTGGCGACGACATTCGCCTTGCGGATCGTGTCCAGGAGCGTGGTCTTGCCGTGGTCGACGTGGCCAAGGATACAGACCACAGGCGGACGGGAAACCAGTTCCTGTTTCTTTTTCTCCGGCTGAACAACCTTCTTCTGCTCCTGCAACGCTCCTTCACCACGGTGCCGAACTTCGAGGGCGAACCCGTGTGTCTTGGCCAAGCGTTCCGCAACCTCCTCCATAATGGTGGAGTTCATGGAAGCGAAAATGCTCATTTCCATCAGTTCGGAAATCAGCTGGAACGGTTTGCGGCCGATCTGGAGGGCAAAGTCACGGACAACGATAGGGGTCCTGACCTGAAGGGGGCGCAGTGCGGCTGAACCGGGCTGTTCAACCCCGCTCGATGATCCCTGAACCTCCTCGGCTTCCTGTGCAGTTGCGGCGGATTCCACCTCTGCAGGGAGCTTCGGGATGATAACACTCGGGGGAGCAATTGGCTTGGGGCCCTTGATAACGGGGGGCTGAACCGTGGGCGGAGCCATTGGGGCCGGTGCTTCCGGCTTGGCGGCAATCGTTTCTTCGGGGGTTTCCTCCTTGGGAATATCCGTCCGGATGATCGGCACCTTGGGGGCCTCCTGGGCAGGGGCCACGGGAGGCGTTGAGGAGGTCGCCGGACCTGCGGGACGACGCTTGAAAACAGGACCTCCCGGCAGCGGGGGAGGTGCCTTGCCCTGCGGGTGCGCCGGTTTTACCTGCACCGCTTCCGCACGCTTGCGCTGTTCCTCCTCCTCGCGCTCACGACGTTCGCGCTCGATATCCTCTTTGGAGCGAACGATCGCCCCCTTCGGCAAGGTGGTTTTCTTTTTCTGTTCCGGTTCCGGTTCAGCGGGCGTCTCTTCGCTTACGCTTTCGGGGGCCTCCTCCTTGGGGGCGAATTCCTTGCGCAGGTCATCCGCGTAAATATTGGCAACGGTACTCGAAGCGCTCTTCACATCATGCCCGCGTTCCTGGAGCAATGCGACCAGCTCCGCATTGTCCATTCCGATTTCCTTGGATAACTGATAGATCCGAACACTCATAGATTCTTGATTTTGTAGATGATCAGGTCGCCTAGTGCAAACTGTTTACAGGTTGTTCCTTCCGGGTACCGTCCGGGTCAGGCCTCGCTGCCCTTGGAATGACGGTGGCTCTCGACAAGATTGACCACCTGTGCCGCATCCCCCTCGGTGAACCCGAGCTTGACCAGGTCCTTTGCCTCCACGCCTTCAAAGGCTTCCGGGCTGACCAAACCATGCTGGACCAGAAAGGCCGCCAGTTCGTCGGAGATACCGGCAACACCCTCCCATCCCTTGATGGCTTCGTGCATACGCTCGTCGAATCCGACCTCGGAAACCTGTTCCTTGGCAATATCCAGCTTCCAGCCCAGCAACCGGGATGTCAGGCGGGCATTCTGGCCCCGCCGTCCAATGGCGATACTCAGGTTTTCCTCGCTGACCTCGAAATAGATGCGGCGGTATTCCTCATCCACCTTGATATTGAGCGGGACCGCCGGACGAATAGCTTCATGCAGAAGCTCCAGCGGATCCGCGCTGAACTTGACGATATCGATTTTCTCGCCACCAAGCTCACGGACGATGCTCTTGACACGGGCACCGCGGGCACCCACGCAGGCGCCGACCGGATCCACCTTGGGATCCTTGCTGCTGACGGCGATCTTGGTCCGGTACCCGGGTTCGCGGGCAATGGCCTCGATGACAACGGTCCCGTCCTGAATCTCCGCCACTTCCAGTTCGAAGAGGCGGCGGACAAACTTGACGCTTCCACGGGAAAGAATCAGTTCCGGGCCACGGTTGGTCGGCTCAATCTCGAGCAGGAGACAGCGCATCCGCTCCCCGGGGGAGTAGTCTTCACCCGGCACCCGTTCGCGCGGGGGTAGAATCGCCTCGGCCTTGCCCAGGTCAACAATCAGGTCTCCCCGTTCGCGGCGACGGACAACCCCGGTAACGATGTCACCAACGTTGTCCTTGTATTCGTCATAAATGCGTTCCTTCTCGAACTGCCGCAGCCGCTGCATGATGGTCTGACGGGCAGTCTGGGCGGCAATACGGCCCAGCTTCTCCGGATCAACCTCCCGCTCGATGAAGAGCCCGATCTCCGCTTCCGGGTTGAGCTGGCGGGCCTTCTCGATATGGATTTGGGTTCGGGTATCACTCACGGAATCAACAACTTCCAAAATTGACCAAGCTTTCAGGGCACCATTTTTCGGGTTGATCTCGATACGCAATTCCTGACCCGCATTGACTCCCTTGGTGGCGGCGCTACGGATCGCATTGGAGATAGCGGCAATCATGTCCTCCCGCGGAATGCCCTTCTCCTTTTCCATGTATTCAAGAACGGATAAAATTTCCTGGCTCATAATGGTCTGTAATTAATGCAAGTGGCTATAAGACAAAAAAGAGCGGGCGAAGGGCCCACTCTTCTTGTCTAGAAGAATAAAGGGGAAGAACTTGATCCAGGCTCCCGATTATGTCAAGCCCGGCTTCCGTCTCCCGGAGGGGGTGCGGCCCCAAGGGTGGTGCGGATTCTCTCCAGTCTCAACTGGTCCTCCTGCCAGAGTAAGCCCTGGACCCAGCCATTGCAGAGGGGGTATCTCCGGTCTGTCTGGATGGCGACCAGCTTAAGCAGCTCCCGATGGGCCCCGGGGAAACTGGCCGCCTGCCAATGGAACCAGATCCCGTATGCCTGTTCCCGGGCCAGCCTTCCTCCAACCACCATCAGGGGGAGGAAGACATCAATCCAGAGCCGGTCGGCCAGGCAGGGGTTGAGCCGGCCCGCCAGAACCCCCCTTCCCAGCCACTCCCTCCAATGGGCCAGGCCCGTCCGTTTTCGGAACGTCCGGGTTGAGCGGACGTCCCCAAAAGGCCGCCCTTCATTTGCAAGTCCTGCCAAAAGGGGTTCCGGAAGGTCACCTAACCGCTTCATCCAATCTCCGGTCCGGGTCAGCTGGATGTATTCCATCAGCCTGTGTCCGGCCCGGTTGGCTGGACGACCGGACCGCCACCGGACAGAATTCCCCCACTCCTCCCTAAGGCGCTCGACCAGGCCAGGGTTTTCCCAGGATTCCCGAGGAAAGGCCTCGGCCATTTCGTAGAAAGGCTTCCGGTTGAAGGGAAAACCCATGTAGTAAAGGGACATCCGGTGGAGAGCCCCAGCCCATCGGAACGCGTCCAGGAGGCACCTTGCCATGGATTCCTTGTCCTGCCAGCGCCGGTCGGCGCCGGCCCGCAGGCGATCCCTCTGGATGGCCGGCAGATCCGACTCCAGCCACTCCCGCAACTCGGGGACCAGCTCGCCAAAAAGCCCGGGTGCACCGCCGCTGATCGACTCCACATCCTCCCGGGTCCACGGTCCCATCACCCATTCAGCGGGTAATGAACCGGATTGGGTCCGAATCTCGCGTGCCATCCCTCCGGCAAACATCACTACATGCAGCACAACCGAGTCGTAGGCTGGGTCGGCATCGTGACCGTGTCGCCACCAGTCCTCACGATAAAGGTGGATCTCTACGTCCCCTGCCCTTGCCTCCCCGTCCAGCTCAATCACCGCCTCCAGGAAATCAGGCCCGGCCCCGCGGTTCCAGCGTCCGGGATGCCGGACTTTCAACCGGTCCCCTGTCCGGGTGCGCCAGTCGCCCCACTGGAGGTCCTGGAATGCCCAGATTTGCTGCACCTTGTTTTCGAGGACTTGCAGGGGGCCATAAACACCCTGGAGCTCAGCCACCCCATCATGGACCAAGAATTGACTCATCCCCCAAACCTAACGGCCCTATAACAAGCCATCAAGCCGGTTTCCAAACTGGGAGGAGGATTCTTTGCTCAATTTTGACTGCCGTTGGGAAAAGCGTTCCCTGACCCTGTTGTTCCAATCCACCAGCTCCCTGGCTGACAGGACTTCCGCCCCGGTTGCTAGGGCGGTGTACTGGATCGCCCTATCTTCGGTGGCCACCCGGACCGACCAGTCCCGCCCCAGTTTGAGAAGCCAGGTCTCGATGATGGTATCGGCGGTTTGCCCGCGGGGGGTGAAAATCATGGAAAGGGTTTTCGAATTATCCGGAAACTGCTGCACCATGGTGGTTCCATTTCCATCGACAACCAGGTGAAGCTCCCAGTTCTCCAGATCGTGCAGGGGACGTAATTCCTCAAGGAGCTGCCGGGCAAGGGTATCCATCCCTGAACCAGGGATCTTCTTATCCTCGGCCAGGCGATGGACAAGATTGCAGGCATCGACTAGAATAAGTCGCTTGATCATGGAATAACGTAGACTTGATTTGAAATTTGCTTCTTTTTAGCGCCAAGCACTCGACGGCATGAAGGGGACAACCGCAAAGTTGAGCAAACCAATACATTTAGAATGAGCGAGAAAGTATACATCATGGGCCACCGCAATCCGGACGCTGATGCCATTTGCTCGGCGATCGCCTACGCGGCCTATAAAACCGCCCGTGGAGAAAAAGGGATCTACCTCCCCGCACGTTGTGGCAATTCTAACGCCCGCATCGACACCATTCTCAACCGTTTTGGTGTTCCCCTGCCCAAGTTCATTGGCGACATCACCCCACGAATCAGGGACATCATGGTCAAGGACGTGGTCCATATCTCTCCGGACTCAACCTGCCTGGAAGCGCTTGACCTCATCGATGAGCATGACGTCCGGGTCCTCCCGGTGATCGACAAGGAAGGCATCCTGCGGGGAAGCGTTTCCATTTTCGACCTGGGCGAACACTTCATTCCCAAACCGCGGGACGAGCGCAGCATGCGACATGTCCAGACCAACCTGAACAACATCGTTGATGCCCTACGGGCCAGGCCCGTCAACCTCGTCGAACCCGACCGGGTCGAGGATCTCTATGTGCGGATCGGCGCTATGGACATCCGCTCATTCGGGACCTATTATCAGGACAAGGAACTGGCCCACTCAAGCATCATCATCGTCGGGGACCGCTATGATATCCAGCAAAAGTCCATCCAGACCGGGGTCAGGATGCTGGTCATC
This sequence comes from Opitutales bacterium, assembly GCA_049451775.1. Taxonomy (GTDB): domain Bacteria; phylum Verrucomicrobiota; class Verrucomicrobiia; order Opitutales; family Oceanipulchritudinaceae; genus Oceanipulchritudo. The sequence goes on along the minus strand of JBMTVW010000003.1, from coordinate 59,508 downwards.
AGCGGCAACCTGCCGGTGGAGGACGATGTGATCCAGTTGGCCAAGGATCGCGGCATCAGCATTATTGTCAGCCCGCACGATTCCGCCACCACCTCATGGATCATCCGCAGCGCGGGACGGATCGAGTCAATGGTGAACCGGGACACCATGGAATTCAATGGAGAGGAAAAACTGAGCCATGTCCGCCGACGGATGGCCGCCTCCAATGCGGCTGCCTTCATGGTGGTTGGAGAGGACCGGAAACTACAGGGCATCTTTACCAAGACAGACCTGATCAAGCCCATCGGCACACAATTGATCCTGGTCGACCACAACGAACTCAGCCAGGCGGTTCCGGGAGCGGAGCAGGTCAATATCCTTGAAATCGTCGACCACCACCGCCTCGGCAACGCACCCACACAACAGCCAATCAGTTTCGTCAATCTGCCAGTGGGATCAACCTCGACCATCGTGGGGGACCTGTTCCGGAAGGACGGACTGACCCCGGAGCCCTCGATCGCCGGGATCCTCATGGGCGGAATCATATCCGACACCCTCAACCTGAAGGGGCCCACCACCACCGTCAGGGATATCGAGATCCTCAGGTGGCTGGAGACTGTCGCAGGAGAATCCGCCGACAATCTCGCGGAGAAGATTTTCAACGCCGGGTCCCTGATCAAAAGCGAGTCCCCGGAAAACGTCATCCGCTCCGACTTCAAGATCTATAATGAGTCCAATACCCGCTTCTCCGTCTCGCAGGTGGAGGAGCTGGGCTTTGACAATCTCTGGGAAAAACGGGCCGAGCTCCACGAGGCACTGGAACGGGTGCGCCGGTACGAGAACCTCCACTTCTCGGCCATGCTGGTGACCAATATCAATACCCAGAACTCCCTCCTGATGATCCGTGGGGAAGAATCCATTATCGCCAGCATCACCTATCCGCATCAGGAGGCCCACGACATCTTCGAGTTGAAGGGCATCGTCAGCCGCAAGAAACAACTGATCCCCTATCTGACGGCAATCGTCAGCCAACTGAATCCCTAATTCAAAACGCCCATGACAATGCACCTGCCGCGGCTACTGGAAATCCTCAAGGATCCGGAATACATTCCACTCTCGATCGACCGACTGGCCGAAAAAATGGAGATTCCGGCGGAGGATTTCACCGGGTTCAAGCGGGAGGTCAACCAGCACTTGCGGCAGGGCACCCTGGTCAAGCTGAAGAAGAACCGGGTCTGCCTGCCCCGCGACGCTGACCTGATCACCGGCATCATCCGGTTCCGACAAAGCGGTTCCGCCACCCTCTTTCCCGACAGCGTCGAGGGTGCCGATGAGCGCTCACCCTACGAGATCAATGCCGAGGACACCGGCGTTTCCATGCACGGCGACCGCGTGGTGGGCCGGATCCATCAGGACCGGCGACGGTTTCGGGACCGGCAAAAGCGGTCACACCGGGGATCCGACAAGACAGAGAACGTCCGCATCATACGGATTCTCGAGCGCGCCAACCAGACCCTGACCGGCACCCTGAAGCGGAGCCGGATGTTCCACTACGTCATTCCGGACAATCCCCGCATCATCCAGGACATCCTCGTCCCGGATCCCCGTCTGTCGGGGCTGAGCCCAAGGCCCAAAATCGACGACAAGGTGATTGTCCGGCTCAGCCCATGGGAACAACGCCACCTGAATCCAGAAGGGAGCATTATCAAGGTACTCGGGAAAACCCACACCCCCGGGGCCGAGTACGAGGCGTTGCTGCACCAGTACGACCTCAACCCGAACTTCCCCGATTCCGTTCTCCGTGAGGTGGAAACCTTTGCCGCCGAAGTTGGACCGGCCGACCTGGAAAACCGGGAAGACCTGCGTAACACCTTCACCCTGACCATTGATCCACAGGACGCCAAGGATTTCGATGACGCCCTCAGCATCGTGGAGGAAAAAGGCGGAAACGTGACCGTCGGCGTGCATATCGCCGATGTCAGCCACTATGTCCGTCCAGGGACGGCCCTTGAAAGGGAAGCCCGCAAGCGGGGCAACTCAACCTACCTCGTTGGCACTGTCATTCCCATGCTCCCAAAAACCCTTTCCAACGGATTATGCAGCTTGGTGGAGAACGAGGACCGGCTGACCAAATCGGTTTTCCTGACCTGCACCCCGAACGGGCGCATTCTCAATTCGAGATTTGCCAACAGCGTAATCCGCAGCAACAAGCGCCTGACCTACGAACAGGCCTACGCCTTCCTGTTCGAGGATAACCTGGCAGGCATCGTGGCCCGCCCGGATCCTCCCGCCCACCAGACGGGGAGCACCGGAAGATCCCTGAAGGAATTGAAGCCGCCCGAACTGCAGCAGCTGCAGAAAACAATCCGCGCTCTTTGGGACCTCGCTTCGAGGATGCGCAAGCAACGGATGAGCAAGGGCAGCCTGGATCTCGATATGCCCGAGACGAAAATCTATGTCGACGAGAAGGGCTACGCAGAAACCATCGTCCGGATCGAACAGGACGAAAGCCACCAGTTGGTCGAGGAATACATGCTGGCCGCCAATGAAGCCGTGGCACGGGCAATCAGCGAACGTAACCTGCCCGCCATCCACCGCGTCCACGATGAGCCCGATCCCGACAAGCTGGATGAGTTCTCGGAGTACCTGGACACATTCGGCATCCAGGTTGGCGACCTGAACATCCGCAACAACCTCAACAAGGCCTTGGAGAAGATCCGCCATCATCCCCAATCCCACACGTTGCGGGTCAGTTTCCTGCGAAGCCTCAAGAAGGCCTGCTACAGGGCCTCCGCCGATGGTCATTTTGGGCTGGCTAAAAAGCACTACACCCACTTCACCTCCCCCATCCGCAGGTATTCGGACCTGGTGGTGCACAGGATCTTTGCCCGGAGCCTGGTCAAGGGTGGCCAGCGTTTCAACAAGAAGAAGTATACCTACTCCGATCTGGCCACGGTGGCCCAGCACGTTTCCATGACCGAGCAGAACAGCACCGAGGCGGAGCGTGAGTCCACCAAGATCAAGTTGCTGGAATTCTTCGAGCGGGAGCTCCAGAAGCCCCACCGCTCCCGCTTCAAGGCCGTTATTATGGATGTCCGTAATCACGGGATGTTCGTTGAATTGACGGAATCAATGGCCTACGGGCTGGTTCATATCTCGACCCTACGTGACGATCTCTACAAGCTGGATCCTTCCCAGACCGCACTGGTGGGCCGGCGGCGGCGCAGTCGCTACACCGTTGGGGACACGATCGAGGTCTCAGTTTCCCGTCTCGATCGCTTCAAACGGCAGATCGACTTCATGGTCGCCGACTGACCCAGGGGTTTCAGTTGATCTAATCCAGATCCTGTATTGTATTTGAATCCTTAATGAAAGGGTCCGAATTCACTCATCTGGTTGTCAATCAGGAGATAAGACCTATAGTGCCGCACTTTTGTTACTCCCAAAAAGCATGAACAACCTGAGATTCGCCAACCGCTGGAACGCCGACCTGATTGACGAAAAGTACGCCCTCTGGCAGGACCAGCCGGAATCCGTGGAACCTACCTGGCAGGCCTTTTTCGAAGGCTTTGCCCTCGGGCTTGAAAGGACGGGCAGCGGGAACGGGATCAGCACCGACTCGACGGAACCCGTCCTGCAATCGAAGTTTACCTGGTCGATATACGCCTACCGGTCCCTTGGCCACACCCAGGCACGGATCAATCCGCTTCTCAAGGAGGTTACACCTAATCCCCGGCTTAGTCTGGGGCGGCTTGGTTTCGAGGAGGGGGACCTGGACAAGGTCTTCTGGACGGGGAACTTCCTCGAAGGCTCCCGGATGTCCCTGCGGAATCTCCTCAAGAGGCTCGAGGAGATCTATTGCGGGCCCATCGGTATTGAGTACCTGCACATACAGGAAACGTCCGAACGGCGTTGGCTGCAGTCGCGCATCGAACCCGTGGACGGGATCCCACCCTTCGATCGCAAGCGCAAGCACCGTATTCTTGACCGCTTGATCAAGGCGGAGGAATTCGAGCATTTCCTCCATCGCAACTATGTCGGACAAAAGCGATTTGGCCTTGAGGGGGCGGAAACCCTGATCGCCGCCATCGATACCCTGGTGGAGAACGGGCCCTCCCGGGACGTCAAGGAGATCGTCATGGGGATGGCCCACCGGGGCCGTCTCAACGTCCTGGCCAACGTGTTCCGCAAAAGCTACGATTACATTTTCAATGAGTTCTCGGAAAACTACATTCCGGAAACCTTGCATGGTGACGGTGACGTCAAGTACCACCTCGGATTCGAGTCCACCCTCAAGAACACCCACGGTGAGGACATAAGGTTGTTCCTGGCTGCCAACCCAAGCCATCTGGAGGCGGTCAACCCGGTGGTTGAGGGCCGGGCCCGGGCCCGTCAGCGCATTCTCAACGACCTCCCCGAGCGCCGCCAGGTGGTGCCGGTGCTGATTCACGGCGATGCCGCGTTCTCGGGACAGGGAGTAGTGGCCGAGGTCCTGAATTTTTCCCAGCTACCCGGATACAGCACGGGCGGGACCATACACCTGGTCATCAACAACCAGATTGGATTCACGACGGACCCGTCAGAGGCAAGGTCCTCCCTCTACTGTACCGATGTGGCCAAGATGATCGAGGCGCCGATCTTCCATGTCAACGGGGACGAGCCGGAGGCGGTGGTCCGGGTCATGGAGCTGGCGCTGGAATACCGGCAGCAATTCGGCAAGGATGTCGTTGTCGACATGTACTGCTACCGCCGGCACGGACACAACGAGTCTGACGAACCGGCATTCACCCAGCCCACCCTGTACCAGAAAATCAAGGACCACCCAACCGTCTGCGATATCTATGCCCGGGAACTGGTGGAGAAGGAGGTCCTGACCAGTGAGGAGGTCCAGGCAATCCGTGACCTCCGCCGTGGAGACCTTCAACATTACTACGAAAAACAGAAGGAAAGGGAGTCCAACGGCCACAGCCCTGTGGTGGAGGAGGCCGCCCGGGAATACCAGCCGGACTATGCCTTCATGGACGTTCACACCTTGGTGACCGCAGGGGAACTGGAGGTGGTGGCCCGGGCACTGACCCGCTTCCCGGTGGAATTCAACCTCAACCCGAAGATCAAGCGCCAGTTGAACACGAAACTGGAGCAGTTCGAGGCCGATGAAGGGATTGACTGGGCATTCGCGGAATCACTGGCGTGGGGAACCCTCATGCGTGAAGGCTACCATGTCCGCCTGTCCGGCCAGGACTGTGTCCGGGGAACCTTCTCCCAGCGTCATGCCATTTTCTTCGACACCCAGACCCGGGAAAAATACATTCCCCTCATGGAGATGGAAGGGCGCAAGGGAATGCTCTGCGTCCACAACTCTCTCCTGAGCGAAGCGGCTGTATTGGGATTCGACTACGGATACTCCCTTGATTTCCCGAACATGCTCTGCATGTGGGAGGCCCAGTTCGGCGACTTCGTCAACGGGGCCCAGGTCATTATCGACCAATTTATCTCCAGTTCGGAATCAAAATGGCAGCGGCTGTCGGGATTGGTCATGCTGCTTCCACACGGGTACGAGGGACAGGGCCCCGAACACTCATCCGCGAGGCTGGAGCGCTTCCTGCAGCTTTGCGCCGAGGATAATATCCAGGTGGCCAACCTGACCACGCCGGCCCAGTTCTTCCACATCCTGCGCCGGCAGTTGCACAGGACATTCAGAAAGCCCCTGATCATCATGTCCCCGAAAAGCCTGCTTCGCAACAAGGCGGCCGTCTCGAAAATCGGGGAGTTCACGGATACCTGCTTCAAGTCCATCCTCGGGGAAACGGACCCATCCATCAAGGCTCCGGCAAAGGTCATCCTCTGCTCAGGCAAGATTTATTACGACCTGATGGAGTACCGGGCACAAAATGAAAAAATGAATACTGCCATCATCCGGGTGGAGCAGTTCTACCCCTTCAACAGGGAATTGCTGGCTGAGATCCTCAAGCCCTACGGCAAATTCAAGACCCTGGTCTGGTGTCAGGAGGAACCGGAAAACATGGGCGCGTGGCGTTTCCTGAAACCCTACCTGGAGGAAGCCACTGGCAGGACACCCGTTTACGCCGGGCGGGATGCGGCCGCCAGCACGGCTGTCGGATCCCTTGCCGTCCATAAGATCGAACAAAAACAATTGATTGAAGATGCTTTCTCGGTCCACTAGAACCCTTCGTTATCACCATGTCTAAGGAAGTAATCATCCCCCAATTGGGCGAGTCCATCACCAGCGGTATCCTGGCCGCGTGGCACGTCAGCCAGGGCCAGTATGTCGAGGCAGGACAAGCCATCTACGACCTCGAAACCGACAAGATCACCTCCGAGGGAACCGCCGAGGTATCGGGGGAGATTGAATTGCTGGTGCAGGAAGGTGATGAAGTGGAGATTGGCAGCGTCGTGGCCAAAATCAAAGAATCGGCCAGCCGCCCCGAGAAGCAATCCGGCGAGCAGGCCGGGAAGACTCCGACAAAGGAGGAGACTTCCACCCAGCATCCTACTTCCGTGAGGAGGATCGCCTCCGAATCCGGGATTGACCCCCGGCAAGTAGAGGGAACAGGCAAGGCTGGCAGAGTCACCAAGGCGGACATGATGGCCGCGGCCGAAAAGCCGGTCACTAATGGGCAACCGGAATCCCCCCCCCTCCCCTTGAAGCCGGAAGGAAGGGAATCGAGGAAGAAGATGACCCCGCTGCGCAAAACCATCGCTGAGCGACTGGTCAAGGCACAGCAGTCGACAGCAATGCTGACCACTTTCAACGAAGTAGACATGAGCCAAGTGATCAACTACCGAAAGACCCATCAGGATGCCTTCGTTGATCGCCACGGAGTGAAGCTTGGCTTCATGAGTTTCTTCACCAAGGCAGTCGTCCACGCGCTGAAGGAAGTTCCCACGGTCAATGCCCGTATCGAAGGTGATGAAATTGTCACCAATCATTACTACGACATTGGTGTCGCCGTGAGCACCCCCAAGGGGCTGATGGTCCCGGTTCTCCGGGACTGCGAGCACAAGTCGTTCGCCCGGATTGAAAAGGACCTGGTGGACTATGCCAACAAGGCCAAGGAAGGGAAGATCTCCATCAACGACCTCCAGGGCGGCGTCATCACTATCAGCAACGGAGGGGTGTTTGGATCAATGCTTTCAACCCCGATTCTCAATTCACCCCAATCGGCGATCCTCGGGATGCACACCATCCAGAATCGGCCCGTGGCGCTCAATGGAGAGGTCGTCATCCGTCCGATGATGTATCTGGCCCTCAGCTACGACCATCGTCTGGTCGACGGCCGGGAGGCAGTCGGGTTCCTCGTCGCGGTCAAGAGGATCATTGAGGATCCGGCCCGGCTCCTTTTTGAAATCTAGGGACCAATTTCCATGAGCAAGGACACATACGATGTGGTTGTGATCGGCGGCGGGCCAGGTGGATACGTCTGCGCTATCCGCTGCGCCCAACTGGGGCTGGCAACGGCTCTCATCGAGAAGGCCCCCCACCTTGGAGGAACCTGCCTCAACATCGGTTGCATCCCCAGCAAGGCCCTGCTCCACTCGACTGAGCTGTACCGTGAAGCCTGCCATGGCGATCAACACGGCCTGGTCTTCGACAATCTCCGGCCGGATCTGGAAAAACTGATGCGACGCAAGGAGCAAGTCGTGGCTCAACTCCGCAAGGGAGTCCAGACCCTGGTGGAGAAGCGGGGCATCCGGGTTTACGCCGGCAAGGGGTCCTTTCTCTCTCCAAACCGACTCCAGATAGCCGGTCCGGATGGCAAGAAGGAAACCATCGAGACCCGCAACACTGTGATTGCAACCGGTTCGGTACCGGTCGACCTGCCCTTCTTGAAAGCCGACGGAAAGCGGGTCGTCACCAGCACCGAGGCCCTTGAATTCGACTCGATTCCCTCCTCGATGGTGATTGTCGGCGCGGGTGCCATCGGGCTGGAAATGGGCTCCGTCTGGTCGAGGCTGGGGACCAAGGTCACTTTTGTTGAGTTCCTCCCAACCATCGCCGCCGGATCCGATGCGGACATCAGCCGGATGGCTGAGAGGATTTTCAAGAAACAGGGGATGGAATTCCATACCTCCACCAAGGTGACGGCTTGTGAGGTGCGGAAGGATTCCATCCTGATCACCGCCGAACACGAGGGCCTGGAATTAACGCTCGAGGCGGAGAAAGTCCTTCTTTCGGTGGGCCGGAAGCCATTCACCGAAGGCCTTGGCCTCGAGATGATCGGATTGCAGCCCACCGACAAGGGGAGAATTCCGGTCAAGGAATTCCAGACACCGGTGGCCGGGGTCTACGCCATCGGGGACGTCATTGAGGGCCCGATGCTGGCCCACAAGGCAGAGGAGGACGGTGTTGCCGTAGCCGAATTGATTGCCGGTAAAGGGGCTCATCTCCAGTATAACCAGGTACCCTCGGTCATCTACACGGATCCGGAGATTGCCTCCGTGGGACTCACCGAGGAACAGGCCACCGCTGCCGGCTACAAGGTCAAGACCGGCACCTTCCCCCTTGCGGCCAATGGCCGGGCCATCGCCCAGTCCGCGACCGACGGGATGGCCAAGGTCATCGCTGATGAAAAATCGGACCGGATACTGGGTGCGTCCCTGATTGCCAGGGGGGCCTCAGAGATTATCGGCGCAATCACCGCGCACATGGAGTACGGCGGCAGCGCCGAGGACCTGGCGGGAACCATCCACGCCCACCCGACGATCAGTGAAGCTTTCAAGGAAGCCGCCTTGGCGGTGGACAAGAAAGCCATCCATTCGTTATAACAGCTGTCATGAAAAAATATTTCCCTCCCGAGGTCGAAGACCTGATCGCCAGCTTGCGGGAGATACCGGGGGACAAGTCGCCTACCAGGGATTTGGGAACAAAGTCATGGGGAAGCGTGATTTCCGCCTTCGTGGAGAAATACCATATCGGCAAAAGCACTCCTGAGGAAGCGATCCTTGAGAACTGGGAACGCATAGTTGGACCCTCCTTTGCCAACCGGTGCCGGCCGGAGAAGATTACCGCCTCTGGTTGCCTGCTGGTCCAGGTGCCCAACCCGACATTGCGCAGGGAATTGATATTCATGGAGGACAGGATCCTGACAGCACTGGGAAGCATCGAGGGCTGCCAGCATATTCACCATGTGATTTTCAAGAGCGGGACCTGAGGACCCCATTCACACCTCGACCGATAAACCGTCATAGGCGAAGGCCATTCCCGGGGGCAACTTCCTGCTGTCGGTTTCATGGTCCACCAGATAGGCCATGTGGGTGAAATAGGTCTGCCGTGCACCAAGGGTCTGCGCCGTCTCGATAGCCTCGTGAACCGTCATGTGGGTGGGGTGCGGCAACGGGCGCAGCGCGTCGAGGACCACCATATCGGCGTCTTTGGCCAGTTCAATCGCCCTCGGGGTCAAGTGTTTGCAATCGGTGTAGTAGGCTAGGCGTCTTCTGGTCCCAGCCTCGGTGAAGACCAGTCCCATGACCTCGAATCGACCATGCGGCAGTAAGGCGTGCTCGACGGTTCCGCAGGGCAGTTCAAGACGTTCGGGCATCAATTTTAGATCAAACGCGGGATACCCCTTGAACTCTGGCTTGGGCCGGATTGCATAAGGGAAAACGGTGGCGACACGGTCCAGCCCTTCCCGCGTACTGTACACCGGCAAGGCCCGTCCCTCCCTGAGATCAATAAAGCGCCTCAGGTCGTCCATTCCCATGATATGGTCGGCATGCTCGTGGGTCAGGAAGAACCAATCGATGACATCGATGTTGTTCTGGATGCACTGCAGGCGAAACTCGGGTGCGGCGTCCACTTGGAGGGACATCCCGCCCATCTTGATATGGACACTGGTCCGGGTCCTCCAGTTGCGGGGATTCTTCAAGTCGCAGCCCCCCTTGGCAGGATGAGCGATCATGGGAACGCCTTGAGACGTCCCGGTTCCAAGGAAAGTGATTTGCATGGTTACTAGACGGTCTTGTCGATCGGTAACGGTGGCTGAGTCAAGCCGGATTCCCATCGACCGAATCCGTTACCTTGGCGGGGGAAACAAATTCTCCGGACCGCTGCCTCGAAGTTATCGGCCCCCGAAAGCAGGTGAATCTCCACCCGGAGGAAATAAAAGGGTATTCCCGGATTAAAGTCGGAATCGATGCGGACCGCATCCTTCTCCGTCGTCACCAGGGCGTCCAGCCCGGACTCGTGGATGCGTCCCGAAACCTCCGTCAGTTCATTGGCGGTGAACCGGTGGTGATCCAGAAACCGGAAGGGAACAACCTCCTCGGCACCCAGTTCCTCAAGGAATTTCTCGAAGCTTTCCGGTACAGCAATGCCGCTGAGGGCCCCCACCCGCTTGCCAGCCAGCCAGTCCAGGGGGCGCTGCTCCTCCCCAAACACAGACTGCAGGTACTTTGGACGGTGCGAGCACTCGATCCACTCCCTCTCGGGCCGATAACGCTTAAGCGTGGCCAGGAGGTCCTCGTCAGGGGGATCCTCTGATTTGGTCAGGAAGACATAAGATGCCCGGCGCAGCTGATTGACGGGTTCCCGTAGAATCCCCCTCGGCAGCATTCGCCCGTTGCCGAACGGGTTGGTCTTATCCACCAGCAGCAACTGCAAATGGTCGTTGAGTTGGTAATACTGGAAGCCGTCATCAAGGATCAACGTATCAACGCCGTATTTGCGGATGGCATACTGCCCAGCCTTCACACGGTCCTTGTCGGTGACCACGACTACCCCGGGCAAATTACGGGCCAGCATGTAGGGCTCGTCCCCCGCCACTTCTGAATCAAAGAAGAGGGTTTTCCCGTCGCTGACCACCCTCGGCGGCGCTGGTGGCTGGTGGGTGATCCAGCGGATCCATTTGCGGAACATGGGCTCTTTCTTGCTCTTGTACCCGCGGCTGAGAATAGCCACCTTTCGGCCCTTGGCATGCAGGGTGCGGGCCAGCTTCTCCACCACCGGGGTCTTGCCGGTCCCCCCTACAGTAAGATTGCCCACCACCACCACCAGACATCCCAGATGCTGGGCCCGCAAGATCCGGTACTGGTACAGCCGTCTGCGAAGGAAGGTTATAAAGGAAAAGAGGAGACTGAGCAGGAAAAGGCAGGCGCCCCAGATCCTGGCCGCCCGCCCGGATTGCCGCCCGTAGATGACATCTACCGTGAACGAGGCGAACTCATTCAGCTTCCGGTTGATTCTCGAACTTATGGCTGCCGCTCGGTTCACGATCGAAGAAGATCCACTGTCAATCCGCGCCCACAAAGGGGAGATTAATCCTCATCGTCCTGGACCATTGAGGGATCCCACTCCAGAACGGTGTGCTTTTCAATTTCCTCAACGGTCGTCAGTCCCAGCAACACCTTCTTGAGCCCGTCATGACGAAGGCTTCGATAGCCCAGTTTGTTGGCATACTGCAACAACCGGTGCTGGCCGGCCCCCGTCGAAATCAGGCTTCGCAACTGGTCGTCGACCAGCAGCAACTCGTGGAAGGCGATTCGGCCACTGAAACCGGTCTCGCGGCAGTTGGCACAGCCGATACCCTGGGAGAAAGCGATCTTTTCGTCTTCCGGAATATCGTAGAAATAGCGCTCGAGGACCTCGGGGCCGGGGAAATAAGCCCGCTTGCAACCCTCGCAGATCCGCGCCGCCAGCCTCTGCCCAAGAACCCCCATAATGGAGGGTGCCACCATGTACGGCTCTATCCCGATCTCCATCATGCGGAGGATGGCCTGAATGGCATTGTTGGTATGAAGGGTGCTCATGACAAGGTGACCGGTCAAGGCAGCCTCGGTGGCAATCTTGGCGGTCTCAAGGTCACGAATTTCCCCCACCAGGATAATATCCGGGTCCTGACGAAGAATGGACCGCAACAACAGCCCGAAATTCAGGTCGATATGGGAGTTCACCTGTGATTGGGTGATGCCATCGATCTTGATTTCCACCGGATCCTCGATGGTGGAAATATTCTTGTCGGGAGTATTGAGCTCCTCGAGGGCGGCGTAAAGGGTGGTCGTTTTCCCGCTGCCGGTCGGGCCGGTGACAAAAATGATCCCGTTCGGGCTCTTGATGACCCGGCGGAATGGCTCCAGGATAGTGGACGACATCATCATCTGGTCCAGCGAGATGATCGCCCGGCGGTTGACCCCCGGAAGGATACGCAGCACCACCTTGGTGCCATTGACGGTCGGAATCAGGCTGGCCCGAAAGTCTGCCTTCCCCATTCCGAACGGCATCGAGAACCGGCCGTCCTGCGGGAAACGGGATTCAGCCACATTGAGACGGCAAAGGACCTTTACCCTGGAAGCAAAGGCGCGATGGATGGCTTTGCCGTAGGAATAATAGGGAATCAGTTTTCCATCGATCCGGAACCGGACGATGGCCCCGTCCTCGCTCTCCTCCATGTGGATGTCGGAAGCACGCTCCCGGACCGCGAAAAAAATCATTCCGTCCAGCAAGCGGCTGAGACTGTTCGAAGAGGCGAGGTCCTTCAGGTCGTCATCGGTCAGGGACTTGAGGAGTTCCTCCTGCTCCTTCTCGAAGTTCTCGATATCCTCGATGTTGTTCTGGGTCTCGTAATAAATCTGGATGGCGTGCTCAATTTCCCTCGACGGGGCAAAAACCGGCGAAACCTCGACATTGGCGATGGCCTCGATCTGCTTGAGCAGGCGTTTGTCCTCCGGCCGGGCCATGGCAATGGTCAGGACATTATTGATCACATACAGGCCGATGGCCTTGGCCTTGGTGGCAATCTCGAAGGGAATCCGTTGAATCGCGTCAGCTGTGACAACCGCAATCAAGGGGTTGACGTAGGCATATCCAAGAGTGTCGGCCCACATGCGGCAGGCCCGGTCCTTGCTCATGTACTCCTTCTCGATTATTTCCTCAAGGAATGAGAGGGTCACCCCACCGGACCGTTGCAAAATAGGCTCAATATCCTCGGCAACGAAGGTACCCTCGCTCTTGCGGATTCGCTCAAGGAATGCTCTATTCTCCCGACTTTCCACGACGCACCTTCTTTTTGCGGTTAAACACTTTGCTGATCTCCTCCTGATCGACGATTTCCTGCCCGATGGAGGAGCTTTCCCTCTCCGCCTTGACCTCTTTCAGCAGGTCCGTAAGGGAATAGCGGACCTCGTGCAGGGGAGCCTTTTGGGATTGACCAGATCTATCACTCATTCGTTTTCCTCCCCGAACACATCGTTAAACAGCTCCTCCAGAATTTCACTTATTTCCTGCTGGGAAGTGTCCTTGCGGATATACTGCACGGCCCCAGCCTTGGCGCTTCCTTCTACCAAGTGACGTGAAGCATGCCCGGTCAGCATGAGGACGATCGCATCAGGATCAATCTCGAGGATCTTGGGCAATGCCTCCAACCCGGTCATGGCAGGCATGTTGATGTCCAGAAGAACGACATCCGGCTTGTTTTCCCGAAATGACTCAACAGCTTCAACCCCGTTAGTGGCTTCAAAAACTTCCTCGATTCCCATCCTGTTGAGGATGATCCGGACATAGGAACGAATGTGTTTTTCGTCATCAGCTATCAGAGCGGTTTTCGGATATGCCATACGAGGACGTATTATTTAGAGGGCGTCCCGGACCGCAAGCCTGAATCAAATTATGCTGGTAAATTGTCGGTTTAACGTAAATTAAGATCCCGTGGAAAGGATCTGGATCATCGTGACAACCGTGGACGACTTATCCCGGGCTGAACACCTGGCCAATGGTGCCGTCCAGGCAAAGCTTGCCGCCTGCGCTCAAATTGATTCCCCGATTCAGTCCCGTTTCCATTGGCAGGGAAAACTGGAAACAGTTACTGAGCACCGGGTGACCTTTAAGGCCGGGGAAGAAAAAAAGGCCGGGTTGATGGACTGGCTACGCGGGCAACACCCTTATGAGACCCCGCAAATTCTGGCATTTCAGGCGGAGCCAGGGGATCCAGCCTATTCAAAATGGGTCAACGAAGAATGAATTTGCCCGGAAAATACTTGCACTTGTCCGAAAAATCACTTGCTTCCTCCCTTTTCACCGTAAAGCAATTTCATCATGTCACAGCATCCAAGTTTCAAAGCAGGTACCGGCTCAGGTAAAAAACGCCGCAACGTTCTCAAGCGCTTCGAACGCATCGCGCTGCTGACCAAGCGTGGTCAGTGGAAGGACGGCAGCCGGGTCACCGGTCTGGTCAAGACCAAGCCCGACGAATAAATCGCGACTCGAATCAACACTTTCCTGCCGGATGGACCTGTCCATCCGGTTTTTTTATGCCTGTAGGACAAGAAGTGCCCCCACCCGGGGCTTCAGGATTCCCCTGCGGTAACGGAGCGAACGTACTGGCGAAGCTGCCTCAAAGTGGCCTCAAACTGTCCTTCCAGATCAGTCAGCATCCCGAAGGCGCGGGTGACCTCACCCTTCCGGCTGAGGTTCTCCATATCCTTGGCCATCAGCCATACTGCCTTGCCACCGATATTGGCGCCGCTCCCGGCCAAGGCATGAGCGGCATTGCTGAAGGCCTCGCCCTCCCCCGCTGCCTTGGCGGAATTCAGGTCCTGCAGCTTGACCCGGCTCTCCTCCTCGAACAACTCGAGAATCTCATTGAAAAGTTCCACCGCCTCATCGCCGCCGCATTCAAGTATCATGTTGACCTGAGAGAGGTCCAGAAGTTCGTAGGATGCTTCTTTATTTTCCATGAGGACGGAGGAAAGGATCGCAAACCGTCCTCCCCTAGTCAAAGGCAAAAGGAACCCGGGCTCATCAATTACCCGGCAGGTTGAGGGTAACGGGATCCCCCGTTTCAACATTGAGTTCGACCTCGATTTCCTGTCCGTTGGCGTAAAAGTCGATATTCTCCAGCCGGTCAATCAGCCGGACGGCTTCCGGTGGCAGGCTTTCCTGGTAATCTTCCGGGAGGACGCCTTCATACAGCAGCTCTGTCCCAGCTCCCCAGACCACGACATGCTTGCCCTGGTCGGTGGATGTCAAAACCACCCGTCCATCCTTTCCCTCGTAGTTGATAGTGCGATTGGCGACGTGGCCCACGGTGGTCCGGGCGCCCAAGTCGCCGTGCTCCTCGACAATAACCAGAATATCCTCATGCAGGGCCTTTATCCGGGCCAGCTTGCCCTTCAGGCCCTCCAGATCCTCCTTCAGGTCCTCCAGGTCGACATGGATCTGCTGATTTCCATCAACGTAGACACGAACCGATCCTGGGATCCATTCATCGATCTGCTCCATCAATGCCCCGACATCCCCTGGAGGGGATGGCGAAGCCGGGGCCTTTGGAAGGGGCGGATGCTGGGTCTGATGGTCCCGCTCCTCAATGGTAATCTCAAAGGACATTTCCACGCCCTTGCGCAGGATCTTGACCGGCACCGTGGCACCAGCCCCTTTCATCTCGATCAAGGTGGAAAGCTGGCTGTAATTTATAACCCACTGGCCATCGAACTGGACCAGGATGTCGTTATCCTTAAGGCCTGCCTTCTCGGCCGGGCCTCCGCCGGCGATGCGGGGGAGCAACAAACCAACCCCCTTGGGCAGATCCACATAGTCCCTGAGAACATCCGGGACGGGTTCAATGACGATCCCGATGTAGGTGCTGGAGGTGTTCTGGCCGCCTTTCCAGCTGCGAATGCGGTCGGCCCACTCCCGGGCCATTTCCTTGGCCTCGACGACAATGTGCCTGATCTCCTCCTCATCGAAGGATTCCCGCTCCTCCGGATAAAGGGATACGGGCAGGATGCCCGAGCCGATGGCCGGCAACAGGATGAACCTGGTGAGATTTCCTCTGGTTAATTTCATATCTCTCCTTGATTATGGGTTATGCCTGGAATTTGAGTTAAAAGGTCTGCACGGGGATCAGGATCACTTCGTCCCGTGGAATCTCCATCTGGACTATGGCTCCGTCGGCTGGATTCCTCCACACTACACGGTCGATGAATTCATAGCGGTACTTTCTGGCTGTGATGCCGTTGCGCAGGAAAACGATACCCTCATCAACCCGCTCCCTGAGATTATTCTGCGCCAGGACGGGCTTGAACAGATCGTCCCCCAAAGGGGGTTCACTCCCGTCGCCGGACACAGTCCCCACTGCCAGCGGGTCCGCATTATCGTCCGGATTCATTTCTAGGCGAAAGAGCGAGAGCCCGAAGACAATCAATATCGAAGCTGCCACGGCCAGGCCGGCCCATCCGGAAAATACCCTCAACTTGAGCACGCGCCGCCGGTTTTCCATTTTTCCCATGGACCGCTCGAGCCGCTCCTCCAGCTCTGGTCCGGGTGGACGGGGGCTCAATTTTCGCAGCTCCGCTTCAAAAGCCTTATCTTTCTCAAAGTTCATGACAATTCTCCCTCCAACGATTTGCGCAAACGATCCAAGCCATACCGGTAACGGGACGCCGCTGTGTTCGGCGAAATATCGAGGGATCCACCAATGGATTCAAATGTCTGTTCGCCCCAGATTTTGAGGACAATGACCTCTCGTTGCTCCAGAGGAAGCATCCGCAATGCTTCCTCCACTTCTGGATAAGCCACTTCCTCACTGTTCTCAAACAGGGGAACCTGGTCAGTGGCGTAGATCTCTTTCCTCGATTTCCGGCGTGAATCGGTGCGGGCCCGATTGATGGCCACCCTGCGGATGTGGGTAAAAATGAGTCCTGCCCGGATTTCTGGAAACTGGTCCCGCTTCGACCAGACGGCAAGCATGGCCTGCTGGAGAATGTCCTCAGCATCGGCCATCGAACCCGCCTGCTCCCAGGAAAACAACAGAAAACGGCTACCCCACTCCTTGAACCAGTCACGCCAATTTTCTCCTACAATGTGATCTCCCATCAATGAATTCACCTCCTTAAGCGTCTCCAAGCCGGCGATTCGTCTGAATAAAACAAAAAAACCGGCAAATTGCCGGTTTTTTTTGAATTTATTGACTGATTAGGCCTGAGGCGGCTGGCTTCCACCCGCCGATACCTGTTCTTCCTCTTCGTCGTGGAAGCCCTTATGGTGCAGGTAGTAGTGCTTGTAGGACTTGTAGGACTTGTCGTAGTAGTGGGAGTAGTAGTATCCCGCCACATGGGTGTTCAAGTTATTGAGAACGGCCCCGAAGATCGGGATGCTGGATTCCCTCAGCCGCTTGATATTGGTGCCAGCGGTCTTGCGCTTGACCATATTGAATCGGATCACCAGCAAGACGCCGTCAACCACCGGTAGGATGTTCATGGCGTCGCTTACGGTGGCAATGGGCGGGGTGTCAATAATAACTCGGTCGTACCGAAGACGGAGCTCGTGGATCAGGTTGGTGAATTTTTCCGAGCTGAGCATCTGAGTCGGGCTCTTTGTATTGCCCCCGGCCGGCAGGATATCCAGGTTAGGAATGTAATCCTTGTGGATGACGTTGTCCAGGTCCTCGTTTTCGGTCATGTACTGGATGACGCCCTTCTTGCCATCAATATTCAGCCCCTTGGCCACATTGGGCATCCGCAAGTCGGCATCCACCACAATGGTTCTCTCCCCGTGGGTGGCGAATGTGATGGCCGCGTTGGTGCTGACAAAGGTTTTGCCCTCACTAGGAATCATACTGGTTGAAAGGATCACCTTGGCGTTCCGGCTTTCCTCATTCAGCTTCAGGGTGGAGTGAATGGACCGGAAGGCCTCCACCGCATGTCTGTCGTGCTCATCCGCGACAATACGGGCCTTTTCCTGGGCATCGATACTGAAGATGTGTGGGACAATGCCAATCAAAGGAACCCCGAGGATGGACTCAATGTCGTAAGCCGACTTGACCTTGTCATCGAGAAAGGCCAGCAGGAAGACCAGGCCCAGACCCACACCCATTCCGAGAACCAGACCGATGACCAGGTTCAGCGGGATATTAGGCTTGAAGGGCCGCAACGGCTTGACCGCACGGTCGATTATGCTCGCAGTCTGGCCCTCTGTGCTGACCTTGACCGCGGCTTGCTGCAAGCGACTGAAATAGTGATTGTAGAGCTCCCGGCTGACCTCAAGGTCCCGGAGCAGGGCATCATACTCGGGCCGGATACGATCGATCTCGATCAACTCCTTCTGCTTCTGGGCCAGACGGGCCTTAGAGCTCTCGAAGTTGGCCTTGTGGCGCTCGTACTCGTTGCGGATTGATGCCGCTGCCGATTTGACAGCCCGGTCGAGTTCCCGCTCGGTTTCCTTGAGTTGGTTCATCCCGGCAATCATCGTCGGGTGCAGTTCGCGATACCTTCTGGAGAGGGATGCAATCTCAATCTTATTGATACTCAAACGGTTAAGGAGTTCCGGAACCCGCCCCGAATTTCCGATGACAGGGAGTTCCCACAGGGGTTCACCCTGCGCCTCGGCCTCATCGATCTGCTGGATCAGGATCTGGGAGTCATCATAGTCCTTCTTGTCGGCCTCCAAGCGGGTATTTAGATTTATAAACTGCTGATTATCAATATCCTGCGATCTTTCTACCGACAGCGTATCGTATTTCTCCTTGAAATCGGCCAGACGGATTTCCATGTCCTTGATCTTGGCCAGCTGCTGGTCGGCCTGACTCCTCAGGTCGTCCACCGCTCGCAGGGATCCCTCGATCTGCTTGTTGCGGTTGAAATCAATGTACTCTTCCGCGAAGTAGTTGGCCACCGTGGCCGACATTTCGCCATCGGGGTGGTCGAAGACAATATTCACCACCAGCGACAGGCGAACCGGCGCAATGGAGCGGTTGTTGTAAAGAATTTCGCTGACACTCTTGGCTCCCCGCAGGGTGGCGTCGAGGCCCTTTTCGTAGGGGGCCAGAAACCGCTGGCGCTGACTTCCCTTCAGACGGTTATCCACTGCCTGGATAATAGTCAGGCTCTCGAGGATCTTAATCTGGGTGTTGAAATCCTCCGCATTGGCGACTTCCTGCCGCACGACGTCCTCAATCTGGAAGACCTTGTCCTTTTCGCGCAGGATTTCCACGGAGGCAACGGCCCGATAGGACTTGGGGGCGTTGAAAGTGTAGAGGGCAAAGCCGAGAAAAACCACAAAGACCGACACGACCAGCCACCAGATACGCTCGCGGAGAATCAGGAGGTAATCCCCCAGGCTGCGGGACGGGGCATCACCGCCTTCAGCATAACCGCTATAGCCTTCACCGTGGGAATAGCCTCCATAGTAGCCGCCTCCGCCGCTCCCGGACTGATAGTAATTGTTACTCATCGGAAATATTTTAAATAGGGATTATTGAGATTACCAGATCCGTTCCGGGACATTGATAAGGTCCCCTTCCCGCAATGGATAATCCTGACTGGTTAGTTTACGGGCATCGACCTCAATGACCCTCCGCTCCCCGTTGGGGTCGGTCCGGGTGATGGTGACGCTGCTCTTGTCGGCCAGACGGTCGTTGCTCCATCCGCCGGCAAAGGCAATCGCCTCAAGAAGGGTCAGCCCCTTTTCGCTGGGGAACGGTATGACGCCCTGACGGTTAACCTTGCCAATCACGGTCACGCTCCTCTGGGAGTATTCCAGGACAACAATATCGATATGGGGATTGACGTAGTAATCCCTGTCGTAAGGCCCGTAGAGCGCTTCCCGGGCCTCGTCGATGGACTTGCCGGCGATGCTGACCGTTCCCAAGTGGGGCACAGTGATGGTACCGCTCTGGGAAACTCTCAATTCACTGGAGAATTGAACCTCGTCCGCCACAAAAAGTGAGACCCTCAGGTAATCCAATGGGGCGATCACGTAGGAATCGGATCCTTGGCCACCTATGGCTCCAGCGCCCTCCTGAGCCATTGAAACAGCTCCCGTGAACAGCATAAAGCCGGCCAGCAGGAATTTAAGGACGCGAAGAACAGGGGATATTTTCATGGTGTAGAAAGGCGAATCCTGCAAAAAGGAAGAGGTCAACATAAATTGACCTCCTCCAAAAGACTAGAATAGGGATTCCCGCAATCTCTTAGTACCTCAGGGAGGCGGAGACCCGGAACTCGTTGGTTTTGTAGTTGGAACTGCCTCCGATGGAGTTGATGTCAATATCACGACGATTGAAGGAAGCGGCCACCGTCAGATAATCATTGGGACTGTAGGTAGCACCCAGACGGACCATCTCGATGTCGTCCGAACGGTCGCTTTCTTGGTATTCCGTCTCTGCGTAGACCAAGGCTGCATTCAGGCCAATGCTCCGGGTCAGCGAGTAACTGGCACCGATGGTTCCGCTGGTGTAGGTGTAGGAGCTGACCGAGCTGGTAGCACTGGTACGGAAGTCACGCTGAATGGTCGCGTAGATGGAGCTCTTGGGATCACCGGTGTAAATCAGGCTGAGCTTGTAGGAAGGCGAATCGCTGTCGGCCAGGTTGCCCTTGGCGTTGCGCTTCTGGTAACCAACGGAAAGGTCAGCATGGACAACCGGGCTGAAGAGCTCACCCACGGCCCCAACATAGTAGTACATGTCGGTGTACTCAATGCCGAGGTCGGTATCGGTGCGGCGGTAACGAACGCCCGTCGTCAAGTCGATGGTCGGACGAATCTGGTAGAATACGGTTACCGGAATGCTGTAGGACGAGTTGCCCTGATAGTTGGTCAGGCTGGTGTTGGTGTAATCCAGGTCGGCGTAGTCGAAACCAGCCTTAACTGAAGTCAGATTGGAAACCCCGTACTTGAGGCTGCCGCCGACAGAGGTGCGGTCCCGATGGACCACGGCGCCGAAGACATCCCCGCCGTCATCAAGATCGAAGCGGCTGGAGTAGTCCTCCACATAGCTGGCGTATCCGTTGGACATGACCACGCCCGAGTTGTAGCGGGTGTTAAAACGGACACTAAGGAAATTGTCGTCCAGCGGCTCGGTGTCGTAACGGATAGAGCGGTTGGTGATGGAGAAGGTGGTTTCTGCCGAGGCATCCGGGGAGGAACGGAGTTCCAGGCCAGCCACGAATTCAACGCGGAGATCGTCTGCGGACTCAGTAGTCTGGAGGTAGATGTTGTCCTCGTAGACAACAGAGGCCTCACCGATGAAGTGCAGGGTGACACCATCCCCAAGATCGTAAAGGCTTTTGGCGCTCGCGATCGAGGCCGCAAAGGCGGTGGCAGCAACGGTTAAGAATCTAATTTGAGTTTTCATAGTTAATAATAAATCGAGAGACTTTGAGAATCTTGGGGTGCTTTTACACAAACTTCAATAAACAAATTAAGTGAATTTAGAGATTGGCAGGATGTGGGATGCCGAAACCATTGACAAGATAAGAATTTACAATGGCATAATTAATCGAATCATCTAGTAAAATGACCGAAGGAACGACCTCTACCCCGAAAAAAGACCCAGTTTCCCGGGTATATTCCGCATGGATGGGCTTCGCCCAACGTGAAATTCGTCCCGGACGGGGCATGCGGATTCGCATCCTCTGGGGCCGGGTGGCCATTTTCCTCGTTATAATGGGGCTTCTTGGCTGGTTTCTCAAATCCTGGGGCCTCTATCTGTTTTTCCGTAATGTGCGGGAATTCGAGGATGTATCGTTCAGCGACATGGTCCTTTTTCCGCTGAACCGGACGAATCTGCGGATCCAGCAGGGCAGTTACCAGATCGACCAGGCCAAGCAGGCGGTTGAGCGGGAGGATTACCGCCGGGCCTTCATGCTCCTGCGGGAAGGTGTGGCCCGTTCCCCGCAAAACGAGGAGGGACGAATGCTTCTGGCGCAGTTTTACGCCGGATGGCGGCCGGACCTGGCGATTGACCTCCTGATCGACGGCATTGAGCGTGGCCTAAGGAACAGCGATTACCTTCGCCTGACCAGTAACCTCCTGCTTTCACAAAAGGAGGACGAGAAAATCCTCGAGCTGACCGACCAGTTGCTGCAGGAGGACCTGCCCGAGGATGTCCGGAAAATCCTTGCCGTCAGCAGGTTGCAGGCGGCCATCTTCAACGGGCGCTTCGATACGGCGAGGGAGGTCTTCGAGAGCGAGGGAATGGACAAGACCCTTGATGGGCTGATTCTTGGGACCGATATTTACCGGCGAATCGGTCACCCGATGGAGGCCATCGAAGTCCTGCAGTCGGCCCTGGCATCGCTTCCCGCAGACCGGGCCACCTTGGTCTACAACCGCCTGGTGGAAGTTTACAAGTCCCAGGAGATGTACAACCAGGCCCGGGAAATCGCCTTGAAGCAGATGATCGACCTTCCCCTGCAGTTTCAGCCCCGTGTCCTGCTGATTGACGCCCTTTCCAACTCTGGAATGGATGCGCGCCGGGACAAGGAGATCGAATCCATGCTACAGGAATTCCGCAATGAGGAACAGGCGATGGTGACCTTGGCCGGGCTCGCGTCCAATTACGGGAACGTCCAAGCGGCCTCCCGCCTCTACGAAATCGCCCTTGAAAACGGATTCAGCCTGGGCGTCTTCAGCATGGCTCTGGCAGAATCCCTGGTGCAGGATGGTCAGTACGAGGCGGCGATCGAACTCTGCAATGAACTGATCCGGGAGGATCCAGCCTGGATGCTGCAGGCAGAAGGCAGTTTCAACGCGCTTCGTTCCCTCGCCTACTTTGGGTTTGACGAGGAGGAACTGGGAAACCTTTACCTGAAGAACTTTCTCGAGTCCAAACAATCCAATGTCAACCAGATGGTAAGCACCGCAAACTTTTTTATAGGGCTAGACCGGGAGGAGCAGGCCCTCCGGGTCCTGCAGGAAGCCTACGAGCGCGATCCCAGGAAC
Source organism: Opitutales bacterium (assembly GCA_049451775.1). GTDB lineage: Bacteria > Verrucomicrobiota > Verrucomicrobiia > Opitutales > Oceanipulchritudinaceae > Oceanipulchritudo. Next base: position 36,860 of record JBMTVW010000003.1, on the reverse strand, counting down.
GAGACCGTCCTCGCCAACCTGGTTGAGGTGGAAATGGCCATGGGTGTCTTCTTCTCCCTCGATCAGCACCTGAAGGACCTCTTTACCCTGCGGCGGCCGGATTACAGGATGATCGGGGGGATCCGGGACCAGTTGCGCAGCGACCGGTTCCTCTTTACCCGCGACCGCGTTGAGCTTCTGGATGGGCTCTCGGATATCCTTTCGGAAATGGAAACCATCAGCGACTGGGAGATCTGGAAGAAGGTGCAGAAGACCGAAAGCTAGGAACCCTCAACCGGGGAATCATCCGCCTGATTCTCTTCCAAGGGACGTATCCGCACTTCAATAACGCGGGTTTCGTCGACCTCGGTGGTTTCGATCTCCAGTCCGGAAAGGGTCAGTTGCTCACCCACCTCGGGAATACGGCCCAATTCTGTCGTGACAAGACCCCCGATGGTGGAGACCTCGTCATTTTCAAGTTCCACCCCGAAATTGGCCTCAATCTCGTGCAGCGGGGTCAAACCGGAAACAACGGACTCATTTGAGCCGGATTCCGGACGGATCAGCACCTCTTCATCGGCATCAAATTCATCGCGAATTTCCCCTACCAGCTGCTCCAGAATGCGTTCCAGGGTGAGGACACCCTCGGTCCCCCGGAATTCGTCGATGACTAAGGCCATATGCATGCGGTGGGAAAGGAACTTGGTCAGGGCTGATTCCAGCGGCTCTCCGCTGTCGATCCGGATCATGTTGCGCTTGATGCGGCGAAGATCGAGCCGTTCAAGATCGCCCTTGTGCCGGAAAATGTCCTTGATGTGAATCAACCCCAGACAACGGTCCAAGTCCCCGTAGCAAAGGGGGAACCGGGTATGGCCGGTCTCCTTGGCCATCTCAAGGTTGTCCTTCAGGGGCAGGTTCAAGTCGAAGTACTTCACCTGGTTTCTCGGGAGAAGGACATCCTCCACCACCAGATCCCGCATCAGGATGGCGTTCTTGAGAATCAACTGGGCGACCGCCGACATCTCCGGTGATTCCCGGTGCATCAGCTCAATCTGGGTCTCCAGGTCGAGGGAATCAAAATCCGGCAAAGGTTCGTTTTTCCAGAGCCGCCAGACCAGGCTGACGATGCCAAGGATCAGGCGCCTGACAGGCCGGGTCAACCACCCAAGCACCACGATCAGGGGAGAACCAAGGCGCAGGCTGCCAACGGGATGGGCCAACCCAAGGGCCCGGGGGAAAAGTTCGCCCACCATATGGTGGAGAAGAACTGAAAAAATGAAGGCCAGGACCCCCGAAACCAAGGTAGTCTGACTGTAAAGCTGCAGCTCGATGCCGTCGAGCAAGGAGACAAAGAATGGAAAGCTCAGCAGCGCGTAGAGGATCAGGCACCCGGTCAACCCCAGACGGATCACCCGGATTGTCCGATCGCCATTGTCAATCAGAGGACCCAAGTGGCGCTGCTGCTCCACCCGGTGGCGCAAATGAGTGTCAAAGTGACTGAAGCGGATCTTGATGAGACTGAACTCGCAGGCCACCAAGAGAGCGTTGACTAAAAGGATCAGGGGAATGCCGATCAGGAATACCGACGAACCAGACAATAGGTTTTGAAAATCGTTCATCACAAAAACATCGGCCCAAGCCTACTGAACGGACCTGGTCAATGCTTCCAGGAACCGCTCATTCTGGACTTCAGTCCCGATGGTTACCCTCAGGTGGTCGGCCAATCCGTAGCCCACCAGGGGTCTGACAATCACGTTCATTTCCTGAAGAGAATGAAAGATCCGGTCCGCATTCTCCAGTGAAAAAAGGATAAAGTTACCCTGTTCCCCGGAGTGCTGGATCCCCAGCCGATCCAGCCCCTCACGGATCTGGTTACGCCCCGAGGAATTAACCTCGCGGCTGCGGCGGACCCACTCGTCGTCAGCCAGCGCGGCCAGCGCCCCGGCCTGGCCCAGCGTACTGGTGTTGAAGGGCGGACGGACCTGGTTCAACAGAGCGGCCAGTTCCTGGGAGGAATATCCGTAACCGATCCGAAGACCGGCAAGGCCATAGATTTTCGAAAAGGTCCGGGTTCCGATAATCCTTACCCCGTCCCTGATCAGGCCCTGGACATCGAGGGATTCGTCCTCGTATTCCGCGTAGGCCTCATCGTAGCAGAACACGACCGACTCGGGAAGCTGGCGTGCAAAGGATTCCACCTCGGCAACCGGCAAGCCCGTGCCCGTCGGGTTGTTGGGATTGGGGAGGAAGATCAACCGGGTCCGCTCCGTGACCGCATCGAGCATGGCGTCAAGGTCGTGACTCAGTCCGGGCATGGGGGCGGTCACCACCCTGGCCCCGGCCAGCATGGCGGAGATCCGGTAGGAAATGAAGGCATATTCCCCGACCACCACTTCCACACCGGGTCCGGCAAAGAGATCGCACAGCCGGTAGAAAATCTCGTTGGAACCGGCCCCAAGGGTAATCTGGTCGGGCGTGTGGCCGTGTTTGGCACACAGGGCCCGCACCAGTTCGAATCCGCTGTTTTCCGGATACAGGGCCATGTTGGCCGCGCTCCGTCGCACCGCCTCAACGGCACAGGGCGGTGAGCCCAGAGGGTTTTCATTGGAAGCCAGCTTGAGAATCGACTCGTAGGGGACACCTCTTTCCCGGGCAAGCAATTCGATCGGTTTGCCCGGCTTGTACACGGGAAGGGAGGCAATTTGCCCCCGAGCTAAATCCAGTAAGTTCATTAAATTATAGTTGTCGATTTAAGGACTTATTTGGGAAGATCAACCATAGGTGATGCAAATTTGTGAAATTCCCTATGATTCCGCCACCGCGGCCGACAATATGGCGATAGACGCTGTCATGCTGGATTTTGGTTGCCGGATGGAAGAAGTCATGTGGCGGCTCTACGGATGGGATGAGCCATCGGTGACCTTCGGGTACAGTCAGGAATGGGAATGGGTCAGGTCCGCCATACCGGGATTTACCGGGGCCATGGTCCGCCGGATGACCGGGGGCGGCATCGTGGATCACCGGCACGACCTCACCTATGCCCTTTCGATTGCCCCTGGCCATCCCTTCTATCGCAGACCTGCCACCGATCTCTATAGTGGTCTCCACCAGCAGATCACCGCCATCCTGCTGGACCTCGGATTCAAGGCCGAGCTCGCTCCCTGCCAGCAACCGTGCGATGAGAGTGCCCCGAGGGAAGTTCATGGAATCTGCTTCGAGGCTCCCGAGCCGCACGACGTGGTCATTCAGTCTACCCGGACTAAATTGGCCGGCGCGGCCATGAAGAGGAACCAGTCGGGGGTTCTCATCCAGGGCAGCATTTCCATGAACCTGCTTTCCGGCCTCTCAAGGAAGAATTTCGGGAGCGCCTTCGGATCGTTGCTGGCCAGCTGGCTGGGCTGTAGCCGGTCCAACTTCACCGGGACCTTAGCCCTGGATGACCTTCTGCGGGAACGGAAACGCTATTCCTCGGCGGAGTGGAACCGGAAACGCTGAATCAATCCCTGCGCTCCATCGTGATGATGTTCTCTATGTGGCGGGTCTGGGGAAACAGGTCCACCGGTTGGACGTCAGTGACCACATAGGGCCCCTCAAGGAGAATCCGAATATCCCGGGCCTGGGTATCAGGGCCGCAACTGACATAAACGATCCGCCGGGGACCGAACGCCAACAATTGCGACAGGAACTCCCCGTCGCTTCCTTTCCGGGGCGGATCCATCAGAACGGCTGTGCGTCCGGGGCTAAAGGATAGTCCGTCGAAAACCGCCGCAGCGGTCCCAAGGCTGAATTCAACATTCCCGATTGAATTCATCCGGGCATTTTCTCGAGCCAGTTCGACAGCCCGCTCACTGACCTCAATCCCGGCCACCTGCTCGAAATCCTTGTGGGCGCAGATCGCGAACACCCCGACCCCACAATAGGCATCGACAAGAAAATCCACATCGGGACCCTTGGCCCGGGCAAGGGCATAATCGACCATTTTCGGGAGAACATGCGGATTGTTCTGGAAAAACTCGCCGGCGACAAATTGGAAGGTTGCTTCCCCCACCCGCTCGCAGGCGGTTGCCTTCATATCATTGACCACCCCGTCCACGGAGTCCCGCATGAGCAGGGTGCCCCCCTTCCGGAAAACCATTTCCCCGGTGCGGAGTTTCTTCCGGGCGGGCCCGAGGGCGTCATTGATAGCCGGACTGGCAATCGGGCATTGCGGGACATCGACGATGGCCCGACTGTCCGCCTTCTGGAAGCCGATGGGAGTCCCGGGAACGGTAGGCGGACGCCGAAAGTGAGGGGTGATCTTGGAACGGTAATGATAGATATGGTCCGGGCAGCCCAGACAGGGGTTCACCTCTGTGTCCAGGCCGGCCATCTTGACCAGCAGTTGCTTGATCTGCCGTTGCTTCCAGAGCAACTGGGCCGGGTAGCTGTAATGCTGGTACTGGCAGCCACCGCAGGCCCCGAACAGGGGGCACGGCGGATCCACCCGATCGGATGTCGGTTCCAGGATTTCCACCAGGTCCGCCTCGGAATAGCTTTTCTTGTTACGCCAGACCCGGGCCAGGACCCGTTCACCTGGAAGGGCAAATGGCACGAAGACGACCCATCCATCCTTGCGCCCGACGCCCTGGCCAAGATTGGTCAGGTCTTCTATGTCCAGCACCACCTCCTCATGATAGGCAAATGGCTCGGGATGAAAGTTCCGTGGTGGTTTCTTCATGTTCAGGGTTATTCCATGCCCAGGTTCCCCATCAGGACAAGAAGCAAATTTGCTCGTCAGTTTGGCCCGAATGATTGAACCTGTTGCTTAATTTCATGCCAGAAACCATCCGCAGCGTACAAAACCCACGGGTCAAGAACCTCGTCCGATTAAGGAATGGCGGACACCGTAAACGCCAGCAGCGATTTATCGTCGAGGGCTTTAGGGAAATACAACGGGCCCTCTCCTGTGGATGGCCGGTGGAGTCCCTCTTTTTCTGTGAGGACCTGTTCAAGACGGAGGAAGCTTTCGACATCCTGCACGCAGCGGAGGAAGCGGGCATCGAGGTGGTCCAGATGACCAGTGGCCCATTCCAGAAGGCCGCCTACAGGGAGGGCGCAGACGGTCTGCTCTCGGTCGCGCTGACGAGGGAACTTTCCATTGACGACCTGAAACTGGCGGACCCCTGCCTCCTGGTGGTGGTCGAAGGCATTGAAAAACCCGGCAACCTCGGGGCCATCCTGCGAACGGCCAATGCCGCCGGGGCGGATGCCCTGGTCATTACCGACCCGGTGACCGATCCGTTCAACCCCAACACCATCCGTGCCTCCCAGGGCGCTTTCTTTGACCTCCCCTTTTGCCTGACGGACAACGCCACCGTGATCGACTTCCTGGAACGCCGGGACATTAATCCCGTCCTGACTTCGCCATCCGCTGACAAAAATATCTGGGAAGCTGACCTGAAGCGCCCGAGCGCACTCGTTTTCGGCTCAGAAGACAGGGGCCTCAGCAATGACTGGTTGCAGAATTTCAGCTCCTATAAGTTGCCCATGCAGGGCGTGACCGACAGCCTGAACGTTGCTTCTTCAGCCGCAGTAGTCCTGTTTGAAGCGGTGCGGCAGCGATCCTAATCCAGCTCGGCCATTTTCTGGCTGACCAAGTCGTTCAGTGCCTTCAGGTCGAGTTTTCCGGAAGCCAGGCTGGGAATGGCGTCCACCCGGAGAATTATCCGTGGAATCCACAGGTTGGGAATGCCCGCCCGGGTCAGGCGTTCGCGCAGATCAGCGGCGCTGATCTCCACCGCAGCCAGCACCACCAGGGCCTCACCCTTAACATCGTCGGAAACACCGGCAACCGCCACCAGGGGCGACTCGGAATCCTCCAGATGGAAGCACTCAGCGATCGCCTGTTCCACTCTTCCGTGGGGCACCATTTCACCCCCCAGCTTGGAGAAACGACTGATTCGTCCCTCGATGAAAATGTAACCGTCGGGATCGATCCTGGCCAAGTCGCCGGTCCGGAACCAGCCGTCGACGAAGGCATTGCCGGTGGCATCCTTGTCATTGAGGTACCCGGAGAAAACATTGGCGCCCTGCAAGTCGAGGATGCCCTGCTTGTTCAGGGGAAGAGCTTCCCCGGTGGCGGGATCGATCACACGGGCCCGCATGCCATCGACCAGTTTACCCACGGACCCAACCTTCTTCTGGGCAGGCTGGCCATGGTATTCGGGCAGATTAACACTGGTCACCGGCGAAGTTTCGGTCAGTCCATACCCCTCAAGGTAGGTGGATCCAAAATGCTCTTCCCAGCGGGCGTCAAATCCGGGCGGGGTCTTCTCTGCTCCCCCGACGACATACTTGAGTGAGGCCAGTTGCTCGGGATTGGCCCGCTTAAAATAGGGCCGGAGGAAAGTGGGGGTCCCCATCATGACAGTGACCTTCTCCCTCTCGATGGCCTCGGCGATCTTCCGGGTTTCAAGCGGGGACGGCAGGGTCACCGACCGGACATTGTAGAGCAGCGGATACCACAGGGTGGCGGTAAAGCCAAAACTGTGGAAGGTCGGCAGGCAGGCCAGCAGAATCTGCTCGTCGTTCAGGAGGTGACACCGGTTGATCTGCAGGCAATTGGCGATGATGTTCCGGTGGGTCAGGGCAATGCCCTTGGGCATACCGGTGCTGCCGCTGGAAAAGAGCAGGACAGCCTCGCGGTCACCGCCTTCAGTCGGGACGTCGAACTTGCGGATCAGGGTCCGCGACGGCAGGAGAGTGACCAGGGCCAGTCGCTTGAGAATGTCCTTCTTCTCCAGGTAGGTCCGCTCCCGGGCCAGGTCGATGGTGTTTTCCGGCCAGGGGAAATCGGGGAACTTGTGCCGGATGGGCCCGGCGCTGATGACCGTTTTTACCCCGCCTATTTCCAGTGCCTTTTCAACGGAGTCGCGGCCCGCACTGAAGTTGAGGTTGACGGGGACCTTGCCAATCAGGCAGAGCGCCAGGTTTGTCAGCATGCCCCCGAGACCGGCCGGAAAAACCACTCCCACCCGTTCATCGGGAATGGTTTCCTTCCACCGGGCAGCCATGGAAAGGGCCACCGCGAGGATCATCCCGCTCTTCATTTCCTTTCGATCCTGGGCAAGATCCACCACATGTTTGCGAAAGGGTGAGCCGGCCAGACTGCGGACGGCCAACGCGGCAAGGTGGGATTGCAATTCGGGGAGACGATTGAATTCCTCGTATCCCCGGTCCAGAATATAGCCTGTTTCACTCATGGTTCGTTCAGCCCCGAATCTGACTCAGCCCAGGCCGCCGGTCAAGACCGGGAAACCCCCGGCGAGCCTATTTCCAGGAAGCGATCAGGCGGGCGTAGTACTTGTGGTCCAAAGGCTCGCGGTTCCCGTCAGGCTGGCTGTTGTACTTGCTGACCAGCCCGATGCTTAATCTCCAGAGTCGGGTCACATCCAGTGGTATATTGAACCCGCTGTCCTGGGTCAGGATGAAGTCGTCCAGGTCACCCACGGAGGGGATCAGTGAATAGGCACCCTTGAAATGGACCCAGGGGGCCAACTTCCAGTTCACGTCCAATCCAAAATCCATTCCCGGATAGTCCTCAGTGCCACCGAGTTCGAAATCCTCGTAACGGAAGCTCAGTCCCGAACGAGCCTCTATCTGCAGGTACTCCTCCTCGTGGACTCGCCAGGAAATGCCCGTGGCCGAGGTGGAACGGAAATCTAGCCCCTCAAAATCGTCGTGCTCCAGTTCTTCACGAAAAAAGAATCCAATCTTGTTATAGAAGAAATTCGTGTAGCGGCCGCCGAGGATCAGCTCGTTGGCTGCCAAGGTCCCCCGGTTCTTCCCGTAGTTGTAGCGGCCATAGACATCCATCCGGTCAAACTTCCTTTTCAACCGGGCATCAAGGGTCAACCCAAGGTCAATCTTGTCGGCATTGCCCTGCGCACCCGCCATATTGAAGCCGGTCTCGATGATCCAACGCCCGGAGGAATCCGCCGCAGGAACCGCTGCTGGAACCGGCTGGGCGGCCACGATCGGCTGTGGCTGGACAGGGGGGCTTTCGCTGACCCCGGCCAGGCGCTCCGGCAATTGGGTCTGGTACTGTCCTTCACCCTCCACCCCCTCAACCTCCGCAATATCGACCTGCACCACCCCGGCATAGCTTGTCGCCAACCGGATGGCCGACTCGGTAACGGATTCAATCTGGCCGATCAGGACTGCCCCGCCACGTATTTCCAGGCGGGCGGTGCCCCCTTCAGGTTGGATCCCCCTCAGGAAAGGGGAAACCGTCATTAATCCGGTTATCCAAATTGTTCGCTGCCAGACCATATGATACGGGGTCAAAGGTGCGATTGGGGATCTTCAGATCAACGCCGAAATAAAAAAAACTCTTCCAGACAAAATCCTTCCTTGATGTTGAGGGCGGCATTCACTTCATATGCCAGCATGAATCTATTCGAACAGGTCACCGCTGCCCCCCCCGATCCCATCCTCGGATTGACCGAGGCCTTCCGGAACGATCCCAACCCGGACAAGATCAACCTTTCCGTCGGGATCTACCAGGATGAGTCGGGGAAATCCCCGGTGCTTGACTGTGTCAGGGAAGCGGAAAAGCGGTTGACCCAGGTGGATTCATCCAAGTCCTACCTTCCCATCAATGGTCACCCGGATTACTTGGGCCACACCCAGCGAATGGTTTTCGGTGAAGGCAACGAGATGATTCAAACCCGATCCATTGCCTCCGCGCACACCCCCGGGGGTACGGGCGGACTAAGGCTCGCCGGCGACTTCATCCGCCAGTGCCTGGGCAAGCGGACCATCTGGGTGAGCAACCCGACATGGGCCAACCACCAGGGCATTTTCAACCGGGCAGACCTGGATGTTGCGGTCTACCCTTACTACAATCCCGAGACCCGTGGCCTGAATGTGGAGGGGATGATTGCCGTTCTTGAGGATATCCCCGAGAATGACGTGGTCCTTTTCCATGCCTGCTGCCACAACCCATCGGGCGTCGACCCCTCGGAGAAGATCTGGGAGACCATCGCCAAGGTCTGCAAGGAGCGCCGCCTGTTGCCGCTCCTCGACTTCGCCTACCAGGGCTTCGCCACCGGATGGATCGATGATGCCGTGGCAATCCGGGCCTTCTCGGAATACGGCATGGAGTTTCTCGTCTGTTCTTCCTTCTCGAAGAATTTCGGCCTATACCAGGATCGGGTGGGTGCCCTGCACGTTGTGGCCAAGAATCCCGATGAGGCGGCCCGCGTCCTCAGCCAACTCAAGGCGCTGGTCCGGACCAATTACTCCAATCCTCCTGCCCATGGCAGCGCCATTGTCTCGACCATTCTCAATGATCGTGACCTGACGCAGCAGTGGGAAGAGGAATTGAAAGCCATGCGGGTCCGGATCAACTCGGTCCGCGACCAGTTCGTGGACGCCCTTTCCAAGGCAGGCGCACCGGGAGACTTTTCCTTCATTCGGGAACAAAAGGGAATGTTCTCGTTCTCCGGGCTGTCGCCTGAGCAGGTCCAGTACCTGAAGGACAAATACAGCATCTACATCGTCAAGAGCGGCCGGATCAATGTTGCCGGGATCAACTCCTCCAACATCAATCGCCTGTGCGCGGCCATCGCCGACGCGATGAAGCAGGCCTAGGTCCTTAACCGAAGAAGGTCTGCACCTTGCGCACGGTTGCCAGAAGAGCATCCACTTCGCGCAGGCTGTTGTAGAAGGAAAAGCTAGCCCGCGCCGTCCCCGGCAGACCCAGGCGGGTCATCAGCGGTTGTGTGCAATGGTGACCGGAGCGGATGGCTATGCCCTCCGCGTCAAGAAAGGAGGCAATGTCGTGCGGGTGGGCGCACTCCATGACAAAGGATACTACCGGGACTTTTCCCGGACCGGCACCGATGATCCTGACCCCCGGTATCGCAGCCAATCCCGTCTCGGCGGCCTGCAGAAGCGCTGCCTCGTGCTGGTACAAGCGCTCCGTATCCATTGCCTGCATGAACTCAATCCCGGTGGCCAGGGCGATTGCCCCCGAGATGTGCGGGGTCCCTGCCTCGAATCGTTCCGGGGGATCCTTGAAAATGCTTTTTTCGATGCTCACCGATTCAATCATGTCTCCTCCACCCTGGTAGGGAGGCATCTTCAGGAGACGGTCGTACTTTCCGTACAGGACCCCGATCCCGCTGGGACCAAACACCTTGTGGCCGCTGAAAACCAGCCATTCGCAATCCAGCTCGCGCACGTTGACATCAAAATGCGGGATACTCTGGGAAGCGTCCAGAATCACCGGTATGTCGTGGGCATGGGCCGCTTCGATCATCTCCCGGACGGGATTGATGATCCCGAGTGAATTGGAGACATGGACCACCGACAGGAGGGCTGGCCGAAGGTCATTGAGTTTCGACCGGAAGTCCTCCATATCCAGTCGTCCCTCTGCCGTTACCCGGACGGCTTCCAGACGGATCCCCATCCTGTCCCGCAACAGTTGCCATGGAACGATATTGGCGTGGTGTTCCATTTCCGTAATCAGGACGGTATCGCCTTTCTTGAGCAGAGACTGTCCAAGGCAGGATGCCAGAAGGTTCAAGGCCTCGGTACTGCCGCGGGTGAAGACAATCTCCCTGGGGTCGGCACCGATGAAGCGGGCCACCGTGCCCCGGGCGGACTCGTAATCCTCTGTCGCCCTTTCCGAGAGGGCATGAACCCCCCGGTGAATGTTGGCATTCCCGTGCATGTAGAAGTCGGCCACCCGTTCAATGACCGCGCCCGGTTTCTGCGTAGTGGCCGCGTTGTCCAGGTAGACCAGCGGCTTGCCTTTTACCTGCTCCCCAAGGATGGGAAACAAGGCCCGGATTTCATTTAGTTCCGCTTCGGGAAATGGCAGAGGATCAACCATAAACAAGAATCTAATGCATGGACCAATGACTGCAAGCGCTTCGCTCAGCAAATTGACTTCCGGCGGCACCCTCACCTGCCTATCGTATCATCGATGGCGTTCTGCTGGCGGGCGATGTCATGAAGGGTGACGATGCCGATGACCTTGTGCTCGTCCTTGGAACTGACTACCGGGGCCTGCAGGACATCCTCCGTCACGAGGATCTGGGCCACATCGCGAATGGAGGTCTCCGGCCTCAGGGTGACCAGCTTTTGCCCCTCGATCAGGTCACCGACGCTGGCAACCAAACCAGGATCGGCCTCCTCCAGCTCATGGTGGGTGATCATCCCGATCAGCTCGCCCTCCTGGATGACCGGATAGGCATGGTGCTTCAGGCCACCGGTGCGGATCGAGGATAGGGTCTCCGCAGCGCCGCCCCCGGCCTCCACCACCACCGGATCAAAGGTCATGATTGTGCTGACAGGCAAATTGCGCCAATCCTGGTCGCCGGAATAGTGGGGCATCTTCCGCAGGGTGATTTTGTCCTGCAGCAGGAGGGCATCATACAGCGGAACCGGTTGCAACTTGCTGGAGATCAGCCAAGCCAGCATGTTGCCCACCATCAGGGGCAGAATCAGGGCGTACTGCCCTGTCATCTCCCAGATAATGACAATGGAGGTCATCGGGCAACGGATTACCGCAGCGAAAAAGGCTCCCATTCCCAGAAGTGCCATGGCCCCGACGATTTCCCCGCTATACCCGAAGGCCGGCTGCGCTATCAGGCCAACCAGTGCCCCGAGCATCCCCCCAATGAAGAGCGTCGGGGCAAAAAGTCCCCCACTGCCCCCGCTTCCGTAGGCCAGCACGGTTGACACCATCTTGCCAAAAAACAGCAGGGCCACCACCGTGATCACCGTCAACCGGCCGTTTAAGGCCGCATCCAGGTCCCCGTAACCGATGCCAAAGATACCAAGATTTCCGTTGGAAAGGAAGGCCACTCCGGCTCCGACCACACCGACGCCGAGGCCTCCAATGGCCGGCTTGAGCCAACGCGGAAGCGTCACCTTTTCCCTGCAGAGCTGCCGTGATTGCAGGATACCCTCCACGAAGGCGCGCCCAAAGAGGGCACTCAAAAGGCCCAGGGGAATTGCCAGCAGCATCCAGGCATCGGTGCTGATCAGGCCCAGCTCAATGTCGAAGGCGGGATGCTCCCCGATCATCACCCGCTGGACCGCCGCCGCAATGACCACTGTCACGAATATCCCGAAAAACGACTTGCTGGAAAAATCCCCTATCAACTCCTCAAAAACGAAAAAGACAGCGGCCATCGGTGTATTGAATGCGGCTGAGATGCCCGCCCCCATGCCCAAGGGAACCATTGCCTGGACCCGCTTCTTGGCCAATCCGAATGCCTGTCCGATCTTGGAGGCGATGGCCGAACAAATATGCACGGTCGGCCCCTCACGGCCAAGGCTCATTCCCATTCCCACCGAGAGGGTTCCAACGACAAACCTGAAGACGGCTTCCCTCAGGGGGATGAATCCAAAGTTCCTGAAGTACTGGGCCTTGGTCCTCGGGATGCCTGAGCCAGCCGCCTCCGGATTGCCGTAGACCAGAAGCAGGCCGGTAATTGCTCCGCCTACCACTGGAGCAAGGCCAAGGTAAACATAGGCCATAGGGCCAAAGCCATCTCCCATCCAGACGGCGAATTCCTGCACCAGGTGGAAGAGAAACTCAATGCACTTGTGAAAGGCAACGGCTGCCAGGCCACAGGCCAGCCCGGTGACGATCCAGATGATGAGGTAGCGCTGGGTGTCGGTGAAATTTTGCCTTAGGTATTCAGGCAGGCTAAGCCGGGTGGCGGGAAGTTCTCCTAGATTGGCGTCGCTCATTTTACTCCATTAATCCCATTCCCGATCCACTGGATCAAGGGAAAAGCCCGCAACCAGCGAGTCATCCCGGCCTGGCCTCAGTTGATGTCCTCAGCGAGCGGGGGCCTGTTCAGGGTATAGGGATAAAGCAGTCCTTCGAGGGAACCGTTGAACAGGGTCAATGCGGGGCCGGCCTTGAGCCGGATCTGGCGGGCTGCCTTTCGGTTGGTGGTGAACAAGGCCAGCTTTCCGCCCGGCACCATCCGCTTGGCTGCATAGCCGATATCCTTGTAAAGGGCTCCAAGGTCATCACCGAAGCCCAACCGTTCCCCGTAGGGGGGATTGGCCACCATCAGGCCCTCCGGCGCCACCCACTCCTTCTCCTGGAACAGTCCGTGGTGCCATTCGATGTTCGCCTCGGGGAAATGATCCCGGTGGATTTTCCGGGCCACCTCAATGGCCGACGCATCCATTTCGCACCCAAGGAAGGAAACCTCCGGACGGATTGATTCCCGGGATTGCAAAGCCGCTTTTTCCCGTTCGTGCAGTTCCGGCCGGTAATCCGCCCAGTTCTGGAAGGCAAAGGATCGCTTCAGGTTGGGGGCCACGTTGTTGGACAGCATCCATCCCTCGAACAGGAAAGTTCCCGAGCCACAGACCGGATCCACCAAGCCCTTAAAGGACGCAGCCTCGCTGAGCTGTAGAATCCCGGCCGCCAAGTCCTCCTTCAGGGGGGCCCCGCCATGCTCCGTCCGGTATCCGCGTTTGAACAGCGGAATGCCGGCACTGTCCAGATACAGGGTCACTTTCTGCCCGTTCAGGTGGACCAGCACATGAACATCCGGATCCGCCTTGTCTATGGATGGGCGGATTCCGTCATTCAGCTTCCGGAAGGTGTCGACAATGCCGTCCTTTACCCGGTGAATGACATACTGGGTATTGCGTAATGTCGGGGAATTCCCATTGACGTCGATCCTGACCGTCTTGTCCGCCGAAAAGTACTGGTGCCAGTTGGTCTTCCGGGCCTGGAAATAGAGCAGCTGATAGTCCCGTGCGTTGAATGTGCGCAGCGGGACCAGGATCTGAATGGCCGTCCGGATCGCCATGTTCATGCGATACAGGCCAGCCTGGTCGGTAGTGAAGTGGACCGCCCGCTTGGCCAGGCGAACCTGTCGCCCGCCCTGCTGTTCTATCTCGGCCGAAAGAACACCTTCCAGCCCGGGACGGCAGGTAGCCACGCAATTCAGTTGTGCTTCCATTGGCAATGCCCGACCGGGCTCCGATTACAAGATGACCCCCGGAAAAAGGTGGCCTTAAAATGGGATATCCTCGTCTTCCTCGATCCCGTACTGGGCCGCGTCTTCGGCCGGTTGCGCGTGAAGGGCTTCCACGGGCTGATTCCCGTCCCCGGCGCTCGCCGCCTCGATCTTCCATGCCGACAGGTCGACATAATAACGGTCATTCCACTCCCGTCCACGGATGTCAAAGGACACCTTCACCGGGGATCCTTCGCCCAGGCCGTTCAGCATTTCGACTTTTTCCTTCAGGCAATCCAGTTTGATGTCCTGCGGAAAGCGCTCGTCCGTTGTCACCACGAATTCACGCTTGTAGAAGCCACTGGGGAAATCCTGTTGGTCGTATATTTTCTTAATCTTTCCTGTCAGTTCGTAAGCCATGCCAGTCAACGAAAAGAACAGTTTTCGCCTTGTCGACTGGATTCGCCACCTGATTTCAGGTAACAAAAAAAAGGCCCCCGGAATCCGGGGACCTTTCAAAAGGAACTTCTTCCAACAACACCTTACTTTTTGCCTGTCAGGCGACGGCGGACGAAGAGGAGACCACCAAGGCCGATGATTGACAGGAAAGCAATTTCGCTCGGCTCAGGAACGACACCCGGCTCGAAGGGCCTGTCGCCCCCGCCGTAAGTCTTGGCACTCTCGTCCTGAAGGGAGATGCCCTGCCAGCGTACGAAAAGAAGCGGTGCGTCGATAGCCAGCCAGTCGTCAACACTGATGTCCGGCGGACTGTCGAACTGCCAGGTGAAGATGGCCGGGGCCGGGTCTTCACGGTAGAGGCGGTCACTGTGGTCGGTGGGAACCGGGACTGTTGCTCCCATGTAGTCGGCGTAGTCCAGGGTATCACCGTCCCAGACGGAGGTGATGTTACCATGACCGTCATTGAAGCTCGTGGTCATGTCCCAGGTACCGGGAACGGAGTCCGGGGAACCGAGGAGGGACTCACCCGTCACCGAGGCACCCTGACCGTCGACCGGGCGACGCAGGTAGAAAGCAGAGATGAAAGAAGGATCGGATGAAACAGGGCTGGTGTTGGTGATCCTGACTTGCAGGTATCCCAAATCCCAAGCACTGAAATCAACTTGTCCGGTGGCGGCGACCTCGAATCCTGAAGGGTCACTATCACCTTCAATGTGGAAATCGATGATCTGGCCAAATCCAACGATAGGAAGAACCGCAAAAACAGCGGTTGCGATCAGCTTTTTGAATTTGAAAACAGGTCTCATGGCTTGGAGAAGTTCGAGTTAATCTTTTAAGACCCTCCAAATATGGGTTGTTTGCCCTAATTTTGCAAGAAGTTTTTACTATTTAAGAAACTTTCTCTCTTCATTTTTTGCATAAATAAAGCTCATCCCCTGATCGGGTTGAGATTTTACTGATTCATAAAGGGTTATGCATTTCGAGGCCGGATGCCCGGCCATTAAAAAATGCTCCCAGGCGGAATAAAATCCCCGGTGAAATGTAAAATCATTCCATTGAAAGGCGTAAAAACCATTGCCCCCCCATCCGTACGGTGGGCAGCGGGGATAAATTACGGCACACCTCC
Organism: Opitutales bacterium; assembly: GCA_049451775.1. GTDB lineage: Bacteria > Verrucomicrobiota > Verrucomicrobiia > Opitutales > Oceanipulchritudinaceae > Oceanipulchritudo. The sequence continues at coordinate 21,311 of JBMTVW010000003.1, read as the reverse complement.
AAGAAGGATATCCATGATAAAACCTGCAGAGACTCATGTATGATTCGCAGCCAACGAAGTCATCCACGTCATCGCCGCGGTCATTCTTCCGCCGGCACCCTGATGCGCAACTGCCTTAGCCCAGGGGATTTGTTCTCTCCCAGACACCCCCGGATGCCCACCTCTGGCCCTCCGGGGGCTTCTGTTTGTAGTTGCAATCAGCTGGCAGGATTAGTTTCCTGAGCCAACCGTGGCCGTGTCTGCAAAATCAAGGAAATTCCACCGGACTGACATCGGATCCAAGGAGAAGACTGTCGGTGGGTTCATCATCATGCTCCTGGTAGCGATCGGAGTGACCATCGGTATCAAGGGAAAACGGTACGACCCCAGCCGCTTCACCGGTGACGCCAGCGCATTGGAATTTACCCGTGAGGCGGTGACCGGGATAGCCGCCACCCTGCGCGACGAGGTTGACCTCAGGGCCAGCGAGCAGGTTCGTCTGGCTGGTGAGGCAACTGATTCACCGCAAGGCGATGAATTGCCGGCGTTTGTTAACGGCCTCTCACCGATGGGTCCCACCGAGCGCTACACGGCGGATAGCCTCTACGAGAAGATCAACGGACGGGCCCCGGCCTATTTGGAATACAATTTCCAGGAACTGACCTCCCGGTCCTACCTGCTAATGGCCGCCCCCGGGGAATTCATTGATGTCTTCCTGTTCCGGATGGATTCCCCCCTCAATGCATTCGGGATTTTCTCCGCCGAGAGGGACGACTCCGGCCAGCCACTGGAGTTTGCCCCGGATGGCTACGGGAGCGAAATGGGGTTCTTCCTGCGCAAGGGTGATATCTACGTCCAGACACTGGCTTCATCCACATCCCCTCTGGTCATGAAACTGGCCCGGGAATTCACGATGCGGTTGACCGAGTCGTTGCCTGCTGACGATTCGGGGATGGAAGGGCGGGAATTCCTTCCCGCGCAGGGCCAGATTCCCGGCAGCCTGACCTACATCAATGACAATGCCTATGGCCAGAATGCCCTCACTGCGGTCTTCGAGGCACGCTATCAGGTCGGGGATGAAGTCCTCACCTACTTCGTCAAATCCTGTGCCGATGCTGCCGAAGCCGCCACCGCATGGGCCTCGGTAAAATCCTTTTACGAGCGGTACGGCAGTGGGCAGGAATCCTTTGACACCGCCGGATCAAGCGGATTCGTCGCCAACATGTTCGGCCAGTGGGCGGCCATTTTCACCAAGGACGCCATGGTTGCCGGGGTCATCAACGCCGGCAACCGGGACTCCGCCATCGGCTTTGTCGAGTCGCAACTGGCCACCGGGGCCAACCAGGAGGAATTCGAGGACTACAATTTCTAACCCCCTTCATCATGTCCACTTACCCGACCAACCCCGACCCCAAAGGCATGGACCGACGCCAGTTCATCCGCCACATGACCCTGACCGGGGCCACCTCGGGAAGCGCCCTGCTGGCCGGACTCTTCCTTTGGGAGCGTCAGCACTTCATCCCCGGTTTCCAGGAAAAGAAGGGCATCAGCCTGCCCAGCTTCATCACCGACAAACTGAAAGCCCAGGCGGATCTCGGGGTAGCTCACGGGACCGACCGGATCCAGGTGACCCGGGCCGCTATCGATGCCCTGGGCGGCATCAGCAGATTCATCAAGAAGGGGGACGTGGTCATGTTGAAACCGAACGTCGCCTTTGACCGGCCCCCCGCCCTGGCCGCCACCACCCATCCCGACAGCCTGCGGGCGGTGGCCCGCCTGGTCCTCGAGGCGGGAGCAAACAAAGTGATCGTGGCCGACAACCCGATTAACAGCCCGGCAGGCTGCTTCCTCAAGAGCGGCCTTTCCGCGGTAGTCGACGAGCTTGGGCTGGAGCTGATGTATCCCGAGCAGCGCGCCTTTACCCAATTGCAGATGGAGGGTGAAATCCTTCGCCACTGGCCTCTTTTCCACCGACCATTCGAACAGGCCGACAAGGTGATTGGAATCGCCCCCTGCAAGGACCACAACCTGTGCAGCGCCTCCATGAGCATGAAGAACTGGTACGGGCTCCTGGGGGGACGGCGCAACCAGTTCCACCAACACATCCACAGCATCATTTCGGATTTCGCCCTGATGATCAAACCAACCCTGATCGTCCTCGACGGGATGAGCGTCCTCATGAGCAACGGCCCTACCGGGGGACGGCTCTCGGATGTCAAGGAGGTCGGTACCGTGGTCGCCGGCACCGACATGGTGGCGATCGACAGTTACGGGTACACCAACCTGCTGGAGCGCGACATCACGAACCTTGAATACATCCACAAGGCCCACAACCGGGGCCTCGGCAACATGAACTGGCAGGATATGGTCGTGAAGGAGGTACGGATATGAGCTGCGGTAACGATTCATGCGGATGCCGTGACGCCAATGGCAAGGGGGGCGGTCCGGAGGAATTCTCCCCAGTCACCGACTACATCGCCAAGTCGGGCAATTCCAGCAAGGACAAGGGGAATAAGGGCAATTTCCTCCAGCGGGGCCTGCAGTGGTTTGTCCAGACCATCATCGCCGATATGCGGATCACCCGGGTGCGCGTGCTTTCGCAAACCTTCTTCTTCCTGCTCTTCCTCTTCTTCGTGGTCATAACCGATCTCCGTTACCTCAAGGGATACCCCGTATCGCTATTCCTCGAGATGGATCCCCTCGTCGGGGTGGCCACCGCGATGACCACCGGCACCGTCTACAAGGCGCTCATCCTCGGGCTCGTTCTACTGCTCCCCACCCTCCTACTGGGCCGTTTCTTCTGCAACTGGATCTGCCCCTACGGGACCCTTCACCAGTTCACCCGCTTTCTTTTCGGCCGAAGGGATGAACAGTGGCAAATCGACTCCAACCGGTTCCGGTCCCTCCAGCAGCTGAAGTATATCATCCTGGTCGCCATGCTGCTGGCCGCCGCCTTTGGCAGCCTGCAGATCGGGCTCCTTGATCCGATCTGCCTGTTCCACCGTTCCATGAGCACGGCCGTCCTGCCCGGGATCAACCTGATCTTCCCCGACACCTTCTATGTGAAACAGTATTTCCATGTCGGGGCATGGCTGATCGGGGCCATCCTGCTCTTCTTTGTCGGCATGAACGTGGTCATCCCCCGTTTCTTCTGCCGCACAGTCTGCCCCCTGGGGGCCTTCCTCGGGCTCCTGTCACGCTTCTCCGTCATCCGCATCGAGAGGGATCCCAACAAGTGCATCGACTGCGACGCCTGCCTGAAGAACTGCCAGGGTGCCAGCGATCCGCACACCCAATTGCGCAAGAGCGAGTGCTTTGTCTGTTTCGAGTGCATCGAGGACTGCCCCGTGGATGCCATATCCTTCGCCTTCATGCCCAACAAGAACCATGAGGTGGCCGGACCACCCCTGCCCGGCCGGCGGGCCGCCATGGCCTCCCTCTTCGGGGTAGCCGGATATGCAGTGGCTCGCGCCTCCGGGGCCAGCGACCATAATTTCAAGAAGGAAGTGATCCGCCCGCCCGGCTCCGTCAAGGAAGAGGGATTCCTTGAGCGCTGCATCAAGTGTGACCAGTGTATCCGCGTCTGCCCGACGAACGTGCTCCAGCCCACCGTCATGGAGGCCGGACTGGAAGGATTCTGGACCCCCATTCTCAACATGAAAATGGGGTACTGTGAGCTTAACTGCACCCTCTGCGGGACGGTTTGCCCCACCGGGGCCATCCAGAAGATTTCCATCGAGGAAAAGACCGGTCGCGGGGACTTTGCCGAACAGGGCCCCATCAAGCTGGGCACCGCCTTCTACGACCACGGCCGCTGCCTTCCGTGGGCCATGGAGACCCCGTGTGTGGTCTGTGAGGAGGTCTGCCCGACTTCCCCCAAGGCCATCTACTCCCGCGAGGTGACCATCCGTAAACGCGACGGCAGCATGACCACCCTGCGCCGCCCCTATGTCGATCCCTCCCTGTGCATTGGATGTGGAATCTGTGAGCATGAATGCCCGGTCAAGGACCACGCCGCAATCCGCGTCACCGCCATCGGGGAAACCCGCTCGGAGGAACGGCGCCTCCTGATGGACGGAGGGGATCCCTCCAATCTGCTTGATCTGGTCAAACGTAAACGGTAGGGAGATTGCATGTCCAAGGAACCACGGATACAACCCGCGACGAAGGAGAAGGCCTGCCAGGTCTGCGGCATTTCCTACGTCTATCCGGAGCTGAACTCGCAGGCCACACGGTTCCACTGCGAGCTCTGCGCCGGGTTGTCGCCCCTGCACCGGAGGGTGATGGGCAGGATGGCCAAGAGAATCCAGTCGCTGGAAAGAAAATTGAAATAGACTTTAACCAACTTCGCCCCCGCTGAGTCCTCTCTCGAACCTTCAAATTATCACATCATGAGCAAGCATACCACTTCCCGGAGAAATTTCCTCAAATCATCAGTGGTCCTGCCGGCGGCCGTTGCCGGAATGCCCGTAGCGGCCGTTGCCGGCAGCGCCGCGGGAGCTGAGCCGGATCCGCTTCCCATGCGCAAACTGGGTAAGAATGGCCCGATGGTCACCATGCTCAACATCGGGGGCATGATGAGCGCCCACAATCCCCAGTACCTCGACCTGGCATGGCAGATGGGTATCCGTTATTTCGATACGGCAGACTGCTACAGGAAGGGCCAGTCGGAGAAGGATGTCGGCGAATGGGTCCGCAAGTATCCGGAGCGCCGCAAGGAGGTCTTTATCGTCACCAAGGACCATCCCAACAAGAATCCGGAACAGCTCCTGACCATGATCGACGAGCGTCTGGAGAACATGGGCATCGATTACGTCGACCTGTTCTTCATCCACGGCATGAGCCCCAAGTACGGGGACGATTCACTCGACTCGGTGGAATGGCCGCGGAGCGACCGCCTGAAGAAGGTCTTCGAACAGCTGAAGGCCTCCGGCAAGGTCAAGTACTGCGGATTCTCCTGCCACGACGCCAAGCTGGTGGAGTACCTCCACTCGGCTGCCGAGGGTGGCTTTATCGACGCCATCATGCTGAAGTATGATCCGATGATGCAGCCTGGGGACGACCTTGACCAAGCCATTGAGGCCTGCCACAGGGCCGGGATCGGACTGGTGGCAATGAAGGAAATGCGGCCCTTTGCCAAGGCCCCCAAGACCCACCCGGGCTTGGAGGGGACCGGACTCACCACCCACCAGAATGTCCTTCAGTCAGTCTGGAGCGACAAGCGGATCGCGTCCATTTGCTCTGCCATCGAGAACGTCCAGCAAATGGAGGAGAACACCATGGCAGCCCGGCTCTACAATAATCCCATTGGTCCGCAAGCCCGTCAGGCGCTGACCGAAATCGCCGGGATGAGCATGGCCTCGATGTGTCCGGGCTGCCCGAGCTGCAATGCCTGGGCCAAGAAGACGGAGTATGCCTTCATGGATATTTCCAGGTATGTGACCTACTACGAGCACGACGGCAACTTCGAGGCCCGTGAGTACTTTCAGTCCCTCCATCCGCGGCAACGCGATCCACAGGGGATCGATCTGGCCCGGGTCAGCCGGGAGTGCCGGTACACTATCGACTACGAGGAGATTGCCCGCCGATCCATGGCCTACTTTGCCTAGGCCGTTTCCAGCAATTTCATGGGTCACGCCGGCGTCCTGCAGGCGGGGCTCTTTTTATGCCGTCCCGAGGACCCGGTTCAACTTGCCGGAGACAAAGCCCTCCGGATCCACCTCCACCCCGGTGAAGCCGATCCCAAGAAACTGGATCCTGATGGCTCCAAGCATCGCTTCCAGGCGTTGCAGTTCCTCCCCGGGAACCTCGATCCGGGCAGTGTCGCCGAAATGCCTGACCCGGCAGACGGGGAAACCGGATTCCAGAAGGACCGATTCCGCGCGCTCGATCTGGCGCAGCTTCTCAAGGGTGACCTCTTCCCCATAGGGAACGCGTGAGGCGAGGCAGGGACTGGCGGGTTTGTCCCAGCACTCGAGATTGAAATGGGAGGCCAGCCTGCGCACCATGGCCTTGTCGATGCCGCACTCGCCCAAGGGGGCGCGCACTGAAAATTCCTTCGCCGCCTGCAACCCTGGCCGGTAGTCGCCAAGGTCATCCACGTTTTGCCCGTTGGCCACCACCCATCCCGGGAAACGTTCCAGCAACGACTCCAGCTCGGTGTACAGGGTGTGCTTGCAATAGTAGCAGCGGTTGGCCGGGTTGCTGGTGTAATTCGGGTTTTCCATTTCCCTGGTAAGGATCACTTCCAAAGGAATGCGGTGTCCCCGAGCAAACCTGCGGGCCGAGTCCAGTTCGGACATTTTCAGGCTGGGGGATGCCGAGATCACCGCCAGGCAGCGGTCCGTTCCCATGAAATGCCTGGCCAGGTAAGCCACCAGGGAACTGTCCACCCCGCCGGAGAAGGCCACCAGCACACCGTTTTGGCTGCCAAACCATCGCTCCAATCGCGCAAGGCTGGACTCGATCAGGGAATCGTCGGACATGCCGGCAATAGTGCCCACTCTGATCCGCTTGTCAAACGCTGCCTGGGCAGGATCTTTGTCTTTTGATTTGCAGATCCTTGCCGACTGGCTAGGGTGCATCCATCATGGTTCCCGAGTCCGGATCAAGCGCCCTCCTCCTTACCGCCGCAGTGGTCGGGGTAACACATACCCTGATGGGTCCGGATCACTACCTTCCCTTCGTGGCCCTCTCGAAAGCCCGCAACTGGTCGCACCGCCGCACCGCCGCGATCACCTTTCTCTGTGGGATCGGACATGTGGCAGGATCGCTTCTTCTCGGGGCGATCGGCCTGGGGATCGGATGGAGTCTGGGAGGAATGCAGGCGATCGAGGCCGCCCGGGGGGATATCGCCGCCTGGCTCCTCACGGTCATGGGGGCGCTCTATCTTGTCTGGGCCATCAAACGCTTCGGGCGGAGCCATCCGCATACGCACCTCCATGCCCATTCCGATGGCACTATCCACAGGCATCTCCACACACACCGCCGGGAGCATGTCCACGCCCATGCCGGCCGGTCCGGCTCCACCACCGCATGGAGCCTCTTTATCATCTTTGTCTTCGGGCCCTGTGAGGCTTTCATCCCGCTGCTTCTCTTTCCTGCGGTGCAGCACAACTGGCAACTGGCGACCGGAACCACCCTGGTCTTCGCCCTGGCAACGGTCACCACAATGGTCGCCTCCGTCCACCTCCTGTGCAGGGGACTGGACTTTGTCCCCTTCAGGCACTTTGAGCGCTATGGCCATGTGGCCGCCGGCCTGGCCATCCTAGTCTGCGGGACCGCCATCCATCTTGGTCTCTAACATGATTAATCAATGACGGTTCTCTACTACAACTGCCCTGCCGGCCTCTGCGGCGACATGAACCTTGGGGCCATGGTCGATCTGGGAGTCAATCCGCAGGACTTGTTGCGCGAGCTGGAAAAACTGGGGCTCGACCATTGGCAGGTCTCCTTTCACCCGGATGCCCGCAAGGGCGTCAGCGGGACCCGGTGCGACGTCACCTACGAGGAAGCCCATCACCACCATCACCATCACGGGCACGAGCACCATCATCATCACGAGCACCATCCCCACCGGACGTTCAGGGAAATCAGGGAGATCATCGGGAAATCGGGCCTCCGGGAATCCGTCAAGGCGGATGCCATAGCGGTCTTCGGTGAACTTGCCGAGGCGGAGGGTGCTGTCCACGGCAAACCGGCGGAGGAAGTGCATTTCCACGAGGTCGGGGCCATCGACTCGATCATCGACATCGTCGGGGCCGCCATCTGCTGGGACCTTCTGGGGATCCGGTCCATTGCCGCATCGACAATCGAACTGGGAGGCGGCACAGTCAAGTGCGCCCATGGGATCATGCCCGTCCCGGCACCCGCCACCGCCCGGCTGGTCAGGAATTTCCCGGTCAGTCTCGGGGGAACCTCCAAGGAGGCCACAACACCAACGGGGGCAGCGCTCCTGGCCGGAAAGAAATGTGTATTCGGAAAACCAGTACAGGGAAAGGTCCTGGCAACGGGAGCCGGCATCGGCCAGCGGGATGATCCCGACATGGCCAACGTGGTCTATGTGACCCTGATCGATCCAGGCCAGGAGGCCCCCGGTGACGACAAGGTCGTTGAACTGGTCACCAACCTCGATGACATGAGCCCGGAGCATGTGGCTTTCCTGGTGGAGCAACTGATGGAAGCCGGTGTCCTTGACGCATGGCAGAGCCCGGCCACGTTCAAGAAGGGTCGGCTTGGTTGCGTGCTCAGTGTCCTCATCGAGCCCGCTTCGCATGAAGCTGTCACGGAACTGCTTTTCCTCCACAGCACGACCCTGGGTATCCGTTGGCGCGAGTGGAACCGTTCGGTCCTCAGTCGCCGGGTCACGGAAAAGGAAACGCCCCTGGGAACGGTGCGGGTCAAGTCCGTCGTCCGGGACGGCAAGGTCATTCGCTCCAAGCCGGAGTACGATGACCTCTGCAGGATTGCCCGCGAAAACAACCTTTCATTGACCGAAGTCGAACAACAACTTGATCTCTAGCATGTCCGAACTGCGTAACATTTTAAAAGACTTTGAAAAAGGTGAACTCGATATCGAGGGAACCATCCGCAAGCTCCGCTCGGGAATGTTTGAGGATATCGGCCACTCGCGGGTCGATCATGACCGGCTCGAGCGCAACGGAAAGGCCGAGGTCATATTCGGTGAAGGCAAGACGGTAGACCAGATCGACGGCATCATGGGCAGCCTCAGGAAACGGGGCCAGGATGTCCTGGTGACACGCCTCTCGGCCGAAAAGGCCGGGCAACTGCTGCAGAAGCATCCCGAGGCCGTCTACCACGAGTCGGCCCGTGTCCTGACTATCAGGGAAACCGCCCCAGCCTCGACCGATTCATGGATCGCGGTCGTCTGTGCCGGGACATCCGACCTGCCGGTGGCCGAGGAGGCGAGGATTACCGCCGAGTTTTACGGCAACAGGGTCAAGCCGGTTTACGATGCCGGAGTCGCCGGCCTGCACCGGCTGATCGCGGATCTGGACACCCTGCGGGAAGCAAAGGTGGTGGTGGCTGTGGCAGGAATGGAAGGCGCCCTCCCCAGCGTGGTGGCGGGCCTGGTCAAGGCACCCGTGATCGCCGTCCCCACCAGTGTCGGTTACGGGGCCAGCTTCGGGGGAGTTGCCGCCCTGCTGGCCATGCTGAATTCCTGCGCCTCCGGGCTGAGCGTGGTCAACATAGACAACGGATTCGGGGCCGGATACCTGGCCAGCATGATCAACCGGATCGGCACGGAGGCCTAGTCCGGCAATCAACCGTTCACCGTTCGCTTGTAGTATTCCGCCTTTCCTTGGGTCGCCAAGTCTGCCACGGGCCCGATCAGGGCAGTTTGCCCTCACGCTCCAGCTCAAGGTACTCCTTCATGAGGACTCCATTGTCCCTGGGCTTGGGAGGGATGAATTCCAGGCCTTTCGGGTGGGTCCTGACCTCGGCCACCTTGGCTTCCCACAGCTGGTCCATCCGGGCAACCACGTCCTGGTAGTTACCGTCCGTGGCCAGATTGACCATCTCCTGCGGATCACTGAGACGGTCGTACAGTTCCCGGTCGAGGCCATCGGTTTTCAACCATTTGGTGTAGCGGTAGCGGCTGGTCCGGATGGTGTATCCCCCGCCCATGGTGGTAATGGCTGCATCCCTCACCGAGGCCGAAGGATCCACCATGACCGGCACCAGCGATTCACCCTGCACGTAGGAGGGAGGCTCGGGGATACCGGCCAGCTCGCTCAGGGTGCGGTAGAAATCAATCATCTCGACCAGTGCCGAGGTACGCGTCCCCCGAACTTCCATCGAGGGCGCCGAAATAATGAGCGGGACCCGGTCTGCATCCTCGAACAAGGTGTCCTTCTGGAAGTGGCCGTGCTCACCCATGTGATACCCGTGATCGGAGCTGAACAGGACAATGGTGTTCTCCAGCAACCCCATTTCCCGCGCCGCCTCCAGCAGGCGCCCGACTTGCGCGTCCAGGAAAGAAATCGTCGCATAGTAGGCATGGATCGCCTCCCGCTTGGTGGACTCCGGCAAATTGACCTGCTCCTTCTTGTGGGTCAGGGTCCGAGCCGCCGGCTTCGGCAGGGTGGAAATGTAATTCTCCGGGATCCGGGGAACCTCGATCGCGGCCGGATCATACATCTCAAAGTACTTCCTGGGGGCCACATAGGGGGTATGCGGCTTGTAGAATCCAACCCCGAGAAAAAAGGGCTTATCCTCGCCGGAAAACTGCTCCATCAGGCGTACCGCCTCGGTCGCCACAAGCCCGTCGGTCTGCTCCTCGTCGGTCCCATCGGCGGCCAGCCAGCTGAGGGTCCCGCCGAAGTTTCCGGGCTTGAGGGTGAAGATCTGATCCTCCTCAGCCCTGTCCCTCCCGGACGGGTTGACGCGGATGTCCCAGGAAGCAGGATCATCGTGTCCGTTGGTCCCGATTCCATTTGGGTTATCATAGTGGTAGATCTTGCCGACTCGGGCCACCCGGTAACCGTTGTTGCGGAAATGCTGGCTCATCGTCACCGCAGTGGGCACGTAGTGCCGGAAAAGCTGGCGTAGCTTCATCACCCCGTTCTGGTCCGGATGGAGCCCGGTCATGAAGCTGGCCCGCGATGGGCCGCACTTGGGATAGTTGCAGAAGGCGCTGTCAAAGACGATCCCGGTATCCGCCAGCCGGTCGATGTTCGGAGTCTTGACCAGCGGATGCCCGTAGGCACCCATGTTGCAGTTCAGGTCGTCCGTCATGATGAACAGGACGTTCGGGCGACTTGCAACCGCCTGCAGAGCCGCCAACAGGAAGGACAGGATGACAAGAAATGGTAGCTTCATGTTCGCCGATGCTAGGACCGGGCCAACTGGGGGCAATCCTTAGTTGATCAATTCCCAGGTATCCGTCGAAACGGTGTAAATATAGAGCCCGCCACTGGTCGGGTAATGGTATTCCCATCCGGTTGACTGGTTCCAGGCCCACGGATACCAGGCAGCAAAACTCCAGTCCGTGGGGGTGGTGGCGGCCGGAACCCGGCAGCTGAAGGTCACCGTCTGGGTGCCTACGACGCCCTCAACGGTCACGACGGATTCGCCAGCCACCGGTGAATTGAAAACAACCTGCTCCACGGAGACGATCGGTGTGCCGGCCTTGGATAAGAAATTATATGTGATTTCCGCGGTATGCTGACCCGTTTTCACATAACTGTAGGTTCCGACAATGCCGCTTATGTCGACCCCCCCAAAAGTCTTGAACTCGTCGGTGACCGGATCGAAAAGGGTGATGAACTCGCCTTTGTCCGAGAGCGGCGGCGTAGACCCTGTAATGGTCTTATGAAAGCTGGCCCCGGCAATGGTGACCGGGGAATAGTCACCGGTGGCGAGGGTAATGACGGGGAACAGGGCAATCACCGCCAGGAGCAGTGTCCGGGAAATTGGGTACAACATCTTGACTGGGGATTAGGATTAAAACTGGACAGGAAGTTGTCACCTAACCTAATTAATGTCGGGCACGTAAAAGTAAAGCTGAACCCGAGGTGTCCAGACCGGGGGGCTCCTGGAGGGTTACTCCACCCGGATGACCGTTGCCACCATATCCGGTGCTTCCTCCGAGAGGAAGACCACCATCCCGCCGGCACCAACATCTACCTGGAGGACTTTCCCGGTGGCGCCCAGGGTGGCCTTGGAGGCGGGATGCGAATGATGGGGCACATAGATCAGTTTCTCTTCCGGCCAGTCAGTGACATGTGCATGGAGGGCCTCCCTGTCGACCTCGCTCTCGTTGAGGAAATCGACGGCGAAGAGCGGCTGAAGAAGGACCAGCAGGGCAATGAATACGCTTCATCACACCATGGAATCCGCGGTGGCGATTTGTATCAATTCCAATTCCGGGAAGCGTCCCGGATCGGGAATCAGTCTTCCAGGAAGCTGCAGATGTACTCGCAGATCCCCTGATCCACTTCAATGGTGAAACCGGAATTGGCCGGAACCCGGAAGCTGCTGCCTCCCGGATAAGCGACCTTTTCTTCCGTCCCGTCCAGCACCACCTCACAGGCACCCGCCACGATATCCATCTGCTCGGCCTTGCCGGTACCGAAGTGGTAGGAACCCGGATAGATCAGCCCGAGGGTGACCTTCGAGCCGTCCGCCTTCGCAAGGGAATGGCTGACCACCTTGCCGTCAAAGTAGATATTGGCCTTGGTGGCCGCGGTGACACCGGAAATTGATTCGGGAATAGAGTTGGACATGCCGTGAATCCATGGTGTTTGCCTGCCAGCTGTCAACTTCGGGATGATGGAGATCGGCTGGATTCTTGATTGCCATAAATTGGCAAATCCCCGAATAGTTGCCCCCGTACCCCACCCTGCCAGTATTCTCATTCAAATAAAAAAGATTTTCATCTCCGGTTGCTGCTGGTCGAAATGACCTTAACTGTGCCGCTGGAAGAGTTAGTCTGGGCCCATAGAAAGGACCCAGATAAATGAAAGCGAAACGGTATACGACAGAACAGAAGATCCGTATCCTGCGGGAGGCTGAGAAGGCCGGCTAATCCATTGTGGAGATGTGCCGGGAGAAAGGGATCAGCGAACAGACCTTCCGCGGGTGGAAGCGCGAGTTCGGGATGATGAAGCTCGACCAGGCCAAGCAACTGAAGGAACTGCTGAAGGAGACGCTCGAAAAAAAGTTGTAAGCCCCGGGCGCAAGCGGCAGATCGCCGAGTCCCTTGTGGAAAGGGGCCGATGCAGTGAACGCAGTGCCTGCCGTCATTTTTCTCTTCACAAGAGCACCTTCCAGTACAAGACGAAGGAGCCGGATGCGTGGCTGGCAAAACTGACAGCGGCTCTGCGGCGAGTGTCACGACAACATCCAGAGATGGGATATCCGAAGATCACCCGATTGCTCAAAGCGGAGGGCAGGAATGTCGGCGCCAGAAAGATCCAGCACCTGCGCCGGGAACTTGGTCTCATGGTTCCGCCGAAGAAGCCCAGAAGGCGCCGTCAGGGTCTCTCCACAGGCTTGCCGACTGCGGCCACTCATCGCAACCATGTCTGGACATGGGACTTCGTTCACAATGGCTCTGAGTTTATTGAATACCATCTCAGGAGGTGGGCTGACTCCCGAGGGAATCAAAACCCTCTACATCGATTCTGGCAGCCCCTGGCAAAACGTCTTCAATCCATCACTCCCATCCAGTTCGCGGGCCTTGCTTTGGAAGCTAGCCCGCTCACTGTGCCGGCGACCTCCGTCCGCCGGAGCCTTGACTTCCTCTACAATCTGAAAGAGCCATTAACCACGCCTGGACTAACGAACTACGCGGCCCAGTTTGGGTGACTTGACCACGTCAGTTTAAATTTTTCTAAAGCAGGAAAATTTGACCCGGGATTGAAATGGGTCCACATTGGCCCCATGCAACACGGTTCTCTCTCTCTCAACTGCACCGTGATCTGTTTGCTGTGGCCGGTTATCATTCAGGGTGACCCAGCCCTCTACGATCATGGCGATCCCGACAACGATGAACAGCATATGCTGGAAGTCATCAACCGGGCCCGTTTTGATCCCGAGGCAGAGGGACAGCGGTACCTCGATACCACCGATACCGATGTCACTTATGCCATTGATTATTTCGCTGGGAATTACGCCCTGGACATCCAGGCGGTGGCGGCCGAGTTCGCCACTTATCCGTCCCGCCCTCCCCTGGCCCTGAATGCCTCCCTCATGGCCGTGGCCCTCAATCAGTCCAACTACATGATTGAGATCGGGGAACAGACCCACAAGCGGCCGGACCACGCGACCAATTCAAATTACTTTCGCGATTCCTTCACCAATGAGGGATACAATCCCTCCAGTTGGATTGGAGAAAATGTCTTCGCCTACTCCAAATCGGTCTGGTACGCCCACGCTGCCTTCAACATCGACTGGGGCCCCCTACCCGGGGGCATCCAGGACCCGCCGGGGCACCGGATCAGCCTGATGAACTATTTCCCGCACGACCCACGGGGAACCGGGCGGGTTGTCTTCACCGAGATCGGGGTGGCCATCGTGCCACACACACCGGAAGACGATAAGGACGTGGGGCCGGAGGTGGTCGCGCAGGAGTTCGGATTCACCCTCACCGACAGTTTCATTACTGGGGTGGTCTATGACGACGACGACGGTGATGGATTCTACAGCCCGGGGGAAGGGATCGGGGGAGTGACCGTCATGCCGGACAGCGGTGACTACTATGCCATCACCACCGCATCCGGGGGCTACTCGATTCCCATCTTCAACAGCCAGCAGCGGTATGAGGTGAGCTTTTCCGGGGCGGGCATCAGCGCCACCAGCGCGGAGATCCTCACCTACACGGGGGACAACTACAAGCTCGACCTCATCGACGGCAGCCCGACCCACTACTACTTTGGCCACAAGGACAGCCGCTGGAGGTTTGAGCGCACTGTTACCGGGGGCAGCAAGGACACCGAAATCGGGACTGTGAAGGACAGCAACTGGCCCTGGATGTACCACTTCAACCAGCAAAGCTGGGCCTATGTGCCCGACCCGCTTCCCCTGCAGGACGGGTTCCATATCTATTTCCCCGGCGATCCCGGCCACTGGACCTGGTCCGATAACGGCCTCTACGGTTGGTATTATCACTACACCGACCAGACCTGGTATAACTTTACCAGCCAGTAAAAAAGGCGCGGGGGAATTCCCCGCGCCCGATAAACCGGCTTCCTGTGCCAACGGATCAATAGACGATGTCGTCGTTTTCTCCGCGGCGGTACCGTGAGCGGTGCGACATGCGGGCCATCCGGCCACGGTGAATGGGTCCCTCGTCGCTATCCGGCTCATCGACAAAGTAAGCCATGTGGATCCAGGTGTCGTCGACTTCCAGTCCCGAACCGACGATGGTCGGGCTGACGAACCGCCAATCCTCCCCGAGGGCCACCGAGCGGTAGGATTTCCCCTTGATGGCGGCGCATTGCTCGAGGAAGGCCTTGGCCGCAAGGACGTCCGGGAACGGTCCCGTATACTCCGCATAGGTGGGCCCATTTTGTCCGGGCTTGTCGACCGGGGCCAGTTGCCTGCTGGCCAGGGCCTCCATGGCGTAGCTCTGGACCAGCTGGGGATGGAGTTCCCCATAGACGCCGCTCTGCGAAAGCAGGTCCACTCCGGCCGGCTTGCCGTTGATCATGGCAATGAGCCCGCACTGGTTTTCCACCATGGGCATCTTCTCCAGGGCGGACTCCAGCTCGGAGCGCATCTTCTCGTAGGCGGCGGCCATGGCACTGGTCGGTGAATGGCTGCCCACCTTGAGGTTAAGCTCATCGACTTCGCCCCAGACTTCCCCCTGGTCGGAATTGAAGGCATCTCCATAGAGAAGGGAATCGGAAACCGAACGGGTTTTCTTTCTGCGGGCCTTGGTCGACATTATGGTCTTGCTATGGGAAAAGGTCGGCGAGGAGTAGTTCCAGCGCCCACTCTCGGTGCAGCTGACCGGGATCAGGGTCTTGCTGCGGGCGGCCAGCAGAAGCGTCGTATTGACGATGCGGTTCTGCTTGGCCCCCCGCAGCTCCTCCCCATCCAATAGGAGAACACAATTCGCGGAAGGATTCTCGACCATCAGGTTGGGTACGCTGCCACCGTCACTGATCTCGGTTATCTGCAAACCGTGCTCCTCGAAAGCACGGATCGAGGAGATGTAGCCAGGGCCGGCGGAAGCCTCCTGGGTCAGCGGAAATACCGTCAGGTTCTGCACCATGACCGGGGATTGGACTGTGATTGTGCTTATTGGATGGGTGGTCATTGTATTCCTTTCTTTTGGGAGTTATTCATCAATCCATTGCAGCCCGGCCATGATCGACCAGATCTCGTGGAAAGCGTGCAGCTTGTTCCTCTGGTCAGGGAGCCGGGCGATCTGGCTCTTGAAGTTCGGATAATCCAGGGCTAGGGCCAGCTTGGCCATGATCTCAATGAAGTCGGACTGGCCGACGATTACCCGGTAGCGGTAATCCGCCCCCTCCCAGGCATGGATCTCGTGATCCTGCCGGACCAGCTGGAGCAGGTTCTTCAGGTCCTTGCGGATCCGGGAACGGACGTGGAATTCGTCCGGCGATTTCTGGACGATGCTGTAGAAGCCATGTTGAGTTGCGAGCCACATGTCGCAACCTTACCACCAGAGGTAGGACACAGTCAGTCCGATGCTACCGGCGGTTGGAAAATTTTCTCACACCGGGCACATTAATGCGGCATTCGAGTCGAAACATCCCGCCTCAGTTGGCCACCTCGGGGGCGCCCAGCCGGAGGCTCATCTGCCCCGGTGCCTCGAAGGAACGGTCCATGCCCATGACCAGCTGAAGCAGGCGGTCGGGCTGGTTGGCCTGGGCCGCCTCGTGCAGGTCGGAAAACCATTTTTGCCCCTCGATGTAGTGGGATTCCATTCCCTTGACGGCAGCCCGGACCCGCTTTTTCAGCTCGGCCGGACCGAGGACGCGGGCATGGCTCCCCCACCCGAGGACCCAGCTCTCAATTTCCTCAAGGGAATCCAGGCACACCGTCAGGATCAGGCCGCCCTCAGCCAGCTCCTCGATCTCCTGGGTTCCGTGCCAGGTTCGTTCACGGATCAACTGGGCGGCAAAGGTATCAAACTCGATCTGCACCTTGAAATTCCCTTCCCCGGAGTAGACCCCGAAGGATCCCATCAGGCGCTTCCGGAGGGAGAATTCCTTGTCCTTCTTGAACTTGCGTCCCACCTGGGGCACATCGCGGATGCGGCCCAGCACGAAGGTGCGCATGTCGTCCCGCGACAGGTCGTTGGCGAAAAGGTACCACTGGCCATCAATCGATCCCAGGTGGTAGGGCTGGACACGGCGGTCCTCGGACCGGTTGCTGTTCAGCTTCCGGTAGCTAAAGGACAATTCCCGGTGCTCCCGGAGGGCCTCGGTCACCTTCTGGAATACCTGCATGTCGGTCAGTCCGGCCCCGGTATGGTGGAACGACATCGCCTCCGACAGCTCCTGCAGGTTGACCGTGACCTCCTCCCCCATCACCTGGGTGAGTTTGGCAAAGGCATTGGCCAGCGGCTCCTCAAAGGGTGTCCCCCGGTATTGCTGCAGGGCCTTCTGGGCCACGAACAGGGCCAGTACCTCGCCCTCGGTCGCCGGTATGGTCGGGAAATGCGTCACTGGTTCGGTGTAGTAATAACCGTGCCGCTGCTGGTCGTATTCAAGTGGCAGCTCCAGTTGGTAGCGCATGTAGTCGATATCCCGCTGGATGGTCTTGGTGGAGACCTCGATGTCCTTCCCCATGCTGCTGCAGTTGGGATACCTGTTCTCGATCAGCTGCTGATGGATCCGCATCATCCGGGCCAGGGGGGTTCGGGACTGGGGTGATTTGCCTGCCATAGGACAGCAATTGTCCTAGACTTGGCGGGTAATGTCAATCAAGCTCCCCGGCAGTATTGGGCTTTTTGTATTTCCCTATCCTGAGCGGATTGCTAATAAAGAAGGAACATCCATGGAAATCACCATTATCATCAGCCTTATCGTTGCCCTGGCCCTCCTGGGGGTCTTTGCCGTCCGTTCCCTGAATGAAAGCCAGCGCCAGCTGAGGGCCGTCAATGAGGAACTGGCCACCCGGGACCAGGAGATCTCCTCCCTGAAGGTCAACCAGGCCACCCTCGAGGCCAATCTCGACAACGAGAAACGGAACGCCGTGGAGAAACTGAAGGTCCTCGAGGACTCGGAGGCCCGACTGAAGACCGAATTCGAAAACCTCGCCAACAGGATTTTCGAGGCCAAGGGAAAGTCCCTTTCCGAGCAGAACCAGGAAAAGATGTCCGGGCTGCTGACCCCTTTCCGTGATCAGCTGGAGGCCTTCCGCAAGCGGGTCGACGAAATCCACACCGAGGAAACTAACCAGTCGGCCCGCCTGCTCCAGCAGGTGAAGGACCTCTCCAAGCTGAGCAATCAGGTCAGCGAGGATGCCAACAACCTGGCCAAGGCCATCAAGGGCGACTCCAAGCGCCAGGGCGACTGGGGCGAGCTGATCGTGGAGCGGGTGTTCGAGGCATCGGGCCTGCGCAAGGATGTCGAGTACGCCACCCAGGTCTCGCTCAAGGACGACGAGGGCAAATCCTACCGTCCGGATTTCATGGTCTACCTCCCCGAGGACAAGGCCGTCATCGTCGACTCAAAGGTCTCGCTGACCGCCTATGAGCGCTATTGCTCGGTGGACGACGAGGCGGAGCGGGCAACCGCCCTGAAGGAGCACCTCAAATCCGTCCGCAAGCATGTGGAGGAGCTGCAGTCCAAGGACTACACCTCCCTGCTGGGCAACAAGACCTTGGATTTTGTTATCATGTGCATTCCCCTTGAGCCGGCCTATCAGGCCGCCCTGCAATCGGATACCGACCTCCTCTACGAGCTGGCCAGGACCAAGGTGATCATCACCGGTCCCACCACCCTGATGCTGACCCTGAAATTGATTGCCCAGATCTGGCGGAGGGAGAATGAGAACCGCAATGCCGAGAAAATTGCCGACCGGGCCGGCCGGATGTACGACCAGGTGGCCCTCATCATCGAGGCCATGCTGGATTCCCAACGGAAGCTGGAAGCGACAACGACCTCCTTTGACACCGCCATGAAGCGGCTCAGGGACGGCCGGGGCAACCTGGTGAGCCGGATTGAACAGATCCGCCTCCTCGGGGCGAAGGTCAACAAGCAGATCGACAAGACCGTGCTCGAGGATGCTACCGGCGAATTTGAGGACGAGGAGGACTGATCGCCTCTCGGGACCACAGTCTGGATTTGCCCATGCGGCAGCGGGCCCTATTGGTCCGGGCCACCCTTTTCCCAGGCGAGGCAGGCTGACTTGCGGGTGAGTCCCCAGTGATACCCACCGAGGTGGCCGTCTGCCCGGAGGACGCGGTGGCACGGGATGAGGAAGGCAACGGGATTTGCCCCGTCCGCCGAGCCAACGGCGGAAAAGCCTGGCACCGTTGCAGGCGAACAAACCTTCCACCGACCTTTAAAATCGTCCTAGGGAATGCTGGTTCCATGCTGCTCGATGGTGAGCAGCCGGATTTCAGGGTAATTCGCGGCAGCGATCTCCACCTCAGCCCCATAGGAGTTCTCCACCGACCACTGCATGTTGGACTGGCCTGAGCAAAACCATACCTCCCCGACAAGGACATCCTCAATCACCACCGTGCTGCTTCCCACGACTTTGAGCGTGTGGGACCCGCCCGCCCCCAGCGCCGGCAACCGGGTCCGACATTTGCCATGATCATCGGCAACCGTCGAGACGCTCTCACCCGCGATGCTGATCTCAATTCCCTGGTTGCGCAGGTCCGTTCCTCAAATGGGATTCTCCTGGTCACGTTGCAGGATCATATGATCGCTGAATACCCCGGATAAGCTGCCTCCGGCCACCGCTGTCTCCGACAGGAGTCCGCAGATGACCACCAAGAGAACAAATGCCCTGTTCCTCATATCCCTCC
Organism: Opitutales bacterium; assembly: GCA_049451775.1. GTDB lineage: Bacteria > Verrucomicrobiota > Verrucomicrobiia > Opitutales > Oceanipulchritudinaceae > Oceanipulchritudo. The sequence continues at coordinate 1,852 of JBMTVW010000003.1, read as the reverse complement.
CTGTCAAGGCCCCTCCCCGCAAAAAGCAAAGTTTCTGTTGTTATTCAGCCTGTTGCCTTTGTTCGCGGGGATGGCTTTGGGCGGGCGGGGGGGGTGGCAATTGGTCGGTCCTGACCGCATTCCTGCTCCCTGTCGGACCCCATTTGTCCGATGCTTCCTGCTATACTGGGATCCGATTATGGATAACAACGGAGACATCTTCAACCTCCCCGGGATTGCGGCGGACTCCCTTGTGCACCCGGCCCGGGCAGACGGAAACGACGGGCTGTCGGCCTTCCTCGCTGAAAACCGATTCTGGGGCATCATACAACCGGTGCGGCGACTCATGTACTGTCATGCCAACGGTATCACCATCGCCCATTATGATCCCGTGGCGGCAGATGAGGCCCTCCGCAGTCTGGAACCCAACCGCGATCTCCTCTTTGCGTACTTTGAAGGCTTTGAGGAGGCCTATGAGGAAGGCTATTCCCCCAGTGACGCAGGGCACCTTTCCAACAACAGGCAGGCCACGGCGCTCGCCACAACGCAGATATTTGATGCGGCCCGCCTCCGTTGCCGGCATCACCAGACCTCCCCGAATTTCGAATCCTGGTGTGCCCTCGCCTTTTGTGCCGGGGTCCTGGCCTGCCAGAAGAACCGCCTCAGCGCACGCCATCTGCTCAGGAGGAGCTCCCCGCAAATGGACCATGCGGAATCCTACCTCTTCCGGTTCCTGCTCGGATGGTCCAACGACTGGGATTGCCTCAAGCGAAAGACCCCCGTCCTCCGGTTTGTCGCCAGCTGCTATCCGACCACCCCGCTGGAGCGGGGGGTCATTCCTTCCCTCACGGAGAGGGTCCTTGACGAGGACGTGCCCGATGTCACCAGCGAGACCATCTGGAGAATCTTCAACCAGTGCTTCGCGGCGGGAAAACATACCGGACGGGAAAGTCCCTCCCTGTTGTGTCAATTGCTGGCCGATATCGAGAACGGGATCCGGCCCGGGTGTGCCGCTGAAAACGCCCGCCTCTTCCGTCAACACCTGCATCTGGGCAGCCTCTGTCCGCCCGATACCGAGACGGTCTGGAGAGGTCTTATCAACCTCATCAAGGAACAACATCCCCATCTCGTCCCCTTCCAGGATCACCCCGCCCGCATCATCCATCTCCTTGCCTTCCTTCAGCGGATGATCGACGGCGCTTTCTGGGCAGGCCTCTACGCCGCCCGCCCCGAGGCCTTCGAGAACTTCCAGGCATGGCAGGACCAGCAGAGGGACTGAGGGGATCGAAAAGGAAGAACCCCTGGCAGACATCCTTTTCAATGTGGAACAACGCCTACTTCGGCAACTCCCCGCGCCGCTTCCGCTGCTCGAAAGTGTCCTCCTTGGGATAGCGGTTTATGATCGTTGTCGCCTCAATCGGGGCACCCATCGTCCAGTAGGTCAGGCCGCCTTCGTCAAAGTAGGTGATCTCCCTCCTGTAGAAGTGCCCCAGATATCCGTGCTCGCGAATGTGCATTACCAGGGCCACGAACAACTCCGCATTCACCCGGTCCCTGACCAGATATTCATGCGGCCACTTGGGCATGGTCTTGGCATAGCTTCAGGGAGTCGATTCGACAAAGTTCCTCAGCTCATGCGGCAACGGAGCACTCATCGAAATCAATCTCCATCCAAATTTAACCGTGCCACCTGAATATTTTGCTCCTCACAGAGTCCTGAGATTATTTTAACCGCAGTCTGATAGTCATCAGGAAAGACAAAGCTCAGCAGTCGCTTTGCTTCATCGAACTTCCCCGATTCCCGGCATACTTCCGCCCGCATCAGGCGCTCATTGGGATCATCTTCGTCAAGAAGGACCTCAAGTGTCTTCAG
>JBMTVW010000002.1:0-179544 GCA_049451775.1 Opitutales bacterium | reverse complement strand
GACCGTGTCTCAGTTCCAGTGTGGCTGATCATCCTCTCAGAACAGCTACCCGTCTGAGCCTTGGTGAGCCATTACCTCACCAACAAGCTGATAGGCCGCGAGCCCCTCCTAAAGCGCCATTACAAGCTTTAGTATTCCTGACATGCGCCAGGAGACCACATCCGGTATTAATCCACCTTTCGGCGGGCTATCCCGAACTTTAGGGCAGGTTGCTCACGTGTTACTCACCCGTTCGCCGCTCTCATCACGGAAACTTCACCCGAAGGATCGATTTCCATGAATCCCGCTCGACTTGCATGTCTGAACCACGCCGCCAGCGTTCACTCTGAGCCAGGATCAAACTCTCCGAAAGAAAACTTTCAGAGCGTTATGGATCCGGGTTTAAATTTTTCGGACCCTAAACGTCTGTACCGATGCCCGAAGACACCGGTGACGTCCTAGGAATATTTTACTATACATATAGGACACATAAACAAAGGATTGATCGGTCTATGACCTACCAATCACACTTAGTAACTTTCAAAGAACAGAGCGCCTTTTCATGCGCGAAAGTCGTCCAACAAGGGGATCTTTCTGAAGGCCGTCAAGCCTTTTGCTAAACTTTTTTCAGAAAAACTTTCGAAGGGCTGAAAAGAACAAATTTTCCAATTAAGGAAAGAGTTCAATCATTGGGCTTTTCGAATTATGTGGTCAACACAAATTTCAAAAAAACGCTTAAAAAAAACGCGCTGTCCAGGAGGCCGCAAAAAGCGGTCGGGCAGCACCCTCAGAATCGACTTTTCAAGAACGGAAAGTTGGCCAAAGAAGCAGAGGGAAAATTTCTGGCAAGTCTTTTCTGGAAAAAATCAGCAATTACCGAACTGGAGGAGAAATTCCTGTTTCCAGTGATAGCAGTCGAGGAGTCCATCGACAGGGCGTCCCTGCAGTAACCGTGCGGCGTAGAGGGCCTCGACGGAGGCCAGCCCGCGGATTGGGTCGGGATTGATTTTGCTGACCCGGGGATAAGCGGTGCGCAGGGTTGACGGAAGGGAGCGGGGAACTGGATTCCCCGTGAGGCAGGCCTCGAGCTTGGGCAAGAGGCGCCAGGTACTGTCCAAGAGGAGGATCGGCAGGGCGGAATCGGCAGGGGAAAGGACGGGAGCATCGACGCGGAGAAGGACGTAGCCGGTAGCGTCGAACTGGAATCCCGGACGGGCCTCATGAAAGAGGATATCCGGGCGGCCAACGAGCGGCTGCAGGCTGCACTTTGATTTACGCTCCCGGGGGTGGCGGATAACGACATCCCGCAGGGAGGAGTGGGATTGGTCGGGGCGGGTCATTGGTCAGTGCCGCCACCGGGAAGAAAACCGATGATCTGCTCAACGACCTCCTCCAGACCGATGTTTGAGTTATCGATAATAACAGCGTCGCTGGCGGGCTTCAGGGGGGCAGTGGCCCGCGAGGCATCCCGCTGGTCACGGTCCCCTATGGCATCGGTTGCCCCCTCGAGTTCCCTCCGGCGCTGACGGGTGGCGACATCCGCCTTGAGAAAAACCTTCAGGTCGGCGTCCGGCAGGATGACGGTGCCAATGTCCCGCCCATCCATGACAATACCGGCGAAGCCCTTGGTCCGGGCCACCTGGACAAGGCTCCGCTGGTATGAACGGAGCGCGTCCCGGACCTCGGGAACAGCCGCCACCGGGGAGACCAGCGCGTTGACCTCGCCGGACCTGATCAGGTCCGGTCCCAGCGGGGCCTCGCCCTCCCTGCACATCAGGCACTCGTGGCCGACGACAAGGGTGCCCAGGCGCAATTCCCCTAGGAAGGGGCGCAGGGCTGCAGGGTCATCGTGAGAAAGCCCTTCCCGGATTATGGCGTGCGTCAAGGTGCGGTAGTGGTTTCCGGTGTCCACATGGAGAAAGTTGCAGCGCTCAGCCAGCCGGACCGAAGTGGAGGATTTCCCCGAGGCAGCACCCCCATCGATGGCGACCACCATAAAGGGGCGCAATTGCTGGCAATTATTTGTCATGAGAATTTCGATACAAGTCTTCCAGTACTCCGAAGAATCCGGGGAAAGTCTTCCCGCAGCAGGCCGGGTCGTCCAGGTGGATCCACGGAACGTCACCAAACCTCGGGCTACATCCAAGAATGGCGAAGGACATGGCCACCCGGTGGTCCTTGTAGGTCAGCACCCGGACGGGGGTGCTGCCAGGGCACCGGTCCCCGCCGAACGGGTGGATGGTAATCGAGGACTCGCCCTCCTCCACCCGGGCACCGACCCGTTGCAGTTCGGTCGCCATCGCACGGATCCGGTCCGTTTCCTGGAGTCGGGTGTGGCCGATTCCCTTGATGGTGACCGAAAAGGGCAACAAGGGGGCGACCGCCGCCAAGGTCAGGAATGTGTCCGAAAAGGTCCTGAAATCGAAGGTGCGAGGGGAGGTCCCCCTGATGGGAGCGGAAGTGATTGTGCAACCGCCGGTTCCCTGTTCGACGATCAGCCCCAACTCCTCCAACACCGTCACGAAGGCACGGTCCCCCTGGAGCATGTCCTGACTCAAGCCGCGGATGGTCACCGACCCGCCTACGACCGCGGGCAGGATCATGAAATAACTGGCCGCTGTGGCATCCGGCTCAATGTCGTATTCACCTGACCCAGGCGCCGTGTATCCCCGCTTCCCGGAAATCCCATATCCCGAGTCCGGCGAACCGTTTATGCCGGAGCCCCACTGGCCCATAATTCCGGCGGTCATTTCCACGAAAGCTGGCCGGACATCCGGACAGCTGATGCGGACAGGTTCGCGAGCGAGTGGAGCCACCATCATCAGGGCCGACAACATCTGGCTGCTGAGACTGGCGTCAACGGTCCAGCCCCCCCCGCGAAGCCCGCAGGTATGAACCTCAAAGGGGAAGCAGCCCTGCTGGCCGTGAAAGACAAACCGGGCCCCGAGTTCCTCCAAGGCAGAAAGCAGTCCACCCATGGGGCGGGCGCGCATTTCCTCGTCGCCGTCAAAATGATACCTTCCACCCGGATGCAGGCAGACGAAAGCGGTCAGAAAACGGGCCGCGGTTCCGGCGTTGCCGACGTGCAGGGTGGCTTCGGCTTCAGGGATACGGCCACCTAAGCCCTCAATCTCGATCCACTTCTCTTCCTCATCGACAGAGATCCGGAATCCCAGTTGCTGAAGCACCTTGGTCATGATCCGGGTGTCACGGCTGAAAAGCGCCCCCTTCAGCCTGACGGATCCCTTGGCCAGGGCGGCGATCACCATGGCCCGGTTGGTCAGGCTTTTGGAGCCGGGCGGGCTTACCTCGCCCGAACATGGCCTCGCCCACGGTTGTACTGGATACGGGTCCTTCAACATCAATCCAAGCCTTCCCGGTAGGTCTTGCCCCGGTCAAGGAGATGCCGCACCTGCGCCCATTCGCCGTTGTGGATATGCGCCCGCAAGGATCCAAGTTCACGCTCAAACCCATCTATTGCCCGCAGCAGCTCCTCCTTGTTTTCCTCAAAGATGGATCGCCAAATCTCGGCATTGCCTGCCGCGACTCGGGTGGTATCCCGCAATCCCTGTCCGCTGAAGGCCTGCCATGCGCCGGGTTGGCGGCTCAACTGCAGGCACAGGACGGAAGCCAGCAAATGCGGCAGGTGACTGATATGGGCCACGATCTCGTCATGCTTCTCGGGGGAAAGTGTGGTCACTTCCATCCCCACGGAACGCCAGAAGCGGACCAGTCTGTCGACACTGTCGCCCGGGGATTTCTCGAGAGGCGTAACAAGACATGCCCGGTCGCGAAACAGATCACTGCGGGCATGTTCCATCCCGCTTTTCTCTGATCCGGCCATGGGATGGGATCCGATAAAAACAACGCCTTCCGTGGCGGCGTGGGTAGCTGTCCTGCAGATCCTGCTCTTGGTGCTTCCCACATCCGTCACCAGGGCTCCCTTGGATAAATGGGGGGACAGGTCCCGGACCATGGGAATGATCATGTCCACCGGGGTGCAGATCACCACCAGGTCGCTCCCTTTCACCGCTTCTGCCGGATCCGCGAAGGCAGCCTGACACCAGTCCGAGGCCTGGCAGGCTTCACGCACCTCGGCGCGACGGGCCCAGACATGCACCCGCCTGGCCAGCGCCAGGCGGTTAACCGCCATTCCTAGGCTGGCCCCGAGTAGCCCGGGCGCCAATATCGTCAATTGTTCAAACACAATTCCATGTATGGGGACTTGCCCGCCATCTGGAAACCCTAATTTGATCCTGCGGGAAATTTCCGTGGACTAGCCACTGGAGAGGGTTGATGTTGCATTTTCCCCCTGACTTATGAAGCTGGCCCCTACACTCCCGTATCTCATGGTCGCCATACAGATCCGATAATGAAATTTCTCCACAAATACGGTACCCGCCGGAATGACATCGGGCGCGCCAAGCGTGAACTCTATGTTCGCCTGGGAATGGTCCTTGCCGTCGTTATTTTCTTTTCCTGCATGCTCCTGGTCAGCCGGTTCAGCCCCAGGGTCGAGGATGGCGCCCCGCAAATCACTCGGATCGACGGGGGTGATGCCCTGACCAACCCGAAGCTTATGCGACTCAGGGAAAAGGTTGACGGGATAGTGGAAAGCTACCGGGCTAGGATCGAGGGAACCCTCCCTACCGAGGAAGACCTCGAACTGCTGGCCCAAGCCATTTCCCTGCAAAAGGCGGTTATCAATTCCAGGAGCACTGAAATCGCCCCCAAGGTGGATCTCGACCGCCTCGCTGAATTGCAGTCCATGCGCGACGAGGAAATCGGGGCATTCCTGATGGCCCAGTCGGTGCGGATGGAAAAGGAAGGTCAGGCAGCTTGGGATTCCGGCGACTACCCGGTCGCCATCCAGAAGATCCGCAAGGCCCAGGGACTGCAGGCCCAGATCAACGAGGAGTATCCGAAATCATCCAACCGCGATCCGGCACGCGCCCAACAACTGAGCAACCGGATAACCAACTGGCAGGTCCTGCCCCTAGCCGATAAGGCGGACCAGTTGCAGGAAGAGGCCTATGCCCATGTCGAGAAGGGTGAATTTGATGAAGCCAAGGGCAGGATCCGGGAAGCCCTGGATATCCAGCGGGGCATCAACAGGGATTTCCGCAGCTCACGCCTCGCCACCATTGCCAGACTGAAGAAACTGGAGAAAGCCAGCTTGGAAATACAGGTTGCGGGGGATGTTCAATCCGTCGAGAAGCTGGTCCGGCTGGCCAGGGAAAGCTTCGCCTCCGGAGACCGCGACACGGCCATCCAGATGGCCACAGAGGCAGAGACTGGACAACGCTCAATCATGAGCCGGTTCTCACCTCCCACCAGCGAGCAAAAGGAAGTTCTGGCCTCCATACGAACTCTCAGGGAAACCGCTTCCAGCCTGGCCAGTTACAACAGGATCGTTGAATTGGCTTCCCGGACCCGCGAAGCGCTGCGCTCCCGTGACATTGACACCTTCAACGCGCTGGTCCCCAAGTGGATGCGGGAAAGCCTGCGCTTCAGGGAGGAATACCCGGGAAGCGACCTGCTCGCCGGTCTGGACCTGCAGGAGGTTGCCTACCTTCATGGCCGCAGGGAGGAAATCCCTTCCATCATGGAGCGGGTTTATTCCAAGATGATTCCGGTTCTCGGGCATCCGGACATCCGTATTTTTTCGACCGAGGTCTCGCAGGCCCTTTTCCAGAGCGTCTCCGGATTCAACCCCTCCAGCCAGATTAATCCCCTGCACCCGGTTGAGTCGGTCACCTGGGAAGAAGCCCGGCAGTTTGTCCGGCAGCTGAGTTGGATCCTGGCCCGCAAGGTTGAATTGCCGGGGGAAGCCTTCCTAAAAGAGATTGCCGGGACAGGCCAGCCGACCGGTAATTCCAGTTGGTTCTCGGAGAATTCCGACCGGAAAATCAGGCCCGTCGGCGAGCTTCAGCCAGATGACTGGGGAATCCATGACTTGCTGGGCAATGTTGCTGAGTGGACGACTGCCCCCGAGGGGGAAACTCCCTCCATGGTGGTTGCTTTCGGCGGTTCTGCCCGTGAATCGCTGGCCCGACTCAATACCCGGCCCAGCGAAAGCAGATCGCCCAATGAGCGAAACCGCTACATCGGTTTCAGGTTCATCGTGGATCTGGCTCAGTGAGCCGAGTGGGTTTTTCCTCGAAATATGCCCAATTAATGAAACAATTGGGCTCAAACCTGTTCTAAGGACCTATGAAACTGAAAAGAATCATTCCCCTCTTAATCGCCCTGAGTGTCCTGACCGCGCATGCTGGCAAGATTACCACCACCTTCGCTGATGTGGAAGACTTCACCGACTTTTCGGTAAGCGGCCTTTCGGAAGAAAAAACCCTCGGGATCTTCCTTTCCGAGCTGGAGGATGAACTTGAGAATTTCGCCAATCGCTACATCAAGGATGATTCGGTCCTCGAGATCCACTTTACCGACATTGACATGGTCGGCGATATCCAGCCGTGGCGAAACAGGCACAACGCCGACATCCGCTACATTGAACGGATTTACCCGCCCCGGCTGAGATTCAGTTATGTGCTGAAAAACCCCGATGGGAAAGTCATTGCCGAGGGAGAGGAGTCCATTGCGGACCTGGCCTTCGATTTCAACGTCATCGCCCCCATCCGCAGCCAGCACATGTATTTCTTCTACGAAACCAACCTGCTGGGTGACTGGATCCGCAAGACTATCCGCGCCGTCTCCTCAAAGCCGGCCCAAGACTGAGGAATCCCATTCCGAGGAGAGAATGCTGTAGACGTCCAGGTCCACATAATGGTCATAAAGCCATTCTGCCTCCCGCTGGGTTCCCTCGTGGACCATTCCCAGTAGCTCGGGGATCCGTTTGCTACGGAGGTTATCCACCGCACAGCGAAGATAGATACGGTTCATTCCCTGGGCGTTGATGGCATAGTCGATGCAGGTGGCGACACTCTTGTGCATGATGCCCTGACCGCAGAAATCCTTGGCCAGCCAGTAGCCCAGACTGGTCACCCGGTTCCTCCGGTCAAATCCATGGAAGCCGATGACCCCGACCAGGGAGCAGCTGAGCCGGATACCAAAATTAAAGCCGCCCCCGCGGAGAAAACCCATATAGCTCTGCTCCAGGAACTGGCGGGAATCCATCATGCTACGGGCATCATCAACCCAAGGCAGCCATTCCCGGAGATGATCACGGTTGCGGCTGACAAGGCTGTAAAGGGCTCCCGCCTCGTAGGGGCGAAGCACCCGCAGGCATAGGTCCTTGCTTATGGATATTTGCGGAGTCATTTTGACCCGCCCTTTTTCAAACAATATTCTCCAATTCGCAAGTACCTTTAAAGAACAACCTTGTTAATAGGGGAAGCATGCGGAATAATTTACCGGCAACCACTTCCCAGTAATAATGAGATTCCTATTACGGACGCCCTCCGCAATCGCCCTGTTGACCCTTGCCGCCGGACTGGGGTACGCCCAAAGCAGTGCAACGATCCGCGACCAGCACGTCGAGGGGGTCCTGCTCAGTGAGAGCAGCCACATCCAGCCTGGCCAGCCATTCCAGGTCGGCCTGCTACTGCGGCATGATGAGGGCTGGCACACCTACTGGAAAACATCCGCAACCGGCTATGCCACCTCCATCGAATGGGAATTGCCCCCCGGCTTTGAGGCCGGCCCCATCCAGTGGCCGGCCCCGGAGGTCTATCTCTTTGCGGAATACACCGAATATGTCTACGAAGGGGAAACCCTGTTGCCGGTAACGATAACCCCCCCCGCCGAGCTCCCCGAAGGCGAAATTGAAATCGGGTTCTCGGTGGATTGGCTGATGTGCCGGCAAGCATGCGTCCCGGGGGGATTCAGGTCCACCCTCAGGCTGCCGGTCCGCAGGGAGCCAATAATGCCGGTCGATGCGTGGAAACCCCGTTTTGAAAAAGCCCGGCTGGGGCTGCCCGCACCCGCGGACGCCCTGAAGCTCAATGCATGGCGGGATGGCCCTTCAATTGTCCTCGAGATCAAGGGACGGGATCTCCCCGAATCAGCATTCTTCTATGACGAGAAAGGCATTGTCCGGCCAGAAAGCGGAGCCGGCCACTTTAGCGAAGCCGACAAGGCCCTGCGCTTCAAACTTACCCTCTCCGGCCAAGACAACCCTTCACCGGAACAGCTGGCTGGGGTGGTCAGGGCGACCGGGGGGTGGACACCCCTCAACGGGCGGCCGGCGATCGCGGTGGACATTCCCGTCGCGGAAGCTCCACCTCCCGTTTCCAGCGAAACAGCCGGTTCACTGGCGGGCATTCTCATGCTGGCCTTTATCGGGGGAATGATTCTCAACCTGATGCCCTGCGTATTCCCCGTCCTGGGGATCAAAATCATGGGATTCGTCAATCAAGCTGGTGAATCACGGGGCACGGTGGTGGCCCATGGCCTGGTCTTTACGACCGGGGTCCTCGTCTCCTTCTGGGTTCTGGCTGTCCTGCTCCTGATTCTCCGTTCCGGGGGAAACCAGTTGGGCTGGGGCTTCCAGTTGCAGTCTCCGGGCTTCGTCCTTGCCCTCACCCTGCTTCTCTTCGCTTTCGCCCTAAATTTGAGCGGGCTCTTTGAGGTCGGCCAAGGTGTTGTCGGGATCGGCGCCAATCTGACCGGCAAATCCGGATTGGGGGGATCCTTCTTCAGCGGGGTCCTGGCCACGGTGGTGGCGACTCCGTGCGCGGCCCCGCTCCTCGCACCCGCCCTCGGCGCCGCCCTAGCCCTGCCCCCGCTGACCTCCCTCACCGTATTCACCTTTATCGCTCTGGGCCTCTCGGCTCCCTACCTGCTCCTCTCCTCCTTTCCCGCCCTGGTCAAATGGCTGCCCCGGCCCGGGGCATGGATGGAAACCTTCAAGCAGTTCATGGGCTTCCTGCTCTACGCGACCGTTGCCTACCTGCTCTGGGTCCTCGCCGGCCAACTGACCGATAAAGGCGGTTTCGACTCTTTCTCCCTCCTGAAGGTCCTGCTCAGTCTGGTCCTTCTTGCCCTGGCGCTCTGGATCTACGGACGCTGGGCCGCGTTCCACCTTCCCCGGGCCACCCGGACCACCGCCACCCTGGCCGCGGTGATCGTGGCTGGGCTGGCCTTGGTCCTCGGGTTTTCCGGTACCGGAAAACCAGCTGAGGAGGCCCACACCCTCTTATGGGAGGAATGGGGGCCCGGCAAGGCCGGCAAACTGGCCCGGCAGGGACGAACCGTCTACGTCGACTTTACCGCCCGCTGGTGCGTCACTTGCCAGACCAACAAGGCGGCTGTTTTCTCATCCAACCAGGTCCGGCAAGCCATTGCGGACCGGGAGGTTGTTCTGCTCAAGGCGGACTGGACTCATCGTGATCCGCGTATCAGCGAGGAGCTGGCCCGCTTTGGAAGATCCGCGGTTCCCTTCAACCTGGTTTATGGCCCCGGCTTGGAGGAGCCGGTCATTCTTCCCGAAATCCTCACACCCGGGACGGTCCTTGAGGCGCTTGCGGCGGCCTCCGGGGATTAATTTACATTTCGTTCATAGAAATCGCCTAGAGGAAGCTTGCCATTACCCTTGCCTGAGCCATTCTAAAAGGGACGATCTGCAGCTGCTCCAAGCTACCACATGGAGAAAATAATTGAAGTCGCACCCGGCCAGACCATCCTCGAGCAGGGAGAGGAAGGCTCGGGTTTCTTCGTCCTCAAATCCGGCACCCTTGAAGTGTTCAAGGACGATATCCTTTTGGCAGTCATCATGTATCCGGGCACCATTTTCGGTGAAATGGGCGACATCCTGGGCCGGCCCCGGACCTGCTCCATCAAGGCCAAGAACGCCGCCAGGATCACCTATTACGAAATCGATTCCCTCGATACCCTGGTTCGTTCCAATCCCGAGATCGCGGTCAACCTGATCCGCACCCTGGCCAACCGCCTCGACCGGACAACCCAGAAGCTGATCGACACCGCGCAGGAAAATCCGCTCTGGTCCACCCAGTGAAGTCGATCCGCCGTATGGTGTTGAACTTTCGGTAATCCCGTGCCATGATGCGCCCATGAAACGCTTCGTCATCACCGTGTTTGTCATGTCACTTTTCTCCTTTTCACTTTCCGGCGAGGAACCCCTGCAGGTCGGGGCCGATGCTCCCGCCGTGACTGTCACCACCCACACCGGCGATACGCTCGATATGGGAGAGCTCTACGCCGAGGGCCCGGTGGCCATTTACTTTTATCCAAGATCCTTCACGGGTGGCTGCACCAAGCAGGCCTGCAATATCCGGGACAATTTTGACGACCTCAAGGCTGCCGGCATCACCGTGGTCGGCGTCAGCAATGACCCGGTGGAGAAGCAGGAAGCCTTCGTTGAAGAGTACTCGCTGCCCTTCATCCTGGTGGCAGACGTGGAAAAGACCCTCGGAACGGCCTTCCAAGTAGAAAGTTTTCTGGGGAAAGTCTATCGCCGCCAGACCTTCCTGGTTGTCGATGGAAAGATCGCCTGGCGTGACTTGAGCGCCAAGCCAGCCACCCAGACGGAAGATATCCTGGCCGCACTGGAAGCCGCCGGCAAGTAGTCGTGGCCAGGCCGTTCCAACTCACACGGGTCATTCTCACCGGGGTGACCCTGCTGGCTGGCCATTATTTGTCGGCAATGGAGTCGGTGCCTTTGAAAAAGGGGTTCCTTGAGGCGTCGATGGATCAGGCCCGGTCGGAGAACAAGCACCTCTATGTGGCTTTCCTAGGCGAGGGGTGGTCGTTGAGCAGCAAACGTTTCAAGGAGACAAACCTGAATGACCCGTCGTTCCTGGAGCTGGCCCGCCAGGACCTGGTCTACTTCCCGGTCGAGGCGCGCCGGACTCCAAAACTGAGCCCATCCGAGACGGCCGTTCTCCAGTCGTGGGTCATCCATTTCGACATCAAGTCATACCCTACCCTGATCCTCCTGGCCCCGGACGGACAAGAGCTCCTGAGGCACGGTTACCGGGAAATGAGTGGCCCCGACTATGTCCAACTGCTCCGGTCGATTCTTCCCGCCACTACACGTAATTGATCAGGAAGGCAATGGCCACGCTCACGCCGAGACCAAAGCCGGCCTTAACCATGTCCTTGCGGGCTAGGCGGAGTGCGTTCTTGAGCCCCTTCCGCTTGTTGCTGCCAATGGCAAAGGCAATTTCTCGACCCGCCAGCAATCCGAGGAAGACCCAGGTCGTGCTCATGGGGACGGAATTGAGGATCTTGAAGTAGTAGAGGACAAGACCATAGATCAGATCCACAATGGTGGCCGAACGAATGTCGTGGGTGTTAGTCTTGGAGGTGACAACCTTTTGGATCTTGCCCCCGTGGCTGTAGTAGATGAAGGCCTGAACGGCGATCATCCAGACGATGCCGAACATCAGCCAATTGAAGTCGGGCATCCGGGGCAGGTAGACGAAAATGTTGGCCATGTCCTGAATCAGCCACATGGCCCAGAGGAACGCCGTGGAACCCCACTGGAAGACAACCCAGATCGGCTTGATATTGACCTCTCCTTCCTTACGCCATCGCTTTTCGATGGCTCCCACGACGACCAAGTAAAGGATTATGGCAGCGACCATCGCCACCAGATAGCCCATGAGCGACTTTTCCAGCATGCTGCTAAGGACGCCCGGACGGAAGGTCACCAGTACCAGGAACGAGGTGCTGACCGGGAACCCGTATCGTGTCAGGATCAGGAGTGCCAAGGGGGGCAGCAAATGCTTCCAGGTGATAAACAGGCTGACATCGCGGTTGGCTTCCATCGCTGAGATGACGGTCCGTGTTTCCTCGACCACCGTGCTGATGGCGACAATCTGCGCATTCGGGATATCATCCCTGTCCATCTCCGCCTCAATGGGAGCCAGCTTTGCCTTCAGGTTCTCAATCGCCTCCAGCGCCAACTTGGGCTTCCTGACAAAGATCGTCTTCGTTTCCACAAGCTGGGTGCTCAGGCTTTCAAACTCGGCCAGCACCTGCTGCTGGACGGGATCGGCACTCAAGGCCTCCGTTGCGTAATCGAGAGCCTTTTGAACCTCACTGAGGGAAACCGCCTTGTCATAGACCTTGTTCAGCCGGCTGTAGGACGGGTCCTGGTCATGGGTGAACCATCCGTAAAGGATAACCGAAACCATCACCGAGCTACTGAAAAGCCAGAGAACCCACCAGCGCCGGTGCGAATTGGAGTGGAGGAATGTTCCGAGGGTCTGGATGGAGTCATTGCCGACGATCGAGTAGGCCGCCAGGATGAATCCAAAGATCATGTAGAAGTTGCTCATCATCATTGTTCAGAGGATTTCGTGAAAACTTGAAGGGAGTAGCGTTTCCTTACAATGAAATTCCGGGATATTTATCCGCCGACCCGGAATGGCTCGTAGACCGCCAGCAGGCGTACGGGGACGTTCCCGACAAGGTCGATACCCTCATCACCCGCCTTTTCCTCCCGAACATGGCCCTGCTGATGCAACTGGCTGACCAGATCGTAGCGGTTGAAGGGAATATGCAGCTTCATCGTGACCAGGCGATCCATCAACTGCTGTTGGAACTCCTCCTGGAGTGAATCCAGACCCTCGCCGGTGATGGCACTGACCGGGATGCGGCTCCCTTTCCCACCGGAGGCCTGTCGGATCGGCAACTGAGCGCACTGGTCGATCTTGTTGAAGACCGTGACGATACGCTTTTCGTCCGCGCCAAGCTCCTTCAGGACATCAAGGGTCGTCTCCATATGGCTCTCAAATTCCGGGTTGCTGATATCGACCACGTGGACCAGAAAATCGGCCAGGACAGCCTCCTCCAGGGTGGCCTTGAAGGCATCCACCAGCTGGTGGGGCAGACGCCGGACGAATCCCACCGTGTCGGTGAGGAGCAGTTTCTGGCCGTTGGGAAGTTGCAGTTGGCGGGTGGTCGGATCCAGGGTGGCAAACAGTTTGTCTTCCGAGAGAACATCCGACCCCGTGAGGACGTTGAGAAGGGTCGACTTGCCGGCGTTGGTATAGCCGACAATGGCCGCGGTCGGAACAGGGACCTTTTGCCTCTGCTTGCGCTGAGTTTCGCGATGGCGCACCACCAGCTCCAGCTCCTTCTTCAGCTTGGCGATCCTCTGCCGGACCATACGGGCATCCAGTTCAATCTGGGCCTCGCCCTCGCCGCGCTGGGTCACCCCGCCCCCGCCCCGTTGCCGGCTGAGGTGGGTCCACGCATTCTTCAATCGTGGGAGGGAGTGTTCAGACCGGGCCAACTCAACCTGGAGGACAGCCTCCTTGGTCCGGGCCCGCATGCTGAAGATGTCGAGGATAACTTCCTGCCGGTCGATGACACAGAGCCCGCTCGCGGCCTCCCAGTTCCTCTGCTGGGCAGGGCTCAACTCGGCGTCAAGGACCAGGCAATCCGCCCTGACCGCCTTGGCGGCGGCAATAATGACATCCGTTTTCCCTGAACCGAGCAGGTAACGCGCCTGGGCCTGGCGCAGCCGGGCCAGCTTGGTCCCAACAATCCCGATCCCCAGGGTGGTCACCAGCTCCTCCAGTTCCTCCAGCAGGCTGTTCGCCTCCTCGTCACTTTCATGCGGTTCCACCACACCCACCAGGAAGGCGCGCTCGACCATTTTCGGCTTTTCTCGGACATCAAACATGAGGCATCCTTTATCGGATAGCCTGTCATGATCGACGGATGGGCTTCACCATGTCAATCCGACAGGCAAAGCGGCTTGCCTCTTCCAGAAATTTCCTGACCTTGTTAGATGATGCTCAACGGTCGGCAGATTCTGGTTCTGGAGGACGAGGTTCTTCTCCGAAAATCCCTCTGTGCCTACTTGGAAAAAAAGGGCGCCCTCGCCTACCCGGCTGAATCCATTTCCCAGGCCAAGGAACTGATGGGCTCCACCGAGCTGGATTTTGCCCTGATCGACATCAAGCTGCCGGACGGCAACAGCCTCGGCCTGTTCGACGATCCGGGGTTTTCGGAAAACACCAGGGTCGTGGTCATGACCGCCGATGGCGGGGTCCGGACCGCCGTGGAGGCAATCCGCAAGGGAGCCAGCGATTATCTCAGCAAGCCGTTCGATGCCGAGGAACTGCCGATGGTCTTTAGCCGGGTCTCACGCGAATCAGCCCGATCGAGGATCGACCAATTCAAGCGTGGCGCCCGGAGCGATCCGGACGATTCGCTCTTCATGGGTCAGCGGATGCAGGTGGTCCACCAGCAGATCGAGCGGATCCTGCAGGTGGAGGCGCGGCTGGAGGGGTCCCTCCCGCCCATCCTCATCGAGGGGGAAACCGGTACCGGCAAGTCCTCGATTGCCCGCTGGATCCACGAACACGGACCCCGGAAGGACGCACCCCTGATTGAGGTCAATTGTTCAACTCTCCCCGAGTCCCTTGCCGAATCGGAGTTGTTCGGACACGAACGGGGGGCTTTTACCGATGCCCGGAAGGAACGTATCGGCCTCTTTGAGGCAGCCGACGGGGGGAGCCTCTTTCTCGACGAGGTAGCCAGCCTCCCGCTCACCCTCCAGGCCAAGGTTCTCACCGCCATCGAGGATGGCCACATCCGCCGGGTCGGCGGTAATTCCCGCAAGACGGTCGACGTCCGCCTGATAACGGCTTCCCTCCATCCACTCTCCGAGCTGGTCCACGAGGGCAGCTTCCGGGAAGACCTTTTCCACCGCCTCAATCTCCTGCATATCCAGATCCCTGCCCTGCGGAACTTCCCCTCCGACTTGCCCAAGCTGGCTGAACGGATCCTCGAGGGCCTGAAAAAACGCTACCGGCAAACCGGCTGTTCGATCTCCCCGGAAGCCATGAGGCAGCTGACCCGCTACCCGTGGCCGGGCAATGTGAGGGAATTGATCCACGAACTGGAACGGGCCCTTATTTTCGCCGATGGGGAGGCTCTGGCGTTTGACCACCTCAGTCCCGGGAGCCAGGCCGACCACGGGGAGCAATCCACCAATTCCCTTCTCAATCCAAACTTCACCATCCCCGGGGACGGTTTTCGTTTCGAGGATGAATTGAAGCATCTTTCCGACGCCGTTATCGCCGAGGCAATGCGGCAGGAAAAGGACAATGTTTCCGCTGCGGCCCGCAGGCTGGGGGTCTCAAGGGACTTTATACGTTACCGGTTACAGGAATAGGTGGGGGATTTTTCCCAGAGAACGGAAAAACGGCTGGCGGCCATTGGGGAATTTCTCCCATCCAGAAGGAAACCGCCCCCTTCGGGGACAATACCTAAGTTCTCCTTGTTCTTGATTATCAGTTGGTTAAATAATTTCCTCCCCAATTGGCATCCTTCATGCACTAACAAGGCATCTCCACCCTTTAAACTCTAAACAAGGAAAAATCATGAAAAAGCTACTCATTGCCCTCAGTGCCTTTGCCCTGAGCTTCACCCTCGCCCAAGCCTACCATCACGGTGGGGACGGAAGTGGTCCCCACAGTGGCAGCGGAGGCATGTGGGAAAACATGTCCGGTGTTGATCTGCCCCCCGAACTGGTAACCCTGCGCGATGAAATTGTCGCCGAGCGGAAGGCCCTGAAAATCTCCCGGGATGCGGCCCTGGAAGGCCTGGCCGACGCCGAGGCAATCAAGGCAGCCCTTGAGGCATGGCGCCTCGAGAACGCCGACGCCATCAGTTCCATACGTGAAAAGGTGGGCACTCTCCGGGATTGGTTCCGGGAAAACCGCCCCATGCGTGAAAAGCCTGTCGTGACCGAGGAGATGCGCCAGCGTCGCCTCCAGTTCAAGGAAAAATCACAGGAAATCCGCCAGTTGCGCCTGCAGTTGGAGGGATTGGATCCCGAATCGGAAGAATATGCCCAAATCCGCGATCAGCTGCGGACGTTACTTCAGGAACGCAAGCAAATGCTGCGCAAGCGCCGTCTCGGTGGTGGCGTTGGTGGAGATCGCCGCCCGCCGCAAGGTTGATTGTGCGTCTTAACTAGCCTATCGTTCCAAACTGAGCGGGCGGAACTCTCCGCCCGCTCTTTTATTTTCCACCCCAGTCCGCCCTGAAAATGCCCCCGTATATCCACCGCCCCTTTCTTGTATTATCCGCTGTAGCTTTCCTGGCCCACCCGCGTCTGGCTTCGGAAACCGACCCGCCCCCGACCCTTGAGGACGTCGAGGCCCTGCTGCAGGAAACCGATGCCCTGCTGGAAAGCCTCGCCCCGGCAATCGAACCGGAGCCGGTTGACGAGCCCGGGGTCATTATCCTTGGATCACTGAAGGCGGGATTTGGATACAGCAGCAATTACCTCAACCGCCACCAGCCGGTCTCCAGCACCTTCACCCATATTGAGGCCGATGCCCTCCTTAATTGGGGAACCGGTCAGTTTGACCTGGTCGGCCTGTTCTTTGCCGAGGCGCTCCTTTACGACCACGACCTCGATCCATCCTCGGAAACGATGGGGTTCAGCCAAGTCAAGGGTGTCCTGCATCGCGGAGCCTTTGATTACGGGCTGGAACTGGCGACGATGTACGGATCCATGATCTATGATTCGAGCCTGACCACCCTGAGTACCCCGGCGGGGACACGGATCCAGCAATTTGTCCCTTCAGTGCAGATTTTCGTCGATTGGTTCACCTCCGGATCGGACCGGTTCCGGATCGGGCTTTCACCCACCCGGGCCGAGTTCAACATCGAGGGACAGGATTACTGGGATTACGCCCTCAAGGCTGAATGGGAGCATCTCTGGAGTGGCTCCATCCGTAGCCTGACCCGGTTGATCCTTTCCCGGCAGGCCTATGACGATGACCTGGCCAGGGCGCCCAACGGCGATTCCCTGCCCGGGGAGATCGGTCTCCGGGTCAACCGGTGGTCCCTTGAGGAGCGACTCACCTTGCATCCCTCCTCACAGCCATGGTTGAAATTATCCCTCCTCGCCGGCCTGGCCATGGAAGAGGAGGAAGAGGGACAACATGAAGCCCTTGTCCAGTCCTGGCTGGGACTGGGAATGACCGTCACCAGCCGCTGGGGACGCTTCACGGCGACCGGACGCTGGGGAGAGTACCGGTACCGCGACCGGGTGGTCCTGGTTGAAACGCTCGACCTTCAGACCGTTAAATCCCTTTCCCTGGAATATGAGCGATTTCTTCCGCTGGACTTGTCGCTGGTTGTCCGGGCGCGATGGAATTCCCACACCTACCGCCTGGAGGAAAACCTGCCTGCCACCCTGCAGGATGACGACTCCTACTCGGAACGGAGGGCGGAGGTTCTGCTCGAGTGGAGCTATTGACCCGAAGGTGATTGGGGATAAGATATAATTGTCATGGAATCAGCAGCGAGCCTGAAGCGGTTTCACAGGATCATCCTCATCCAGGGATCAGTCACCTTGCTGGTCTTTGCTACGGTTGTGGCCGCCGCCCTCCTTGTTTTCAGGGCGGAAATCCGCGCACAGATCCTGCAGCGCGACGGCCAGTTGCTGACCACCGTGGCCCAGCATTTCAACAACCGCTCCAGTGCCCCCCTCAAGGGGACCGGATGGATTGATGTCCTTCTTGAATCCAGCCAACTGAAGGGAGTAGTCGCTGTCCGGCTGTTCTCCCCCAAGGGGGAACTGGTCAGCAATATCCCGGTTGACCTGCACCAGGTCAGCCTCGGGAAGGACGATATCCTGCGGCTCAACCGAGGTGAACCCGTGACCCGTTTCTACAGGGACTATTCACTCGATCTTCTTTTCTCGGACATCGGGGCCTTGATAACCGAATCAACCTACCCGGTCACCGAGGTGCTTTCCCCTATCTTTGACCGCGAGGAGCATTTTGTAGCGGTTATCCAATACTGGCTTGATGGTGAGGCAATTGCTTCCGAGCTGGCCGGCCTGGACCGGTTCATGGCCTTTCTCGGACTGGGACTGCTGACGGCAGGCAGTCTTGTCTACCTGCTGGTCTTCACCGTGGCCCGGGGCCGGATCCTCAAAATGGGCCAGTTGCTGGCTTCCAGGAACCGATCCCTTGAAAAAGCGAATGCCGACCTGGCCATGGCCGCCCGCACCTCCGCGATTGGATCCGTCTCGAGCCATCTCTTTCACGGACTCAAGAACCCCCTCGCAGGACTTAAGTCGTACCTGCAGCTGACCGGGCACGACGAGGAAGCCGTTGCCATCACCGAGCGGATGCAGCGACTAGTAACCGAGTCCCTGTCCGTCATCCAGGATGAGCATGGAAACGGAGAAGTGAGCCTGACCATGGAGGAACTTGGAGCCACCTGTCGCCAACGCCTCGGGGAAAAGGGATTCCACCTTGAGTTGGAAGGAGACTGCCGAATCGCCTCCAGAAAGGCACAACTGCTGCTCCTAGTGCTGGCCAACCTGGTGGACAACGCCAGGGAGTCCGCACCGGCGAACCTGCCCTATGTCCTGCTTAAGGCGGTCAATGGAGGATTGACGGCCGAGGTCACCGACCATGGACCCGGATTGCCGGATCAGGTCAGGCAGCATCTCTTCGAGCCGGTCCAGTCAACCAAGGAAAACGGAACGGGAATCGGGCTGGCCATCAGTTCCGTGGTTGCCAGCCACATCCCGGCCAGTCTCGATCTGCTCAAATCCGACTCCGACGGAACCACTTTCGCCCTCAATGTACCCCTATGATCAACCTTCTCCTGATGTGCGCCCGTCAATCCGGCTCCCTCGCGGCAATCCTTGTCGCCGGACTACTGCCTTCCCTGCTACCGGGTGCGCCAGGGTGGCCGGTTTCCACGGGCGGAATTGTCTTCAGCTCACCGGCCATCGGCCCGCGGGGTGAAATCGTCTTTGGCTCGGAGGATAACAAGGTCTACTCCATCAACCCCAATGGCCAGGTGCGCTGGGTTTTTGAAGGAGGAACCGATTGGTTCGACAGCTCGCCCGCAATCGCCGCCGACGGGACTGTTTACATCGGTTGCTGGGACAACTCTCTCTACGCCATCAACGGGGAAACCGGGCAGCTCCTGTGGAGCTATCCTACCGGAAGCGCCATCGTCGCCTCCCCTGCCATCGGTCCGGACGGGACGATCTACGTGGGTTCCTATGACGGCACCATGTACGCCTTGTGGCCGAATGGCGATCCCGAACCCCGCTGGAGCCGCGAAGAAGGTCCCCAGCTCAGCCCGATCAACGGCGGGGCGGCCCTCAGCAACGATGGATCAACCTTGTATTTCGGGACGGACAACGGGGATTTGCACGCCCTTGATTGCGCTTCGGGCAACCTGCTCTGGTCATACCAGGTTCCCGCCATCCACGACCTTCCGGATAAGCCCTTTCAGAGGGCTATTCTTGGAACCCCGGCTGTCTCCGCCAACGGGGATATCTACATCGGGTGCCAGAATGGTTACCTCTACGAAATTTCCCCCTCGGGAATCAGGACCGGCCAGTTTGCCGCCGAGGACAGCATTCTTTCCTCCCCGGTCATTGATGACCTCGGCCGGATCTTTGTCGCCTCGCAGGACGGTTATCTCTATGCCATCGGAGCCGACAGCGGGTTGGGGATAATGATTGAATTGTGGGAACTCTTTATCGGCGATGTCTTTTACTGCACCCCCGCCATGGACATGAATGGCAACATCATTATCGCCGGCTACACCGGCAATGCGCTCAATGGCCCGGCCACAACCGTTTATAGCGTCTCCCTGTCGGGGGTGAAACAATGGACCTACATCCTTCCCGGAACCCTCAACGACTCCTCTCCCAATATCGCTCCCGATGGCAGCATCTACCTCGGGGCACATGATGGCAAGGTTCACAGGTTCTCCGGGACAGCCCCCCTGGCACAAGGCAGCTGGCCGAGGGCCGGGGCCAACCGGCGCCAGACAGCATGGAAGATCGATCTCGAAAAGGATGAGCTGGTCGACTATTTCCCGGATATCCAGGAGAACTGGGGAAACCTGTCCTTCGTCCCATGGTTTGGGATCGGGTGGATCTCCAATGTGGAAATCCCCCTCATCAATCATCTGGACCACGATTACCTGCACTTGGTCCAGTCCAGCGCTGACGGTGTTATCTACTATGATTATTCCATAAAGGCATGGGTTTTTGCCGCTGAGAAAGGATTGAGGTACTATTACAGGCTCCAGGATTCCAAGTGGATCTATCATCACCCGGGTTCAACTGCTGCCCCGCATCGCTGGTTCTACGACCTGCAGCAGGCCAAATGGCTTCACGAGGATGCCTTGAATTGATGCTCCGCATGTCCCAATATCGGGACAAACTGTGTCCTGATTCTGCAACACCGAGTGCGCCCTCTCATTTCAAGGAAGAATTGAATTCCTTCTCTCGACCTATATTCCGTTAAGCAAGAATACGTTAGGAAATCTGCCCCACAACTGTAACGAAGCTTGTTTCACACAGGGTCAAACGTGAACGACTCATTCAAATGACCACCAGTGTGCACAGGAAAACTGCCTGCGGAAAAGGGGGATTGATAAGGATTCCTTGCTTTGCCCGCGTACCCATGACCTACCTGCAATTACTTTCCGTGTCCTGAGGCGATTCTCATGGAGCGGATCTAGTAACAAGCCTGCCCCCCCTCTTCACCGTGAAGGGGGGGCGTTCTGGCCAAGAAGAAGGCTCCGTCACCGTGAACGGAGCCCTTATACAGACTACAGACTGCCTGTGCGAGGCTCACTTCGCACCAAAGGAAAACTCATACTTGATACCAAACTGTTCAATATAGTATTTAACACTATAAAACCACCCGAGTTACACCGGCCGGCGATTAATCAGCGCCCATAGAAGACCCCAGACACTCACTTTTGAAATGCCTTACCTCCTCCTCCTAATTGGGGTCTATTGTTGCTCGACGTCCATCATCTTTATCAAGATCGGCAGCACCGATCCGGTGGCGCTTTCGGCCTACCGCCTGTTGCTGGGAGGGCTTTTCATGGTTCCCCTGGCCTACCGGTCATGGAAAAGAAGGGGTGCCTTTTCAGCTGGCCAGATGTTCCGTCAGGCGGCTGCACCTTCAGTCCTGCTCGGAATTCACTTTATCAGCTGGATTTTCGGCGGACGCCTGACCCCTTCGGCAAACGCCTCCCTGATCGTCAACATGGTCCCTGTCGTCATGCCGGTGTTTCTCCTGCTGGTAGTGGGTGAACGCATCAACCGTCCCGAGGGAATTGGGACTGTGGTGGCCATGATGGGGGTCGCGGCCCTCGGGTGGGCTGATTTCAACCTGAGCTCAGATTACGCCGCCGGCGATCTGGTCTGCTTCATTTCGATGCTATTCTATGCCTATTACCTGATATACGCCCGCAAGTACAGGGACATGCCCTCCATTTACCTCTATGTGGTCCCGGTTTACCTGATGGGCGGACTGTTCTGCCTGCTGGGTGGGTTGGCCATGGAGCTGGCCGGACAACCTATCGTCTGGCTGGGGCCGGACCTGAAAATGGAAGCGATCTCGATCCTCGGTCTGGCCCTTATCCCGACTATATTCGGGCACAGTCTGGTCAACTGGGCCATGACCCGCATCCGCAGCCAGGCGGTGGTCATCATAAATCTGGCCCAGTTCATTTTCGCTGGGACCATGGGCTTCCTTCTCCTGGGCGAAATCCCCCCCGCTGCCTTCTACCTCTCCTCGGCGATGGTGGTCGCCGGTGCCGTCGTCATCGTTCGCCATTCCCATCAGAACCGATGAAGAAAACCGCATTTCTGCAGGCCCTGCTCCTGGTCATCCTTCTTCTCGGATCGTGGGCGGTTTTCCTGTCCCGCCTCCACAGTCCACCGGAACGGGATCCAGCGAAGGCGGTTGAAGAACCGGTCCCTGCAGCACTGGCCAAACCGGAGCCGACACCCGGGCCAGCCGGCACTGAACCACCGCTCTCCCCGAATGAACCTCCCCCAAGGGTGCCCCCCGGCTGGGTCGAGTGGATCGATTACCTCCAGCAGCAATCCTCCCCGGAAGATATGCAACGGGCCTTCGGAGAGCTGCGCCGGGGCCTGTTCTCCATGGATCCGGAGGAGGCCTGGGCCACCATTGTGGAACTGCTGGCCAGCGGTACCAATGTCACTTCCGGACTTCCCTTTGCCGTCGGGAAAAATGGCTGCCTGGAGACAGCCCCGGATCTGCAGACCCTCCTTCTGGACTGGCTCGGCCAGCTGGATCCCCGGCGGGCCGCGGAACTGGCCAGGAAGGCCCTGTCAACAGGGGGATTCACCATGGGCCCGGACCGATATGTCATCCACCTGCGTAATTTTGCCTGGGGCAGCGTGCTATCCGATCTTCGGGAACGGTCATTTCTCCAGACCCGGGTCCGCGATCTTCTCAATCACCGTGAATGGCTGGAATCCCCGTCCCACTCCGTGGCGGAGGCCTTCGATTTTATTGTTCTCCTCGAGGATACCGGCCTGATCCCGCTGGTTTCCAGCCTCATGGAGCCGGGAAGGAACCCCGCCCTCCAGCATGCTGGCAATATCACCCTCGAACGGCTGGCCGACCGGGCCCCGGTTGAGACGGGTCAGGAGCTACTCCAGACCATCGGCCGTCCGGGGCTGGCCCCCCGGGCCCGGGCCGCCTTCATGGCCCGTCTCGACCCGTCCGTCCACCGGGAGCGTGACCTGCTCGATACCTACCTGACCCGGGCCGGAATCCAGGCCTCCGAGGCGGAATTCTTCCTTCACTACCTGCCCAACATGAGCCTGACCTTCTCCCATAACCTGGCCAGTCCTGAAATTTCCATTACAGAAAAAATGGACTATTCTGATCGTCTTCGGTCCGCCCTCGAGGCGGTCAGGCATTGGGAGTTGGAGCCTGAATTGCGGACTCTTGCGGAAGGGTTGCGGGAAACCGGGGACCGTATCCGCCTCCAGCTGGAAGGACAACCTTCGCCTTAGGAAAAATAGGCATTGTCAAAACTCCTGATTCACCTTTAATGCTGTATTCATGCGGCTTGACCGGTATATTGCCAAATCCAGAATCATTGAGATCGAGTCCACCGATCTCCACGGCGCGCTGCAGGAGCTCCTGGAAGTATCCACCCGGAGAATACAAGATGACCTGAATGTTCGGAAACTGACCAACCAGTTGATGAACCGGGAAAAGACCATGACGACCTACCTTGGCAACGGGGTCGCCATGCCGCACATCCGGATCAAGATGAAGCGGCCCTACCTCTTTGCGGTGGGCCGGGTCAAGGACGGCATCGAGTTCGAGGGGCTTCACGAATACAATGAAGTCCGCCTCATCTTTCTCCTGCTGGCCTCCGAAAACGAGAAAAACTATCTCAATGTGCTCGCCTCCCTGGCCCGGATGTTCCGGGACCGGGAACTGGTCGACAACATGATCGCCGCCCCGGACGCGGCCAGCCTGGCGGAGCGGGTCCTGCTGGGCTTCGGCGGCCTCCTGGCCAGGCCCGAGCGCAGGCAAACCCGGTTCAACCGGCTCCTGCTAAAGGAATCGGAGAAGATCGCCCGGGAATCCAAGTGCAGCGCCATCCTTCTCTTTGGAGACACTTTTGCCGGAGGCATCGAGGGCGCCCGCGGCCTCCCCAACTTCCGCACCATTCTTGTCACCCGCGGGATCAGCGACCGGACCTTGGAGAGCAGCCAGATCGAGACCGCCATTGAGGTCCGTTCGTTCTCCAGCCAGCGCCTGTCGCAGGCCAGGAGCGCCATCCTGATTGGGTTGACCCGGGGGATATTCAAACACAACGACCGCCTCTTGTGTGTCGGGGGAATTCCCTCCAGCAACCAACTGGACACAATGATGGTGGTCGATATCGAGCGTGAATTCCAGAGCGTGATCGACCGGGAAAACGACCTTCTGCCGCCATCGGTCAAGATTGAGGTCCTGGAGCGGATGATCGCCATCGCCACTGAGCTCTCCATCGAGGGGCGGGAAGGCAAGCCGGTCGGCACCATGTTCGTCATCGGCGACACAGAGAGGGTCAACAACATGGTCAAGCCGCTGGTTCTCAATCCCTTCTACGGGTACCGGATGGAGGACCGGAATGTCCTCAATCCATTCATGGATGAAACCATCAAGGAATACTCGGTCATCGACGGCGGTTTTGTCATCCGGGGCGACGGTATCATTGAGTCGGCGGGATCGCTCATCCATGCCCCGGCCGAGTTCTACGACAACCTTCCCTCCGGATTCGGCACCCGGCATTCAGCCGCCGCCGCCATTACCAAGGCGGCCGACTGTATCTCGATCTGTATTTCGGCTTCCAGCGGACAGGTGACCCTGTTCCGCAAGGGCGTGCTCTTTCCTCTGCTGGAGAACCCGGTCGGTTCATCCTAGGTCAGTTGCCCAGGAACCGGCGCACATTGGCGGCCAGCGCGGGCCCGATCCCTTCCACCTGCCTGAGCTCTTCCTGGCTGGCCTTTTTCAACCGGGCAAGGGACCCGAAATGGGCCAGCAGCGCTTCCCGCTTCTTTTCCCCCAGTCCCGGACAGTCCTCCAGCATCGATTCGCGCATTTTCCGTTTGCGCAACTCGGCATTGTAGGAGTTGGCATGGCGGTGGGCCTCGTCGCGGATGTACTGCAGCAGCAACCGGCCCCGGTGATGACCGGGCAATTCCAGCGGCGGCCGGCCATCACTGAAGATGATGGTCTCCTTCCGCTTGGCCAGACCGATCAATTGGGGCGGCTCAAGGTCGTTTTCCAGAAAGGCCCGCAAGGCGGATGCCACCTGGCCTGCTCCCCCGTCAATGACAATCAGGTCGGGAAAGGGGCGGCCCTCGTCCTTCAGCCGCCGGTAGCGGCGGCCAACCACTTCACACATGGCCCGGAAATCGTCGTTCCCAATAAAGCTCTTGATCTTGTACCGGCGGTAATTTTTCCGGTCGGGACGCCCATCGGCGAACTGGACCATCGAAGCGACGCAGAAACTTCCGGAGATATGGGAAATGTCGAAACACTCCATCACCCGGGGCCTTGCCTCCATTCCAAGAGCTTGCTGAAGGTTATTCAAGGCCACGTCCGCGGCCTCGGTCACCCGTGAGGCGTGGGTAAACTTCCTCGTCCGTTCGGTTGTCGTCCCGATAGCCCGGATCAGGTCCCGCAATCCGGCCGCTTTCTCATATTCCCTGGCCGCGGCCGCTTTTTCCATGGCCTCCTGCAGCTCGGCCAACCACTCCCGCGATTTGCCCTCGAGGAATGAACAGGCCGAACTAACCCGTTCCCGGTACTCCTCTTCCGACATGGCATTGGGGTGTCCGTAAATCTCGGCCCGGATGTCATCGTATAGCTGCCAGCGACCATTCGGAAGTTGCTTCGGGGTACCATCCCCCAGAAGAATGCCGAACTTGAGGCGCATTTCGTGCAGGGTTTTGCGCAGGGGCCCACTGTGGGCAAAGGGACCAAAATAATGCGAGCGCTCGTCCGACCGGAAACGGACCAACCGAAACCGCGGGAACCTACTTTCGAGATCCACCCGGACGTGGAGGAAGCGCTTGTCGTCGGTGAATTCCGTATTGTACTTGGGCTTCCACTCCTTGATCAACTTGCCCTCCAGAAGGATGGCCTCACTATCCGAGCGCACCTCAAGGATTTCAAAATCACGGATCAAGTCGATCATCGCGGCGATCTTTGGCTGTTCCACCCGGAGACGCCGTGAGGGCTGAAAATAGGAGCTAACCCTGCGCTTGAGATTCTTGGCTTTTCCGACGTAGAGCACACTGCCAAGGCGGTCTTTCATCAGGTATACCCCGGGGCCTTCCGGCAACTGCCGGACTTTTTCTTTCAATTTACTGCCCTCGGGGACTCGCATCCTGACATTTTCCATTTATATTAGCGTTCCTTGAAAATGCACATCAACAGCCAGAGGACAAGCCGCGCCAGTGGCCTTTTTAGCAGATGAAAGCCATTCGCAAAGTAGAACTGGTGACCATCGGCGATGAATTGCTGAACGGAATCCGCGCCAATGGTCATCTCCTCCATCTCGGGAAGGTCCTTGAGGAACGTGGGCTCCCGCTCCTGCGCTCCAGCGAGCTGCGTGACCAGCCGGAGGGATTGCTGTCCGGTATCAGGGAAGCCTTGGCCCGCTCCGACCTGGTTGTCCTCACCGGTGGCCTCGGCCCCACTTCCGATGACAATACGGCTGCCTGCGCGGCCGCCGCGCTGGCCCGGCCCCTAGTCCACAATTCCCTTGTGGAGGAGGATATCAGGGCCTTTTTCAAGGAACGCGGCCGCGAACTGACCGAAAACAATTTGAAACAGTGCCTGATCATCGAGGGCGCTGAGGTTCTGCAAAACAGCAACGGGACAGCGCCCGGCCAATGGCTGGACACGGGGGACCAGGTGGTGGTCCTGCTGCCGGGACCCCCTCATGAGCTCAATCCAATCCTGGAGGAGCAGGTCCTGCCGCGGCTGGAATCCAAGGGCTGGGTCCATGCAATGGCGGAACCGGTGCAACTGAGATGCATCGGCATCGGCGAAAGCAAGGTGGCCAACATGTTGACCCCGTTACTGGCCGGTGCGGGGGATAAGATCCAGGTGGCCTACTGTGCTCATCCGGGATTTGTGGACATACGGCTTTCCACTGTCGAGGGGGGATGGGATGAGGTTAAAGTTCGGGCACTGGGGGAACTCTGCCGGGAACGTCTCGGGGAGGCTTTCCTCGGATATGGGACGCCCGACCCGGCCTGCGTCATTCTCCAGCAACTGCGTTGCCTGGGCAAATCCCTCGCGGTCGCGGAAAGCTGCACCGGGGGACTGCTGGCCAGTCGCTTTACGGATGTCCCCGGGGCATCCAAGGTCTTCAAGGGCGGGGTCGTCTGCTACCTGAACTCGGTTAAGGAACACTTGCTGAACATTCCCGGCTGCCTGATCGAGCAACACGGTGCCGTCAGCGCCGAATGCGCCGTGGCCATGGCCACCGGGGTGGCGGAGTTGATGGAATCCGATTATGCCCTCTCGATCACCGGCTACGCCGGTCCCGAAGCCGGGGACGAGCCCGCAGGCACCATCTATCTGGGATACCACTCGCCGGTCGGCGTCTGGTCCTGCCGGGTCAGCCTTCCCGGAACCCGGACCGCCGTCAAGGAACGGGCCGTTCTCATGGCCCTCGATTTTATCCGCCGCAAACTCGAGAAGTACAAGGTCTACGACCTGCTCGAAAGCTTGAAGTGCTGAGCCTTTTATGGCCTTTCAATAACGACCACGGCGTTCCGACGGAACTTGACCTTGCCGATGATCTTTTTTCCCGTGCCCGGATGCCGACCACGGTAGGTAAACACCGTGTCGATGCGCTTGTGCAAGGACGGGTCCGTCATCGAGGGTTCCCCAAGGATATTGATGACCTCCTCAGGGGACATGCCTTTTTCAACCTTCTCCCAAAGTGATGCCTCCATCCAGGGATAGTGAGTGGCCACTGTGCGGGTGTGCATGGCGTCCGTCAGGCGATCAAGGATGCCCGATTCTTCCATTACTGAACCAGTGGTTGCCATGGCCCCATCGAGTTTCTCTTCAAGCGATTGCACACGCTCCCTCAGGGAAGACACGTCGTTACGCAGTGACTGAAGCTCGGCCAGAAGGCCTTCTTCCAGATTCGATTCGGCGTTGCTTAAAACGGGAAGGGTCGCCAAGAGGCTTATTTTCAGGAGTTTCTTCATTTTAATAAAGTGGAGGTTCCCATGACCGGGAACCTCCACAGAATGTAACTTACAACTACAATAGCCTAGACTTAGAAAGTATAGAGCAACTCAACTCCCCAAGCGTAGTCAGCACCGTCCCCAGCATTGTCAAGGATGCTAACTTCGAACAGACCAGCCAGGTTGTCGGAGAAAGTGTAGCTCGGAGCGATGGTGATTTGCTCCCAGTCATCAGATGTCCCGCTGTCTTCCTGCACGGAGTAGCGAAGCGTGATGCCAGCATTGTTTTCGAAGGCATAGTTGATCATTGCCAAGTAGCCTTTGGAATCACCAGCGCCGGTGTAATCAACATCGATGTACTCAGCAGCGAAGGTGAAAGCACCTGTTTCGTAGCTAGCCCAGAAGTTGATGGTTTCGTATCCCGGATCGTCAGCGTAAGCAGCGAACAAAGTAACACCTTCAATACCGGTGTACTTGGCCATTGCCTCGATGCTGACCTTGCCGGAATCGGCATCACCCACCCAGAGGCCGAGTGAATACTCGTCGGTGACGTAGTCAATGGAAGCACCAACAGCGTATGCCGGGTACAGAGGAGTCTGGTCGCGGTATGCGTAGCTGTACTGGTACAGGCCGGTGGCATCGTAGGTTTCCCAACCGAGGTAGCTGAGGATGTTACCTGCGGAAACCGAGAGGTTTTCACTGAAATTGTAACCAACAATAGCAGTTTCCAGGCTAACCGTAGAGTTGCTCTCACCCGAGCCTACGCCTTCAAAGCTCAACTCGACCACTGCGAAAGCAGGCTCGGTGGTGTAGCTGAAGGCCAATTCGAACTCAGCAACTGCTGTGTAGGAATTGTCACCAGACTCATCGTTGTCGCCCCCAATCACATCCAGATATCCGGAAACGCTCAGGTCGTCAGTTAAAACAATTTCTGCATTAGCAACGGTGGCAAAGGAAGCAGCCGCTGCGAACATGGCAATTAGTTGTCTTTTCATAATGTGTAGTATGATTTTTGTATTTGGTTTGTGATACAAAGGAATATTCCTCCAATCAAAGTCGACAGTAGCATAGGATATGCCGATTCAGTCAATCATTTTTCTTTTATTAATTTTCAGCTGTTTTTCTTTAAAAAACCCGCTTGTGGACACTGGAAATCGAGGTGAACTGTCCAATACTGCTCATAATCGTGAACAAAGCGGAATGAACATGCTGAGCGCTGGCGGCGAAAAGCCGGAGAGTGACAAAGTCCTCATGGATCGGGGTGAACCCGATCATCATGCTTTCCGATGCCATCCCGTGAATCTCCAGGAGCTGTTCCTGGCAAATCTTGGCGGCATCAGGAAATGAAATATAAACAGTGGCCAAATGGGTTTTGGGCATCCCCTTCGATTTCCAGATCCATCTCTTCTCAGAATGCCCACTGGTGAAACGCTCCCTCAATAGAAGCTTAGAGTTGAGGGTAATATCCACAGAGGACATCAAGCGGTCATATTCCAAAAACTCGCCAAAGGCATTTCGCCCAGCCGATATCAAATCGACCAGGAACAATGAACACCCCTGCTTGAGCTCCACCCGCGTGCGCTGTTCATAGCGTGCCCCTCGATGCAGGACGAGCCACTTGGGCAACACGGCAAGAGCGCTACCTGCGGACAATCGGAACGTCTGCTCCAACCGGGAGGTTCCATTTCTTGGCATGGCATAAACCTGCGTTGAGGACGGGGAGACAAGGCAGGCTCGAGCCCCTTCATCCAGTTCAACCACACTCTCCATCCGGTCGTTCTCAAACACTCCGGCGGTGGGATTGAGGACTTGCACCACGAGTTGCTGGCCATCCCAATAGGGCTTGCTGAAATGAAACAAGGCATTCCGGTACCGCCGGCTAAGCCGGGTGCGTCCATCTATCCCGGATTCAAACCCCAGGAGTAGCCTACCGGCCAGCGATTGCGCCTTCACTTTTGATGGTGCCGCCATCCCCCAGCCTATTCATCCATGTCAGTAAACAAAACGTAGTGACGAAACCACTTTTCGAGATCGCTAAGCCCGGCTCCCGCCTTGAGATCAGTAAAATAGAATGGCTTCACCGGCCGCTTGTGTTTCGTATCGGACTCCATCAATTCCGTGTTTGCCTCCACGTATGGTGCAAGGGTGACCTTGTTGATCAGCAGCAAGTCGCTGTACTCAATCGCCGGACCGCCCTTCCTGGGAATGTCATCCCCTTCCGTCACATCAATGACGTATATGAACACGTCGACCAACTCCGGGGAGAAGGTCGCGGTCAAATTGTCTCCACCACTTTCCAGCAAGATGACATCCAAATGGGAAAACCGGTTCTTCAGTTCGTCGATGGCATCCAGATTCATGGAGATATCGTCCCGGATAGCGGTGTGCGGACAGCCCCCTGTTTCCACCCCCATGATGCGTTCCGCTGGAAGCGCTGCATTGGCAATCAGCATGCGCGCATCCTCACGCGTGTAAATGTCGTTGGTAATCACAGCCATTTCGCAGGACTCCCTGAACATCTTGCAAAGTGTCAGGCACAGGGTTGACTTGCCGGACCCAACGGGGCCCCCAATTCCTACAACGACCGGTTTTCTCGTTTTATCAATCATGATGCTAGCTTCTATGAAATATATAGCCGGCGTTCGGCGTATTGATGCCGGGATGAAGCGATATCCCAACGGGGCGATATGGCTCCCGTGTCCTCAAGCTCAACCCCCATGCTTTCCTCAATCCATTCAGGCACTTCGTTACCCATGGAATAGAGGATTTCCTGAACCTGCGAGGGGCCAAAACTCAGCAATTTTATGCAGGCCTGCACATTATTGGACAGTCCCTGCTGAACATATGCCAGCAGGCTGACCGGCAGGGGAATTCCCATGATAGCAGCCAGCAATCCATTCACCGCAACAGCCTGAAAATGCACAAGATACTCACTACACTGTGAATATACCGTCATCTCCTCTGATGAAACGGGGAAAAGCCGTCCATACAAACGCCACGTTTGCCGGCCGATCTGTGCCCCCCCTTTTCGCAGTTCAAAAGTCGGTCGTAGCGCATGAGCTAATTCATCCAGTTCGGCTATCTTCGGATAAGCCCGTTCCACCGCTGCCCGGTGAGCTTCCCGGAAAACCGGCAAGTCAGAATTGACCATGCCGTCCCGGATCTCATGCCGGAGAAAGTCCATCATCTCTTCGGGCGAGCTGATTTCACCAGACTGGACCAGCCCCTCCAACCCGGTTGAATGCGCGTAGGCCCCCGTCGGCAACGCCGAGTCAAATAACTGCTGGGAGGAGGTGACCCATGCGATGCCGTGGTGATCCGAATGCCTCATTTTCAGTGATGGTGATGGGCCCTGGAATGAGGATCCGGACTGAACACAGCCTTCTTCCGATCATAGTGGATGCCTGCGCGATCCAGCTTTGCCAACAACTGGGGGTCATCGGCAAGGAGAATGCCACTGCTTGAAATATCCACCTGAAGATGCTGATTGCCAAGAAACCATCCCAGCTTCGCACCGGCTTCCGCGGATTCCGGTAGTGGAATGTCAATCACGGGCTCGGGGACCTGGGCGATCCGGTAGTGGCGGTCATCTTCCACAAGGATGATGTCACCGTCCCGGCACGGTGTTGCCAGATCAACCGCTATGTCACGGCCATCCTCCGCAAGCGTTCGCCAACGGCGTTTTTCCAATGTATATCGATCCAGTTGGACGGCCACTTCGGCACCCGCCAACGGGATTTCATTTTGCACTTCAGTTACGCAGGGCATATCTAGAAAAGAAAGTAACGCTGGGCCATGGGCACTTCGGACAACGGCTCGCAGGTCAGGATTTTCCCATCGGCCTTCACCACATAGGTTTCCGGATCCACTTCCAAGTGCGGCGTCGCTCCATTGAATAACATATGCTTCTTACGCACCGAACGGCACCCCCGGGCGGTGCTGAGACGCTTGCCCAGTCCATACCCCTCCACGGTACCGGTTTTCATTCCAAGCTCGCTGACGAATGTCAGGCACGTTCCCAGCCGGGCACGGCCATGCGCGGCAAATTGCGGCCGGTAGAACATGGGTTGCGGGGTCGGGATGGAGGCATTGGGATCCCCCATGTTGGCGAGGGATATCATGCCCCCCTTGAGGACGATTTCCGGCTTTACGCCAAAAAATGCCGGCTTCCACATGACAACATCCGCCAACTTCCCGACACCCAGCGACCCGACCTCGTGGGCAATGCCGTGGGTGAAAGCCGGATTGGTCGTATACTTGGCTAGATACCGGAGCACGCGTCCGTTGTCCGCGGCCGGATGATCCTCATTTGCTTGTGGGCCAAACTGCACTTTCATTTTGTGAGCCGTCTGCCACGTCCGGGAAATCACTTCCCCAACCCGGCCCATCGCCTGGCTGTCGCTGGAAATCATGGATATCGCTCCCAAGTCGTGCAGAATGTCCTCGGCGGCAATGGTTTGTGGCCTGATTCGCGACTCGGCAAAGGCCACGTCTTCAGGGATCCTGGCATCAAGGTGGTGGCATACCATCAGCATGTCCAAATGTTCGTCCAGCGTGTTGACCGTGTAGGGACGGGTCGGATTCGTGGAGGAAGGCAGGATGTTCTCAAACTGGCAAACCTTTATAATGTCCGGCGCATGCCCTCCCCCGGCCCCTTCCGAGTGGAATGTGTGGATGGCCCGGCCGTCAATAGCCTCTAACGTTCGCTCGAGGAACCCGCTCTCATTCAAGGTGTCCGTGTGGATGGCAACCTGTACGTCCACCTGGTCGGCCACCCGCAGGCACGTGTCGATCGCGCCAGCATGCGTCCCCCAATCCTCGTGTAGCTTCAACCCGATAACGCCCGCCTTGACCTGCTCGATCAAGGGAACCTCGGATGAACAATTGCCCTTGCCAAAGAAACCCAGGTTGACCGGATAGTCGTCCGCCGCCTCAAGCATTTTACGAATGTACCATCCACCCGGTGTACAGGTCGTGGCATTGGTACCCGCCGCTGGTCCGGTTCCCCCGCCCAGCATGGTGGTGACACCGCTTGCCGCAGCCTCGTCAATCTGCTGGGGACAGATAAAGTGAATGTGGGCATCAATTCCCCCGGTCGTGACAATATTGCCTTCAGCGGCTATCGCTTCGGTCGATGCCCCGATTATCATGGGATCCTTTTTTCCGGTTCCGGGATCCGGATAAAGGGATCCGATACCGCTCTGGATTCCCGGATTTCCGGCATGTCCAATCCCCGCAATCCGCCCATTGCGGATTCCAATATCCGCTTTGATGATTCCCAGTTCGGGATCCAGAATCAGGGCATTGGTGATAACCAGATCCAGGGCCTCCGCATCGGTTGCGGTCGGGGATTGGCCCATTCCATCACGAATCACCTTTCCCCCGCCAAACTTGACTTCATTCCCGTATCCGGCGGCCTCCGCAATCAGATCCCTTTCGACCTCAATGAAAAGTTCGGTATCGGCCAATCGAACCTGATCACCCGTTGTCGGGCCATACAGGTCAATGTATTGTTGTCTCTCAAATTCAAATGACATGTCTAGCTCCTGTCCAAGGGTCCGTTGACTTTCCCATTTAATCCGTGCACGCATCGCTCCCCTCCGAGAGCCACCAATTTCACCTCCCGGATGTCCCCGGGCTCAAAGCGGACAGCTGTCCCGGCTGGTATGTTCAGGCGCATTCCCCATGCCGCATCACGATCAAATCGCAGGGCGTCGTTCACTTCATGGAAATGAAAATGACTTCCCACCTGCACCGGCCGGTCGCCCGTATGGGTCACTTCAACCACCGCGGTGGAAAGGCCTGCATTGGCAATGAGTCGAGGGGGATTTGTTCCAGGTATGACTTCTCCGGGTATCATTGTATTGGGTCGTGAACGGTTACGAGTTTTGTTCCATCAGGAAAAGTCGCCTCAACTTGGACTTCACCAATCATCTCCGACACACCTTCCATGACGTCATCACGTTTCAGGATAGTAGTTCCAAATTCCATTAGCTCAGCAACGGTCCTTCCATCGCGGGCGCCTTCCATGATTTCGTAGCTGATTATCGCTACAGATTCAGGATAATTGAGTTTCAATCCTCTTTGTTGCCTTCGGCGAGCCAGGTCTGCGGCCACAACAACCATGAGTTTTTCACGTTCTCTAGGGGTCAGGTGCATCGTTTATACAGTTAAGTGTCGGGAGATCAATTCATCGCTCAACTCATCAGTGGGGCCACTCTTGACGATGGATCCGCGTTCCAGAATGTAGAAAAAGTCGCTGGCGGCCTTGGCGAAGTCCAAGTACTGCTCAACAAGGATAATACTTACTTTGTGCCGGTTTTTAATGACCTGTATGGCGTCCTCGATTTGGTCGATGATTGAAGGCTGTATCCCCTCCGTTGGCTCATCAAAAATCAGCAGCTTGGGATTGGTCAGCAATGCGCGGCCAATGGCCAGCTGCTGTTGCTGGCCTCCACTTAGCACGCCGCCCTTGCGCTTGAGCATCTCCTTCAAAACCGGAAACAATTCGAACACTTCATCCACGCGGTTTACATCTTTCAAGTTGCTGGCGGCAATACTGACCTTGAGGTTTTCCCAAACGGTGAGCCCGGGGAAAATGTCTCTTCCCTGGGGAACGTATCCAATCCCCATCCGGGCACGGGCATTCGTCGGAGTCGATCGCACCGACTTGTTTTCAACAAAGATGTCGCCCTCCCGTGCAGGGAGAATGCCCATGATGGTTTTCAGCAAGGTGGTTTTCCCCACCCCATTTCGCCCAAGGAGGGCAACAACCTGTTCCTTGCCAACCTCCAAGTCGATATTCTTCAGGATCATCGACTCATCGTAGCCAGTGGACACATTCTCCATTCGAAGAAACGGGGCGGCGCGGGGCGGTTCTTTCTGAATATTCTCAGGCATGATAAAGGTCTAGTGGTTGCGTTGTTGCCTGCCCAGGTAGACTTCAATCACTTCCGGGTCATTCCGGACATTCTCGAATTTACCCTCCTTCAAGACATGTCCCTGGTGTAGGACTGTTACGCGGCGGGCAATCTGGCGAACAAAATCCATGTCATGCTCAATGACGATCAGGCTGTGTGATCCCTCCAGGCTGACCAGCAATTCACCGGTCCGCTCCGTTTCCTCATCACTCATTCCCGCCGCCGGTTCATCGACCAGCATGATCTTTGGGTTCTGGACCAGCATCATCCCGATTTCGAGCCACTGTTTCTGGCCATGGGAAAGCGCCCCCGCCTTGTCATACTTTCGATTCTCCAGTCGAATGGTTTTCAGGACCTCATGAATCTTCTCATCATCCGATTTGCTTCTCCGGTAGAAAAGCGTATCCAAAACACCACGACCGACATTCAAAGAAAGCAGCAGGTTGTCATAAACCGAGTGCGAGTTGTACACGGTCGGGTTTTGAAACTTCCGGCAAATCCCCATTCGACTGACATGGTGCTCCCGGGCTTTCGTCAGATCGATATCATGGCCGTCGGCACCATGATAAACGATGCGACCCTTGTCTGGACGTGTCCGCGCGGTGATCAAGTCCATGAATGTGCTCTTTCCTGCACCATTCGGCCCGATTACCGTATGAAGCTCACCTTCCTTCAGGTAGAAATTGAGATCGTTGATCGCCTTAAACCCGTCGAATGACTTGTCCACCCCATCAACGGATAGAATCAGGCTCGTTCCTTTATGTAATGGATCCAAAGTCATGCTTCTAAAGCTTCAGGGGTTTCCTTCGGAACGGGTTGGGCAGCGCGCCGGAACTTACGGAAAAGTCCGCGGATCTGCCCTGGCAATCCAACCAGTCCATTGGGCATGAAGAGAACGACCAAGATAAAAATCAGGCCGAGGATGATCAGCCAACTGTCCGGATACAGTCGGGTGGCGTAACTTTTCAAAAGATTTACCGCCACCGCACCGATTATCGGACCGAACTTCGTTCCTCGTCCACCGAGTGCCACCCATACCACGACATCAAGTGACCTGGCTGCCGTCATTTCACCGGGGTTGATGATCCCGACTTGTGGAACATAGAACGCTCCGGCCGCTCCGGCAATCATGGCGGACAATACGAAAATCAGCAGTTTGTAGTGAGTTGTTGAGTACCCGGAAAACCGTACCCGGGTTTCGCTGTCCCGGATGGCCTGCTGGACTTTCCCGAACTTGGTTTTCAGCATCCAGGAAATTAGGATGTAAGTGGCTCCCATCAGTAGGACACTGCCTACAAACAACCACCGCTGAGTCGATACGGCGTTGATATCCGCGCCAAGGATTTCCTTGAAATCCGTAAACCCGTTATTGCCTCCGAACGTGAAGTCGTTCCGGAAAAACAAGAGGCAGACCGCATAAGTCAGGGCCTGCGTCAAAATCGAGAAATACACTCCCTTGATGCGGGATCGGAAAGCAAGGAATCCGAAAATGAAGGCGGCCAGTCCGGGAACCCAAAGAACCGCGCCAGCGGCAAACCAGAAATTATAAAAGGGAGTCCAGTGGATGGGCAGTTCCTGATACCCGAGGAATACCATGAAGTCCGGAAGCGGGCTTTTGTAGGCACCCCGCTCCCCGATCATGAGCATCAGGTACATCCCGAAAGCGTATCCACCAAGCGCGAAAAACATGCTCTGGCAAAGACACAGGAGTCCGGTATATCCCCACAGGAGGTTCAGGCTCATTGCCAGGACGGCGTAGGTCACGTACTTCCCCCATAAGGACAATTGAAATCCCGATACATGCATTGCGCTTCCTTCTGGGACAAATGCATTCAAACCGGGGATCAGGAGAAGCAGAGCCGCCGCAGCGGCCAGAAATCCCGTTAATTCGAATCGTGTGTCAAAAACCTTCATCTCAGTCCTCCAAGCTTCGGGATTTTGCCGGAAACAGGCCGCCCGGTCTCCATTGCAGAAAGATAATAATCACGGCGAAAACTGTAATCTTACCCATGACCGGCCCCAAGGTTGGTTGCAGGAATTGGTCCACAACCCCGATACCCATGGCCGATATGCCTGCCCCAAGCAGATTCCCCACGCTTCCGGCAACAACCACCATGAAACTGTCCACGATATACGCTTGGCCCACTGATGGCCCAACATTGCCTATTTGCGAAAGGACGGCACCTGCCAGGCTGGCCAAACCACACCCGAAGGCGAAAGTCACTGAATTCACCCGGGACACGGGGATACCTAGACTGGCAGCCATCTGCCGGTTCTGCATGACCGCGCGGATATATAGTCCCAATTTGGTCTTGGCTAACAGTAGCCAGGTTGCCACGACAATCAACAAGGCAAACCCAATGACGAAGAGGCGCGTATAGCTGAGGAAAGCCCCGCCAATCTCAAAACTCCCCATCAGGAAGTCTGGCGTATAAACTTGTACATTTGCGGCCCCGAACACCAACCGGTAAACCTGTTGCAACACCATGGAGAGTCCCCATGTGGCCAGCAATGACTCTAGTGGCCGTCGATACAAGAATCGGATAAAGGCTTTTTCAAACCCTAGCCCGATCACTCCCGCCACCAGAAAACTGACTGGAAGGGAGACTATGAAGAACCATTGATAGGCAGCGGACTGGACTCCGAACCATGAGGCGAAAAGATTTTGCACAATGTAGCAAGTGTATCCTCCGATGGCGATGAACTCACCGTGAGCCATGTTGATGATACCCATCAATCCAAAGGTGATGGCCAACCCGAATGATACCATTAGCAAGACCGATCCGAGACTCAATCCGCGAAACAAATTCCCCAGCTGATTCACCAGTGTCTGACGGTTGTTGATACTCCTCAACGAAAGTTTGCAGGCCAATACCAATTCATCGTTGTCATCTGCCAGTGCCTTTTGGAGAACATTCTCTATACTCTCCTTCCCCAGGAATGATCGGAGTTTGCCCAGTCGCTTAACCGTTTGCAGAGACTCCCCTGGATCTACACTGGTTTTCAAGCGGTGGACCAAGAGCACCTCCTCGATGGTCCGGCGAACCTTTTTTGATTCCTCAACTTCAAATCGCCGCTCCAGAAGAGGCAGATACACTACATCGCCACTCAATCCAAGTTTGCGAACAGCGTCGATCCTCACGGATTCAATTGGGGATACGAGATCGATGGTATCGGTAATCGTCTTCAGGGCCTTTCGAAGTTCCCTCGAAGGACGCGCCTTCGACAGTCCCCCTATCTCGTCCGCATTCAAATCCAGCAATTCGTTGGTGGAAACCCGATGGTAGGCTTCGCTGACCTTGTGCAGAACAACCTTTCCCTCCCTGGTTTCCCAAAGATACACTTCTCCAGTACGCCATGAATCAACAAACTCCTTGACGAAGGAATCGCCGGACTGGGACAGCTCCTCCAGAAAGCCTTGCGTCTGTGAGGACACCGCCAAGACAAGATCTTCAAGAATTTCACGGGTTGGCCTCGATTCCGCGAGCAAGGTGAATGGTATCAGGAATATCCATACACACACGATGTGAATTTGTCTCATGCCTAACTATTGGTGAAGCGCATTCAGAGTAGTAGTGAAAGAGCCGTCCGCCGGACAGGCCAGCGGACGGCATGGTATTCACGCAAAAGGGATTATTTAAAGGATCCCTTCAGGAAGGGTTCTCCGTAGACGTTGTCGAACGACTCCAGAATCTCGAACTGACCGTCTTCAAGCACTTCACCAATGTAAACGTTCTTGGTCAGGTGGTGATTCTTCTGGGAAGTAACGGTACCACCCGGGCCATCAAAGGAAATCCCGCTCTCCAGGGCCTTGACGACGGCATCCACTTCGAAAGTGCCAGCCTTCTCAACAGCAGCCTTCCACAAGTAGACCCCATTGTAGGAAAGCACCATGGGTGAACAGGTCACACGGCCTTCCTTGGCAACGCCTGTCACATTCGTCTTGGCCAGCCAGTTTTGGAAGTTCTCCACGAAAGTCTTGTTCGCTTCGGTGTCGAGGGACATGAAGTAAGTCCAGCATCCGAGGTGGCCTACGAGGTCCTTGGTCGGCAAACTGCGGAACTCGTCCTCTGACAAACTGTAGGAAACAATCGGACAGTCATCTGAAGTCAGGCCGGATGCGGCGATTTCCTTGAAGAAGGAAACATTGGAATCACCATTGATGGTGTTGAGGACACAAGCGTCACCACCAGCGGCGAAGTCCTTGATTTCTGCCACGATCTGCTGGTAGTCCGTGTGGCTGAAGGGTGTATATTTTCCAGCGGAAATGACTTCCCCATTAGCATCCTTGCGCAGTCCGCCACCGATATTTTCAATCGGGACGCCTTTTGACAGAAGGTACTCCAAGAGAACGAGGTTTGTTGTTTGCGGGTAAACGTAGTCCGTTCCAATCAGGTAGAACTTCGTATAACCTTCCTTAATCAGGTAATCCACTGCCGGGATAGCCTGCTGTCCAACGGCTTCCGCTGTGTAGAAAATGTTAGGTGACATTTCTTCACCTTCATACTGCACGGGATAAAACAACAGGCCATTGTACTTTTCGTAGACCGGCAAAACCGATTTCCGGCTCACCGAAGTCCAGCATCCGAAGGTAACAGCAACTTCGTCCTGAGCCAGAAGCTGCTCGGCTTTTTCAGCGAAAAGCGGCCAGTCAGAAGCACCATCCACGACCACCGGCTCGATTTTCTTGCCGAGAACACCACCGCTGGCATTGATTTCATCAAACGTGAAAAGAAGAATGTCACGCAGGGAGGTTTCACTGATTGCCATAGTCCCACTAAGGGAGTGCAAGACACCGACCTTGACAGTATCTTCGGCGGATACAACTGAAACACCGAGGACAGATGCCCCAAGCAGAGAGATGAGTTGTTTGAATTTCATAATGTAATTTCCGAATTTAATTTAATTTGATGTAGTCACATCCCCACTCCGGATTGTCCGAAATGTAGACATGGGAAAAATAGCACCAATTATGCCAATTCTGGAAACTACGGGGTATAAGTTCATCTTTATACACCCATTAAGTTGAAATCGCCCACCCCGAATCAGGGGAGCTACAGAAAGCAGGCATAGGCCTGCGAGGAGAGAATCCGCGGAGCCAGCGTAGCGCCTTGAAAACTGCTCAAGCAGCTTAAAAAAATACTATGCAAATAATCCTCATTCCGATCGTTTTCTTCTGTAGCACACCTTGTTCAAATATCAAAACCACTTCAACCCGTAACCTTGACAGGTATCCGTCCCCCCGCTGAATATCCGGCCCATGGATATTGTCTGTCTGGATTTGGAAGGGGTTCTCCTGCCGGAGTTCTGGATCGCCGTGGCCGAGGCCACCAGCATCCCCGAACTGCGCCGCACCACGAGGGATGAGCCCGATTATGACGTCCTCATGCGCTACCGGTTGGATATCCTCGACAGTCATGGACTGACCATCGACGCCATCCATGAGGCCATCAAGGACCTTGAGCCCCTTCCCGGCGCCAAGGAATTCACCGACTGGCTGGTGGCCAACTCGCGCCTGATTATCCTCTCCGACACCTTTGTCCAGTTCGCTGAGCCCATGATGGCCAAGCTGGGGCATCCCACCCTGTTCTGCCACGAACTGGAAATTGATGACAATGGCCGGATCCTCAACTACTGCCTGCGTCAGCCCGACCAGAAACGCAAGGCCGTCAAGGCACTCAAGGAACTGAATTTCCGCGTCATTGCCGCCGGCGATTCCTGGAACGACCGGACCATGCTGCAGGAAGCCGATCAAGGCATCCTTTTCCGTCCACCGGAAAGCCTGCGGGAGGCGGAGCCGGAGATGCCGGTTACCACCACCCACGAAGAGCTGAAGGCCGCCATCACCGCCGCCTTTCACCACTAGATGAAGATTCGCTGGCACAAGTGGACCCGCAAGGCGCACCGCTATCTCGGTGTCCTGATCGGGATCCAGTTCATGGCCTGGACCATCGGGGGACTCTATTTCTCATGGACCGCCCTCGACGAGGTCCATGGCTCAGACCTTATTGCAACGGCACCAAGGCTGGACGCGTCCTTCACCCCGGCCTCACTGGATGGAATCCTCCAGCAACTGCCCTCAGGGACCACCAGCGGACTCCAGCGGATTGAGCTCCTTCCGACCGGGACCGACAGCGCCGTCTACAGGATTTCCTTCACCGGCGGGAACGGACGTCCGACGGCACGTCTTTTCGACGCCGAGACTGGCCTGTTTCGCGACGGCTTGAGCCAGGAGGAATCCGCCAAGCTGGCTCAACTGCGCTATGCCGGTTCGGGTAACCTCGCTGAGAGCCGCTACATTGAATCCACCGGCCCCCACGACGAATACCGTGAGCTCCCCCTTCCCGCCTACGCCTTCGAGTTCGACGACGAACGGGGAACAACCATCTACGTGGCACCCGACCACGCCCGAGTCACCGCTGTCCGCAACGGCAAGTGGCGCGTGTTCGACTTTCTCTGGATGCTCCACACGATGGATTATGAGGGCAGGGACAACTTCAACAACCTGGTCCTGCAGTCGTTCGCCGTCTTTGGGCTGCTGACCCTGCTCTCAGGGTTTGCCCTTTTCACATTTTCCTCAAGGATAGCCCGCTTGATCCGATAAAACGATGCCTTTCCGATTCATAGCAGGCGCGGACGACTTTCTCGTCCAGCGCAAGGCCCGCGAAGAGTGGGATTCCATGGCCGCCTCGGTCAGCGATCCCAATGCGGTCGAGGTGATCGACGGACAGGCCGGCAATGTGGACGAAGTCGGCAAGGCGATGAATGAATTCGTCAGCTCGGTGCAGACCGTTTCCCTTTTCGCGCCGGAAAAAGCCATCTGGTTCAAGAACGTCACCTTTCTTGCCGATTCGGTAACGGGGCGTGCCCAGGGAACGCTGGAACAGGTCGAGCGACTGCAGGAGATCCTGTCCAACTACGATGACTCCGCCGTCCAGATACTGATCAGCGCCTCCTCGGTGGATCGCCGGAAAAAGGCCTACAAGTGGTTCCAGACGAACGGGCAAAGCACTTTCATCGAGGCCGGCAAGGACGATCAGGCAGTCATCGAGATGGCCCGTGAAGAAGCCCGGCTCGCGGGGGCGGTCTTCACCGGCAACGCTGCCCAGATCCTCGCCGAGCTGACGGGAGGCAACGCCCGTCTGGCCCTCGAGGAAACCCGCAAGCTGACCACTTACCTAGGCTCCGATGGCGGCAAGATCACCCCGGGACTGGTGGGTGCGCTGGTTCCTAGCCTTGGCGACAGCGATTTTTTCGAAGCGGCTGAGGCCTTCTACAGCCTGGACCTCGAATGGACCCTCGGGGCCATCCATCGGCACTTCTTCGCCGGACACGATGCCCGTCCACTGATCAGCTCCCTGCAGAACCGGAACCGCCTGTTGCTCCAGTTGAAGGCGCTGCAGTCGGGAGGCTCCATCCGGGGCCGGGTCAGCAAGGCGGATCTGGAG
This sequence comes from Opitutales bacterium, assembly GCA_049451775.1. Classification (GTDB taxonomy): domain Bacteria; phylum Verrucomicrobiota; class Verrucomicrobiia; order Opitutales; family Oceanipulchritudinaceae; genus Oceanipulchritudo. The sequence goes on along the minus strand of JBMTVW010000002.1, from coordinate 137,713 downwards.
AACGTTGCCGCCCGTTATGGAAGCTATTACGGGGACAATCCGGGAAAGTCCAGTTTCTGCGTCCTCACCCAAAACCCATGGTATCTCGGTCGCCTGGCCGAAAACCTGGACCGCATCAGCCTGAAAGCGCTGATGCAATTCCAGGAAATTTTCAAGGATGCCTTCCTTGAGATCATCAACCGGCCCAACGAACAGGAAGCAGTCATCACGGCGATGGCAGTGCACTGCCTCTCCCCCCTGCAGACACGTTCCGCTTAATTGAACTTGGCAGAATCGCGATTTCCTTTGAAGGTAAGGGAATGGAAGCGATTCCCAATATCCTCGCACAGCGCTATGCGTCCGCGGCCATCCGCGACATCTGGTCCCCCTCCGGTAAGATCCGGCTCGAGCGGGAGTACTGGGTCGCCGTCATGAAGGCCCAGGCCGGCCTCGGACTCGATATTCCGGCTGAAGCCATCGCCGCCTACGAGCGGGTCATTGACCAGATCGACCTCGATGCCATCGACCGTCGCGAACGCATCACCCGCCACGATGTCAAGGCTCGCATCGAGGCCTTCAATGAGCTGGCCGGGCACGAGCACATCCATAAGGGAATGACCAGCCGCGACCTGACGGAGAACGTCGAGCAGCTCCAGATGTACCGTTCCCTTGAGATCCTTTTTAACAAGACGCTCGCCGTCCTGAAAAAGTTCGCCGACAAGGCCGTTGAGCACAGGGACCTCGTCCTGACCGGACGGTCCCACAATGTGGCCGCCCAACCCACCACCGTCGGCAAACGGATCGCCATGTTCGGGGAGGAAATCCTCCGTGCCGCCGGCAAACTGGAGGCGGTGGTCGGGGATTATCCCGCCCGGGGACTCAAGGGAGCGGTCGGAACACAGCTCGACCTCCTGACCCTGTTCGACGGTGATGTCGAAAAGGTGAGCCAACTCGAGAGCCGGGTCCTCGAGCATCTGGGCCTCCCCAACCAATTGAAGGTCGTGGGCCAGGTCTACCCCCGCAGCCTTGATTTCGAGGTGGTCAGCGTCTTCAACCAGGTCGCATCCGGGGCCAGCAGCTTTGCCCGCACCCTCCGCCTGATGGCTGGCTACGAGCTGGCTTCCGAGGGCTTTGCCAAGGGGCAGGTTGGATCCTCCGCCATGCCCCACAAGATGAACGCCCGCTCCTGCGAGCGTATCAACGGTTTCGCCACCATCCTCAAGGGCCACCTCGCCATGGTCGGCGGGCTGGCCGGCGATCAGTGGAACGAGGGCGATGTCTCCTGCTCGGTCGTTCGCCGGGTCGCTTTGCCCGATGCCTGTTTCGCCATCGACGGCCTCCTCGAGACCACCCTTACCGTCCTCAACCAGATGGAGGTCTTTCCGGCCGTCATTGATCGCGAGAACGCCTACTATTTCCCCTTCCTCAGCACCACCACCCTGCTCATGGAGGCCGTCAAGGCCGGTGCCGGGCGCGAGGCCGCCCATGAGGCCATCAAGGAAAACGCCGTTGCCACCGTCCTCGACCTGCGCGGCGGCCGGATTTCCCGCAACGACCTGGCAGAGCGGCTTGCGGCTGATGGACGCCTTGGCCTTTCAAAGGAAAAGATCGACGCCGTCATCGCCAGCGCCGCCCAGCTGTCCGGCCGTGCAGCGGCACAGGTGGACGGGTTCTCGGCAACAGTCCACAACCTGATCTCGGGACACCCCGAGGCAGCCTCCTACGAGCCTGCCGCCATCCTCTAGCCGCTTATGTACGATCCCCCGACAGAATCCACCGAAGAACATCCTGGCGAAATCGGGCTGGTCCGGTGGAATGACTTCCGTTTCGGGGAATCCTTCACCTTTGAATCGGGCGACATCATTCCTCAATTCACCCTGAGGTATGAGACCTACGGAAAGCTCAATCCGGATAAATCAAATGCCATACTGGTCTGTCATGCGCTGAGCGGCGACCACCACTGTGCCGGTATCCACTCCCTCAGGGATAAGAAGCCCGGCTGGTGGAACAATCTTATCGGGCCGGGCAAACCGGTCGATACCAACAAGTATTTTGTCATTTGCAGCAACTGCCTCGGCGGCTGCCAGGGCTCAACCGGACCAAAGTCCACCAATCCCGCCACCGGTCAGCCCTACAACATGGATTTCCCGCTGGTCACGGTACGCGACATGGTTCGCGCCCAGCACACCCTCCTGACCAAGGGCCTCGGATTGCCCGGCCTGTTCGCGGTCATCGGCGGATCCATGGGCGGCATGCAGGTTCTGCAATGGGGCATCGAGTACCCCGGATTCGTGCAGAAACTGATCCCCATGGCCACCACCGCCCGCCAGAACGCCCAGGCCATCGCCTTCAACGAGGTTGGCCGCCTGGCCATCATGCAGGATCCGGAGTGGAAGGACGGTGCTTACGAGGAAGGCAAGGGTCCCAATGTCGGCCTCGCCGTGGCCCGGATGATGGCCCACATCACCTACCTCAGCGACGCCGGCCTGGAGGAAAAGTTCGGGCGGGGCAAGATCCAGCGCCAGGGGGCCCGGTCACAGTTTGACGCGGAGTTCGAGGTCGAGAGCTACCTCCGCTATCAGGGGCAGAGCTTCATTAATCGCTTTGACGCCAATTCCTACCTGTACCTGACCAAGGCACTGGACCGGTTTGACCTTTACGGCCCCGAAGGACGCCTTGAGGACCAGCTTCAGGCAATAGAATCGCGTACCTTGGCGGTCGGGTTCAAAAGCGACTGGCTGTTCCCCCCCGCACAGAACCGGACCATCGTCCACGCTCTCCTGCGTTGCGGCAAGGAGGCATCCTACGCCGAGCTGGACCTGACCCTCGGGCATGACAGCTTCCTCGTCCACGCCCCCGAACTGTACACCCTGATCACCAATTTCCTCGAGGCCTGACATGGCGCAGCACCGACACGAAGTTAAACGCCAGACCGATTTCCAGATCATCTCCGGATGGATCGGGAACGGGCAGCGCGTGCTTGATATCGGTTGCGGACGGGGAATCCTTCTGGAGCATCTGGTCCGGACCAGCGGCATCAAGGCCCTGGGTGTCGACACCAGTCTGGAAAAGGTGAAAGCCTGCGTCAAAAGGGGGGTGCCGGTCTATCACGGGGACGCCGATTCCCTCCTGCGGGAATTTCCCGATCACTATTTCGACTGGGTGGTGCTATCGCGCATGGTCCAGGAGTTGTCCAATCCGGGCGAACTGATCCGCCAGGCCCTGCGGGTCTCATCGAATGTTGCCGTGGGATTCGTCAATCACGGGTACTGGGTTAACCGCTGGTCGGTTCTCCAAACAGGTTCCCGCCCGACCAACCAAGTCTTCCCGCTTTCATGGGAAGAGGGCCGGCCCTACAATCCGGTCACCATCCGTGGTTTCAGCGAGTTTGCCCAACGGAATGGCTTCCATGTCGCCAATGCAGCTTTCCTCAGGGGCAACTGGAAAGACCAGACGCGGTTCCTTCCCAACCTGCTCGCAGGGTATGCCCTCTTCCACCTGCAGGATCACTCGAGGGCACAATAGGCTCCACCGGGCTTTACAGTAAGGCCCAATTCCTATAAGAATCAGCCCATCGCAATGAGCTGTGACCCGTCCATTCCTCCCCCACCCAACTGGCGTAAGTGCCTTCGGCCGGGAATGCGGATACATCTTGCCTCCGGTGCCGGGTGCCCGGTCGCCCTGGTTGAAGATCTGCTTCCGCTGGCAAAGGAGATTGGTGACCTTGAACTGATTCAGGGCCTGACTCTTCCCCCCGCTCCCTGGCTGAGCAAAGGTCACACCGCGCACCTGAAGGTGAATGCCTTTTACCTGGACGAAGAACTGAGCGAACTCGTCAACGACGGCAGTGCGGATTACACCCCCACCCACTACTCGGACATTCCCAGGCTCTATCGTGATGGAACCATCCGGGTGGACGTTGCCCTGATCATGGTCACCCCGCCGGACGCCTACGGCTACTGCTCCCTGGGACCGACTGTCGAATGGACACCGGCGGCCATAGACTCGGCCAAGCTGGTGGTCGCCCAAATCAACCCGGAGCTGCCAAGGACCACCGGGCTCAGTCACCTGCATCTATCAAAAATTCACTACGCAATAGAAAGGTCATCCCCTCTCCCCGAGCCGACCCAGCCGGAACCGGATCCGGCCTACGAGAAAATCGGCGAGTACCTATCCCAGTTGGTCCGCAACGGAGACACGCTGCAGTTCGGGATTGGTCCCGTTGCCTCCTGTCTGGCCTCATCCCTTCTCCAGCACCGCAACCTCGGCATCCACTCCGAGGTCATCGGCGACGGGGTCATGGAGCTGTTCAAGGCCGGGGTGATCGACAATTTCCGCAAGACCCTCCTCCCCGGCAAGAGCGTGGCGGCCCAAGCCCTCGGGAGCAGGCAGCTCTATGACTTTCTCAGGGATAACCCGCACTTCGACTTCCGTCCCACCTCCTTTGTCAATGACCCCCTCAACATCGCCCGCAACGAAAACATGGTCTCCATCAATGGGGCACTGCTGACCGACCTGACCGGCCAGGTGGTGGTGGATTCCATCCGAGGAATGTTCCGCAGTGGCGTGGGTTCCATGGTCGACTTTGTCCGGGGGGCGGCCATGAGCAAGGGTGGTCGACCGATCATCGCCCTTCCCTCAACGGGAATCGACGAAAACGGCCAGCAGTTCTCCCGAATAGTCAGCAACCTGCCGATGGGGGCCGGCGTCGGCTGTCACCGGTCCGACCTGCACTACCTGGTGACCGAGAACGGCATCGCCACCCTCCGGGGCCGGACCATCCAGGAACGCGTCCAGGAGCTGATCCAGGTGGCCCATCCTGACTACCGGGAGGATCTGCTCCGAGAGGCCCGCAAGCATCGACTTCTTCCCGTCTATTTCCAGCTACCCCCGCCCTGGAGGGACAGCGCCCACGGTATCCGTATCCGCAGGCTGACCCTGAGGGACGAACGCGAGTACATCCTCCGTCCATTGGGGCCGGCCGACGACCGGCGCCTGCAGGAGTTCTTCTATTCCCACACCGAAGAAACCATTGTCCGCAGGTACGGGTTCACCGTCACCCGGATGAGCCGCCAACGAGCTTTCGAGCTGGTCGGAATCGATCAGAACCGTGACCTGGCCCTGGCGGTGGTGGAGTTGCAGGGACCCCGGCAGGTCATCCATGCGGTGGGGAGATACTATCTGGATAGGGATGGCAAAGGTGCCGAAATGGCCTTTGTTGTGGGGGAGAACAAGCGCCGCCTGGGCATGGCCCGGATCCTTCTGGAACGGATGATTGAGATTGCCGGTGAACGGAAATTGCCGCGCCTGTGGGCGCAAGTGGATTCCGACAACACTCCCATGCTGGCCCTGTTCCGCAAGTTCGGTTCAATGGAATCCCCCGGAGAGGACATGCACACCGTGCAGGTGGAGATCCCGCTCAGGCCGAAGGAAAGCCAGGGCGCAGGGTCGAGAGTGAAAAAAGCCTTCCTCAAATTCAACCACAAGGGGAACCACCCCGACCAGAAGTAAACCAATTACAAAATTATCATGCCCAACCCCCCGAAGGATGAATGGCCAACCAAGGCCTACAAGAATCTTGAATTTCTCAACAGCCCGGAGGCCCGCAAGGTTCGCATTCTCTGTGAACTGGAAGAAACCGAGCGAAGGTTCAAGCAGGAGAATATCGAGGACACCATTGTCATGTTTGGTTCCGCGAGAACCCTTCCCTACGATGTCGCTCAGCGCCGGGTAAGGACCCTGGAGAAAAAAGCCGACGCGAAGGAAACCCCGACCAGCGAGGAAATGGCGGAGCTGGAGATGGCCCGGGCCGCCCTGAGGAACGCGCCCTATTATGAGGCTGCGCGCGAACTGGCCCGCGAGCTGACCTCATGGTCCATGTCGCTGCCGGACAAGAAACGACGCTTCCTCGTCTGCTCAGGCGGTGGGCCGGGAATCATGGAAGCGGCCAACCGCGGTGCCCGCGACGCAGGTGGGGCCTCGGTGGGCCTCGGGATCAGCCTGCCTTTTGAACAAGAGCTGAATCCCTACATCACCAGCAACCTGCAATTCGAATTCCACTACTTTTTCATCCGCAAGTACTGGTTCATCTACCTGGCCAAGGCATTGGTGGCCTTCCCCGGTGGCTTCGGGACCATGGATGAGCTGTTCGAGTCGCTGACCCTCATTCAGACCCTGAAACTGGAGAAGAAGCTGCCAATCGTCCTTTTCGGCAGTGAATTCTGGAACAGGACGATCAATTTCGACGCCTTCCTCGAGTACGGGGTCATCTCTCCGAAGGACATCAACCTGTTCAAGATCATCGATTCCGTCGAGGAGGCCAGGGACTATATCATCGATTTCCTCAGCACGGAGTACCTTGACGGTCAGGGTAAGGGGAAATGACCTTCCACGGCCCTCCAGACCTCATGGAAGCAAGGGGCAAATTCCGCCGGACGACTCCCTAGCCACCGGTCGAGTTCCTCACAGGGCACCCATCTGCCATCGGCGATCTCGGTCGGGTGCAGGACAAAGGGACCCTCGTCCACCACGCCGAAAATCCTGACGAACTCCTGTCCGGTTACTTTACTGGCCGGCAGCGCTCCAATCTCCCGGACAGATTCGACCTTGAGCCCCAGCTCCTCCCAGAGCTCGCGTACCGCCGCATCGGCATAGGCCTCCCCACTGTCGAGGTGACCGCTGGCAGACGAATCCCATACACCGGGATGACAATCCTTCTCCATCGATCGCTTCTGCAGGAAGACATCCCCATTAGCCCGCTGGACTATGATATGAACCGCCCGGTGCAGCCATCCATTGGCGTGCACATCCGCCCGCCGGGCGGTCCCGACAACACGGTCGTCCTGGTCGACGACGTCAAAGATCTCGTCGGGATTATCGGCCATCGGACAAGCCGGCGCGGTAGGACTGAACCTCTTCCGAATCCTCCCTGATGATGATGACCTCTTCACCGGCGGTCCGTTTGCCGACGTAGGGAGCGGCAGCCACCAGCATGTAGGGCAACGCCGATCGGTAATCCGTGCTTTCCCCGCGCAAGGCGATCTTGATGGCCCAGATTTCCCCGGATACTTCCTTTTCATTGAGGATGCGGCGCGCACTCAGGTGAAGAATCTTGTCGTAGACAGTTATCTGGCGGTTTCTGTCCACCCAGCCGGCCACGTGGGTCCGGGGCGGCAGCCAGTAGGTGCTATAGCTGTAGCTGACAACATTCCCCTTGTCGTTGACCACGGGGACCCTGATGGTGCGGTAGCGTGCGGCCGTTTCCATAAAAATAGGCTCATTGTAGGACTCGGTCTCGGTCAGCGGGTCCGAAAGGTAGGCGTTGACTGCAATCTGCAAGTCAGCGGTCTTCCCCTCCCCGACCGGGTAGTAGTTCCGTCCGCTCAGGACCGGCCGCAGATGGCGGACCACTTCCTTGAAGAACAGATCGCCTTCCTGCACCCCGGGGGTCGCGCTGACCAGTTCATAGGTCTGTCCCACCGGTTCAGGCCCCTCGACCGTGCTCAAGGCGTCCACGCGGACACGGTAGCTGGTCGAACAGCCAACAAAGAAGGTGGCGACCAGGCACAGTATAATCAAACTGGGAAATCGCTGTTTCATGATCCTTTAGTCTCCCCGGGAAACTGATTGTTCCCTGAATTTAGCCTAGTGAATTCAGCGCCTTGGTAAAGGCCTGAAACTTGGCCGCCTGCAACTCCAGTCTCTGGCGGAGGTCCTCATCGATGAAATTCCCCTCATCATCGAGGATGGTGTAGGAATTCGGAATGAAGACCCGCCGGTTGAAGAGGTAGGCATTGCGGTAGGCGAAAACCATCTGGAGTTGCTCGACCGCCCGCAGGCCGCCGTAGTATCCACCCGCCAGGCCGATGAAGGCCACCGGACGGCACTCAAAACTATCCGGAAAAGGAAGCAGGTCGATGAAGTGCTTGAGGATCCCCGGATAGCTTCCGTTGTATTCGGGAACGATGATAACCAGACCGTCAGAGGCCATCACCTTGTCGATGAAATTCTCCTTCAGCTGGGAGGGCTTTTCACCAAAGGCTTCCGCCGTAAAGGCCTCCGGGGGCAGTTCTTGGAGATCAAGCAATTCGACCTCCTCCCCCAGTTCACGATACATGTCCACGACCTTGGCGGCCACCTTGCTGCTGTTGTTGCCGTCCCTGTTGGTTCCAGATATTACGCTGATCATGAAGTAAAGGAATGCGCAGTTCAGGCGGGGCGTCAAGTGGCAGGGAGGTTCCGTCAGCCGCTAGGGCAGTTCATTCCCCCGGCTGCAGGAATAAAGGGAGTACCACTCCTCACGGCTCAAGTTGAGCTTGAGGGCCTGGTGACAAGCCCGCAACCGGTCCGGATCCCTCGTGCCGATCACGGGTTGGATCATCGCGGGGTGCCTTAGCAACCAGCCGATAACCACAGCCTCGGCCGGGGCATCATGGAGACGGGCGATCCGGGCCACCTCGGCGGAGAGGCGCGCCACCCGCTCGGGCTCCCAGTCGGGTTCCCGTCCACAAAGGTAGCCGTAGGCCATGGGGGCCCATGCCTGTGTGACGACGCCGTGGGACCGGTTCCATTCCAGGGTTCCGTCTCCCGGGTGCCCCGGAAGGGGTTTCCGGCCGGACTCAATCATGGAGCAATCGATCAGGGCAGTCCTGAGGAGATTGACTTCAACCTGGTTGGCAACGGGGATGAACCCGGCGGCCCGGTACAGCCCCAACAAGTGAGGGGTAAAGTTGGAGACCCCGAAATGGCGAACCTTGCCCATGCCGCGCAATTGGTCGAAAGCGGCAATTATTTCCTCTGGCTCGGCGAGGAAGTCGGGCCGGTGCAGCAGGAGACTGTCAAGGTAGTCCATGCCCAGCCGGGCGAGGATCCCGTCAACGGAAGCGATGATGTGCTCCCGGGAATAATCGAAGCGCTTGGGGGAATCTGGATGTGGCTCGCCCTTAAAACGGATCCCGCATTTGCCCTGGATGATAATGGATTCCCGGTCCAGGTTGAGTTCCCGGACCAGCTCACCAAAAACCCGCTCGCTGTTCCCGTTGCAGTATATGTCGGCGTGATCGAAGAAGTTCCATCCCAGTTCGAGGGCAGTCTCGAGGGCTGCCCGGGCCCGGGAGCGGTCCCCGGAAGAAACTGAGGGGGAGTCCCAGATCTCGCCGAACATCATGCACCCCAGAGCCAGCCGGCTAGTGACGAGTCCGTCAGCGAGGGGAAAGTCCAGACTCAGGCCACCGTCTGGTGAGAATTGAGGCAATCCGGTCATCGGCGCTATTACGCCTGAAGGAGGTTGATCATGAACTGTCCCGGGCGGTAACCTCCCATCAGGACGGTGGTTTCCCCGTTCTTGTACATGCGTACCTCCGGTACCCGCACCTCGGGGGTTTTATGCGGGGCATACAGAACGTCGTCGTGAGATGAGTTGGCGTGCTCCTTGAACATGTCCGGAGTGATGTTGCCCCCGAGGTGATCATCGCGGCCCGTTGCCACATGGATCGTCCCGAGGATTTTCTCGTCCTGTATATCCCGGCCACTGAAGGGCAGCACCTGGGTGCCAAAGCCAAGCTCCCCGATGGCCCCGGTCATGGGGTCGTCCTTCAATTTGGCGTTGTGCTCCTCGATGTGCGCGTAGTCACCGTAAATCAACCGGCTGCTGACAATTTTCCCGCCTTCTACGCTCAGCAATCCAAGGGTTTCCTCATCGTACTTGAATGGGAACTGGCCTTCGGCACTCTCGGGAACGAAATAAACCTCCCCGGCCGGCAGGTTGGCCACATCCGGCTTGCCCCGCGGGCATAGGCCGTGGCTCTTCTGCGCCTCCTGCTCGCCGGTGATCAGCCTGAGGGTCGTCTTGACCCCCTCCACCTCAAAATCGATTTCGAACCAATCGGCCTTCGTCAGGCCGAGGCGCAGCTTCTCCGCCTCCGCGCTGACCTCGTTGTAGTCGACACTCAGACCGGTATCGACAATGATCTGGTTGAGGCCGTGTAGGGTGGCTCCGCGAAAATCGAATTCCTTCGCCTTGGCGGTCAGGGGGGCCGTGGCGGAAAAGGTCGAGACCACCAAGATGAGCCCGTAATTGGGGTAAATGTCCCTGTCCAGGCTGAGCTGGTTCCCGTTGATGTCGTAACACTCGTCACGCATGTCGAGATTGCTGCCACCCGTCTCGTGATAGGCGTAGATTTCTCCCCCGGTGTAGTTCATTTCCTCCAGCCCACCGTCCTGGAATCCCTGGTAGAAGACCTTGTATCCGTAATTTTGGATGCTCAGGCGGGGATTATCGAGGAAAGCGAAGTCCTTGATCTCGGTCGGATCGGGCAGGTCGATGAGGATACAGAGCCGCTCACCGGCGCCTTTTTCAAAGCAAGTCTCCATGAGACGCTTGAGGGAGAAGGGAGCGAATGTTCGTTTGCTCGCATCTAGTTCCATGCAGACACCCTAACCACAGGACCATTTCCTGTAAAGTCTCGAGCGGAGAATTCCTCCCCGCCTAGTCCTGGAAAACCCCGTCCCGCATATGGAAGGTGGCATCACATGCCCGGGCCAGTTCCCGGTTGTGGGTGACCACCAGGATGGTCCGGTCCAACTCGTGGGCCAGTCCCTGCAATTGCTCGAACAGGGTCAGGGAGTTCTTGAAATCAAGGTTGCCGGTCGGCTCGTCAGCCAGGATCAGGTCTGGGTCATTGGCCAGGGCACGGGCCACTGCCACCCGCTGGCGCTCTCCCCCGCTCAACTGGTTGCCCCGGCGGGCCGTCTTGTCCGCCAGGCCCACCAACCGGAGCAGGTGGCAGGCCTTCTCGCGGGCTTCCTCGTCGCTGATCCCGCCCTTCTTGAGCATCGGCAGCATCAGGTTCTCGGCCGCGGTGAATTCCGCCAGAAGAAAGTGGAACTGGAAAACAAAACCGATCCGGCTGCCCCGGATCCGCGTCCTGCTGGCCTCGCTGGCCTGGTCCACCCGATCCCCGCCCAGGAGGATTTCCCCGCCGTCCGGGCGATCCAGGAGCCCGAGAAGGTACAGCAGGGTGCTCTTGCCGCAGCCACTGGGACCGACAATGGAATAGGTCTTGCCCCTGTCGAGGGACAGGTCGATTCCCCTCAGCACATGGACCCGGCCGGCACCTTCACCGAGAAAACGGTGGAGCTTTCTTGCCTCAAGGACGTGCTTTGAAGTGGAATTTTCCATACCCATCAGCCCCCTGTCCCCCGGATGACCTCGCCCGGCTCAACCCGGGAGGCCCTGCGCGCCGGTATCAGCGCGGCAATGACCACCACCAGCCCGGCCACGAGGGCCGCCGACAGGTAGTGCCATGGTGACCACGATACCACAAAGTGATCCGTGGAGAAAATGCCCCGGATACGAATCGGGAGACTCTCCACTCCCTTGGTCAGAAGCGCCCCGAAAATAAACCCGATCACCGTCCCGAGAGCGTAGACGATCAGGCCCTGAAAGAGAAAGATCCCCAGAATATCCCTCCGGCTGAAGCCCACCGACCGGAGAATGGCAATTTCCCGGGACCGCTCCATGACAATAATGGCCAGGGTATTGAACATGCCCAGCCCGGCGATCAGGATGATCGTCGACATCGAGAGGGCCGAGGAAATTCTCAGGACCCGAAACACCTCCAGCCAGGACTTCTCCCGTTCCTGCCAGCTGGCCACATAATGCCCGAGGGCGTGCTCCATCTGCTTTGCCTGCGCGGGCGCCTTGGCCGGATCCCGGGTCATGATCTGGATGTAGCTGACCTGTTCCATCTTGTTGAGCAACCGTCTCGCCTCCTGCAGGTGGATGAAGACGTGAGTCTTGTCGAAGAAATCGATGCCGGTCTCGAAAATCCCCATTACCTCATATCGCCGGGTCTCCCCGACATGGCTCAGGTAAATGAAACTCCCCGGCAGCACCGCCATCCGTTCAGCAAGGCGCTTCCCGACAAGGATTCCATCGGGTGCCTCACCAAAGCCTCGCAAGTCGCCGTTGACGATCTGGTGCTCGAGGTCGGAGACCTCAAGGTACTCCTTGGGAAGGATCCCGATAGCCCGGCCGGATTCGGTCCGGAAGCCACTGGAAATCTGGATATCCCCCCGCAAAACGGGGGCCGCGCCCTCCACCTCGCTGAACTGCCGGATGGCTTCCATCAACTGCTGTGGATTGCGAATCCCGGAGATATAGCTCCGCCCTTCCCGAAGGGGGATTTCAAACTGCCCTTCGCCGGACTGGGCCTCCACCATCATGCTGGTCACGGTGTGCTGGAACTCGTCCTGCACCCGGATCGAGCCGTTGGTCCCGAGGATGGTGTTGACGAAAAAGGCCTCGAACCCGCTGGTCTGGGCCTGGGTGAAAACAAAGAAAGCAACCCCAAAAACAATCCCGGCCAGACTCATCAGCATGGCCCGTTTCTTGGCCACCAGAAAACGCCACGCTATGAGGATGTTCTGCCGCATCTAGGAAATTTATTGCCGGATGGCCTTCACCCGGTCACCGGGCTTGAGCAGATTCTGGTCTTCCAGAATGATCAGGTCGCCGGGATCAATCCCCTCCAAGATCTCCGCCTGATGCAGTCCAAGGAATCCCGGCCGGACCCTGCGGACCTCGACCTTCCCTCCCGTGACCATGTAAACCAGGTTCCCGATCAGGGCCCGGCGGGGCAGGAGGACCGCATCCGGCCGCTCATCCTTGACCAGGTATCCCTCGCCGGTCAGCCCCGGAACAAGAAGTGAATCCTCCGCCCGGACGTTGACGATCACGTTGCGCGTCTTGTTGCTGGAATTGGCCACGTCCGCCAGGCGGGTGACCGTTCCCTCGAAAGTGCGGTCGGGATAACTGGCCAACCTAAGGGTGACGGGCTGCTGGTCGCGGACGCCAAAATAATCCTCCTCCGTCAGCTCCATGATAATGGTGCGACCGTTGGATACAAGGCGGACCAACTCCTGGTTGGCGTTCACAAGGTCGCCCTTCCATGCCTTGATTTCGGCGACAACCCCCTCGAAGGGGGCCACCGTTGTCATCTTCTCCCGTTGCAGGAGCAATTGATCCAGCTGGTTGCGGAGCAATTCGAGGTTCTCGGTTTCCTGGATCTCCTGCAGTTGCCAAAGGACATCCTTTTTACGACGCTCGCGCTCAAGGTTCTCCAGCTTGGAAAGAGGCGCCTGCTTGAGGTTAACCGCCAGGCGGACCCCCTCCAGTTCATCATCAAGTGACTCCAGGTCAATCTTGTGGGTACTCTCCAGTCGGTTCCTTGATTCCGCGGCCTCCAGCCTGATGCGAACCTGTTCAATCTGCAGTTTCAGCTCGGCTGAATCCTGGCGCGCCAGGACTTCCCCGGACTGGACGCGGTCGCCGGCCTCGACGACGTTTTCAACGATCCGGCCCCGGCTCTGGGCCTTGACCCGGATGTCCATCCCGGCCAGCACCTCGACCGTCCCGGTGACTGCATTGACAGCGGTCCCGGTAGTGGCCGGCGAAACCATCACCGACACTTTCATTTGCCGGCTAATCCAGAAAACGGCCAGCAGGATGACCGCGGCCGGTACCCCGATTTTGATCCACTTGTTCATGATTCAGTCCGGTAGAGGGACTGGGCCGGATCCTCCCCCATGAGGATGCCCAGTTCCATCAGGTTGATGATATAGTTGACCCGGGCATCCATCAGGCGCTGGCGGACGTCGCGATAGTCGATCTCGACCTCGATCCGTTCCGAGCCCGGCAGAAGGGAGCGATCCACCTGCTCACGGACAAGGTTCTGTCGGCGCTCCAGAATATCGGCCCGCTTTTCCCGGGCCTCGATCTGCCTGAGGTTCAACTGCAGCTCGGCCAGAATTGCTCCAGCCCGGCGTCCGCTATCCTCGCGGGCGGCCTTCTCCTGGAGGGCAAAGGCTCGCTTGCGGGCCAGGACGCTGCGCTTGTGACCCTTGGTCTGCCAGCCGTTGAAGACATTCCAATTGATCTGGACTCCGGCGTAATACTGGACCCGGAGGGCAAAGTCCTCATCATTCAAGCCATCGAGTTGATCCGAGAGCACACCCGCGACAAAATCCACCTTGGGGTGGTTCTCCTTCCTCAGGATGGCCAGGTTCTGTGATTCAATCGACTCCAGCAGGGAGAACCATTCCGTCTCCGGGGACTCGATCCCCGACTGGCCGGACCGGACCCGGGCCGCCAGCGATTCAAGATCGGACTGGCTCATCGGCTTGATGACCGACAACGGCATTCCCTGGAGGTTGACCGGACTGAATCCAGGGCCAATCAGGCGGGCCATGATACCCTCTATATCCCCCACCCGCTTCTCAATGTAACTCAGGCTCTCATGGTTTTCCAGCAACCGGGCCTCCATCTCGAGCACGTCCTGCTCAGAGCTTTGCCCAACCTCAACCAGTTGCCGCCGAGCCTGGACGAACGATTCCGAAAGGGAAATCGACTGCTCCAGGAGTTCCTTACGCTGCTTCATCAGGAGCCACTGCAAGTAGGCTTTGCGAATCTCCATGAAGTGACGTTCGCCATGGCGGCTGGACTCAAGCCCCTGCAGGGCCACCCGGTCCTCGGCGATGACTTCCCGCCCCTCCAGCGCTCCCCAGTGGTAGAGTGGCTGGGTCACTGTCAGGTTGGCATTCACGCTGCCACGGTAACGGTCGCCAATGTCATCGCGGGTTTCATAGGCCCCGGCCAAGCGGGCCCGGGCATGGACCTGCGGACGGCGTTGGCCGCGGGCAACGTCCAGTTCCCCCGAGCGCTCTTCCATGCGCAGTTCGTTGAGCTGAAGCTCAGTCCCCTCCCGGGCAGCCAGCTCGATCAAGTGTCCCAACTCCGGGAACAGCTCTTCAGCGAACTGGTAACTAGCTCCCGGGCAGAGGGCCGGGGCGAGCATGATGGCGGACAACCAGAGAGTCCTGGCCCGACCCCGTCGGTTATGGTTAGAACTTGGATTGAGGAACGTAACCACGATTGCGCTTTTTCTTTTTTGGTTTTCCGAGTTTTTCAAACAAGGGGGACCAGTTGTAATCGAATGACTCCAGTTTTTCCTGGGGAATCTCCTTGCCGATAAAGCGTTCAATGGCCCTGAGGAAATCAAGCTCCCCGGCAGTCAGGATGGTCACCGCATCACCCGATTTCTCAGCCCGGCCGGTCCGGCCAATCCGGTGCACATAGTCCTCTGGATGGAGCGGGATATCGTAGTTGATGACATGGCTGACACCGCTGATGTCGATGCCCCGGGCAACGATGTCCGTGGCCACCAGAATCTCAATCTTCCCGGACTTGAAGTCTGCCAGTGAGGCATCCCTCTCCTTCTGTTTTCGATCCGAGTGAAGGACCCCCGTGGGCCCGTGGTTGGTTTCATTGAGCCAACGGGCGATGGTGTCCGCTCCCATCTTAGTCCGCGTAAAGATCAGCACACTGTGGTAATCCAGCTTTTCCAGAAGGGCCACCAGAAGGTCGAATTTCTGCCGGTCGTCGACCGGGAAAATGGTGTGATTGATCGTCTCGGCGGGTTTTCTCCCGCCACCGATCTTGATCTGGACGGGATCCTTGAGCATGGCCCGGCTGAGGCGGTCGATTTCCGGCGGAATGGTGGCCGAAAAGAGAAGGCTCTGGCGCTCCTCGGCACACATCCGGACAATTTTTCTCACGTCCGGAAGGAAGCCCATGTCTAGCATCCGGTCAGCCTCGTCCAGGATAAGAATCTCAATATTCTTCAGGCTGAGGGTCTTTTGCCCGATGTGATCGAGCAGACGTCCGGGAGTGGCCACCACGATGTCCACCCCCTCCTTCAGGGCATCCTTCTGCTTGCCGTAGCCAACGCCTCCGTGCACCAGAACCGACTTGAATGGCCGGTACTTTCCGTAGAGGGAAAGCTGTTCCATCACCTGCTGGGCCAATTCGCGGGTCGGCTCCAGGATCAGGACCCGCGGGGTCTTCTGGTGTCCCTCCAGACGGGACAGGATCGGCAGGGCAAATGCCGCTGTCTTTCCGGTTCCGGTCTGGGAGCCGCCAATCAGGTCGCGGCCTTCGATGAGCTGGGGAATTGCTTCCGCCTGGATGGGGGTTGGATTCTTGTACCCTTTTTCGATCAGGGCTTTCAATACGTCGGGATGTAATCCCAACTCTTCGAAGGTCGGCAATACGCGTACGGATTTCGACCCGGATTCTTCAGTTTTTTCCATAATATTCGTTGTTTTGCTTTCGGTCCCGATGCGCCGGGCCTGCGCTAACCACGAACCTACAGGGATGCCCTCTACCGGCAGAAAAGGCCTCTCAGAGGGCATTCATGTCCATTCGTGGTTAACGATTGAAAGTTGGGGCATTATCAAGCAACTTCCTTCAGGTTCAAGAACGAATATAGGACCCGTCCCTGGCCTATCATCCCCTGTACCACACCAATGAAGTACCGCGGCCGCATCGCCCCGACCCCCTCGGGATGGCTCCATCTGGGCCACGCCTCGACTTTTGCCGTGGCCGTAACGCGGGCCCGGGCGACTGGAGGGACCGTCGTCTACCGGACCGAGGACATCGATCCGGCCCGTTGCCGTCCAGAGTTTGCCGAGGGGGCCATGGCTGACCTGCGCTGGTGGGGACTGGACTGGGACGAAGGCCCCGACAGGGGGGGAGCCTGCCTGCCCTATGTCCAGAGCGAGCGACTGGACCACTACCGGGAAGCATTCAGGAAGCTGCGCTCGGGGGGGCATATCTATCCTTCGCCCCATTCCCGGAAATGCGTCCAGGCATCCGATGCAAAACCTTCGCCAATTGACGGCGACCTGCTTTTCCCTCCCGGTTTCCGACAGGACGACGATCCTTCCCTGGACTTGGGAGAAGCCAACCTGAACTGGCGGTTTCGTGTTCCCGACGGAAGGGAAATAACCTTCCGGGACGGCCGGACAGGTGAGCATGTCTTCGTGGCCGGACGCGACTTTGGGGACTTTATCATCTGGAAGAGGGACGGCTTTCCCTCCTACGAACTGGCGGTCGTGGTCGATGACCACGCCATGGAAATAACCGAAGTCGTCCGAGGGGAGGATCTCCTTCTCTCAACCGCCCGGCAGCTGCTCCTGTATGAATCCTTGGGTTTCAAGCCTCCGGAGTGGTACCATTGCGCCCTGGTTGAGGATCCCAAAACCGGGCGTCGCATGTCCAAGACCCGCAAGTCACTGGCCTTGCGCGACCTCCGCCAACGGGGATTCGCACCAGGTCGTCCGACCGAATATTATCTGCAGGGGGCGGTCTGAACCCGTAGCCGGATCATCCAGCACCCATGCGCTCCACCAGCTTGTCGGCGGTGGTGCCCATTTCCATTTCCCTGAGGATGGCGACCGCCTTTTCCGGATCGGGGCAGGCGTGACCCTCCTCGTCCACTTCCAAACCATGGTCGAGCCGGGTCATCTGGAGATTCAGCCGGAGCTTGTCCGCTTCCTCATAAACCAGTGACTGAAATCTCTTCGGGTTGAGTTCACCACAATGCCCGATGATGGACTCGAGGCTGCCGTACTGAATTAGCCATTTGGCAGCGGTCTTGGGCCCGACGCCACGCAACCCGGGGATGTTGTCGGAGGTATCCCCGATCAGGGCCAGATAGTCGGCGATCTGGGTTGGCTTGATCCCGAACTTTTCCTCCACCCCGGCAGGGTCCAGTTCCCGCCATCCGAGCCGCGGATTGGCCGTCGGCGGTGGCACCAGCTGATGGACCCTCTCTGTGACCAGTTGGGCCAGGTCCTTGTCCGCGCTGATGATGAGCACATCGTGCCCGTTGGAGGCCAATTTGCTGCTGTAGGCGGCGATCAGGTCATCGGCCTCGACCCCATGCTGCTCCACCCCCGCGTACCCGGCCGCACGGGTCCAGTCCTTGATCACGGGAATTTGCTTTTCCAGCTCCTCCGGAGCCTCCCCGCGGTTGGCCTTGTAGTCGTCCCGGATAGCCAGCTGGCGGCTCGCTCCCCCGAGATCGAAAAAGACATACATCCGGTCGGCTTTGACATTGTCCTCGACCCACCACATCTGGCGGACCCAGCCATGAACCGCCCCTGTTGGGAATCCGTCCCCCCGAGCCAGGTCGGGCATCCCGTAGAACGCCCGGAAGGCCAGGTTGAATCCGTCAATCAGGGCGACTTTCATCCTTGGATCCCTGTTCCTAGAGCCGGCAGGTGCGGATTTCCTGGGCGATAATCCCCTTGGCCCCCAGCTCGCTGAGCTGGTCAATGATCTTGTTCAGGCCCTTGGCCCGGACCATCGCCGCCACAGCGGACCAGTCCTCTTCACTGACCGGGGAAACGGTCGGGCTTTTCACTCCGGGGGTCAGCGTGCAGGCCTCCTTGAGGGCGCTCTTCGGGACGACGTATTCCAGGAGCACATACTCCCGGGCCACCAGGATTCCTTCCAGTCGCTTGACCAGAAGATCGAATCCTTCCCCGGGGGCCTCATCCCCGGATCGTTCAATGAGAACCGCCTCGGACTGCATGATGGACTCGCCGATAATCTCAAGCCCCGCCTCAACAAGGGTCCGTCCCGACTCCACCACGTCGGCGATGGCATCCGCCACCCCCAATTGTATGGAAATTTCCACCGCACCATCGAGGCGCACCACTTCCACCTCCACACCCCGTCGGCGCATGTCCTCGCGGACAATGTTGGGGTAACTGGTGGCGATCCGCTTCCCGCCAAGGGTGTCGGGGGTCAGGCCCTGGCCCTTCGGGGCGGCGTAACAAAACCGGGATTTGCCGAAGTTCAATCCCATCCGCTCCTTCACATTGGACATCGAATCCAGTGCCAGGTCACGCCCGGTGATACCGGCATGGATGAGCCCGCTGCCAACATAGACAGCGATGTCACGGGGCCGGAGGAAAATGAATTCCACCCCATGCTCGGCATCCCTGACGACCAGTTCACGGCCGTACCGCTTGCAGCGGTAACCAGCGTCCGTCAAAATCTTCACCGCTCCCTCCGAGAGGGCGCCCTTGTTTGGTATGGCCAGCTTCAACATGTAAATTCCTCCTAGAGGTACCGGTAAACATCCTCCAACTCCAGCCCGTTTGCCAGCATCATGACCTGGGCATGGTAGAGCAACTGGGAAATCTCCTCGGCGGCCGCCTCCTTGCTTTCATAACGGGAAGCCATCCAGACTTCGCCCGCCTCCTCAATCAGTTTTTTCCCGATGGCATGCTTGCCCAGTGTCAGCATTTTGACCGTGCCCGATGAGGGATCACCCCGTTGGGCCTTGTCCTTGAGTTCCACGAATAGACTTTCAAAACTTTTCATGAACCGACCACCAAAACGGTTCCGGGCACTTCCCACAATGGAAATTTTTTTTCGTTCACATAATTTTTACAATTGTAAATCCGGCTGTCTTTGCCAATAGTTCCCTCAAGGAGAATCATTATGGCAAAACCAAAACCGTTGATACTTATCGTCGAGGACGATCCCGAACTCGCGCACCTGATTTCGGACCAGCTGGAATCAGCCGGAATGATGACCCAGGTACACCACCGGGCCGAAAACGTGACCCGCTACCTCCAGAACAACTTCGCCAACCTGATGTTGCTGGACATCAACCTGCCGAACCAGTCCGGATTCGGACTGGTGGACACCCTCAAGAGCGAGGGGATTGAGTTGCCCATCATCTTCCTGACCGGCAACGACAGCGAGTCTGACCGGGTTCAGGGCCTGGAGATGGGGGGCGACGACTATATAACCAAGCCTTTCAGCTTCTCGGAGCTGGTGGCGCGGATCAACGCCGTGCTGCGACGGGCCGAAACCGCCAAGGACTGGAACGTGACCAAGAACGCCCGGGTTTCCGAGGAGCCGTTTGAGTTCCAGGGGGCGCAGGTCAACCCGGAACGGATGGAACTGTCCTTTCCCAGCGGGGAAAGTGAATCCATCGGACGCAAGGAATTGGGCATCCTTGCATTCCTCAACGCCAACCCGGACACGGTTATCACCCGCAGGACCCTCATTCACGGGGTTTGGGGAATTCACGCCGATGTTCGCAGCCGCAGCCTCGACCAGTACATCGTCAAGGTCAGGGGGATCTTCCAGAAACACGGGCTCAACCTGGACGCCTTCAAGACGATCCACGGTGTCGGCTATATCTACAACACGAAGCCCGAAGAATCCTGAGCTTGCTGACCAATGGATCTGAGCCTTCCAGCGATCAGGGTGCTTGGCGCCCTGATGGAGAAAGCCCGGACGACCCCCGAGTCGTACCCGCTGACCCTGAATGCCCTGGTCATCGCCTGCAACCAGAAAACCAGCCGGGATCCCGTCACTGACTACGATGGGGACGAGGTCCTGGACGCCCTTGAGGAACTCCGGGAAAACCACCTCGCCATGCGCGTCGACATGGCAGGCGCGAGAACTACCAAGTTCCGGGAAAATGCGTCCCGGGTATGGGAACTGGCCCGGGAAGAGTACGCTTTATTGGCGGTGCTCATGCTCAGGGGTCCCCAGACCACCGGGCAGTTGCGCCAGCGTTGCGAGCGACTCTACCCTTTCGCCGAGCTGCCCCAGGTCAACGACTGGCTGCAACGCATGCAGCACCGTGACGAAGAACTGCATGAATTGGTCCGGCCCCTTGGCCGCGGACACGGCAGCAAGGAGATTCGCTTTGTCCATACCCTGGCCCCCCACAAGGAGAGCATCCCGGAGAAGGAACCAGCGGCACCCGCCGGCAACAGGTCCGGGAAAACAGATCTTTCGGAAAGGCTCGACCGTTTGGAAAAACGCCTGCAGGATTTGGAAACATTGATAAATGAAATCACCTCCTGAACCGGAATCAGTTTCCAAGCCCCCCTCGTCCGACACTCCCCCCCTGCCCCCGAAGCAAGACTCCGAGGACCTGTGGAAACTTGAGGCGATGCTCCACAACGCCAAGCGTTTCGGGGACATTGCCAAGCTGGCCGGCGACATTGCCCACGATTTGAACAACCTGCTGGCGCCCATCCGGATAGCTACCGAGCTCCTTAAGCAGCGAATGGACAACCCGGATCTGGATCGCTACGTCGACATCATCGAGATCAGCACCGGCCGGGCCCGCTCAGTCATTCAGGAGATACTCGCCTTTTCCCGGGAATCAGAAACGGCCGACCGCAGGCAGGTCGACGTCAACCCGCTCCTGAAGGAACTGGAGGGAATGACCCGGGAAACCTTTCCGCCCAACATCCTGTTGCAGTTCGAGTACCATGAGGGTGCCCCGGTGGTTGAAATGGATCCCAACCAGCTTCACCGGTCCATCCTCAACCTGATAATCAACGCCCGCGACGCAATCAGCGGGGATGGGTCAATCCATGTCCGGGTCAGCATCCACAACATTGACCTGCGCGTATGCACGGAAGACACCTGTCTGGCTCCACGCCGTTACCTCTGCATCTCGGTCAAGGATACAGGGTGTGGAATCAAGCAGGAAATCCGGGACCAGATCTTCGATCCCTTCTTCACCACCAAACCGAAGGAAAAAGGAACAGGCCTTGGCTTGGCCTCGGTGTTTGGCATTGTCGCCCGTGCCGGGGGCTTTATCGACCTTGAATCAGAGGAAGATAAGGGCTCAACCTTCCACATTTTCCTCCCGGAATCGAGCCGGGACTGACCCTCAGGCGTCGGTTCCCTTGGATTCATCAGGCTTGACCGGCTCACTGGCCACCGCGGTGTCGCTCTTGGCGGGCGGAGGCGTCTTCTTTGCCGGTTCATTGGAATCCATGGCCTCCTGGAAATCTTCCTGGACCTCTTGAGCGGCCTTTTTGAATTCCTTCATGGACTTGCCCAACCCCTTGGCCAGCTCCGGGAGCTTCTTGGCCCCGAAGAGGAGGAGAATGATGACAAGGATGATCAGCAGTTCCGGTCCCCCGATGCCTTGGATGAATGCCAGTTGGAAAGTACTCATGATAGGTTCAACATAGGCGACTGAAGGAATCTGTAAAGAATAGACCGCAGCAGCCTTCACTCTTGCAAATCCTTTTCCTTGATGGCTTTTTTGTCCATGAAGGGTATTCGAAATGGAGGAAGTCAAACGGGATGAACTGGACGAGCGCCTCAGGGCGCACCTGGAGTCGGTGGAAGCGTCTCTGGAGGATAGCTTCTGCCCGCATTCGGGGTTGTGTGTCAGTGCCGGCCTGATCCTCGAATCAGGCCAACTGATCACCGGGGTGAATTACGAGAGCGCTTCCTATGGCCTCACGCAGTGTGCCGAACGCAACGCGATTGCCCGGGCCCAGACCGAGGGCAAGGCAGGTTCCATCCAAGGCCTGATCCTTTCGGCCCGCCACCGGGCAACCGATACCGAATCCCCGCCCCTGACCCCCTGCGGGGCCTGCCGGCAGTGGCTCTCGGAGCTATCCGCCAGGCTGGGACACGACATCGTCGTCTATTCATTTTGGAACGGGGGCCAGCAGGGGCTGAAAACTTCCGCCAGCGAACTCTTGCCAAAGGCATTCAGATGAAAATAACGCAAGCCGCAGCTACCGCCGTCCTGGTCACTTTTGTCTTTGCCCTGCTGGTTCTGGGCAAGGATCTCCTGATCCCCATGGTACTGGCCATCTTCATCTGGTACCTGATCAACATCCTCACCGACTCAATCGCCACTCTCAAGGTAAGGAAATTCCAACTGCCACGGTTTCTCTGTTTCCTTCTGGCCCTGGTCATCATCTTCGGATCCCTGACCCTGTTTACCAACCTGATCAGCACCAGTATCAACAACGTCATCCGGACCGCCCCGACCTACCAGGCCAACGTGGAAAAACTGATCGACGATGGCTCCAGGCTGTTTGGCTTCGAGGAGTCTCCCCAGCTGAACGAGTTGATCCGCAAAATTGATTTTTCAAAGATCCTCCAGGGCCTGGGGTTGACCGTCGCCGGCTTCATTGGCAATGCCGGCCTGATTCTGATCTACACCCTCTTCATTTTCCTTGAGCAGAAGGGGTTCCTCCCGAAAATCGACAACATGATCAACGGCACCCACCAGCGCACCAAGGTCCGCAGCATTCTGGAACGTATCTACGAGGACACCAAGACCTATATCGGCATCAAGACGTTCACGAGCCTCCTGACGGGGGTGGTCAGCTACACGATTATGAAGAGCATCGGGTTGGACTTCGCCCTATTCTGGGCGCTTTTGATCTTCCTCTTCAACTACATCCCGACCATCGGCTCCATCGTCGCCACCATCTTCCCCTCCCTGCTGGCCTTGGTACAATACCCGACCTTGGGGCCGTTCCTAGCTGTTGCCATCGGCGTAACTGCCACCCAGATGGTCGTCGGCAATATCATTGAACCCCGCCTGATGGGGAACACCCTCAACCTGAGCCCGCTGGTCATCCTGCTGTCGCTTGCCCTCTGGGGCAGCATCTGGGGGATCCCGGGGGCCATCCTGTGCGTGCCCATCACCGTGCTCTTGGCCATCATTTTCAGCAACTTCGAGGCGACGCGTCCGGTGGCCGTCCTCCTTTCCCGCAACGGCGAAATCCGTCAGGAATCGTGATCCGCCGGGCATGCAGGATTAGCTGTGCAACTGGCCTGTGCTGGCTGGCGATGGGAGCATCCGAGCCCCCCGGGTACGATGTGATCGTCGTGGGCAGGACCGCCAACGCACCGGTCACAGAAGCGACCCGGGACCTTGCCGACCGGCTGGAGGCGACGTACGGGACCACCCCGGACATCCGATGGCGGAGACTGGTTGAAACGGGTCGGCATATCCTGATCCAGGCCCAGCCTGAACATCCCGCCTTTGACCAGGATCCCCTGACCGATGAAATCCTGGTAGAGCGGACCGGGCGAGGCATCCTCATCGCCGGGTCGGACAACACCGCCACCGCCATTGCCGTCTACCGCTTCATTGAGGAATTCCTTGGCTGGCGATACTACCAGCCGGGACCGCTGGGCCTGGAACGTCTGGACAACCCACCCGAGCTCCCGACGCTGAACGGCCAGCCAGCAACTCTCCTCTACAGCAAGGCAGCTTTTTACGGCAGGAATCTCTCCAAGCTGCGGACACCATGGAAGGCTCCCGACTGGTCCCGCTGGCAGGGCCTGCGCGAGCGCTTCAGCTACAATCACTCACTCCACCGGGTTGTTGTCCCCTCCCTTTTCGATGACCAGCCCCATTTGTTTGCCAAGGACGAAAACGGTCAGCCCATGCGCCCGCCCTACAAGGTCCCCCATGGATACAACGATCATCCGGACCTGACCGAACCCGGGGTCCGCGACCATGTCGAGGAATGGGCGGTACAGGAACTCGGCAAAATGCACGCCAGGGAGGCCGGTGGGATTGCTTCACTTTCCCTCAGTCTGGGGGATTCCTTCATCTTCGGCAGCTTTGATGAATCCTGGCCATGGTCCCCTGGCGGGTATTTCCGCCGCTGGCCGGACTGGGGCAACCACGTCTTCGACTACACCAATGACCTCGCCGCCCGCCTGGTTCGCCACTGGGAACAGATGGATAGGCCCGGTGCCAGCAACCCGCCGCTTTACATCGGTGCCCTTTCCTACCTCAACTGGGAAAAGCCCCCCCGGTTCAAAGTGCATGAGTCCATTGTCCCCTACCTGACCTACGACCGGACACAGTGGTACGATCCGGCCGCCCGGGCCGATGACTTGGCCAACATTGAGGAATGGAACAAGGCGGGCCCGATCTTCCTGGGCACATGGGATTACATCTTTGGTTACGGATTCCTCGTCCCGCGGTCACTGGCCGCGATCGTCGCCGAATCCATTCCTGCTGTCCACGCCCGTGGAGTTCGGGCCTACTTTTCGCAGGTGGAGCCAATCTGGCCCTACGATCTCCACACCACCTGGCTGACAGCCCGTCTCCTCTGGAATCCGGAGGCTGATACGGAGACCCTCCTCGATGAGTTCTACAGGGAATTCTATGGTCCGGCCGCCGGGCCCATGCGGGCTTTCTTCGAACGGGCCGAAGCGCTCTGGATGTCCCAGTCCGGCAGCGGCTGGTGGCTCAGGTACTGGAAGGACCCTTGGCAGGCCGCCCTCTGGAATGAAAGGGATGGGGAGCAAATGGAAACCCTGCTGAAGGAAGCCCTCTCGCTGGCCGGCGAAGTCCCCTCCGGACGCTTCCAGGAACGTGTCCGCCAGACCTCGGACCTGTTTTCAGCCACTGCCCTTTTCCTGCGATACCAGGACCTTTCATGGCGGGTGCAGACGGGCAGCACCTCCATGGCCCAGGAGGCCCTGGACACAAGGTCCGCCCTAAGGGAAAAAATGTCATCCATCCTGGGAAGGCATCCGCAGGCAGGGTTTGCCGGGGACCTGTCATGGATTTTCCGCTACGATTCACTTGGTGGCGCCGTGGCTCGCGCCTATTGCGCGGGCCGGGCCGAACTCCGGCCCACCCTGGCGGACTGGTGCCGGGTGGAAGGCTTCAGCGGGATGCCGACGGAAGGGCCTGGAGTTCCGGTCCTGCACGACACCACCTTCGGCAAGACCGACAACCCGCGTATCTGGCGGCAACAGCACCTGGATTCGGATGGGCTGGCCATGGGAAGCCGTGTGGACGGACCCGGCTACCAGGCCCGGGACGTCCGGCGGGGATCCATTTACCAGCTATTCAGGGCAACTCCCGGACAGTTCTACCTGGGGGAACTTGAACTTGAATCCGCCCAGTCCCCTTCCGGAGAAGTGTATATCCGGGTTGATTTCTTTGATGCGGACAACCAGCTGGTCGCCGAATCACGCCGGGTCCGCCTGGCACCGACAGCCCGGAATGGCAGCCGGCAGACGCTCCGGGTGCTGATGCAGGCCCCCGAGACGGCTTCACATGGCCGGCTATTTATTCGCTTTTATGAGATGGATCCGGGAAGCCGGGCGGAGCTGTTCAGAGCGGATGTTCTTGATCTGGGTCTGGATCCGAACCCATGAATTCGGTCATGGTGGCAGAATTCTCTTCGGAGATGCCCTCCCGACGAAGGACAGTCGCCAGGGTCAGCCAGAGGATTTTCAGGTCCAGCCAAAGACTCCGGTTGCTGACGTACCAGAGGTCGTGATCAAAACGGTCCTCCCAGGCCAGGAGGTTGCGCCCGTTCACCTGCGCCCATCCGGTGATCCCGGGCAGGCACTCCAGCCGCCGGGCCTGCTGGGCAGTGTAACGCGGCACATAGTGCACCGGCAGAGGCCTGGGACCAACCAAACTCATTTCTCCCCGCAGGACATTGAACAGCTCGGGCAATTCATCCAGGGAGGTCCGGCGGAGGAGGTTTCCAAAGGGAGTCAGGCGCTCCCCATCCGGAAGAAGGTTGCCCGCCGGATCCCTCAACTCCTTCATTGTGCGGAACTTGAGAATGCTGAATGATCGGCACGCACGACCGGCCCTCTGTTGCCGGAACAAGACCGGCGAACCCAATTTAAAGCGGACCAGGAGCCCCGTAACCAGGACCAAGGGCAGCCAGAGCGGCGACGTCAGGAGAATCAGGAGAATGTCCAGCAGGCGCTTCATCTCCATCCTTGATGGAGTGTTTCAGAAATTAACTCAAGTACGGGGTGTACTCGGGCACAAAGGACTGGATCTCCTCCTTCAGGGCATCGGCATCCTTGCTGCACATCTCCCGGCCCAACTGGTCAAGGAATGCTTCCACCTCCTCCAGCGGATAAGGCTTCCCCGTAAACCGGAGAATCCGGTCATGATGGGTCGCGGAATACTTCTCGCCCAGATGCTGCAGTTCCTCAAAAAGTTTCTCCCCGGGCCGCAGGCCGACGAAGGAAATCTCGATATCCTTGTCCGGCTCATACCCCGAAAGTTTGATCATCCGCCGAGCCAGATCGATAATCTTGATCGGCTTACCCATATCGAGGACAAAGATCTCCCCGCCCTCGGCCTGGGTGGCGCACTGCAGGACGAGACCGGAGGCCTCCGGAATCGTCATGAAGTAGCGGATGACGTCCGGGTGGGTCACCGTCACCGGTCCACCGGCGACGATTTGCTTGCGAAAAAGGGGAACCACGCTACCCGAAGAACCGAGCACATTCCCAAAACGAACCGCCATGAACCGCGTATCCCCCTTCTGGGCCTGGTTATAACTTTGGATGAAGATTTCCGCCAAGCGCTTGCTGGCTCCCATCACATTGGTTGGGTTAATGGCCTTGTCGGTTGAAATCAGGATGAACCGCTCGACCTTGTGCTCCGATGCCAGCATGGCCAGTTTCCGGGTCCCGAAGCTATTGTTCTTCAGGGCCTCGACCGGCTGGTGTTCCATAATCGGGACGTGCTTGTGGGCCGCCGCATGAAAAACCAGACTGGGCTTATACCGGACAAAGATCTCCCTCATCCGCGCCTCATCACTGATGTCCGCAATCAGGGCCACCAGGTTCCCGTTGGTTAATCCCGTGGAGCGCAATTCCATCTCGATGCCGTACAAGGAGGGCTCGGAGCGCTCAATGAGAATCAGCCGCGAGGGGTTGTTATTGAAAATCTGCCGGCAAAGCTCACTGCCGATACTGCCGCCGGCACCAGTCACCATCACCACCTTGTTCTGGATCAGGGAGCGGATGTCGTCTGTGTCCAAGTCCACCGGATTCCGCCCCAGCAAATCCTCGATTTCCACCGGGCGAACCCGGGAGGCCTGCACCTTGCCCGTCGCCAATTCAGTCATCGAGGGTATGATGTCGATGGTTAAACCCAGTTTTTGGGCGGCGTCGGTCAGCTCCAGAATCCGGCGGGCCGGTGCCGAGGACATCGCGATGATAATCCCGTCCAGGGAAAAGCGCCGACGGCACTCCTCAAGGCTGTCCGGGGATCCAAACACCGGAATGCCGTGAACCTTGTGACGCCACTTTTTCCGGTCGTCATCCAGGAAAAGGATGGGTCGCAGTCCCATGCTGTGCCTCGAAACCAGCTCATAGGCCAGATTTGCCCCGTTGAGGCCGGCCCCGATGATGGCCACCCGCTTCCGCTTCTTGCGGTCCCCCTGGTCCGTCATGTAGCGCTCACGGTAGACCCGCAGGGACATTCGGAAAATGCTGACCAGGATCAGGCTGAACAGGTAATCCGCCATCAGGACGCTGCGGGGCGGCACCGCCCAGTGGGAAAAAATATACCATGCCTGGGTGAACAAAAGGACACTGGCCGTCAAGGCTCCCCCGATCCGGTACAGGTCGGGGAGACGGAAGTAGCTTAAAAGTATCCCAAATTGACCGAACGCCCACAACATAAACAACTTAACCAGAATAATTCCCGGCAGCGCTGATAGGTATTCAGTCTGGTAGTTGAGCGGAATGAGAAAATCGAACCTGAGAAGGTAGGCCGCCCACAGGCTGATCGTAAAGAGCACGCCATAGACCACCGCCAGGAGCAGCATTCGCGCAAGGGCGAGCTGGGACAGCAACAGGTCTCGGAAATCGGGGATTATCAACTTCATTTGTCGTTGAGGCAATGGGTCAAGAAGAAGAGCCATCCCCTCCGTGACAAGCGAATTCCACCCCTCGAAAAGGGGAAAGAGGGAATTCAGGGAGAAAACTAAATTATTATTGACTTAAAACCAAGAATTTTCCCTATGTTAAATAGGTATATTACCTTATTTTTGGTCCTACCTTACTGCTCATGGATAATCATACATTAGTCCAGGTTTTCCTCTTTGTATCAGGCCTGATGGTCGGCATTGCTGCAACCGCCGCCCTCACTGTCCTGGTCAAACGGATGGCGTTCCGCTGGAACCTGGTGGACCACCCGAATCACCGGAGCGTTCACAAAAATCCAATTCCCCGAATCGGGGGCATCGCCATCGTCGGCGGGTTCATTGTCGGCCTCACCTATTTCTACATGCTGCAGATCCTGGTGGAAGATTTCGCCTGGATCATCGACTTCCCGGACAAGTGGATCCTGCGGGGTGCCGGGATGATGTTTCTCCTCGGCCTGGTGGATGACATTTTTCACATCAAGGCCAGATACAAGCTGTTCTTCCAGTCGCTGGCGGCCTTCATTGTGGTGGCCGCCGGGTTCCGGTTTGAAATCCCTCTGCTGCAATTCCCCGGGATGACCACCCTTAACACCATCATTGCCGCTGGCATCACCTTCCTCTGGATCGTGGGTATTATCAATGCGGTGAACCTGATGGACGGGATGGACGGCCTGGCTGCCGGGATCGGGGTCATTGCCCTGGGCAGCCTGACCCTCGCCCTGGCCCTCAACGGCTACGGTTCCGACATTATCCTGGTGACAACCTTCATCGCCGCCCTGATCGGGTTCCTTGTCTACAACACCCATCCGGCCAGCATCTTCATGGGGGACTCCGGAAGCCTGTTCCTGGGCTTTATCCTGGCCACCTTCTCGCTCCCGGCAACGGGCGCGACTGTGGGCAGCTTGTCCTACCTGGTCCCGATCCTCGCCCTTGGGTTGCCCATCCTCGACACCCTGACGGCGATCATGCGACGCGCCTCCCAAGGCAAGGGAATCTTTACCCCCGACCGGGACCACATCCATCACAGGCTTTTGAGGGCCTCCGGTCAGCGACAACGTACCGCTGTCCTCATGCTCTACGCGGTGAATGCCATCTTCGGAGTGATGGCGATATTGATCCTCAGCTCGAAGGCGTTTGCCCAGGTCACCCTGGTCCTCTCAATCACGGCGATCCTCTGCCTGCTGTTCCTCTTCAAGCTGGGGTACATCCAAATAAAACACAACGTACCCACACCCTTTTCCAAAACTCCCAAGCACATCGACTAAATGGGCGCATTCCCTGAAGAACGTCCCTCCGGCTCTCCCGAGCCGCATCAGGAAATCCTTAGCTGCCCGGAAGATGTCGATTGGATATTTGACGTGGACACGCTCCGCTCTGCGGGGCGTGAGGCTTTGATGCGCATGCATGGATTGGAAGATCCTCCCCGGGACTGCCCCCACCATCCGTTTTGCCTGAGCAACGGATCGGCTGTAATCTGGGAACGGACCTTGCGGAAGCTGTCCATGGCCGCAGGGGAATCCCATCTGGTGATCACCGCCCACAGCCGCTCCGAGGCAAGGGAGATCGTCTTTTACGCGCGTGTCGCCGGATTCCGCGAAGAGGGCCTGCCGAGAATTGCCGCCTCCTTCCAGCGGATTGAGGAATCCAGTTATCAATCCGTGGCCGACAACACACGGCAGAACTGGCTCTATCTGCTCCACGAGATCAAGAACCCGATCTCGATCCTGAAGACGGCGGAGGACCTGGAATTCCAGGCCGCCACCGGGACCACCACGGCGGATGCGCGACAAACCAGGAATTTCGCAATTTCCTGTCTGGAGGACCATCTCCGCAACGGCGTTTTCCTGGCCACAGAGGACTCACGGATGATCCCCAACCGACCGGAGCCTGTGGACCTCCATCTGTTTTTTGAAGAGGTGCAGGGGACCTTCGCCTCCCTCCTCCGGATGCAGGGCAACAAGCTGCAGGTGAAACTGAACATCGACGCCTACAAGGTGGCCCGGATCGACAAGGCCCTCCTGTCCCAACTGCTGAACAACCTTCTCCTGAACAAGATCAACTGCCTGGAGGGGACCACGGTGACCCTGGACTGCTCCCTGAGTAGCGACCGGGCGGATGGTTCGGGGACATTGATGGTCATCACCATCGAGGATGAGGGCCCCGCTTTCCCCGACCACGTGATGCAGGAACTGGAACAGGAGGCGGACCTCCAGGGCCTCCTCAAGGTCCACCTCAATTCCGGTTTGGGATTGCCGATCTGTCGCAGAATCGCTTCCGTTATGGGGGGCGAAATGAAGCTATATAATGATCCTCCCAAAACAAGGATCCGGCTCTGGCTACCGCTGTCATGAGTCGACGGTATTTCCTACAGACAGCAGCAGTATGTAGGGCCATGAAGATACAGCGCGCGGCCTGAAAAGGTCGCGCGCGACTTCATCCGGATGGAGAATGTCGCATACCGCTTGCACCGTCTCCTTAAATCGCCTAGGTAACATTGACGCGGCAGGGAAATACTGTCATTCCAGTGCATAAGGACATGAAAGTCAGGCTAATCATCACAAGCGCGGCCGTTCTCCTGGCAGCCCTTCTGCTCTATCTGTTTATTCTTCGGAGTGGCAACGAAAGCGGTGAACGGTTCGAGCCCTCTGAGTGGGAAAAAATGGTAGAGACGCAACTGGACCGGAACCTGGAGAACTACTTCTCCAAGGGGGAACTCCCCGAGGGGCAGGAGAAGGAATTCATCATCTGGGCCTTCGAGAAGAACGGGGTTAAGATTGAAGCCTTCATCCGCAAGCATGCAAGGAACGTGCCCAACCTGCCGTGGTACCTGAGTGATGCCTCCTGGGACATGGTCCGCAAGGGCGAACAGGAAACAGGGATGCGCATCCTCTCACTGGCACGGGATTTGTATCCAAATAACCCCGACGTGCTGGGGATAACGGGTATAATTGCCTACCTGGGGGGAGACCGGGCAAACGCCCGACTATTCTTGGAGGAGGCCGAAAGCTGGCGCTCCAACCGTCCGATTGTTGATTTCTACCTCGGGGGCCTGCTTGTCATGTCGGATACGACAGCCGACCGCACCCGGGGCAAGGCCATCCTGATGGATCTCCTGAAAGGCGCCGACACCGAGTTGCGGGAGCTGTCGGGGCTAACCTTGATCAGCAACATCAACATCCCCATGATCAAGGAAGACCTGGAGGCCATTTATTCGCTTCTGGAGAAAAACGAGGTCTTTTATTACGGGAACCCGAACCTTCCTCCGGACGTGTTGCGGGTCATGATCAATCGTCTTGTTCCCCATTTCCCCGAGCGTGCCCTCGATGTTGCCGACCTCCTTCTGAAGTACCCGAACACCAATGTGGAGGATTTGATCGGAGTGATCCGCCTCTGCCAGGCGATGGGCCTCACCGAAAAGGCCAGGACCCACCTGGCTGCCCTGCAGTCAAACGCCTCCTTCATGTCGCTCATCAATGGTGACAAGCGACTTGAACAGATGCTGGCGGTAGAGGCATTCCTCGAGGAGAAGCACTTCGAGGGACTGGCCATGGTGGAAGCCATCGTCACCGATCCGGGTCTGGAAGCCCAAAGGGTGCAGGAGATGTTCAAGAACATCGTCAGCAGTCAGCCCCCCATGAGTGCCGAAACGGAGGTCCTGAAACTTTACCTCAAGGTTCCGGCGGTGGATCCAGCAACCTCAATCGGGGTTCTCAACCGCCTCAGGCAAATCGCGCCCCTCGGTGAAAAGGAATGGATCGCCCATGCCATTGAACACCTGATGGAAAAAGACCCCATCCGGGTCGGCGGGTGGCTGACGGAGATCAATGCAGGAGAGGCGGTCATTGAGGCTCTTGGGGACGGGATCAGCGGGTTGTCCCCGGACGAGGCATCCGTCCTTATCAATGCCTATATCGCCATTGGTGATCTGGAGAATGCCCATCGGGCGCTGCAGGAGGGCAAGGGACTGGTTGATCCGGTTGTCGCCGCCTACCACCGGGCCCGGTTGCTGCTTCAGGAGGACAAGAAGGACGAGGCCATCGAATACTGGGAAGCAGCCCATCAGGGAATCATCGGGAGCAACCGTTTCCCCCTCATCAAGGATCTGGGGATGCTGGCAATGCAACTTGACCAGCCGGTGCACGCCATGCAGTCACTCTACACGGCCTTGACCGCGGGCATTCCGTTTTCCCAGCAGGAAGCGGGGCGCCTGACCGGCCTCACCCTCAAGTACGGCAACCTCAGGCAAACAATCCGCGTGGCTGAGTATCTGGAACGCAATTACCCGGCTGTTGATCTGCACAAGAACAACCTGGCCTACTTCAAGTTCCTGGCCGAGGAACAGGTGGACGAGTCCGTGGAGGTCATGCGCTCGCTCGTTGAGGCCTACCCTGACATTCCCCAGTACCGACTGACTCTGGCCCTGGGTCTGGTCAAGGCAGGACGGACCAACGAGGCCAATCGACTTCTCAAGAGCACCAATATCGACTGGAAGGAAACCTCCACCCGCGGACTGCTGATCTACGCGGTTGTCCTGGCCGCTTCCGACCAGCGCACTGTCGCGGAAGGATTGTTGCAGAATCTGGATACCTCCATCCTGATTCCCGAGGAGATGGCGCTGCTTGAATCGCTCTAGGCTCAGCACCGGGGATACTGGACGCTGGACAAGGTACCGATTTCCCTATTCAAAATCCCTAGCCGGGCGATTTTGAACCCCGGAGATTGTTCACCCACAAATCAGCCCGACGCGTGTCCAACCCTCTCAAAAGAAATCTTCCGGAGCCCTTCTGGGCCTTGATTGGCCTGGTTACGGGATGGGCACTTCTCATCAGCCAGGTACGGCATCACTGGGGAGGTGAATCCTACTACAACTTCGGTTGGTTCGTCCCCCCCCTGGCCGTTTGGCTGCTGGCCCGTAACCTGTCGAAAATTCGCGGCGATTTCCGATCGTTCCGGACCAGCGTGCCCAGTGAGTTGAGCGGGGAGATCGGGACATTGGGAGCCTCCTGCCTGGTCCTGCTGCCCATGCTATTGTTTCATGCCCTCTCAGAGGTGAATCCGTTCTGGCGGGTCCCCCTGTGGGCGCAGGGCATCTGCCTCTCCATTTACACCCTGCTGCTTCTCTACCGCCACTACGGATGGGCCGGCGTCAGGGCGGGCGTGTTCCCCCTCGTATTTCTCACCACAATGATTCCATGGCCATTCCGGATGGAATCACTGATTGTCCTTTCGCTGACCAAGGTCGTGGTCAGCCTGGCGGTGCATGGCCTGCATTTTCTCAGTTACCCGGTTGAGATGGCCGGCAACACTCTCAGGTTGGGGGACATTGACATTGGGGTCGACGAAGCCTGCAGCGGAATCCGCTCCCTTCAGGCGCTCTTCATGGTGACATTGTTCCTCGGCAGCCTGTTTGGACAAACTCCCTTCAGGCGGCTGTTGGCGCTGATGGTTCTGCCCTTCATTGTCATCGCCGTAAACACGGTGCGGGCTGTATTCCTGTCCATCCAGTTGATTGTCAACGGACACCCGGCCTATGACGCCTGGCACGACACCGCGGGCTACATTGCCTTCGGGGTCAGCATGGTGGTGATCTATGCCGCGATCGAACTCCTGAATCTGGGCGGATCAGACAAGCCTCCCCCGCAGGAAATGGATCCGAAAATCATCCTTGGACACTGGAAGAACAGTCAAAGCTCAACTGCCGCCATTGGCTACCTGCTTCTGCCGTTGATGGTCTTTTCCATTGTTGAGGGTTGGTTCCGATTCCATGAGTTGCGTGCCCCGGAACAGACCCGCTGGGAAATCCAGCTTCCTGATCCCAGCGATCCGGACTACGCATACGGGGAAATCAGCCAGCGGGTGAACGGAATCCTCGGTTACAGCTATGGTCACCGCTTCACTCATTTCCTCTTCAACCAGACCTATATTGACCTGTATTATTATGGCTACACGGATGAAAACAAGCTCTCCAGTGTGTCCTCCTATGGTCATTCCCCAACCATCTGCATGCAGGGCAACGGGGCCGTCCTGGTGGAAGAAATTGAGCCCATGTTCATCGAGGTGGCGGACCTGCGGATCCCGTTCAGGCACTACCTGTTCGAGCAGCCCCAGACCGGCCTGAAGCTGCATGTTTTCTGGTGTGTTTGGGAAAACCGGAACATGAACATCTCCCACGAGGACTTGCAGTCGCTCAACTACAGGACCCAATGGGTCCAGCTCCGCAAGGGCCGACGGGACTTCTCGAGGCAGGTTGTCCTGGCTAGCCTGGTCGGTGTCGACGCCTCTGCTCAGGCAAGGAGGGAATTCAGGAGGCTGATGGGGGACTGGATTCGCCCGTCTGTCCAAGACTGATCAGGAACAGCTCCCTTGGGAGGAGAGTTTCCGTCTCCCCGGGCAGGAGAAGATCCTTCGCCGGGAGGCCCAGGATGACTGCGGCCACCCGGAGATAGCGCGGAGCCTGGCGCCCCATGCCCGGCATTCCTGCCAGCAATTCCCTCCCCAGGCTGGACCGTCCCTGAAGGACGTAAGAGACGCCAAGGATCAGGCGAAAGTCGAAAACCTCGGGATAATTGGCCATTAATTCCTCAATAGCTTTGTGCACCTCGGGGGTATACTCTCCCTCCAGCAAGCGGGTGTAGAGAAGGAAACCCTGCATATCAGGTTTTGTCTCGAAGGCCTCCGTGTTGATCCGCTCAAGGATCGGTTTCAGGTCATCCTGCCTGCCTGAATAGTAACGCGCCCCCAGGGCCTTTATGAGGAAGACAGAATTGTCGGTATCGGTCTCAATGAGGATATCGTACAGTTGCGACAGGAGGTTCCACCGGCCATCGCGGGCCAAATAACGTTCGAGGGTGTCGTAATTTGCCGGATCCACCGTCTGCACGGCCAGGTTCAGGGTATTGCGGGCGGCCTCCGGCTCCCCCGTTTCCTCAAGTGCGGCACTTCTGTAATAAAGGAAGGCGGCCATTCCATCCCCGCCCTCGGAGGCGGCGGTCTCGGTCAGTTCCAGCAACTCAGCAAATTTTCCCCGGGACAAAAGCAATCCGAGGTACATGTCGGGATTCCCTTCATTTGCCCGGAAGGTGGCATAGTCGATCTGCTCCAGATACCACGGCTCGGCATTCATCCAACGGGCCCAGCGGAGCAGTTTTTCGAGGTCCCCGGGGTTTGGCTCCTCGACGATTGGGACCAGCAGCTCAGTGAGGCTTTTGTGATCCCGCAAACCCGCCTTTGCCTCGGCGCTGGCGGCGTGTAGCTTGTCCAGATCACTTTCCCCGTTGGCGACCAGGTAACGTGAAGCCAGCTGCAGGCTCTCGGGGTCGATGTCCCTGATGAACACCAGTTCCCTGGCCGCATTGAGGGAAAGGGGACCATCCTCCTCCAGCAACCGCCGGAGGTGTTCCAAGACCTGGTTGCCCTCCCCGGCACCGGAGGAGGCCCGTTGCATGTGAAGATAAGCCTGGTGGATGCTCCAATCCTCGCTCCCCCCCTCGGCAAATGAACCTGCCAGTGTCCTCACCCGCTGGTACCTGTGCTGGATCTGCAGGGACTGCAGCCAGAGGCGATGGGTTTCCGGATTGTCACCATCCAGCTGGACAAGGCGACTCAGGAACGGCAGGGCTTCCTCCAGTTGCTGCGCCGACAACAGGGCCGCCGTCAGTTCCCTCAGTTCATCCACGGGAATTGCGGGTGAATCGAGAACGAGGTTCCACCATGAAATTGCCGCCGCGTTCCGCTGCTTGAGCAGGGCCCTGGCTACCAGCAGGTCAATATTCAGGTTTCCCTGGTCAAGGTGATGGGCAGCTGTTCCCAGGCGGGCCGCATCGGCCCACCGTTCCGCGGCAAAAGCTTCCTCGGCCTTGGCGAAAACCCGCTCGGCCCTGATTTCGTTGATGTAGGACTTGATCGGAGCCCGGAGCAGGTAGACCGCCCCTAGTCCAACACACGCCTGCCCAACTAACACCAACAAGATAACCCGTAGCTTACTCAGTTTCATCCAAGCCAACCACTAGATCATTCCCCGGGCTTTGACAACTAAATGAATCTAGTGGTGCGATTCCACGCCTTCATAAAAGAAGAGCCCCCCCTTCCGGGAATGGAAGGAGGGCGTATCATTTCTTGATCGCAGCAGCAGCGCATTACCAAGAAAACACAGCGATTTTTTTGCGACGGTTCACCCCTCTCTGGTGATTTGAATTCGGTACGCTGCTGTTCACGATTCTTGGATTCTGTAAATCTCCAGCCTCATGGTAAGGCAAAGGCTTCAATCCCCCGATTGTTGACAGGTTTTTTACTCGCCGCCGACGGCACGCGGCCGGGAGATGCCGTCAGCTCTTCCGGCTGGTAAAAAGCGCGTGAAGAGGGAATTTGCTATCCACAATGGCTCCTTTTATGGTTGTCGATCTGACTGGCTTTAATACAAGTACAGGGATCGTAGCGAGCAGCACATGAGCAGGATTACCGGCCAAACTCTTCTATTCGCCCTCGGGTGGATTCTTACCCTGTCGATGGCAATGGGCCAGGTTGCGTCGTCTGACCAGCCGGATTTTCACCGGCTACAGGCTGGAGACACGGTCCAGATCATGGTTTTCAATGAGCCGGACCTTTCCACCGCCCAGAAGCTCGATCCGGAAGGAGTGGTCATCGTTCCGCTGCTGGGCCGGACCCCCCTTGCGGGCCTGACCTTGCGGGAAGCCGAAACCCGGCTGGAAGAGCTTTTTATCAGCGAAGAGTACCTGATTCACCCGCAGGTGACGGTCACTATATCCACCTATGCGGACAAGGTGTTCTACATCTTTGGGGAGGTCAACCAGCCCGGGGCCAAGACCTTTCCTCCGGGAAAGCAATCCCTCGACATCCTGGAGGCCATAACCATGGGAGGAGATCTTTCCCAGTACGCGAAACGATCGGAGATCATCATCCGGCGTCCCGTCAAGGATGAGGACCGGGAAGAGAAAATCACCGTCGACCTCGAATCCATCCTGCGGGGAAACAAGGCCAACTCAATCGACCTGCTGAAGATCTACCCTGACGATATCATCTTTGTCCCGGAACGTCTCTTTTAGTGAATTTGCCACTACCGCCACATCGGCACAAATGGAAAACGAACCCAATCAACCAAACCAAAAGCCGTCCAATTCGACATTGGTGCACCAGCGGACCTGGATGGACCATCTGTTTGTTGTCCGGGAGCATTGGATTCTCGCTCTCCTGATTGCCTTGTGCGGGGCGGGGGTTTTCGCCTATCGGCAGATGCTGGCGGTCCCCCTGTACAAATCGGTGGCGATCATTCTCTTTGAGCCACAAAAGGACCAGGTGATCAACATCCAAAGCGTCACCAGCACCCCACTCGGCCGGTCCACGGAATTTGTCCTGCGTAATCACCTGACGGACCTGCGTAGCAACGCCTTCCGGGACCGTATCGTGGAATCGCTGATCCCCAAGGAGAGGGAACTGATAATCAAGGACTACGAGGATCCCGAGAAAGAGGAAAAGCCAAGCATTCACGCCATCATTGCCGAGGCCAACAAGATCGCCCTGGTCGGGGGAAACGTCTTTAAATTCGAGTTCGACCACCGGGATCCGCAAGCGGCCGCCTTATTGGCCAACCGTTTCAGCGAGGAATTCATCGACCTGCTTCTGGAGCGGGCCCGCAAGTCGAACGATTCGGCCCTGAGGTTCCTACGCAGCCAAAGCGAGGAACTTAAGCTAAAGGTCGAGAGATCGGAGCTGGCTGTGCAAAGGTACCGCCAGGAACGCAACCTGGTTTCGCTTGAGGAAAGCCAGAACCTGATTGTTGAGAGGATGAAGAATCTCAGCTCGACGCTAAACCAGGCCAAGGTCGAGCTACTCAACCTGTCCGCCAGCCTCGATCAAATCGAGAATTCCAGGGAGGATTTTGACAAGCTGGCGGCGCTCCCCTCCATCAACCAGATGGGGACGCTGCCACAGAAACTGGAACAGCGGACCAACCTCCTGGCCCAACGGAGCACGCTCGCCCTGCGCTATGGGGAGCGACATCCCAGGATGATCGAAAATGCCTCGGCACTGGAAACAATCGAAGCCGATATCAAGGATACCCTGGGGAAAAACGTCTCCGATTTCCGCCAGCAGCATGTCAACGTCAAGGCCCGGGTCAGCGGTCTGGAAGCAGCACTCGCCGAGGCCGAGCAGGAGTCCCTTGAACTGGACCAGATCGCCATCGAATACAACGTCCTGCGGCGCAAGATGGAAACCGACAAGAGCCTGTTCACCCAGGTCCACCAGCGGCTGAATGAGGCTATCCTGGCCAGCCAGCTGAGCGACACCGACCTGCGCATCGTGGACCGAGCCTGGCCGGCATCGGAACCATTCACGCCCGACATGACAAAAATCTACTCGATGACGGTCTTCCTTTTTGTGGGGCTACTGATCGGGGTACCCTTTGGCATTCACTACCTGAACCTGAACCTGAAGACAGCCGCGGACATAGAGCAGCAACTGCGCATCTCCTTCCTCGGGGAAATCCGTAAATTCCCCCGACGGTTGAAAAACCTCCACCGATTGGTCCTGGACAAGGAGTATCAGGAGGGGGTGGAGCTCTTCAGGCAGATTCATGGACAAATCCTCCTGAAGACCAAGTCCCTGAAAAAAGGTCACACCTTTATCATCACCAGCGCCATTCCCAAGGAAGGAAAGTCCTTCATGGCCATTAACCTGGCCGCCTCCTTTTCCAAGCACCATTACAAGACCCTGCTGGTCGATTGTGATTTCCGCCGGCCCTCAATCGGACCGCGCCTGCGGGAGGAATTCAAGGAAGAGCACCATCGCGACATCGCAGAGGGCCAAGCTGTTGTCGTGGCCGAAAACCTCGATGTGCTGCCCATCAGCCAGAGCACGGTTGAGGCCACCGAGCTGATTGAGTCATCCCGGTTCAAGCAGGCCATGCGGAGATTCCGCGAGCTCTACGACATCATCATCATCGACACCCCGCCAGCCGGCCTCTTCCCCGATGCCGGGATGATCGGCAACTTGGCGGATCATTTCATTTTC
Organism: Opitutales bacterium; assembly: GCA_049451775.1. GTDB lineage: Bacteria > Verrucomicrobiota > Verrucomicrobiia > Opitutales > Oceanipulchritudinaceae > Oceanipulchritudo. The sequence continues at coordinate 98,341 of JBMTVW010000002.1, read as the reverse complement.
GTGACCCAGCTGAACAAGCATCGCAAATCAGCCCTCAAGGCCATCCTCAACCGGCTAGACCAAAGCCATGCGGAAATTCTCGGGATCGTCGTCAACCGGGTCAGCCGCTCGAAGTCACGCAATTTGGGTGCGTATCGCTACGCCGACTACAGAAAGTACAAGAACTACTACCCGCTGAAAGGAAACGACCATGAATAGATTCATTATTCCACTCATCGCCACCTGTTCCCTCACTCCGACACTGTTCGGACTGGTCAATCTCGGGGAAGGCCGGGTGGACCTGAACGTGCAGGCCTCGGTCTACCATGATACCGCCATCAACGGAAGGTCCACCAGCGACGAGGACTTTGTTGTCTCCTTCCGTCCGTCGCTGCAGTACGTCCGCAATAGCCGCAACCTTGACCTGGCGGTCTCCGTCGGAATCGACGGCCGGTTTTACCTGGATAATAACCAGTATGACGAAACCGATGTCTTTTTCGACCTGAAAATATCCCCGAGCGCGCAAATGCAGACCTCCCGGTTCCTGTTCACCGGGGACCTGCTCCTCAACACCGAAACCAAGACCGATGACGCAATAGGCGAAATCGTTTCCATCCGGAATTACGGCGCATCCGTCAGGTTGGTCTATGATCCCAACCGTCACTACACAGTCATCGGGTCCCTCGCCTACCGGAACCGTGACCCGGACCTGGATACTTACTACGACACCGAGATCGTTGACGCATCAGTGGACCTGCAAGTGCCGGTCAAGGAGAACCTGAACCTGACCATGGGGATCGGCTGCAGGGACACTGCCTCCGATGGTCCAACCACCGACAGCGAGACCCTCACCTACTCAGCCGGCATCTCGGGTAATATCCTTCCCAGACTTTCCGGAAGCCTTTCGCTGGGTGTCCAGGATCGCTCCTTTGATTCCAGCCTGCTGGATGATGCCACCAATCCCTACCTGTCCGCCAACCTCTCATGGCAAGTCGACGAGAGCAGCAAGATCGACCTCAGTGGTTCCATGGGCTTCGGGACGACCATCGATGATCGTTCCTCCGAAAACTCATCTATCCGTCTTACCGCGACCCGGAAGATGTCCAGGGACTTAAGCGGTGTCATTTATATCAGTTACGAGCGTGACCAGTACTCTAGCGTTATCCTCCCTGACCGGGACGACAAGGAAACGGCGGTTGGAGCAACGCTCACCTACCAGTTGGTCCGGTATGGCTCAATTGCCCTTGACCTTCGCTACAGCGACCAAAGTTCCAACATTGCCCTGTATGACTTTGACCGGCTTCGGGTTGGTATCCGTTTCAATGGCAGCTGGTAAGCGCCACGCGATAACAGCCATTTAAAAAGAAAACCCGCGCAGCAATCGCTGCGCGGGTTTTTTTAATGAAAAGCAAACTGCGAATCAGGATTGAACCCTACTTGCGGGTAAAGCGGCGACGGACGACCAGCAGAACAGCCATTCCGGCGGCGCCAAGGATACCGATTGTGGAGGGCTCCGGAACAATCGGAGTCTCGACCACATCGTTGCCGCAGCTCATGGTCCAATGGATCGCGGAATCAGTCGGCAGGCCGATGATGTTGCCGAAGTCCTCAATGATGATGCTGAGGAAGTTGCTGTTGGGGCCGTCCCCGGTTGATCCGATATACCAGGTTGCTCCGCCAACAATGCGGGATTCCGGATCAATCTGCCATTCCTGGTTGGCGCGGTAGTTGGTGTAGCCGTTCGGGGTGGTCAGGACGACATCGTTTTCAGTGATGGCGTGGACCGTTCCGAACTGGACGGCTTCGTCGTCGAGGACGCCGTTCATGTTATAATAGGTGCCGAGGCGAACCGCGTACTCCCATGTGGTGTAGCTGGTCGGGCTCTGGAAATAGTCATCCAGGGTGTCGGCCTCCACATCGTTGTAGGCGAGTCCATCCACACTGATGAACAGGTCACCCATGGTGGTCTTGAACAGGTCCTCCCCACTGAGGATGTTGTCAAAATAATTGCCGTAGATATTGATGGTCACGGAAGCACCCGAGACCGTTGTTTCCACATGGGACAGGTCGAAGGTGTCGAAAGAGCCGACAACGTCCTTGTATACCGGATTCGTGGGCTGGCCTCCCCAATAGGTGTCAGGGAAGATAGCTTGCCCAGCAGCGGCACCCGCAAATGCAAGAGAAACGATAGCGGCAGTCAGTAGTTTCAGCGTACTTTTCATAGGATTATCACTAGTTATGTATGAATTTAATTATTCAAGACGAAGGTCTTATAGGTTAAACAGCCCAGAAAAGTCAAGTTATATTCCTTAATTTTCCGATTAAAAGTCTTTAGTGCTTGAAAAACCCTTCATTGCCCCTGAAAAAGTGCCCGGGAAGAGCCATCCGGAGAATAATTGCCGTCGCACGCAGCTTGGCCTTGCCCGCAAAAGAGCGGCCCTTAAGATTAAAGGCCGACTGAGCCAATCGACGGCGCCTGAAACCATCCCCACCAGACAAACAATACTCCCATGGGTCCCGAGAGTCATCCTCTGCCACTGTCATCGAGCCAGCAGGGAATTTGGCTGAAAGAGCAGCTGGAGCCGGGCTCAACCCAGTTCAGCGAGCCCCAGGCCTTCCTGCTGAAGGGGGAACTGAATGTGGAGGCATTGGGCGAGGCATTGCAGGCGATGGTCGACCACCAGGAATGTCTGCGGACCCGGTTCGGGGAAAAGGACGGCAACCCTTTCAGGCTGGTCCTGCCCACGGTCCTGGTTTCACTGGACATGGAGGACATCGGACACCTTCCCGATGACCAGCGGGCCCGCGCCATGGACGAAATCATTCGCGAGGATGACCAAGGTCCCTTCGATCTGGCCCAGGGCCCGCCATGGCGGGTCCGGTTGGTCCGGCTGGAGCCCCGGCTGCACTACCTGCTCTGGAACTGCCATCATCTGGTAACTGACGGGTGGTCGAGGAACATCTTCAATCAGCAACTGAGTGAGCTCTACGGGAAACGCCTTGCCGGGCTCCCCCTGGCGTTGAAGAAGGCAGGCGGGGACTACAGCCGCTATGTCCGGGAACTGGAAGAATCAGCAACAGGGCGCCTTGCATCCAAGTCATTGCTGTTCTGGGAAAAGAAGCTCCAGGACTGTCCTTCCCCGAGCGGCCTTCCGAAGGATCCACCAGGGCCGGATGGCGGATCAAGGCGCTGCGCCATGGCCAGCCGCGTCCTTTCCCAGCAGGTAATGGCAGGAATCAGGACACTGGCCGGGAAATCGAGCACGACGCCGTTCGTGGTCCTGCTGGCCTCCTTCAAGCTTCTGGTGGCCCGGTTGAGTGGTTCCGACGATGTTCTTCTGGGTTGCCCGGTGGCTGATCGGGGTCGCGAATGGACGAAGGACCTGATAGGGCTTTTCCTCGAGACGCTGCCTTTGCGAACAGACATTTCCGGCAACCCGTCTTTCAAGGAATTGGTCGAACGGGTCAAATCCACGGTCAACGACTCCCTTGAGCACCAACTGTCAATGGATCGGCTGGTCGCCGAATTCAGGCCGTCCGGGGATTCCGGGGGAGCCCCATTGTTCAACATCCTTTTCAACATGCACTCCGTGATGGAGCCTGAACCGCTGAAGCTCCAAGGGCTCGAAGTGGAGGAAGTGGACCGGTATCCAGCACACGCCAAATGCGACCTGACCCTTTACGTGGGCAGGAAGGGAGAAGGCATACGATTGGTTTCGGTTTTCGAGGAGGCCAGGTACCGTCAATCCACCATGGAGCTGTACCTGGAGCAGCTCTGCTGGATTACAGAACAGGTGGTGGCCTCCCCGGATCTGCCCGCCAGACGGTATTCCCTCATTCCTCCTCCGAGGAGAAATTCCTTCCCGGATCCCGCCCTGCCCATCGCAACCGAAAAATTTGCACCAATCATCCAGCAGGTTCTCAAGGCTGCCCATGCCGCGTCTGACCAGACTGCGATCCGGCAAGACGGACGTGACTGGAGCTACCGTGAACTGGTTTCCCGGTCAGCCCGGATCGCGGAGGACCTGACCCGGATGGGGGTCCAGGGAGGCGACACGGTCATCATCAGCGGTCCCCGGTCATTTGCCCTGGTTGCCTCAATTCTGGGTGTGATGATGCGAAATGCGGTCTTTTTCCTCCTCGACCCAAGCCTGCCACCCGAACGCCAGCGTATCCTCTGTGAGGAATCCGGGGCCAGCTTCCAGGTCAATGTTGCCCCTTCCCCGGGCTCATCCCATCCGAAAGCCCTCCGGCAGGGTGATCTCCCGGTCCTTGGAATAACGTCTGATGACTTTGATGGTGAACTGGTTGGGCCTTTCTCTTTACCGGATTTCGAACCGACGGACGCCGCCTACATCTTCTTCACTTCCGGAACCACCGGAAGACCCAAGGGGGTGATTGGCAACCAGCGCGGACTGAGCCACTTCATCAATTGGGAACGGGAGCTCCTTTCCGTGGACCCGGACGACCGCGTCGCTCAACTGACCACCCTGTCGTTTGATGTCATCCTGAGGGACCTCTTCCTGCCCCTGACCTCCGGGGCCACCCTCTGTCTCCCAGGGGATGACGTCCTCCAGGAGGCTGATAGAATCATGGAATGGCTTTCCGTTGAAGGCATCACCATTCTGCACACGGTTCCCTCCCTGGCCAGTTTCTGGCTCTCAAGCTCCAACGCACCTCAAGGTGCCATCGTTCTCCGGGCGACTCTTTTCGCGGGCGAACCCCTCCCGGCCAAGCTAGTCAGGAATTGGCGGCGCCTTCCCGGAAAGAAGGGTCACATATTCAATCTCTATGGCCCCACTGAGACCACACTGGCCAAGGCCTGTTTTAAAGTGGGCGGGAACCCATCCCCCGGAACCCAGCCCATCGGGTCGGCAATTCCAGGATCGCAGTTGCTCATCCTCAACCCCTCCGACCAGCTCTGTGGGCCCCGCGAGCCAGGGGAGATCGTCATCCGTACCCCTTACCGGAGCAATGGGTACCTGATTGGCGACCCCAGGGATAAGCGTTTCTTCCCAAATCCATTCCGCGAAGACCCCACCGATATCCTTTACCGGACGGGTGATCTCGGGGCCTACGATACCGATGGCACACTACTGATTTTCGGGCGGATCGATGACCAGGTAAAAATCCGCGGGATCCGCATTGAACCCTCCGAAGTGGCCCGGGCCCTCGAGTTGCATCCCGGGATAGCCCAATGCGTGGTGGTGGCGATTGACGATGAGGGGGCAGGCAAGCGCCTGGCCGCCTACTTCAAGCCCGCCGGGCAGGAATCCTCGATCGATACCCAATCCCTTCGCGGACATCTTCGCGATCGACTGCCCGAATATATGGTTCCCGATTCCTACACTCCCTTGGAATCGATTCCTCTGACCAAAAACGGCAAGGTCGACCGATCCCGTCTCCCCGCACCAGTAAAAAATGTCGCAGGAGATCCTGCACAGGCAAAGCCAGCCAGCCCATTGGAGGTACACGTGGCCAGGATGTGGTCGGATGTCCTCAGCGTTTCAGATTTCAGTGTCCACGACAACTTCTTCGACCTTGGGGGACATTCCCTGCTGGCCACCAAGCTGGTTGCGCGCCTGAACAAGCAATTCGGCCGGAGCATCTCACTCTGGGCCTTTTCCAGGAATCCCACCATCTCCGGGATGGCCGCTGTCTTGTCCGGCTCCAGCGGTGGCGAGCCCCGCCCCACCCAGGGGAACGACTCCGTCCCGGAGGAATCATTCCCGCTTTCCCCAACCCAGGAGGCCATTTGGGTAAACACCCGCCAACTGGGAAGCAGTCCGCATCTGAATATGGTCAGGGCCTTTCGCGTGAGCGCTGCTGTTGACGCATCCCTCTTGCGGGAGGCGCTGGGTATAACTGTTGGACGGCATGACATTCTCAGGGCGAACTTCGTAGAAACCGCCCGCGGTCCCAGGATGCGCATTGCCGCAAAGATGGAACCCGTGTTCGAGGAATCCGTTCACACAGGTGAAAAAGCTCCGGTCGCGGCAAACCTCGCCCGACTGCAGTCCAGGACATTTTCCCTCAGCTCGGAGCCGCTTGTCAGGTTCCATCTTCTCAGGTCCGGGAAGGAAAGCGGAATTTTTGTCATAGTATCCCACTACATCATACTGGACGAAGAGTCGGCGGATCTCCTGGCGAGGGAAATTCACCAGACCTATGCAGCCCTCTGCCGGGGGGAACCGGTCGGCATTGACCGTGCCGGCTTGCAGTTTACGGACTCCGTGGGGGAGAAGCAGATCAAACCGGATAATTGGGAAGAGGCGGAACGGTTTTGGAGGGAGCGTCTCAATGGGGCTGCCCAACTGGAACTGCCAACAGAGAGCCGGAGGGAGCGGAGACTGCCGGTAAGTTCAAACCGGGCCGTGGCGGAAGTTCATTCCAGCCTGCTTGAAAAAGTCGATGCCTTCATCAGGGAAGGAGGGATCTCTGAAAAAGCGGTTTTACTTGGAGCACTGAATGTGTTGATTTTCCGCTACACTGGAACGGATGACATTTCCTCAGGCGAACTGCTCCCCATGCGTCCCCCGGGGAATGAATCACTGCCCGGCCCCTGTTACAACACCATTGTCCACCGGGTGATCCTCGATGGGGAGCTGACTTTCAGCCAACTGGTTCAGCGGGTTGAAAATGATTTCAAGGAAACCGCGAAGCATGGGGCTTATCCCTTTGGCAAACTGCTGGAGTTGTTAAATCCTCCGAGGACCGCCGGACGGCACCCGCTTTTCCAGGTGATGGTCCTCCATGATCAGCGGTCGGGAATCGGTTCACCGGAAGGAATGTTGTTCACTCCCGTGGATTCACCACCCCAAGCCAGCGAGTTCGATCTGGAAGTCCGCGTCCACAGGACCGGGGAATCCTGCAGGGTCCAATTAAATGGACGGAGCGACCTCTTCGACCAGCAAACGATGGAGCATCTGGCCGCGCTGTACACGTCTCTATTGGAAAATCTTCTCGTCACAACCGACCAGCCGGTCCGGACGATAGCCATGACCGGGACGGAAGAAGGCGCCAGGATCCTTTCAAGATGGTGCGGGGCGGGCAACGACGCCCTTCCACAGGCCTGCATACATGAGCTGTTCATGGCACAGGCGAAAAAAAACCCGGATGTCATCGCGCTGGCCTGCGGATCGGAATCGCTCACCTACCGGGAGCTTGCCGACAGGGCCGGCCAGATGGCCCGGAACCTGATGAAAAATGGTGCCGGGCCCGGGTCCCATGTGGGCGTATACCTGGCCAGGTCGATGGATTTTGTGGTCGGCATCCTCGGCATCCTCCAATCGGGTTCGGCCTATGTCCCTCTGGCCAGGGATTACCCCGCATTGAGGGTCCAACAGATAGTCCGGGATGCAGGTATCAGCTTGATTGTTACAGACCAGGTTCCACCCGGAATCGATCCCGGCATGCCGGTGACCCTCGTCCATCCGGCCACCAGCGTCGAGGCTCCATTGAAAACCAACCTTCCCGGAGTATCCCCTGCGGACCCAGCCTACGTCATGTACACCTCAGGATCCACTGGGGAACCAAAGGGATCTGTCATTCCGCATCGGGGCGTCGTCCGCCTGGTCAGAGATCAGTCTTATGCGGATTTTTCCATCCCAGGTAAATTCCTTTTCCTCGCCTCGCCCGCATTCGATGCCTCGACTTTCGAGATCTGGGGTCCCCTACTCAACGGTTCCACCTGCGTCATCCACCCTGGCGCATCGCTCAACCTGGATGAACTGAAAGATACCATTTCCCGGCATCAGGTCGGCACGCTTTGGCTGACCGCCGGACTCTTTAACCTGGTGATTGATACAGACCCCGGGATCCTCAGGCCGGTGACCCATGTCCTGACCGGCGGCGAGGCCCTCTCGGTTTCCCATATTGCCAGGGCGATGGAGGTCCTGCCCGGATTGCGCCTGACCAACGGATACGGTCCAACTGAATGCACTACCTTCGCCTGTACCCACTCGATCAACCCCTCCGACACCCGGGGGTACTCCATCCCCATCGGGAGACCCATTGGAGACACGACAGCCTGCATCCTTGATGAAGGCGGCAATCCTCTCCCCCACGGTTTCACCGGTGAACTGCACCTTGGTGGGCCCGGCCTTGCCCTTGGGTACTTGAACGACCCTACCCTGACCGGCGACCGGTTTTTCACCCGCTCACTTCCCGGACTCAATGACCAGCGGCTCTACAGGACGGGCGACCTCTGCCGATACAGGGAGGATGGCTGCATCGAGTTCATCGGGAGAAAGGATGGACAGCTGAAAATAAGGGGGTACCGGGTCGAGACGGGTGAGATTGAAAACGCCCTCAAGCAGAATCCGTTGATTCTCCAAACGGTTGTAGTTGGACGAAAACTACAGGGCACAACCACCGACCTCGTCGCCTACATTGTTCCCGCCGACCCGGATAATCCGCCAAGTTCCAGTGAACTGGTCTCCTACCTTTCTTCCAGAGTGCCTGGCTATTGCATCCCCGCACATTTTGTTTCCCTCCCGGCAATACCGCTTACCCGGAACGGCAAGGTGAACAAGCGGTCCCTGCCGGATCCAAGGCAGGAATCGGCCCAGCCCGATTCCACAGGCCCGGATTCACCCATGGAAAGGGACTTGCTGGCCATCTGGAGAAAATTGTTCCGGGACCGGCCTATTCATTGCCGGGACAACTTCTTCGATCTCGGTGGACACTCCCTTCTGGCAATTCAAATGGCCAGCGAAGTGGAGAAGTTGACCGGGCGGAAGTTCAAAGCATCATCCTTGTTTGAAGCACCCACGATTCGGGATCTGGCTCGGGTCCTGTCCAGGGAGGAATCTCCAGCAACCTTTGAATCACTGATCCCGCTACAGTCCGAGGGGGACCGCTGTCCCCTGTTCTGCCTTCCTGGAATGAAGGGCGACACCTACGGATTCATTCTCCTCGCGGGACATCTCGCACCGTCCAGGCCCGTTTACGGACTGCAGGCGATTGGTTGGGATGGTACCCGGAACCAGCAGGGCACGGTTGAAGAAATGGCCCGGCATTACGGCCGGGAAATTGAGACGTTTTATCCCGATGGCCCCTTCAACCTCATGGGTTACTCCGCCGGTGGATGGGTCGCCTACGCTGTTGCCCAGTACCTCCGGGAAAGGGGTCGTGATGTCAGGCTTTACATCTACGACACCAGCATCATTCCGACCACCATCCCATTGCTTCCCTTCGTCTTTAACCAACTGATAAAAATCATTGATTGGGCTCCTCACCACCTGGTCACCCTGAAACGGTTGCCCGCACGGGACCGGTGGACCTACCTCCGGCTGCGGTTGGGCTCCCTTGGGGAGTTTTTCTCCCGGGAGGAGACTGTCCAGAAAACACGCAGAAAGGATCTCCTCAGCGACCAGGCGGCGGAGGAAATGGATTACTTCACCCGGGTGATCGTGGCGTATCAACCCGGCAAGTACAGGGGAGATGTTGTCTATCTGAGTGCCCGGGGACGCGACCGGCGACGCTACAATCTTCTATTGTGGAAATACTTTATCAAGGGAAAGTTCACCGTCCACTATTTCGACGGCGGCCACGAGGGACTCATCGATCCGCGGCATGTCGGTGAGGTAGCATCGCGCCTGGAGGAAATACTTTCCGGAAGCGATCCCGGCAAGTAACCGTTCAGCGGGACGGGAGCCCGGCCGCACAAGCGCAGACAGCATCCTTGTATTCGGTGGAAATCAAACCGACTTCCCAATCCCCCGGCGCGCCGTAATCCGCCGGAAGGTGGAGCAGGCGCCATTGCCCGTCCCTGTGCCCGAATTCAATTTCCCGCATGTCCCGCGAAAGGCCCTCCCCGGATTGCTTGAGAATCGCCTCCTTGAGAGTCCAGATTTCCGCAAACCGCTTCACGGACCCTTCATCACCGCCTGAAAAGCAGGCAGCCCTTTCGGTTTCAGTCAATGCCAATGAGGCGCAGGCCTGGCATGTCTCAAGCGGGGGCAGGGTCTCAATGTCGATCCCGGTTTCGCGGTCGGCGGATATCGATACGACCAGGAGATTCCCGGAGTGGGCCATATTGAAGGAAACATCGAGGCCCCGGACAAACGGCTTGCCACCTGGCCCCGTCTCCAGATCCCGGATGGCTCCGGGAGCGGAACCCGAATGGTGGCCGAGAAGCTCCCTGAGAACATGCCGGGCAAGAAGGTAGTGCGCACTCAATCCCGGATCCTTGAATTGCTGGGCGCGTTGCCGCTCCCCCGGTGTTACTTTCCATCCCCAAGGATCATCCTTTAAAACGGCATGGTTAAGATCGGCCAGGTAAATCGACAATCCGGAACAAACTGGACTAGCATCCAGTGTCCGGAGAGCCTGCTCTGGTAAGTTCAGCATCCTTTAGACGGGGCACCACCCAGATTGGATGCTTCCCTTCTAGAATTGTACAGAATTATCTCTTCAGTCGTTGTCGGCATTGATGACGATCTGTTCCACCTCTTCCGCGCCAAGGGCGAACTTCCAGATGGTCAGGTCGTCGAGTTCCGCCTGCAGGGGATGAAGGCTGTTGACCTGGCGACCAAGATAAACCGTCGATCCCTGGACTTGCCCGATCCCGTTGCCGTCGTTCTGCACCCACAACTGGGAACCCTCACCGGAATCAACCAGGACACCGTTGAGAAAAAGCCGAAAGGAATCGGTGGTCACTTCCGTGCCGGCGTCCAGGACCAGGGCAACGTGGTTCCATTCATTGCGGCGGAGTTTCCCGCCCTTCAAGGTGGTTCCTTCCCAACCCGATTCGGTCGTTGGGCGATTCCATCCGCTGGCGAGAAGAAATCCGCGGTCGAGGATGAGGTTGAGTCCTCGCCAGTATCCGCCCTGCTCATAAATCACGGAGGTGTTCTGGTTGGCCATTTTGTCGGGACGGATCCAGACGGAAATGGTGTAGGTGGTTTGCTCGCCGAGGTTAATGGTTTCAGTGCTCGGGATGCGCAGGCCGGAATGGCTGCCCGAAAAACGGATGCCGGTGTCGGTCGATCCAATCCCGCTGGTGCTGACCACCTGACCCGATTCGATGGGGAGCGGGCTCAGGCCATAGTCGGGATACATGCCGTTTTCCGTGAAATCGAAACTCCACATGTGCTCCGGCTCGAGAATAATTTCCTCCTCGGTTGTCCCGCTGGTGGGCTCACCGACCTGAAGGTAGAGGACGCCGAAATCGTCCTTGATGATAACCAGCGGGAGGGCTTCGTCCGGATCGAAAAGACCGCCGTTGGGAGTGATCAGGTTAGCGCTGTTGGCGAACCGTACATTCTCGTTGAAATAGACGGTCACCGGGAAATTGGCGGGGATGCCGCGAAAACTTTCATAGACGGTCACCTCGGACGGATTGAGAACAACCGAGTCGAATCCATCCACGCTGATCAGGGTACCACTGACAACTGTGTTGCCGCTTCCCGGGCGCGGGGTGTAGCTGGCGAGATCCATTTTTCCTTCGGCGTTCTTGACCAGCTCGATTGAGTTGTCGAAGTAAACCATATAGGAGCGGTCCAATGTATTCCACTCGGCGGGCTTCAGCTCCAACCCGTACCCATAGTCGCTGTCCGGACCGACAGTAATAGTGAGTACGAATCCAACCGGCAGCTTGTCCAGGTCGGCCACGACCAGTTCCTTGTCCCGCTTGGTCAGGCGTGAAGTACCGATACCGGCTACCGTCAAGCGAGGTGTCTCGGGGTAGACGATAATGGGATCACTCGAGGAGGAATCGAAAAGCGGGCTCTGGCCCTCGTGGGAATAGCCGCGGAAGAGGTTGTTCCTCCACCGGGCGCGGTAGTTTTTGGAAACCTTGTCCGGGAAACGCGGGGAGGTCAGCCAGTAGTTGCCGATGACGTTGTTCTCGATAACAAAGTGCTCGGGTGCCACCGAGGTGTTGAAGTCGATTGCCGTCCCGGCCGGCAGGTTCGGGTACTGGAAGTCGGCGCTGGTGCTGAAAACGTTACCGGTCACCTCGAGGTCATTGGCAAAGGCGGGGCTGAAGGAACGGATCCCGAATCCCTTGGTGCGCGATTCCGTATGGAAGGTGTTGTTGGTGATCCGGATATTCTCGTACCGGGGCGGCAGGCGATACTGGTTCAGGTAGATTTCATAGACCTGGAACTTGTTATCGATGAAAGTGTTGTTGTTGATGCGGACGTTGCTGGCGAACTCGCTCAGGAAGACCCCGCCCACATCGGCATTGGAGATGGTGCAATTCTCCACCACGAGGTAGCTTTCCGGAGTCCCGAGGTAAACAATCCCGAAGTCGCCCCCGGTAATCGGCAGAGTCTTGTTGACCACGATCTCAGTGTTGTAGACCTCGGTGTATTGTCCGGGCAGGCAGTAGTTTTCAAACCCGTTGTAGACGTCCCACAGGCGGCACTGGTCAACCAGGGTGTTTCCGGAGATGCTGATGGCACTGCCGTTGGAGCTGTAGATGTTGCAGTTGCGGATGGTGATGTATCCGATGTTCTCGCCCCCCTTGTAGAGAACCTCGCCGCGCCAGCCGTAAAGATCGCAATTTTCCACCAGGATGTTGTTGAGCGGCACCAGTCCGAAGGTGAAAACGATCCCCTTGTGGGAAATGTCCCACTGGACCAGCGATTCGTAGGGTGAATGCCACCCATGGGTGCCGTTGGAAACCGTGTTGCCGTTGATGCCCAGATGCTTCCACTGAATACCCTCGTAATCAAGGCCCTTGATCTTCCGGCCCATGTTGAGGACGAACATGCTGCCACGGACATAGCGCTCGCCGTCGAAGACCAGGCGCGAGGAGAGGACCGTCTTGGTTTCATGGTCGACCTCGTAGGCCATCGGGTCGGTGTCGCCCCAGGCACGGAAGGAAAGAACGGAGGCCTTGGCACCTTCACCGAGGAAGACAACGTTATTGTGAGTGTTGTGAAGCTCGAAGGCAGCGCTGTTGGTGTTGTCGAAGCTGACCGCGAAATGGATGTAGTAGTCGCCATCCTGTCCCATGGCTGATTCAGGGGTGGTGTGCCCGGAAATCCATCCGTTGCCGGACTTGTCCAAAATGTCGGTGGATTCCTCGATCCACTCACCGGCGACCTGAAGCGAGACATCACCGTCGGAGAGATTAAGGTGGTACTTGGAACCGTTGTCGCTGGCGGGATTGGTGCTGCCAAAGGACCATTCGGCCAGCGTCGACTCTTCCAGGATGGCGCCCATGCTTACCCATGTTCCGTTTTCCTTGCGGAACAATTCACCGGTTACGGTCCCGGTCGGGATTACCTTGTAGGTACCGGCGGGAAAGAACACTGTCGCACTGCCGTTTTCCCGGGCATAGCTGCCGGCGGCATCAATGGCTACCCGGATGGACGCGGTATCGTCCGAATTGCCGTCCCCGGTTGCTCCAAAATCCCTGACATCGAATGTCTGTGCCAGGGAGACCGAACAGGCCAGGCTGGTTAAGGCAATAGTAGTAAGAATGTGCTGCTTCATTCCTACAAGCTACTGGAGCCAACCCGGGGTTCATATATCTGCTAATTAAGAGCCGATTTTTTTACATTCGCTTTACCGTGGCCTTTTCTTCCTGAAAAAGTAAAAAGGCGGCACCCTGATAAACAGTGCCGCCACAGCCGGTTCCAAGAAAATTCATCCCCGGATGTAAAAGTGCGCTAACAATAAATTTACATACCTGAAATCACCCGTTGCGGCCCCAGTCGGCCTTTCTGTGCCTCCGGATCGAGTCGATGACTTCCGCGCTGACCGTCCTCCTGTAGGAGCGGTATCTCCACGCCTGCGAAAATACCATGACGATGGCCAGCAAGGCCCCGGCCCAGCGCCGCCTTTTCAGGGTGTCGAACCATTTACTGGCGAACTGGGCCATTCCGAGAGGCCAGCGGCGGAGAGGATATCGCAGAAAGGCCATCAGCGCCGTGTTGGCCACCTGCATAGCGGCCACCATTGCCGAGGCGTGATGACTCAGGACGGTGTCATGGTAGATCAGCAACCCTGGCACATGAAACACCCTCCGGCCCCGCTCCAGATACCGCAAGGCAAGGTCGGCCTCCTCAATTCCATAGGCAACGGGAATGGGCACATACCCGTCGGCCTCGAGGAAATGGCTTCTCCGGTAAGCACAACCGCAACCGACAAAATCGGGGACACACTCGGGCTCACCATGGGTAGCAGGAACCGGGTCACCGGTCTCGTAGATATTCAAGGCCAGGATCGAGGCCTCCGGGAGAGCTTCAAAACAGTCTTTCACCCGGGCAAAGAATCCCTCTTCACAGGGGTAGGAATCGTCGTCGAGACTCACGACCAGTTCCGAGGATGAATTCTCCAGCATCTTGTTTCTGGCTCCCCCGGGTCCAAGGTTTTCCCTACTGGTCAGAATCCGGACCGGTGGACGGACCGCCTTCAGGGCCTCCAGCATTTCCGTCTGGATGCTGGACACATGGACAAGGATTTCATCCGGCGGGGGATCGCAGGCCTGCAGGCGGCGGATCGTCTCAAGTGTCTTGCCGATCCGCTGGTGGGCGGGCAGCATTGCGCTAACTCCGGAAGCCATTCCCTACATGCCTTTCACTTTCTTGACTAGTTTGTTCTCCAGGAGGAAAAACAGCAACCGGTCCTTGAGTACCTTGACGTAGCCCCGGGTGCTCGTCTTGAGGATATGGACCACGCCCTTGGGGTTGACGGGGAGCCGTTCCCTGAAATGAGCCGTCTTCCGATATTCCCTCTTCCAGAGCCTCCCCATCGGGTGCACGCACTTCCCGAAGGGGCTCCACGGCTTGGGGAAGTCGATAAAGTGCAGGAACCGTCCCTGGCCCTCTCCCGGCTTAACCATGTGAGGCCAGAAGGAGCGGTCATTGGTCCGACAATTGTATTGAACCGGCAGCGGTTTAACCATTCCGTGCAGGACAAAGTTGAGGGCAGACTGGTCCCAGATGTTAACCGGGGTGCTGGCAAGGAACTCCAGGCACTCGCTGGTCAGGTTGTCAGCCTTCCATTTTTCGCAATCAACGAGAAGGACGCCCGCATTGAAGTAGTTCCCGGAGGCCCTGTCCCCCAGGAGGGAGACGATGCCGGGATCGGCACAGGCGGTAATAGGGGCTTCCGGGATCATGCCCGCGGGGCAGCCCTCCATATCCATCTCGAACAGCTCCGAAAGGTCGACCCGGCAAAGTGTATCGATATCACAGTACAAAATCCTCGGACAATCGAAGTGGTTGGGGACAAACAACCGCAGGTAGGTGGCGGTGCTCCCCATCAAGGTCGGGAATCCTTCCAGCTCCTTCGCTTCCAGCAGGTGTGCCGTCAGGGTCCAGTCTTTGCTGGAACCGGAAAGGGTTTCCCTCAGCAGTTCGATGTCAGCGTCCTCCAGGCTGTCGTGAAAGAGGTGGTACTCCAGCCGCCCCCGGCCCTCGAAATTCTCAAGGATGGTCAGGGCGGCCACATGGAGGGCGGCCAGCATGTTCCGGTCCGAACAGAAGACGACCGGATAGGTTTTATTGGTGCTGTCCATGATTGTTATAAATCTCTAATTGCCGGGCGGCTACAACTGACTGGCTGAACCGCCCCCGGACCCACTCCCGGAGAATCGCCGTTCGGTCCGTGTGGTCACCAGGATGCAAATCGATATTCCCCAGCAGGCAAAGCATTTCGTCAAAGTCACCCGCCGGAACCAGCCAACCCAAATCCGGGTGGACGGCGTCCCTGACACCACCGACATCGAATGCCACTACCGGACGGCCGGCCGCCTGGGCCTCAGCCAGGGTCATTCCGAAGGTCTCCATTCGGGAGGGTGAAACAAAGGCGTCAAGGGTGTGGTAAAATGCCCTCAGGCGATCCTTCCCGTCGATGCGTCCGACGAACCGGACATCCAGATTGTCCGGAACCGGTATTCTTCCCTCCCCGACCAGAACCACCGTGAACCGCCTTGCCAGTGCCTCGGCCGCCGCCAATGCCCGGATGAACTCGGGGATCCCCTTGAATTCATCGGTGAGGGCCCGCGAGGCCAGACCGATGACCAGCCGGTCCGCGTCGATTCCCAGCTCCGGCCGCAGATTGGCGGGGTCTTCAGCCAGAAGTCCCTCCTCGACGATTGGAGGAACCACCGCCACCGGCCCGGTAAACAATCCGGCCTTCCGGATGCGGTCGGCGGTCCAATCGCTGTTGGCGATAAAGGTGACGGACAGGGCCTCCGCCATCTTGCGCTTCAAGAGCCATTCGCGACGGGCCCAGCCCTTGAAGGGCGACTTGAGAATCGGGCAGGACAGGCATCCGCTTCGGTAACCCTCGCACCCGTCGTAGACAAAGCAGCCTCCCGAGAGCGGCCACATGTCGTGAATTGTCCAATACACTTTGCGGGATGGCGGCAGCCCCGATGCCAACCCGTGGTGGACCCAGGCGGAGGAGCCATGAAAGTGGCAGACGGTGACCGATTCCCTCCCCAACGATGGAACCTCGAGCGGTTCCCTTGGCACCGCGTGAAATGGGGCCATGGCCACCCGGTTGAGCACGGCCCGGCGCAGTCGAGCAGCCCATCCTCCCCTGGTTGAGCCGGATTGCTCGTCGGCGACTATGAGGCAGCTCTCCTGTCCGAGGGATTCCAGGCCACGGCTCAGGCGCTCGGCGTACTGGCCAACGCCCCCGTAACGGGTCTCGGTAAACTGGAGGATTCTCTGGTTCACTGGTTTGGGTTCCCCTGTCTCCCTGGAAGCAGGCTGGCCAGGAGCATACGGAACCGCTCCTGCAGATGGACCGGGTTGAAGTCACCCGCACTGGCATCCCTTGAAGCCAGACCGTAGCGCCGGACCCGGTCCATGTCTCCGGCCAGCTGTTCCACCCCCCCGACAAGGGCCAGGGGATCCGGATTATCCACCACCATGGCCCGGTCATTTCCCAGGGCCCACAAGGATGAAGAGGCATCGGCCGGGCCCCAAACAACCACGGGTTTCCCGTAACGGGTGGCCTCCACCAGTTTTGACGGGAAACTGGTTGCCATCCGGCGACGGCTCTTCTCCTCAAATGAAGCGGTGACCAGAAAGGCGTCGGCCTGCGCGGCCCAGGCCTCAAACTCAGGCAACGGGGCAAACCCGTGGAGCAGGCCTTTCTCCTCCAGCGGCCGGGTGTAACTCTCCGGCCAGTCAGCGCCATAGCCCCGGACTTCCAGGCGGAGCCCGGGGTGTTCCTTGAAAATGTCAATGGCGTGCCGAATGACTCCGTCGTAGTCGCCAAGATTGCCAAAGTAATACAATCGGAACGGTTCGTTCTGATCACGGGACCCATTCCCCGTCGGTGCAAAGCCGGGCGCGTTGGTGCCGGAAATCGGGTAGAGCACATGGCTGTTGGGGTGCGGCCCGAGAGCGGTACACATTCCTTCACTTACGCACAGGTTCAGGTCCGATTCCCGGTACAGGGAAAGAAACTCCTCCTCGATTGCCGGCTTCAGCGATTCGCGGACATCGACCAGGTCCGGCCACCAGTCATGAAATATGCTGACCAGCGGGAGCCCCTGCTTGCGGGCGTAACGTTTTGCCGCCATGAACAGGTCCCCGTGGGCCACCGTCAAGACCACCAATTCATCGGCATGGAGCACCTTGGCAGGCAGGCAACCGTCAATCCACCGGCCCTTCCAGGCCTGCCACAGCGACTCCCTCAGGCGGGGATTCCTGACCAGGCGCCCGGTAGCCTTACGGAGAAAACTTCCAACCGTCCCCCTTGCATTCGCATCCCCGAAAAAAACCGGGCGTACCTGGGGATCCTCCATCAGGTGCCGGTACAGGATCAGCTGACCTGCGGCGCTTCTCTCGGGCATGACCGAGGATATGACGATTGGACGGATCATCTTTCAGCTTTTAATGCCAGACAACAATCTGCCCCGGATCCCGCCGTGCCGAATCAGTCACCATCGCCTTCGGGACCGGGTACCCGCAGCCGACAAGGAGTATGATCCGCTCATGCGCGGGTATTCCCAGCAGTTTCCTCATCTCATCATCGCGTTCGTTAAGAACGGACCAGTTCAGCGGGACCGCGCCCATGCCCTCCGCCTGCAAGCCGAGTAGAAGGTTCATGGCGAAGATTCCACCATCAATCCACGCTTGGTAGCGTTCGATGATGTCGATAAAATAACGCATGTCGGAGGTGACAACCAGTACAGCCGGTATCGTCTGCCCGAATCCACGGTTACCGTTTTGCAACCCCAGCACCCTTTGCCCAAGTTCGCCGTTGACTACATGGACCCTGCAGGTCTGCCGGTTGCAAACGGATGGGCCCGCCAGGGCTGTGCGGACTGCCTCCAGAATGGTTTCCTTTACAGGAATTCGTTTCCTGTCGAAGTCCCTCAGGCTGCTGCGGGCACGGATTGACCGGGCCAGGGCCTCCCGGTCCCCCGGTCCCAGCTCCGGGTAGGGTTTGACCGAGCCGTTGCCGCATCCATCACCGGAAGCTTTTGTCCGGTAGCGCTCGGGAATGAGATCCGACACATCGATCCCGAGGTCACGGTGCCTGATGAAGTAGGCTTTCAACGATTGCTCCGCAGTCACCATCTGGGGGCTTGATTCACCGGGATGACCGGATCTCCACCTGTCCAGCATTTCCACGAGCTCGGTGACGATCTGGATCCCAAAACGCGGCCGGAAGTCCGGCATGCAGAGGCCCTTTTCAACGATGTGGTATCGCCGGATGATGTCGCTCTCGAGATGTTTCCCCTCTCCTTCCTTCCCTGAAAGGCATGACTTTGAAGCTTTCAGGTAGCGCCGTGAATCCCGGTAGGCCTCACGATAGAAGTTGTAGAGGTAAAGCGCTTTCGAGCGGTAGGTTCTGATTCGGTTCCTGATTGGCATGGTGGTGAAGATGGATCGTCAACAGTGGGGCTCAACGGAGTCAGTGAGGGCTTCCTGAAGGTAGCTTCGGGCAGCCCGGCTCCGTTCAGCCATGCAGGCCCGGGCGGGGGCATAGTCTGTCCGGGCCGACTTCATCAGTCCCAGGTCGCTGCCCTGCCCAAACACCCTTTCCTGCAGGCGGCAATCTGTCATCACCCCGCGTGTCTTGGCCTCGCTCAAGGGACTGTATTCAAGGACGAAATTCGCCTCGGTCAGGATTGAGAACAGGGTTCCATGGAAGGTGTTCGTGACCACAAAGGCCGCCCGGGAAATCAGCCGGATCCATTCAAAAGGATCGCACGACATGATATTCCGGTCGGCCCACATATGGCGGTAGTAAACGGCATGCACAGGGAGACCGGTGTCATGGCTCAATTTGCGGACCTGCTGGATCATCTCCTCACTGGTATTTCCCGGCAGGAGGTAAACGAGGATGAAAGGTTCCTTATCCGTGGGCTGCAGGACGGGATGACCGGCCATGTGGTAGGTCGGGTCGCAAACAATCGGACACTCCCTTCCCGTGGTCCGGCGGACGAGCTCGGAGGTCCGCTCATCACGGGCGGACAATCGGTGGAAACGGGCCAGACCCTCACCGACATAGCCCGGAATCTCCCCCTCGATACGACAGTTGCCGCAACTGGGGGCAAAGGCGACCAGACGATCCCCCGGCAGCCCGACCCCGAAATAGGCGGGATCGTTTCTCAGCTGGAAGTTCCAGACAATATCACTTCCGACAATCACTGCCCCGTAGTGGACACCGGCCAGTTCCTTGCGGCTCAACTTGCCGTCGGGCAGGTTGAAATGGCGCCGTCGGGCACGCCTGAAAGCGAGGTCCTTCCGGGTCGAATCCAGCCAAGTCAGGTAGTTTGTCCGCAGCTTGTGCCGGAGCTGCCACAGGTGGGCCGCCGGATGATAGCGGAATGCCGGCGTATTGTAGTTAATGATGTCGGCCTCGTGACCCAGCTCGCGAAGGAGCCGGGTAGTCGCATAAGCCTGCAGGAAAGCCCCCGGATTGAAGACTTCATGAAAGGTCAGTACGCCGATCCTGTTCCGCTTTTTTCCCATTCCCTTCATGCCCGACCACGGGTCGCCAGCAGTTCCCGGTACAGATTGGCGTATCCTGTTCCCATCGTTGTATAGGAAAAACGACGACAAAGCCAATCCGGGCAGGATTTCCTCCATTCCTCCCCGAGGCTGGCATCCCTTAAAATCCGGTCCACGGCCGAGGCAAGTTTCCGGGCGTCACCGGGATCGGCCAGGTAGCCATTGACCCCATCCTCGACCATGTCGATCAATCCGCCCACCCGGAACCCGGCAACCGGGGTGCCGCAGGCCAGCGATTCAAGCACAGTCAGGCCGAACGCCTCCTCCATGGTGGTGGCCAGGAAAACATCCGCGGCCTTGTAGACAAGGGCCCGCATTTCCTCCGACTGGAGATTGCCAAGATGCCGGTATGGGATTCCCGGGGGAACCCGGACCGGTTGGTCGCCAAAACTGGTCAGCAAGAGGCCCTCCGTCTCCAGGCTTTCAAGGATCGGCTCCAGGTGCTGCGCACCCTTCCTGGGATCGTTGTTCTGTGCGGCCCCGACAAGAAGCACCCTTTTGTCACCCAGGCCAAGGGCCCGCTTGGCCTCTTCCCGGTTGGCGCAATTATAGACTCCCCCGTCAAGGCCATGATGGATCCTGACCACCCGTGTCCCCTTTGCCAGCGGAGCCGCTTCAATCATCCCCTGCTGCCAGGTGGAAATCGCCACAATTGCCGTTGGCGAATCCTTTCGCCTTTCATGGATGCGGGCTTTTTCGGCATACCTTTTCCGGACCTCCGGTTTCTGGCCGCGGGCGACCTGCGGACAGTCCGGGCATCCAGTAAGATGCCCCCGGCATCCTCCCATGTAATGGCATCCTCCCGTGAGGCCTTCCTGGTCATGGAAGGTAAGGACCACCGGGAAATCCCCGGGCAGGAGCTCCAGCAGTTTTTCCGTGCCGAGCGAGTACCCGGTCAGGTGGATGTTGACTAGGTCCGTTTCCAGCAGCGCCGGAAGCAGGTCGGCCGGATCAACCTCAGCCGGGGCGGGAGTGAAAGTGGTGGGGATTTCGGCCCTCTCCCGGTGCCATTTCCGTTGCCGGTGTCGCCCCCTCCACCGGGCCAACCTTGCCCACAATTTTCCGGAGAGATCCCATTGGATTCCCTCCGGGGCCTCGCAGGGGCCCTGCCGGTAGAAAATCCTCGAGTCGACCCCGTTCGCCAGGCAGGCCTGGTGTAGCCGTATCGTCGCTACAGCAGCGCCACCGCCGCGGATGTTTTCAATCAAATGGGTTACCTTCACTAATCCTCCCCTTCTACCAGTCTTCTTCCCCGTAAAATTGGCAGGAAACGGGCTCGACGACACTCCGCACTTCCTCGATGTCCCCCTTGGACAAGTCGGCCTTCCAGCGTGAGATGTTCTTGCTGCTGTCGAAACTTTTAACGTGGCTGCTCAAGTCCATGTTGTCCCGACCCTTGACCAGGGCCGTCTCCCGGATCTTTTTCCCGGCGCTGGGAGACCACGACAGGCCGACGCGCCGGAACAGGTCCTGAAAGCCCCCGAGCGGGTCGGTTGCCAGATCCTCATACTTGATCAGGACAGCGGCATCCCCCAATTGGTCACGGAACTGCAGGATGTAGCGATGGAATAGTCTCCAGAATACGGCCGCCTCAAAGACAATATTGCCCCCGCTTCCGTTCTCCTGCAATTCGACCACTGCGTGGATCAGGTCGATATCCTCCGGGGTGAAACGCGATATCAAACGGGGCTGCTCGATGAAAACGCTCCTGAAAGAATGCATATGTGAGGGATCGTTCCTGACGCTGAGGACATACGAGGCCGGATGCCTGACAATGATGACCGGGATGAAACCAAATGTATCAACCAGCCAGTCGGTGGAAAACAACGCCACCGGATCCTTGATCAGGATACGGTGCTTGAAAACGAACT
The DNA here is from genome assembly GCA_049451775.1 of Opitutales bacterium. Taxonomy (GTDB): domain Bacteria; phylum Verrucomicrobiota; class Verrucomicrobiia; order Opitutales; family Oceanipulchritudinaceae; genus Oceanipulchritudo. Next base: position 76,548 of record JBMTVW010000002.1, on the reverse strand, counting down.
TCCGGACGGTCGCCTTGGCGAAACGAAGGAAACTCTCCGCCGGACCCGACGGGGGATTGTTCCAGTAGGCACCGTGGGGGGGAGTCAGGACCGTCGAGATGTAGTCCCGCAGATAGGTCTCGTCCCAGTCCGGCGCATGAATGAACCAGCGAGGCAGCTCCCGGCCATATCCCGTTTCCGCCATGATCACATTGAATGGCTCATGGAAATAGAGCACTTTCCGGTGCTCCCCGATAACCTTGCCCACCCAGGTGGACCCGGAGCGGTTGCTCCCGGTGATGAGAATCGGTTTGTTGCTAATCGACATTTCCCGTTCCCGCCGGTGAGGCATCCAGGTTCAAGGCATCGTAGGTTCCGCTGCGGTTGATTCGGCCGTTCTTCAAGTCGAAGATAAGATTGGCGTTCCTCAATGTGCTGAGGCGATGGGCAATGACGATGATGGTCATTTGTCCATACAGGTCCTCGATGGCCCGCATAAGGGCCGCTTCCGTGGCATTGTCCAGCGCGCTGGTCGCCTCGTCGAGAACAAGGATTGAGGGATTGTGGTAGAGTGCCCGGGCCAGGCCGATCCTCTGCCGTTGCCCGCCGGACAGCCGCACCCCGCGCTCCCCTACCCTGGAGGCGAATCCCTCCGGCAATTCACTTTCGGCAAAGTCCCGGATCTGGGCCACCTCGGCCACCCGGCGAACCTGTTCCATGTCGACCGCGGAAGGCTCCACCCCAAAGGCGATATTGGCCGCGACCGTGTCGTCCAGCAGGAATATCTCCTGCGGAACATAGCCGATCCCCAGTCTCCATCTGCCCATGTCGGCCATCGTCAGGGGCTGGCCGTCCACGAGCAGCCTCCCCTTGCGGGGCTCATGCAGGCCAAGGATCAGGTCGATCAGGGTCGACTTGCCCGAGCCGGTTTCCCCGACAAAGGCCACAAACTGGTTTTTCCCAATGGTCAGGGAAAGGTCATCGAGGACAGACCGGCCACCAGCGGTGTAGTTGAAGGATATATTCTCCAGCTGGATGGATTGTTCCCACCGGATGGGGCTTTTGTCGGAAGTGGGGAAGATTTCCTCCTCGTTGATTTCCCCCTCGAGGAATTCATCGTACACCTCCTCCAAGCTGTGGATCATCAGCGACATTCCGGTGGCCGCACCGTACAACAACTGGAAATTCGGAATCAGCCGGTAGCCGGCCAGGGCCATTACCCCCAATGAAGGAATCAGGTCGGTGAAATTCTGCCCGCGGACAGACAGGATCAGCACGAAAAGGACAATTGCCCCGAAGGCCAGGGGCTCGATGAGGTACCGTGGGGAATTCTGGTAGATGGGAAACCACTTTTGCAATGCCGCCTGGGCATCCGAGTGCCCGGCATAGCGGGAGAGAAAAGTCTGCTCCACCCCGTGCACCTTGATCGGTTTGATCCCCCCGAGCAGCTGCTGGGCCTCCCGCATCGCTCCGCGATTGGCCAGCTTCAGCGCCTTCGAGGTGTTTTGCCGACGCCATTTCAGGAAGTTGTAGATAACCGTGTAGAAGATGCCGAATCCCAGTGCGGTGGCGATGGCTAGGAACGGGTTGACGAGAACCAGGGTCAGGAGGAGGAATCCCACCGTTATCAACCGGGCCAATCCTTCCAGCAGGGGCGCCAGCACTCCCGTGACGTAGGCCACCACATCACCGGTGATTTTTTTCAGTAGTTCACCGGTATTGCGCTGAAGAAAATACCCATAGGGATTCCGGATGATTCTCCCGAGCAGCAGGACCCTCAGCCAGTGAGCGAATCCTTGGGCATAACGGGTCCGGACAAATTCCCCGGCCAGCATGAGCGCATTCGAGACCAGCAGCATCAAGAGGGCGAACATTCCGGCAGCGAAAAGCAGCTGCGCATCCGATAGTGGCGGCAGGAACCCAAGAACCTTCTCACCAATGGCCGATTCCCGGAATCCGGCGGGATTCGAGGCAAGGGCCAGAAAGGGGAAGATCGAGGTCACGCCGATAACCTGGAAGAAGCCCTGCACAAGGATGACCAGAAACACGAAGACCAGCCGTTTCCTTCCGTATGGACGGGCGAGGAAATAGGCCCTGGCCAGGAATGACTTCAATTTTTCAAGTTTAATGCCCATCCAATAATCCCTTTATCTGCGGACGCTGCCGCCCTTGGTCGGATTCGCTGCAGGCGAAAAACCAATCGGCTGGTTTCCAGGTCCATGAAGGGGCCTCCATTGAAATAATCGCTTCCCCGTCCGCGGGGGCGGATGCAGCCGGCAAAGCTAGGGCAAATCCATCCCAAAAGGCCATTAGGGTCAAGGTCATCCTAGGGTCTTCTCCTCTCCGTGGAAACTAGGATCCCAGCATTTGCTTGAACACCTCATGTTGCCGGTTAGCCACCACCTCAAGGGTGTAGTCCTGCTCAACCAACTGGTTTCCCTCGGCAGACCTCCTGTGCCAATCCTCGTTGGTCAGCCGGAAAGCCCGGGCGAGGGCGCCGGAGACACTTTCCGGTGAAGGTTCCACCCTCATGGCAATGCCCATGTCGAGGGCTTCGGGGAAATTGCACCCCTCCGATATAATGGGAACGAGGCCCTGCTGCATCGCCTCCAGCACACTCGTCGGGAACCCCTCGCTCTGGGAGGGCAGGATATAAAAATGACATTGCTCCAGCAGGGCCTTCTTAGCCTCACCGTACACCCCGCCCAGATACTCGACGTTCACCAGCTCCGGGTGCTCCCCGAGGAAGGTCCTCAGGGCAGACAGTTCCCCGTCATCCGGACCGGCAATTTTCAGCCGGTGGCGGGGGGAGGTGGAGAGGGGACTTGCCGCCCATCCCTCAACCAGTTCAAGGATGCCCTTCTTGTGGTGCAGGCGGGCCATGAAAAGAAAGGTTGCGCCATCACTGATCGACCGGTGAACGGGTGGATCAATCTGGCCGGGGACCCCGTTGGGGATCCGCACCAGTTGCCGGGCAAAGTGCTTCTGGAGATTCCTGTACTCGGGCTTACCCACCGCCCGGATACAGTCAGCCAGCTGCAGGGATCGCTTCTCAATTAAATGGAAGTAGAGCCACTTCCGGATCCGCTTTTGCGAAACGCTCCACTTTTCCAACATTCCATGAGGAACCGCCATCCATGAAAATCCCTCCTCTTTGAGGATTCGTCCCCACCGTGTCGGGCATTGCCAGCATCCATGGGTGACGATCACATCCCTTGCCGGGTCAAGGGCAGCCAGGCGGACCATTTCCTTCAGGGCAGCCCCGTCCAGTCGCTCGAGAGGCCGCGGCAGCGCACCATTGAGCTCATCCTCTCCGGCCTCGTTGGTTGACCCGGGGAACCATATCTCCGAATCCACCCCGAACTGGCGCTTCAGCTCGCCGGCGGTGGCGATGGCTGCGTTCCAGACCCCGAAATTGACCCGGTCCAACCGGTCGACGATGTTGATGATCCGCATCTTACTGGAAAGTGAGGATTAACTTTGAAGCCCAGACTTCACAACTGAACCGGGCTACGATCTCGAGCGAACGCTTGCTCATGGATTCCCACTCCGCCGTCCCTGGTTCCGGCAACCGCTCAAGGGTGTCCATCAGAGATTCCCGGGATCCCGCGCAAAAGACACGCCCGTTGCCCTCCTCGACCAGGTCGGGCTGGCACCCACAGGCATCACTGACGATCACCGGCAATCCGGCTGCCATGGCCTCGTTCACCACCAGGCCCCACGGTTCAAACCGGCTCGGAAGGATGAAGTAACTAGCCCTCCCGTATTCACGGGGCAGCTCATCGTAGCTGACCCAGTCGGCGAATTCCACCGCCGGGTTGCCACCGGCCAGCCGCACCAGCCGATCCTTCTCGGGGCCACCCCCGATCAGCCGCAGCTTGCAGGTACCGGCCAGGCTGGAGCCAAGAAAGGCCGGGATCAGCAAATCGAGATGCTTTTCCGGACTGAAGCGGGCCACGCTCAGCAGGACCCGTTCGCGGGGTCCGCCTGGCTCGCAGCTGAAATGGTCGTTGTCCACCGTGCTGTATCCCGTCTGGATCCGATCTTCCGGGATGCCCAGCTTGTCACGGAAATGATCCCGGGCACGTTCGCCCGAGACCAAAAAACGGTGGCAAAAGAGCCTCAGGAAGAGCCCCTTGATCCGGTTCTTGATCGGATTGTCCCCGTACCAGGATTCAGCCAAAAGGGTGATCCGGCATCCGCAAAGGCGGGCCAGAATGATGAAAAGGACATACTCGGGACGACCATATCCAGCGATGGCTACACGCGAGATCCGTTTTTCCGTGAGAAGGCGGCGGAACCGGCCAACGCGGGTGAGAATATCGAGTTGATCCACGGGCTTTTCCGATAGGGCAAAATGCCGGTCGGAAGCATCCGTGCTTTTCCATCCGTAAAGCTCGTCGGCACCCCCGAAATCAGCCGTAAAGACCGAGCCCGGCTCCAATCGCGCCTCCATGGCCCTTATCCGGGCCCGGTGATAGTCCCCGATCCGGTCCCAAATGATAAGCATGTTCCTTCGATCCATGGGTGATCCTCAGTCAATCTGCTCCCGGAGCTGTTTCAGCATCCGGTCCCACTTGTCCACTTCCAAGGTCTTGCGGAAGCGTTGCTCCCAGAGGTCGCGGGCGGCCCGCCCGGCACCCTCGGCAAGAATCCGGTCGGACCGGAATTTCCCCAGGCCCTCGGTAAACCCATTCGTATCGCCCTCGCGGACCGTCGTCCCCAAGGCCGACTCCCGGATAATTGAGGCAATCTCGCTTTCAGGATCCCCGACAAATACGACCGCCCGGCCAGCCTGCAGGATGCCAAAGAACTTGCTGGGATAAATAAAGGGGGTCATCGCCTCCTTGAGGGTAAACCAATGGACATCTGGGACACGGAGGCTCGAGGCCAGGTCTTCCAGCGGCTGATAAGGGAGAAAGACAAACTGTGAGCTGAGGCTTTCATCACCCACGGCCTCCCGCAGGTGGTCATACCCATGGCCTCCTCCACAAAAGAGGAAGACGACGTTCTCATCCCCACGGAACCTCCGGGCCACCGCAAGAAGCGTCCGCCAGTCATGGGCCCGGCCGAGGTTGCCCGAATACCCAACCACAAACGCGTCCTCCCGGATACCCCATTGCCGCCGCAGGTCCGCTTCCCTCGTGTGTGGTTCGTCCGACTGGACCGACCAGTTGGAGATGCAGGCCATTCGCCTTGGATCAAGTCTTCGTCCGGCCAGATACGCCCACATGTCATGCCCCAACACGACGATCCGGTCCGAGGCGGCCAGGCTCCAGTCCCGGATCAGTTTGAGTGGCTGGAAGATCAGGTCGGTCAGGATGGACTCCTGCATTCCTACCATGGCGACTTCGGGGAAGACATCCTGACACCATGAAACCAGACGGAACTGCTTCACCATCCGCCCAAGCGCACCGAGGATACTCAGTAGCGGCGGATCGGTCTTCAGGACGACGATATCATCCGGTCCGAGGTTGCGCAGAATGTAAGCGAAAAATGAATAATAGATGGTCAGGTAATCGAGCAGCCGCCCGGCAAGCGTTCCCCGGCCGAACCGGGTGGACCACAACCGGACGACCTTGACCCCTCCGAGACTCTCGCGGTGGCGGTACTGGATCGTCTTGTTGGAGTAATCAAGCCGGCTGGAGACAACCGTGATCCGGTAGCCCCGGGCATCGAGGTCCCGGCAAAGATCGGTCAGGATCTGGGCCGTCGCACTCTGGTCGGGCCAGAAGAACCGGTTGAAAAAGAAGATCCGCTTGCCGGCCATCATTCCTTTTCCAGTGATCCGTCGCCTGGTATCGGTCGGTCCTTGATCCTCCGGGCCGGGTTGCCCCCGAGGATGGAAAAGGCCGGGAAGGATTTCAGGACTACCGCGCGAGCCCCGATGATGCTGAATTCACCAACCTCCACCCCCGGACCGATGAACGCTTCCGAGCAGACCCAGGTCCCCTGCCCCAGCCAGACTTCCGGTTTCAGGAGCGGCAGGTTCCGCTCGGTGTAGTCGTGCGTACCGGCACAGAAATGGGCCCCGTAGGAGACCATGGTCCCGGCACCAATACAGATTTTTCCCAGCGAATAGAGCTGCACCCGTGGACCAATGGTCACTTCGTCCCCGAGTTCCAGGTTCCAGGGAAAGAATATATCGACATCCGGATAGATTCTCACCTCTTTCCCGATTCGGGCCCCAAACAACCGCAGGACCCCGTTGCGAAACCCGTAGAAAAACCGGGGAACCAGCCGCAGGATCGGGCGAACGGCCATCCAGAGGACACGCCGCCTGAATTCCTCCGGTTGATAATTGTCATTGGCCCGGTGCATCCGGGCGCTGAAAATGTCGTCTCGGTTTAAGTTCCCCATGTCCCTAGTCGATGGTTCGGTGATTGTAAATGAACACGCCCACGGCAATCAGCGCAATCGATGGTAACAGGGCAGTGGTAAAGAACATCAGGCTGCGCATCAACAAAAGAACCGCATAAAACCCACTGGCGAAGACAATCAGTGGAAAGGTGTGGTGGACGTAGTTGGCCAAACCGTTCCAGTAACAGCAGAAGGCCCCAATGAGGACCCCCACCCCGATAATCCACGGGATACCCCCGGCCACGTAGGCTTCCCCGACCCAGGTCACGGCAACCGTGTAGCCCTCCGCCCCGATGGCCTCCTCCAGTCCGACTTTCAAATCCATTGGCTTGCCCGGCCACAGAGCCCGGGGGATTGGCTTAGTGATGGCAACAAAGGGCATGTTCCAGCCGATGTAGTCATACAGGTCCGGAAACACCCCGACGATTTGCGACATCCGCCAGAGGTTGTAATCGACGAAATAGCCCGAATCCGCCTCTTCCTGCCTCAGGTACTCCTCCTCGAAGGCCTTGTACTCGGCGGTATAGTAGCCCTCCTTGATGTAGGTTTTCAGCCCCATGTTGCGGAAATCGAGCATCATTCCGGCAAGGACCAGGAACAGCCCCCCCGTAACCGCCACAACCGGCAGGACCAACTTGATCGACAGGGTCCGATGGACTACAAAGTACCCGGCCAGTAGTCCGGCCAGCTGGATCCCCATGACGTTCCGGGTACCGCTGGAGAAGGCGCTGTACAACTGCACGAGGATGATGAGCCCGACGAGGAAAACGGTGAATCTGGAATATTGCCTGCAGCGGGCGAAAATGACCCCGGCCACCGGGGGCAGCACATATCCCAGCAACTGGAGTTCATGCAGGAGGGCGGACAGGTCCCCATACTGGCCCCTCCCCCAGGCCCGATAAAACCTCGGCTTCAGGGTCTCTTCAAACCAGGTGACCGGATTGAAGCCCACCGCAATCATCATGGGGAGGAAATTCAGCACTGCGGCCCCAAAGAAGATGAGGAGAAAATCCCTCGGCCGCATCTCAATCACACCGATGTGGTCGAGGGTGTTTTGGGGGAAGAAATTCATGTGCCGGGAGAGGGCAATAACCGCCAGGCCGAAAAGAAACAACTGCACCGAAACCACCACGTCCTCGTGGTTGACCAGCAGGTCAAACCGGGTCTGCGGAAACAGGAACTCGAAAAAGGTGAGGAAATAAAAGGACAGGAGGGCAAAGGCGTCCACCCGGATCAGGTTCTTCAATCCCATCCGTAAATCCAGCCCGAGGCTGATCGCAATTCCCGCCAGGAGGGCGATGCTCACCATCCGGGCCATTGTCGAGGAGGCCGCCTCCTGGAGGCTGAATATGTAGCCGATCACACACGCCACCAGAATGACGATGGTTCCCTGCGGGGCCGGCTGGACTCGGTGATTTGCCTCCATGGTCATCTGTTGGAATACTGGTTGCCCAACTCGACCAGCTGGCGGGCGCTGGCGGCCCATGGGAATTCATCCTCCACCACCCTTCTTTTTGCTGACCAGTCCTGCAAGGCGGCAGAGAGGGCGGCGGCATCTCCAAAGGGGACAATATCTCCAGTCTGCCCCTCCCGGACCAGGTCCCCTGCCCCGACCCGGTCGCTGACGATACAAGGCACACCGGTCTGCAAGGCCTGGACCACCACCAGCCCGAAGGCTTCCTCGGCCGAGGGAAGAACCAGCACATCCATCTCCCTGAGGGCCCGGGCAAATTCCGGCTGCGAAAGTGAGCCCCTCTGCCGCACCACCGCGCCACCGCGGTAAGCTTCGAAATCCGGTTCAGTCTCCGCAAACCGCATGCCGAAACAGTGCAATTCCCAGCCCGAGGTATCCGTCAACTCAAGCGCCTTGAGCAGGTAATGGATCCCCTTGCGCAGGCTCTGGCGCCCGGCAAAGCAAACCTTGAACGGGCCGCTGGCAGGGGTGGACCGTTTACCGAACAGCCTCCGGTCAGCCCCATAAGGCACAATCCAGATCCGCTCAGGGGAAACCCCCTCATTGACAAGCTGGTCACGGACCACGGTCGAGGCGACACAGTGGAGGTCAGCCAGCGCCCATTCCTCGTCCAGCCGCTCCGCATAGTCGAGGGGCAGGGGCATCGCCTGATCCAGGCTGCGACCCATCCGTTCATATTCTGGGGCAACCAGGGCACGCCACTGTCGCACCGGACCGGAGGCATGGTTCAGGACCGTCACCCATCCCCGACTGCGGGCACGGGCGAAAATGTCCCTGCATTGGCCGGGCAGGCCGTGGATAAATCCTTCTCCTTCGAGGATACCGGCCACAGCGGCATCGAATCCCCTGTCCTGCCAGCGGAACATCCGTGCATCGTCGATGCGCAACGCCTCGGGCCACCGCTGCATGGCATAGGTGACGAGGGTCCGCCACGAGCGGCTTCGGAAAGGGAAGCCCCGCGGGGGATGCAGGCGCCAGCGAGGATAGCCGCTGTAGTAGCAACCCAGGTCCCCGGACTCGTGCAGAGCCAGCGCCATGTCGTAAAGGTGGCAGGGATTGGTTGCTGCGAAGGAATGCCTCATCAAGACCTGTCACTATCGGGAAAGTAGCCCTGTTCGCAAGCACCTTCCGGTGGAGATTTACTTGACCCGGACAGGTAAAGGGAGTGCTCTGGAGGAACTTCGAAAGCCGCATTCCTACCCCATGATCGTCATCTCTCGAAAGCTGTTCTGCATGATCCTCCTTGGTCTCGCGACCGTGGCTGCAGCCAGTCTGTGCAGTATGCTTCACCTGTCAATGGACCTTGCCGCCATGGCATTTATCGCCACTTGGCTGGCGATGGTCGGCATCTTCGAGCTGATTAACTTCGACAAACGGGACCTGCCGGCGGATTCCCCCGAGGAATAAGGGGCCCTTTCGCCAGCCTACCTCAGGATGCGTACTTCCGCTTCCAGTTCGATACCTTCCCGCTCGCTGACAACTTCCCGTATCTGATCAATCAGGGCCAACACATCGGCGGCCTTGGCGTTCCCGGTATTTTCAATCCAGTTGGCATGCTTGGTGGAAACGACGGCGCCACCCACCCGCAGGCCCTTCAGTCCACAGCGGTCGATATATACAGCCGCCGGCACCTCTTCGGCAGTCCCTTTGAAGACTGAGCCCGCGGTCGGACGAGTCAATGGCTGGCGCTCATGGCGCATGGCCAGATGGCGTGCTGTCTCGGCCCGGATGGCCTCCCGGGTAGAGCGCTCCCTCAGAGCAAAGCGGGCGGCTGTAACCACCCGGTTGGAGTGCATCAGGTCACTGTGCCGGTAAACCGGGTTGAAGTCGGCATAAGGACGCCATTGCAGGTCCCCGGCGAGGGAAACCGTCCTGACCGCCGTGCAACGATTGGCGGTCTGGCGCTCATCCCCCGGCCCATAACCGGCGTTCACCGTGACCGCACCACCTACGGTTCCCGGGATACCGATATAAAACTCATACCCTCCATATTCCATCTGGGCGACGACCTTGGAAAGACGCGGGAGTGAGAGCCCCGCCGGAACCTCCAGCTCAGCGAATCCGTCCGGTTGCTGAATCACCCGTGTCTCATCCCCAGCCAATTCCCGGAGGTAAATGACCAGTCCTTTCAGGCCCGAGTCAGAGACCAGCACATTCGAGCCCCTGCCAAGGACATGCACCCGCTGGCCGTTTTCTTTGGCCCATTGGAGTGCCCGGACCAGCTCAGCCTCGTCGGCGGGTGCCCAGAACCACTCCGCTGGTCCGCCAATCTTCCAGGTTGTCAGCGGGGCCAACGGTACGTTTTTCTTTGGCTCCCCGGTCATCGGAAAACTCTAGGCACAATTCCAGCCACCGGCTCACTTCTCCGCCAGTACTTCCCGGAAGTAGGCGATGGTCTTCTGCAGGCCCTCCTCCAGCTGAATGGCCGGTTCCCAGCCCAGCTTTTCGCGGGCCAGTGAAATATCCGGTTTGCGCTGCAAGGGATCGTCCGACGGAAGCGGCTCGTAAATGATTTTCGAGGAGGATCCGGTCAGGCGGATCACTGCTTCGGCCAGTTGCAGAATGGTGAATTCTCCCGGATTGCCGAGGTTGACCGGTCCGGTGAAGTCCTCGCAGTTCATCATGCGGATGAATCCCTCCACTAGATCGTCGACATAACAGAAGGAACGGGTCTGTGACCCGTCGCCATAGACGGTGATGTCCTTGTTCTGCAGGGCCTGGACAATGAAGTTGGAAACGACCCGGCCATCCCCCGGATGCATTCGCGGGCCATAGGTGTTGAAGATCCGGACCACCCGGATATCGACCCCGTTTTGCCGGTGGTAGTCGAAGAACAGGGTCTCCGCAACGCGCTTACCCTCGTCGTAGCAGGCCCGGATCCCAATGGGATTGACGGATCCCCGGTAGGACTCGACCTGCGGATGGACCTCAGGATCACCGTAGACCTCCGAGGTGCTGGCCTGGAAGATGCGCGCCTGCACCCGCTTGGCCAGGCCCAGGCAGTTGATCGCGCCCATGACGGAAGTCTTGACCGTCTTGATGGCGTTGTACTGGTAGTGCACCGGGCTGGCCGGACAGGCCAGGTTGTAGATCTCGTCCACCTCAACCTTGAAGGGATCAGTGACATCCCAGCGCATCAACTCGAAATTCGGGGTCCCCAGCAGGTGCCGGATATTGCGCTTACCACCGGTGAAGAAGTTATCCATGCAGATGACATCGTGTCCCTGCTCGACAAGACGGTCCACCAGATGGGATCCGAGAAATCCGGCGCCGCCGGTGACTAGAATTCGTTTGCTCATAAATTATCGGACTAAACAAAACACATGGATGGGCTGCTTGCGAACCTTTCCGTCGGCAGAAACGACGGCATCCAGGGAAATGGATTCGGTGATGCCCTTGCGCAGATTGTGCGGAGTGGCGGTGAAAACGTATATTCCGCCCCCGTTTTCCCGGATTTCGAGATCAAACGATTCCAGCTGGCCCGGTGCGGTGAGCTGGATCAAGTCCGGATCCGTGACAGTGATGGTCAGTTCCTTGCTGGCCAGTGGTTCCGTCGATTTCCACCGGAGGATGTTGGGCTCCATTTCGAACCACTTGGGGATATGGGAAACCATGACCAGTGAGTGGGATTTCCTGACCACACCAGTCGTCTCCACGGATATGCGCTTGCGCTGGGTCCCGGTCCTCGTCCCGAAAGTGAAGAGCGCCTTAATCTCACCACTTTCACCGGGGCGGTAGAGGTTCTTGTCCATCGTCGCAACCGTGCACCCGCAGGAGGTGGTCACCTTGCTGATGGTAACGGTTGTTTCCCCGATATTGGTGAACCGGTAAACTGCTTCCCACTGTTCATCCAGCAGCGTGGCATGATACTCTAGGGTTTCCTTATCAAATATTATCTGGCCTTGGACCGGGATCGCGACAGCCAGAACCAGCAACAGGAATAGTAGCCGTTTCTTCACGCCGGAACCATCTTTAAAATGGCTACCCGAGTCAACGCCGGAAAGGTGTCAGCCAGCCCTATATATCCAGACCGGAAAGCCAGTCAGCGTTGGCCAGATACCAGTCGGCAAGGGCCTTGAGGCCTTCGGCCGGGGCGGTGCGGGGTTCCCACCCCAGCAGGCGCCGGGCCTTGGAAATGTCCGCTGCCGTGTCCCGCATGTCCGCCTCGTTGAAGGGATGCCGCTCGATGATCGATTTTTTGCCGAGGAATTCCTCCAGCATCTGTATCATCCGGTTGATGGACAGCGGCTCGTTGCCTCCGCCAAGGTTGATGATTTCATAGCCCAGCGGCTTGAGGGCGGCGATGGTCCCGCTGGCGATGTCGTCGACATAAGTGAAGTCACGGCTCTGCTCACCATCCCCGTAGAGGGGAAAAGCCTGGCCGGTGGCGATCCGGTGCGTGAACTTCAAGGGCGACATGTCCGGTCGGCCGGCCGGGCCGTAAACCGTGAAGTAGCGGACCACCGATACGTCCAGGCCGTGCAGGTGGTGGAAAGTGTAGGCCATGACTTCGGCCGCCTTCTTGGAGACGGCATAGGGGGAAAGCGGGCAATCCACCGGCTGATCCTCCCTGAAGGGCGCCGGCTGGCCGGCATAGACGGATGAGGTGGAGGCCTGAACCAGCTTCCTGACCCCGTTGGCCACCGTGACCTCCATCAGTCCGGTGGCGGCCGTGAGGTTGGTCTCGATATATAGCTGGGGCTGCTCAATGGAGGGTCGCACCCCTGCCCGCGCGGCCAGATTGATAACGGCGTCAAAGCCCTCCTCACTGAACAGGCGCTCCAGCAGGGCCCGGTCGCCCAGCTCCCCCTCAACGAAACGGAATCCATTGCCGGACTGCAACTGGCTGATGCGCCACTGCTTCAGCCGCGGGGGATAATAGTCATTGAGATTATCCAGCCCAACAACACGGTGTCCCTCTTTCAGGAGAAGCTCGGCGGTTTTCCAGCCAACAAACCCGGCGCATCCTGTCAGGAAGATTTTCATCGGGCCAGCCTCCCACTCAGGAGCGCAATCGTCCAGACTCAAGTGCCCCGAGGAAATCCCTGTAGGCATCGGCGATACCATCCTTCAATCCGATGGCCGGTTTCCATCCGAGCCCCTTAATCAACTGGTTGTCCATCAGCTTGCGGGGTGTCCCGTCGGGCTTACTGGTGTCCAGTTCAATCGATCCGGTGTACCCGGTCACCTCAGCCACCAGCCCGGCCAGCTCCCGGATACTGACATCGCTGCCGTAACCGACGTTGACCCAGTCGGGGGGATCTTCGAGTTCGAGCAGGTAGAGGAGGCCCTCGGCAAGATCGTCCACGTGGAGGAATTCCCGCCGCGGTGTGCCCGTTCCCCAGATGGTGACCGAGGGAGCCTTGGCCTCCCTGGCCTCGTGGAATCGGCGGATGAGGGCCGGCAGGACATGGGAATCCTTGGGGTGGTAATTGTCTCCCGGACCATATAGGTTGGTCGGCATGGCGGAGTGGAAAAGGACCTTGTATTGGCGTCTCAGGTACGAACAATACTTCAGTCCGGAAATCTTGGCCAGGGCGTAGGCCTCGTTGGTCTGCTCCAGCGGCGAGGTCAGGAGGCAGGACTCAGGCATTGGCTGGGGCGCTTCCCTCGGGTAGATACAGGACGAGCCGAGAAAGAGAAACCGCTTCACGCCGTTCTTGAATGCGGCATGGATGGCGTTCATCTCCATCATCATGTTCTCGTACATGAACTCGGAGGGATAGGTGTTGTTGGCGTGAATGCCACCGACCCGGGCCGAGGCAAAAACCACCACATCCGGACGCTCCGTAGCGAAAAAGTCATTCACCGCCGACTGGGAGACGAGGTCCAGTTCGGAGCGGGTCCGGGTGACCACATTGTTGAAACCCTTCCCCTGCAGGCGACGGACGACGGCGGAGCCGACCATTCCCCGGTGGCCCGCCACGTAGATCTTCTCGCTCTTGTCCATTGGACTACCAACCCAGCTTGGCCACGTCCTTGATGTCCGCCTCAGTCATCAGCTTGACCAGGTCCTCGAACTTGATCTGCGGCTCCCAGCCAAGATCGCGCTTGGCCTTCGAGTAGTCGCCGATCAGCAGGTCCACTTCCGCCGGACGATAGAACGCGGGATCCACCTTGACACGGACAATGCCATTTTCGTCGATCCCGACTTCCTTTTCAGCCTCACCTTCCCAGGTCAGGTTGATCCCGGCGTGCCGGAAGGAATAGGCGGCGAAATCGCGGACAGTGTTGGTCTCATTGGTGGCCAGGACGTAGTCGTCCGGCTGGTCCCGCTGGAGGATCCGCCACATGCCCTCAGTGAATTCCGGGGCAAATCCCCAGTCACGGCGGGCATCAAGGTTCCCCAGACTGAGGGATTCCTGCAGGCCTGCTTTGATCCGGGCCACGCTGCGGGTGATCTTGCGGGTGACGAAATTTTCTCCTCGGCGCGGCGACTCGTGATTAAAGAGGATGCCATTACAGGCATGAATGCCGTAGGATTCGCGGTAATTGACGATAATCCAGTAGGCGTAAAGCTTGGCCACGCCGTAGGGCGAACGCGGGTAAAAAGGCGTGGTCTCAGTCTGGGGAACAGCCTGCACCTTGCCGTACAGTTCGGAAGTGGAGGCTTGGTAGAACCGGACCTTGTCCCGCAGTCCGACTTCCTTGATGGCATCGAGGAAACGAAGGGTTCCCACGGCGTCCACCTCCGCGGTGTACTCCGGCACGTCGAAGGAAATCTTCACGTGCGACTGGGCACCCAGGTTGTAGATTTCGTCGGGCCCGATCTTTTCCAGCAAGCGGTTGAGGTTGGAAGAGTCGGTCAGGTCACCATAATGCAGGAACAGGCGCTTGTTGCCAATCTCCGGATCCAGGTTGAGGTGCTCAATCCGCTGCCAGTTGAAGGAGCTGCTCCGGCGGACCATGCCGTGGACGATGTAACCCTTCTCAAGAAGCTGTTCAGTCAGGTAAGAACCATCCTGGCCGGTGATTCCGGTGATCAGGGCGACACGGCCCTCAGTGGGTTTATCGAAGCAGGTAGATGACATAAGTAGATAGAAGATTAAATCAGGTTGTCCGGATCATTCCCCCTGCCAGCGTCTCATTGGTAAAGTGATCAATCAGGACCAGTGAACCAGTTATGCGGTTCCGGGTGTATTCGTCAAAGAAAAGCGGGCTGGCAACCCTTAAGTGAATCCGGGCTATTTCATTGAGCCCGACCTCAAGATCATCCTCTACCTTGTGCAGGGTGTTGACGTTGACCTTGTACTGGACGGCCTTGACGATGGCTTTCATTTCCCGGCTGGTGTGCCGGATCATCACCTTGTCCCCTGCCTTCAGTTTCCGTTTCTCCGAAAACCAGCAGATCATACAGTCGATTTCCTGTTCGATCCGGGGCTTATTGTTGGGCTTGACCAGCATGTCCCCACGGGAAATGTCGATTTCATCCTCCAGGGTGATGGCGCAGGAGTGCGGGTGGAAGGCCTCCTTGAGCTCTCCGTCGTGGGTATGGATGGCCTTGATCCTGGAGGTGAACCCGGAGGGAAGGACCATGACCTCGTCGCCGGGCTTGAAAACCCCGCCAGCCACCCGCCCGGCATAACCGCGGAAGTCGTGCCATTCATCGGAGTGCGGACGGATCACCCATTGGACCGGGAAACGCGCGTCGACATGGTTGGCGTCCGGGCCGATGTAGACTGTTTCCAAATGGTAAAGAAGGGTCGAGCCCTGATACCAGGGCATATTTTCCGACTTGTTGACCACATTGTCCCCATGGAGAGCCGAAAGGGGTATAAAGGTGATCTGCGAGATATTCAGCCGAGAGGCAAAGTCCTTGTAGTCGGAGGCGATATCATTGAATCGCTCCTCCGACCAGTCGACTAGGTCCATCTTGTTGATGGCCACCACCACATGCTCAATCTGCAGCAGCGAGGCAATGAAGGAGTGCCGGCAGGTCTGCTCAATCACCCCGTTGCGGGCGTCCACCAGGATGATGGCCAAATTGGCTGTCGAGGCCCCCGTGACCATGTTCCGCGTGTACTGGATGTGTCCGGGGGTGTCGGCGATGATAAACTTCCGCTTGGGGGTGGCGAAATAACGGTAGGCCACGTCGATGGTGATCCCCTGCTCCCGCTCCGCCCGGAGGCCGTCAGTCAGCAGGGCCAGGTTCACGTTCTCGTCCCCGCGCTGCCTTGAGCTGCGCTCAACTGCTTCCAGCTGGTCCTCGAAAATGGTCTTGGTATCGTACATCAGCCGCCCGATCAGGGTCGACTTCCCATCGTCCACCGACCCGGCGGTGGTGAATCGTAACAGCTCCATGTCGAGGTAGCTGTCCTGTTCTTCCGGTTGTTTTTGTGAATTCTCAGTTGTCATCGTCTCTCTTTCCGGAATCGGATTAAAAATACCCTTGTTTCTTGCGGTCTTCCATCGCTGTCTCGGACCGCTTGTCGTCGGCCCGGGTGCCCCGCTCGGTCTGCCGCGCGGCCGCTACCTCGGCAATGATGTCGTCCACGTTGCCGGCGGTCGACAGTGAGCAACCGGTGCAGGTAGCATCCCCCACCGTCCGGAATCGGACCACTTCCTCGGTCGGGACTTCACCCTCCTGCAGGGTAATGAAGTCCGTCACCGCCATGATCGCCCCGTTGCGCCGGATCACCGGGCGCTGGTGCGAGAAGTAAATGCTCGGGAGGTCGATATTCTCCCGCTTGATGTACTGCCAGACGTCCATCTCGGTCCAGTTGGAGAGAGGGAAGACCCGGAAATGCTCCCCCGGGTGCATCCGGCCGTTGAAAAGGTTCCACAGCTCAGGCCGCTGGTTTTTCGGGTCCCATTGACCGAAATCGTCCCGGTGGGAGAAGAAACGCTCCTTGGCCCGCGCCTTTTCCTCGTCCCGGCGAGCCCCACCAATGGCCACATCGTAATTGTTCTCCTCGATCGCGTCCAGCAGGGTCACCGTCTGCAGTCCGTTCCGTGATGCGTTGGGACCCTTTTCCTCAATCACCCGGCCCTTGTCGATGGAGTCCTGCACCGAAGCCACCACCAGCCGCGCTCCCACCGCCTTCACAAACCGGTCCCGGAACTCGATCGTCTCCGGGAAATTGTGCCCCGTGTCCACGTGCATGAACGGAAACGGCACTTTCGCCGGCCAGAATGCCTTCTTCGCCAGGTGCGCCACGCAGATCGAATCCTTCCCCCCCGAAAACAACAGGACCGGATTCTGGAATTGCGCCGCCACTTCCCGGAGTACGTAGATCGCCTCCGATTCAAGGTGCTCCAAATGCTTTATTCTATAGGAATGATGCATGATTCATTAAAACTGAGGTTCATTGGGCAAAATAGTCAAGTTTCAAAGTTGGGTACCGTTTTGCACCGCGTCCAGTTTCTGTCGCAGGATCCGGACCGCCTGGTCAACGGAGAGGGCCTCGGTATCCAGCAGAAGGACGGGATCTCCCGGGGCAGGCTCCTCAAAGGCGGAATCCTTGCCAGTGAAGTTGACGATTCGGCCCTGACTGGCCTTGGCATAGAGGCCCTTGGGATCGCGACCGGCGCAGGTCTCGTAGCTGGCCCTGACGAAGACCTCGACAAAATCGGCCACACCGACCACTTCACGAGCCAGCTGGCGAAGTTGCCGGGTGGGACAAATAAAGCTGGCGATGGTGATGACGCCGGAATTGAGGTAAAGCTTGGCCACCTCGGCGATACGGCGGATATTCTCGGCCCGGTCCTCGTCGGAGAACCCGAGATTGGCATTGAGCCCGGAGCGGATATTGTCCCCGTCAAGGATCTGGGTCATCAGGCCGGCCTGATGAAGCTCCCGCTCAAAGGCATTGGCGATGGTCGACTTGCCGGAACCGGAGTAACCGTAGAGCCAGAAAACGACTGAACGCTGGCCGAGGAGGGACTCCTTGTCTTTCCGGCCGAGCATCCGGTGAAACTCTGGGTGAATGTTGTCCATAAAAGGAAGACAACCCTTTGTCTGGCTTTTACCACAGGGGTCAAACCATTAAACGGGGGCGGAAGGGGGTTCATTTGGGGCGCGGGCGGGCAATCCTAGCCTTGCTCCCCCGGTATGGATCCCTTCACTCTGGGAGCGTCACCATGAATTCACAAGTCCTGACATCCATTCTTTCTTATTCAGTCGGCCCCTTCTCCCTTGGCCAGCTCAGCCTGAGCTTCGGGTTGATCCTCGCCACACTCCTGCTCCGGGGCCTCCTGGCCCGGTTCATCTTCGCCGGGTTAAAGCGCTTGGCGACGCGGACCCGCTGGGAATACGACGACAATTTCCTCCAGGCCCTGGAAAAACCGACCTCCTCTTTCATTCTCGTCCTCGGCCTCTATCTGGCCACCGTGGTCCTCCCCCTGAAGCCCGAGTGGCTGGATCTGGCCACCACCCTCTTCCGCGGGGTTTCCATCCTGGTCGTCTTCTGGGGCCTCTTCCGGTTGGCGGATGTGCTGGTGGATTTTCTGGGGCACATTTCCAAGTCAACGGGCAACGACAGCTTCAGGGGCTTCGGCGACCTGGTTAAGAAATCCCTGCGGGTGTTCATCATTATGGTCGGAATGGTCATGGTCATCGACAATCTTGGCTACAACATCGGTGGTATCCTCGCCACCCTGGGGATCGGGGGCGCCGCCTTCGCCTTCGCCGCCAAGGACACTATCGCCAACATATACGGTTCCATTGCCCTAGCCCTGGATCGTCCCTTCCGCGTCGGCGACTGGATCCAGGTGGGAAGCGTGGTCGACGGAGATGTGGAGGAAATTGGCCTGCGCTCAACCAAGGTCCGGACCTGGCCCAAAACCGTTATTTCCATCCCCAACGCCGTCCTGGCCAATGAAATGATCAATAATTGGTCACGAATGCCCAAGCGGAGAGTCAAGCAGGTGGTCGGCGTCACCTACAGCACCTCCCCGGACACCATGGAAAAGATCGTCGAGGCCATCCGGACCACCCTCCGCGAGGACGAGGGTGTCCAGCAGGATTTCATTCTCGTCAACTGGACGGATTTCGGGAGCAGTTCCCTTGATATCCTGGTCTACTACTTCACTTCCACCACTGCCTGGCTGGAGCACATGGAGGTGCGACAGCGGATCAATGGCAAGATCGCCAGGGTCATCGCCGACCATGGCTCATCCGTGGCCTTCCCCACCCGGACCGTCCATCTGGAGGGATCCCTCGGGATCGAAAGTCCGCTCTAGCGCCGAACCAACCGGCAACAATAAAAGCGCTGACATCTCAGCGCACTCCAAAGGAACCATAAAGCGCCGACATGTCAGCGCACTCCAAAGGGTACTTCCCCCGCGGGCCATGCCGCTTGGGCGTCTGGGCGGGGTGCTCGTACTTCGAGCCGAACTCGACCGTGCCCGCGGTGCGGCTCTCCAGGGCCGACTCATAGCGCCACAACAGCAGCGCCACCAATATCGAACAGAAATCAGGGCGTAACTGCAAATCCTCCGGAAGTCATCCCCGATCCGCAGGTTTCGCTCGTACCGGGCCAGATACCCCGTGGCCACTATCGGCAGAATGAAGACCAGCGGGGCCCAGATTCCCACCGTCCTTAACGGCGCCCGCAGCAGGCCCTCAAACGAGAAGCCCAGAATGGCCATCGCGAAAACCACCGAAAAGGTTAGGCTGTCCTGCCGGGGCGCTGAGGCCAAAAAGGCAGAAGCCCATGAGCAATAATGAAACTGATGACCTCAAGTGCATTAAAAGGGGCCCTTCTGTTTTGTTGACGGCCGCACGGGGTCGACCACGTAGGCAAATCGGTACGCCCTGTCCTCCAAGCGATATTCGGGATGGCAAGCATAGCGCCAACTGTTGTCGCCGCCAAGGCCCATCTGGGCCAAATCGACATTGAGCGCTGTCCGGGTCGATTCAGGCAGCTGCCAACTGTAGGCCTTGCCCTTCATCTCTTCCTTGGTGAAGGGAACGACATTGCAGCTCAGGGGCTGACGACCGGCAATGAGCAACCCGAATCCGTCCGGGCGGGTAACCTCCATCCAGCGGACATCCACCTTGTTGCCGTTCTCCTGGGGCTTTGAATAATCGACCCAGTTGTCCATGACGGTGGTGGCATAGACCCCCATCCTTTCCCAGCGCCGGTCGGCGTAGGTGGGGTCCGGACCTCGGCCATACCAGCGGATCTGGCTGAATTCGGCGGGAAGGATCCACTCCGTTCCAACGCGCGGGATGATGGGCAGATCCGCCTCGGTACGATAGTCAAATTCAACTTCCAGACTGCCGTTGGTTCGGACATGGTAGGCCACTTCGACCCGGGCCCGGCCATCGAGGATTTCGCCAGAGTAAAGCACCCGGACCGATCCATCCGGCAGTTTGCGTACCAACGGTTTGCCGGGTGACCACATCGGCCCGGCCCATTCCCATATCTGGCTGGGATAAAGGATTTTTTCATGCTGCTGGGGCGTGAGGCGCTGCTTCATGACGGAAGGGAATCGTTCCTGCCCGGGCTCAATCTGCCCCCTGGGGGGTTTAGGCGGCCCGATGGGGTCCGGGTTGAACCGTCCCTGTTCCTGCAATCCGGCTCCCCGGTCATTGTCCGTCGGGGCACGCCAGAAATCGGGCCGCGGCCCACTTTGGAGGAGTTCCTGCCCCTCCACCTTCCAGCTGGCCAGGGAGCCCTTCCAATTGTGGAACTCCATCGACCAGTCGTCACCGGAGAGGTTGATCCCCTTGTTAGCCTCTGCCACTTCGATTACCTGGCCATCAGCGGCGGGCGCGGGCGGTACCCACTCTCCCCCAAGGTTGAACTGCTGATAGGCCACCTCAAAACCGGGATCCCACCAGGGGGACCCGTTGCGGGTCTTGAAAGAAAAATCGATCCAGGTTTCCCTCTGGGGGTTATCGACGAGGGCCTCCTTCGGCAGGGCCACCAGGGCGTCCTGGCCGGGGGCAATGGAGGGAAGATCAAGGGTCCCGCTCCGAAGGGGAATGCCCTCCTCATGGACGGTCCACTCGAGGACCAGTTCTCTGGCGGGATCCAGTGATTCGTACCGGCTGGTAATCTTCAGGGCCGGAATAAAGGCGTCAACCAACTCCACCTTGACCGGTTGCTGAACATACTTGAGGGCACGCAGTCCGGGATGCGGAGTCCAGTCGGCGGACAGAAGCCCGTTCATGCAGAAATTGTTGGCATTGCCCACATTGACGGGTGTTTCCCACCAGCCCCCGTAGGCCATGAAGTCCTTCCGGTTCCATGGGTCCTTGAGCCCGTAGGGCACCGGTTGGCGGAGGCCCTGGTCCATCCAGTCCCAGACAAAGGCCCCGGCGAAGTGAGGGTCGCTCCAGATCCGGTCCCAATAGGCGTCCAGGTTGCCGTTGCTGTTGCCCATGGCGTGGGTATACTCAGCGAGGACCAGCGGCCGGTCCGGACCCCAGTAGGCCATGAGCTCGTCAATATTAATGGCCTGCAGGTACATCCGGGAAATGACATCGGTGGCCGTTCCGGCCGATTCACGGAAAGTGCTGTTCTCGTAGTGGACGGGCCGGGAGGAATCACGTTCACTGGCCCAGTCATAGCAGGCCTGGGTGTTGGGACCGTCCCCCGACTCGTTGCCGATCGACCACATGATCACAGAGGGGTGGTTGATGTCGCGCTCCACCATCCGGCGCATCCGGTCCAGGTGGGCCTCGCGCCAGTCGGGATGATGATTGAGGCGGTTGTTGGGATGGCGGCCAAATCCGTGGGTCTCGATGTTACCCTCGTCCATGACGTAGATCCCGTGGAGGTCACAGAGACGGTACCATTCCGGGTCATTGGGATAATGGGAGGTCCGGACGGCGTTGAAGTTGTGCCGCTTGAGCAACCGGATATCCAGTAACATGCTTTCGGTGTCGACCACGTGCCCGGAATCGGGGTGATGCTCATGGCGGTTGACCCCCTTGAGCTTGACCGGAACCCCGTTGACCAGAAGGCGACCGGCGTTGATCTCCACGCGTCGGAACCCGATCCGCTGGGCAATGGCTTCCTGCACCTGGCCGTCGCCGTCGAGGATGCTCAGGACCACGGTGTAGAGTTGAGGCTGCTCGGCGTTCCAAGGACGCACCGGGTCAATGAGGGTCTCGATCCGGCCCGATCCCCCCTCACCCGGAAGGATGGTCCCTCCGAACAGGGTTTGTCCCGTGGCGGGGTCAATCAGCTCCACTTTGACGCTCCCTTCTCCTGCAAGGCTGGCCTCGACAGAGAGATGACCCGTTTGCCGGACAGAATCGTAATCGGCCAGCGCTTGGAAGTTCTTCAGGCGATTCTCCCCGGCCGTCCAGAGATAAACATCCCGGTAAATCCCACTCAGCCTCCAGAAATCCTGATCCTCCAGATAGGAACCGTCGGACCATCGGTAGACTTCCACGGCAATCAGGTTCTCCCCCGGATGAAGATAGGGGGAAATCTCAAATTCGGCCGGGGTCCGGCTTCCCTGGCTGTAGCCGACCTTGTGGCCGTTGATCCAAAGGTAAAAGGCGGATTCAACTCCCTCAAAGTGGAGAAAAACCTTACCGGTCCAGGACTCGGGGATCTCAAAGGTCCGGCGATAGGACCCAACCGGATTCCAGCGGCGGGGGGCCCGCAGGTCTTTCGTCTCAAAGGGGTAGCGGGTGTTTTCGTAGATGGGGAGCCCGAAACCCTCCACCTGCCAGTTTCCCGGGACGCGGATCCGGTCCCAATCGCTGACCGGAAATTCCGGGAGGTGGAACTCCCGCGGGCGGTCATCCGGCGAGGGGGACCATTTGAAGGCCCACTGGCCGGAAAGGCTCATGTAACGTGGGGACTGCTTCGGTTGGTCGACCAGCGCCAGGGCGGAGTCCCTGTCCTCAAAAGGGATGAAAGTTGCCCGGGGCGGCAGGGTGTTGACCTGGATAACGGCCGGGTCATCCCACTCCGGGAGGCCCCCTTCGGCAGCATACCCCGGTGATGCCAGCAACACGGCCCCCAGATGGGCCAAGGTAATCAGATTCCGGTGCAGGTCTCTCATGACAATCCCCCCCAATCCCCAAAAGTATTAATTCTCAACCGCTCCCCCGAGCTGGTCGTGGGCCCCCGCAGCAGGATTTCCTGCGAGCTCGGCCTCAAGAATGGCTTTCAGTTCCATCGCCTTGGCAGGATACTCAACGGCAAGATTCACCCGTTCCTCCGGATCCTCAGGCAAATAAAACAAGGCCCCCGGCTTCTGGATCTTGTCGTCCCTCCAT
Source organism: Opitutales bacterium (assembly GCA_049451775.1). GTDB lineage: Bacteria > Verrucomicrobiota > Verrucomicrobiia > Opitutales > Oceanipulchritudinaceae > Oceanipulchritudo. Next base: position 53,548 of record JBMTVW010000002.1, on the reverse strand, counting down.
TTGTCGATGGTGCTCCGGTTGCTGACCGTTCCCCGGGGGATGTACTTCCATGGGCCCATCCGGATGGCCCTGATTCCGGCCCCTTGCTGGATGACATGGGCGCGGCCTGTGGCGGATTCCCCCAGCAGGGTGTCGATCAGGTTGAGGCTGTCGGTGGCCCGGTCAGCGGGGACAGTGGCTCCGGTCAGGGCAGCCAGGCTGGCCAGGAGGTCGACCTGGCTGATGATGGCATTGGACAGCCCCGGGGCCACCTTTCCCGGCCATGAGACAATAAAGGGCAGTCGGGTGCCACCTTCCCATGCGCTGTACTTGCCCCCTGCCCATGGCCCGGAGGCCCGGTGGGAGCCGTTCTTCTCAAATGCTCCGTCGTAATAGCCGTCGAAAAGGACCGGTCCGTTGTCGCTGGAGAAGATAACTAGGGTGTTACCGGTCAAGCCGTGCTTTTCCAGTGTTTCCATGATAATGCCGATGCTCCAGTCCATCTGGACCACGGCATCGCCACGCAAACCGAGGCTGGTCGATCCCCGGAAACGCGGATGGGGCAGGCGCGGGACATGGTTCTCGTGAGTCGCGTAGTAAAGAAAGAAAGGCCCGTCCTTGTTGGCCTCGATGAATTGGACCGCCTTGCCTAGGAAGGTGTCCGGCATTTCCTCGTCCGTCCAATGGGCCGACTGGCCCCCCTTCATGTAGCCGATGCGGCTGGTCCCGTCGACGATGGTCTTGGCATGTTGCTCGTCGGCCTGCACCTTGAGCAGGTGGGGATGCGACAGCCCGGTCGGTTCATTGCCCACCTGTTCGACATAACTGACCTGGACCGGATCGTTGGGGTCAAGGTTCACAATGCGCCCGTTTTCAATGTAGACGGTGGGGACCCGATCCCCTGTGGCGGCCATGTGAAATGAATAATCAAAGCCCAGTTCGCGAGGTCCAGGTAAGATGTCACCGTTCCAGTCCATCGGCTCGGTGGCGCTCCCCAGCCCGAGGTGCCATTTGCCCACCAGGGCCGTGGCATAGCCCTCCGTTTTCAGGACCGAGGCAATGGTCGGCTTGGCCGGATCAATGATCAGGGGAGCATTCCCCGGGAGAATAACGGCGTCCTTGTTCCTGAAGGCATACTCTCCGGTGAGGAGGGAATAGCGGGAGGGAGTGCAGGTCGAGGCGGTCGCATACGCGGAAGTAAACCGCAGGCCACCCCCGGCCAGACGATCCAGGTTGGGGGTGTCAATGGCCTCTGCCCCGTAGCAGCCAATATCGCCGTAGCCCACGTCATCGGCGTAGATGATGATAATGTTAGGGGCCGTCCCGGCCATGCCAGGGAGGGCGGAGACGGTCAGGAGAAGGAGGAATGAAATGAGCTTTTTCATGGGGAAACAGATGCGGGTGGAGACGGCCAAGCCGGTCACCCCCAGGGCAGGGAAACAAAGACTTGGTCAAGTCACCCAAACTGGGCCGCGTAATTTGTTAGTCCAGGCAGAGTTAATGCTTCTTTCAGATTGTAGAGGAAGTCAAGGCTCCGGCGGACGAAGGCCGCCGGTACAGTGAGCGGGCTAGCTTCCAAAGCAAGGCCCGCGAACTGGATGGGAGTGACGTCGCCGAGGGAGCGATGGGGACGGACGTGGTTGTACTTGTAACGTTAGTCCTCGATGATGACCCGGGATCAGACCGATTCCCGTTCAATCGCCTCAACCGGGAAGACGTACTGGTGTTTCTCCACCTTCCTGCCCTCGCACAGGGCCAGAGCCATCTCGGCCGCGCGATCAGCCATGGCGTGCAGGGGCTCGGCAACGGTCGTCAAGGGGGGACTGAGGAATTTGGACACCTTCTCACTTTCCCCGCCAATCAGGGCCACGTCCTCAGGAACCCGCAACCGCATCACGTTCTGGAGCACATGCAGGGCCTCCCCCGCCTCCAGGGTCGCTCCCGGGACAAAGAGGCCGTCCGCACCCACCCGGACCAGACAACTGACGATCGCGTACAGGCTCTCATCTCCCCTGGCCAGATAGTAAAGGCGTTCGTTCAGCTCACCGCCGAACTCCTTGATCCCGTCGCGGAATCCGCGCAGGCGCTCCCTGAAAGGGGTCACGTCCCGTCCGGCAAATCCCGGAGCTTTGCACCCGGCCTGCATAAACAGGCGAGCGGACTCGTATCCGCTGGCATAGTGATCCGAGCAAACCACGTACTGCTCCGGGGCAGCTTCGAAATTGTCGAGATAAACCACCGGAACACGCGATTCCATTTCCTTGAGGAAGACCTTCAGTTCCGGGGAATAGGTGATGGCGACAATCCCGTCGAAATAAGCCCCGAAGGTGAGGCTCCTGGGGTCGCTGGGAACAATGATGCCCACCCCTTGCTTGGCCAGCGCCAGGGAGAGGCTCGCTGTCATGGTGGCGGCGTAGCCGACCGCATGGTCCGGCCAGGTCGGCTCGGTGACCAGGGCAATCTGCTGGTTGCGGATCGATGCCTGCGGTTTGAGGCCAATCCAGTGGGCCAGGTCCAACACCCGTTCTCGGGTCTCCGAACTGACCATCGGCCGGTTGTTCAAGGCGCGGCTGACCGTCCCGGTCGACACCCCTGCCAACTTTGCCAAAACGTAAATTGTCGGGCGCTGCTCCTGGTCCCCCATCGCGTGAGCCTTTTTGCCATGAAAGGGAAAAGGCGCCCCGATTGCAGGTCCTCAATACTTTCCGCAACAATTTGCGTTTTCAGCGGAACAATGTGACTAGGGCCGAAAATTCGGACAAATTAACGACATTTTTTATTGCTGAGGGAGAAATGTAAATTAGAGAACAATCGATGGCAGACCAGCGGCACTTTCCGGGAAGATATCTATTATCCTACCTGGCCACGGCCCTGATTGTCGCAGGCTGCGCCCAGGCCAGCGAGGAGAGTCAATCCGCCCTTGCTCCCCCGAACATCGTGGTGGTGCTGATCGACGACCTTGGGTGGACGGATCTCGGTTGCTACGGCAGCACCTTTTATGACACACCCCATGTGGATGCCCTGGCAGCGGGCGGGGTGCGTTTCACCAACGCCTACGCGGCCTCTCCGGTCTGTTCCCCGACGCGGGCGGCCCTGATGACCGGCCGGCATCCGGTCCGGGTTGACATCACGGACTGGATCAAGGGAGCACAGGTGAAAAACCCTAAGCTCCGGGCCCCTGAGGACCGGCATGAGCTGCCACACGAGGAAGTCACCCTGGCAGAAATCCTCAAGGAGCATGGATACCGGACCGGCTATGTGGGCAAATGGCATCTCGGGGAAACGGAGGAATTCTGGCCGGAGCACCAGGGATTTGATGTCAACATCGGGGGTCACTCCAAAGGAAGCCCCCCGGGCGGCTATTATTCCCCCTATGACAATCCACGGCTGCCCAGCGGCCAGGATGGCGAATACCTGACGGATCGCCTGACCGACGAGGGGATTCGCTTTATGCGGGAGAGTGGGTCCGCGCCGTTCCTTTTATACCTGGCCTATTACACTGTCCACACCCCCATCCAGGGGTGTGACAAATGGGATGCCCAGTACGAGGAAAAACGGGCCGGCCTCCCGGCGGAGAAACTTGACCAGGCCCGCAAGGAAGGGCCAGCGATAACCCGCCTCCATCAGGCCGATGCCAAATACGCTGCCATGGTGCGCTCCATGGATTCGAATGTGGGCCGGATCCTTGCCGAACTCGACCGCCTCGGCCTGGATGAAAACACCATCGTGGTCTTCACTTCCGACAACGGGGGGCTCTCGACGCAGGGGCACCTGGCCCCGACCTCCGTTCTCCCCCTCCGGGCCGGAAAAGGCTGGTGCTACGAAGGGGGCATCCGCGTTCCCCTGATCATCCGAGCCCCCTGGGTGAGTCGTCCAGGTGCCGTGACCGACCAGGCCGCCGTCAGCATGGATCTCCTCCCCACACTCCTGGACCTGGCCGGCCTGCCGAAGCGGCCGGAACTGCATCTCGACGGTCTTTCCCTGGCCACCATGGTGGAATCCCCGGACAGGATCGATCCCCGGACCCTGGTCTGGCACTATCCGCACTATCACAGGAGCAAGTGGACTCCCGGCACCGCCCTCAGGCAGGGGAACTGGAAAATTATCGAGCACTACGAAACGAACCGCCTCGAATTGTATAATCTGGCTGAGGATATCGGGGAGCTGAACGACCTCTCCGGCGAGGATCCCGGCAAGCTTGAATCGATGAAGGAGATCCTTGATGCATGGCATCAGACCATGGGCTCGAAACTGCCCCAGCCAATCCGGTAGTTCCCAGAATCTCCTTGCTCAAATACTTTCGGGAAGTCTTTATCCCGCCAACTGCCCTAAACAACCCAAACAATAAAAACAGATAAATATTATGCATATATTCGACCTGATTGTCTTCCTCGTATTCGTGGCAGCGGTCATCTCAATCGGGCTCTTCATGAGCCGGGGTGAGGACCTGAAAGGTGAAAAAGCGGCCAGCGACTACTTCCTCGCCGGACGCGGATTGAAATGGTGGCTGATCGGCTTCTCGCTGATCGCGGCCAACATCTCCACCGAGCAGTTTGTCGGCATGTCCGGCAACGCGGCCAGCCACATTGGCCTGGCCATCGCCAGCTACGAGTGGATGGCTGCCATTACCCTGGTTGTGGTGGCCTTCGCCTTCCTGCCTTATTTCCTTCGGGCCGGCATCTACACCATGCCGGAGTTTCTCGAGTACCGCTACAATTCCGGGGCCCGGCTTATCATGGCCGCAAGCACGGTCTTCATCTACCTGCTCCTGCTGGGCGCCGTGACCTACTCTGGCGCACTGACCATCCGGACCATCGCCGCTGAGCGGGGAATGGACATCTCCCTCCAGGCAGGCGCCCTGGCCATCGGGCTGATCGCCATGGTCTACGTCATTGCGGGGGGCCTGAAGGCCTGCGCATGGGCCGACCTCATCCAGGGCAGCGCCCTGATCGTTGGTGGGGGTATTATCATGTACTTCTCCTTTTCCATGCTGGGCTCGGCTGAAACCCTGGCCGGCATCGCCGACGTCAAGACCGGTGAAGTGGTGGTTAAGAGCTTCTCTCCGGAGACAGGGGCCCTGGCCCGGTTCATGGAGCTGAACGGGACCCGGTTGAACATGTTCCTGCCCTCAACCGACAGCACCCTCCCATGGACGGCGCTCCTCCTCGGACTGTGGATTCCGAATTTCTACTACTGGGGCCTTAACCAGTACATCACCCAGCGGACCCTTGGTTCTGCTTCCCTCGCCGAGGGACAGAAGGGGATCGTCTTCTCCGCTTTCATGAAGCTGCTGATCCCGTTTGTCATCGTGGTTCCGGGCATCATGGCCTTCAATTTGTTCGCCGGCAACATGCACGTTGACGCCGGCAAGGATAATGGGCCGGTCCTGGCCAAATACCTGGCCGCCAATCCCGCCAGCCAGATTGTCAGCGTTGTCGAGGCTCCCACGAAGGAACAGCTGGCCCTGATCCCGGAGGGCACCTACGCTCTGGCGGTCTATCCGGACAACGAGAGCCTCAACGCGGCCCGGATGCCTAATGGGCATGTCTTCCCGCTGACCCGGGAGGTGTTTGCCGCCTCCCAGGCCAGCCTCTCGGGGCCCACTGTCTTCGAGAGTGACGACTACGCCTTCGCCAGCGCCAATCCCGCCCTGGCCGCCGAGTTGACCGCCTACAACGAATCCGTAAAGGCCGCCAACGCTGCCGTCGCCACCGAGAAACTGCTCGGGTACAAGTACGACACGGCCCTCGGGCAGTTGCTCTCCAACGTCCTTCCGCAGGGCACCGGCCTGCTCGGGTTTGTCCTCGCGGCCCTGCTGGGCGCTGTGGTCAGCTCCCTGGCCGCCATGCTCAACGCCGCCTCCACCATCTTCTCGATGGATATCTTCAAGAAGTACATCCGTCCGGAGGCCAAGCAGAGCTCGATCGTCGTCCTCGGCCGAATCAGCGTGGCCGTCTTTGCGGTGATCGCGGTGATCCTCGCCCCGATGCTGGGCAACCCGAAGATCAGCAACTCGATCTTCACCGTTATCCAGGAAGGGCAGGGCCTGATTTCCCCCGGAATTCTGGCGGTCTTCGCGTTCGGACTGATTGTCCATCGTGGCCCGCGCATTTGCGGGGTGGCCGGGCTGCTGACCAACATCGTCGCCTACCCGGCCCTCAAGTTCGCGGCACCGGACATCAACTTCCTGAACCGGATGGCTATCTGCTTCTTCCTCTGTCTGGTGGTCATGAGCATCATCACCGTGGTCAAGCCCCTTGCCAAGCCGATTGAGTTCCAGGCCAAGAACGTGGTCGCCCTGGAATCCTCCAAGGGAGCCCGAATGGCCGGTATCGGGGTCATTATCCTGACCCTCATGCTGTACGTGGTCTTCTCCCCGATCGGCATCGCCGGTTGAGGCAGAGCCACACGTCGATTCCTTTAACCATCCCGGGCAGGTGATTCCTCGCCCGGGATTTTTTTATCCCCGGGGAATTGCCCGTGGAGTGGTCAGGACCGTTTCCTTTTCAAGCGGAGCAGGTGACGGCCCAGTCCGAAGAAAATATATCCGAGAAACACCCCGGCAATGGCCAGGTAATGGAACAGGAAAATGGCCGTAAAAATCAGGAACAGGAATATGAACCAGCGAATGTCGACCCGGGTGTTTGAGCCAATCGTCTTCAGGCTGGGATACTGGACGCCGGAAACCATCAGCAGGGCGATCAGGATCAGCAGAATCGGCAGGAACAGGGCCACGGAAGACAGATCAAACCGGTTCAGGACCATGACGATGGAGGAAATCATGCCGGCTGCGGCCGGGACCGGCAGGCCGAGGAAATCGTGCTTTGGGAAAGCTTCCGCCTGCGGCAGCAGGGGGGTCGTGATAACATTGTAGCGGGCCAGCCGGACAGCAGCACAGAACAGGTAGAAGAAACCTACCAGGCCGCCGAGGGTCCGGACCAGGGGGAAGCCCTCGGTCGGGCTCAGGAGGACAAAGAAGACCAGCAGGGCCGGGGCCATCCCAAACGAGACCACGTCCGCCAGCGAATCAAACTCCTTGCCGAAAAGCGACTCCTTGCGGGTCATGCGGGCCATCCGGCCGTCCAGCATGTCGAAGATAACCGCTGCCAGGATGAACCAGACCGCCTGTTCATACAGCTGGGCGGGGGTCTTGGCCACCGTCTCGAGGAAATCCCCGGCAAAGCCCTCGGTCGTCTCGGTAAATTTGGCCTGGATGCAACGGATAATCGCCACGAACCCGCAGAACAGGTTCCCGGCGGTCATCAGGTTGGGAAGAAAGTAAATTTTGCTCGCTTCCGCGGAATCCGCGTAACCGGGATGATGGGGGCGGCCTGTCTTCGCCGCTGGCTGACTGTCCTGATCGCTCACTCGGTGTCGTTCTTCTTGAGCGTTTCGAGGTATTTCCAGAAAGACTGGTGCTGCTCGACCATGGTTTCCTCGGTCACCGGGAGCTTGTTGCGGTAAATGAAGTCCGTGAGGGAGTTCTTGCCGAGAATGTAGTGGGCATAGAGGGTGTCGCCGCGGATCTCGAAATAGCAGCGGAATTCACCGGCCCGGACCCGGTAGTAGGTCATGCCGTTGCGGTGGAACCGGCCAATAGCCTCATCCGGTTCGTCAAGCTGGGCCGGGGTGACGTTGGAGATCTTGTCGACCAGCTCCAGCTGGCTCTCCACCGGGAGCTTGTTCAGCTCCCGCATGGAATGATCGCTGAAGGTCACTTGATAAAGCCCCCGGGAGCGACGGGATAATGTTTGGGCGTTTTCAGGGTCCATTATCCAACCAGCTAAACGGCTCGGCCAGGATTTGGCAAGAGCGACAGAGCAAAACAAACGGGCCAATCTACCCGCAATATACCAATGTTTTGCATTGCCAGAATTTGCTACTCTGCACAATGATCACCTCATTCCATGAAATTTAAAATTAATCGCGATCATTTCACGAACGGCCTCCAGCAGGTCCTCAATGTTGTTGGAACCCGGGCCACCATGCCGATCCTCGGCAATGTCCTAATCGAAGCTGCCGACGAGCAGATTTCCCTGACCACCACCAATCTTGACCTGGGGATCCGCTGCAAAATCAAGGCCAACGTCACCGAATCGGGCTCACTGACCCTTCCGGTACGAAAACTGGCCAGCATTATCCGCGAGATGCCCTCCCTCGAGGTGGAGCTGGAAACCTACTCCAACAACCAGGCCAAGATCACCAGCGGATCCTCCATGTTCCGCATCATGGGGATCGGGGCCGACGAGTTTCCCCCGCTGCCCAGCTTCGACGACCAGCACAGCTACCTGCTGCGCCAGGACGACCTGGAGCGGATGCTGAAGAGCGTTTCCTACGCCCAGTCCAGCGACGAGACCCGCTACATCATGAATGGCGTGTTCTTCAATTTCGAGGACCAGCAGCTGACCCTGGCCGCCACCGACGGGCGTCGACTGGCGGTGGTTTCCAAGGACGTGGAAGTGTCAGAAGAAAATGCCGGGCACCTGATCCTGCCGGCCAAGACGGTCCACGAGGTGGAACGCCTGCTGGGCAAGGGCGACAACGTCAAAATCGCTTTCAACGACCGGCAGGTGGCCTTCGAGATCACCTCCGGCGAAGAGGCCGGCGACACCGGCCTGATCGATTCCATCTACCTTGTCTCCAAGGTGGTGGAGGGCAACTACCCGAACTACCGGCAAGTCATCCCCAAGGGCAATGACCAGCATATCAAGCTGAACCGCGAAAACCTGGCCAATTGCGTCCGTCGCGCGGCCCTGGTGACCAGCGAGAAAAACCATTCCGTCAAGGTGCACGTGAAGGAGAACATCCTCGAGGTGACGGGCCAGAGCCCGGAATTCGGGGAATCGAATGTCTCCCTCAACGTGGAGTACGAGGGCCCGGAAATCACGGTGGCCTTCAATCCGCAGTTCATTCTCGACCCGCTCCGCGCCTTGAGCCGCGACGAGGTTATCTTCGAGTTCAAGGATGAACTGAGCCCGGGCGTTATCCGTACCCAAGACAGCTTTCTCTGTGTCATCATGCCGCTGCGCCTGAACTAGGGCCCGTGTGGTAATGCAGGCCATCTCCCAAGGCGAGTCCCTCCTGCTTCAGGGCGTGGTCCTGGCGTTGGCCCTGCTCAGTCTGGGTCTTTCGTGGTGGGGCGCCCGTGTCGGATCCCCCATTATTTCCATTTTCGGTCGTTGGGCGCGATGGTTTTTCATTGCCAGCCTGGTGGCGGCCGGGGTTCACCTGATGGGATGGTCGGGGCATGGGCCCGGGGTGTTGGCGCTGGTCTCCCTGCTTCTCTGGTTCATTGTCGAGACCGGGTACAACTGGCTGGCCATCAACGCCCTGAGCAAAAGCGAGCTCCCCCTTTTTCCCAAGTTCGAGGAAAACGAGAAGGGTGAGGAATGGCCCAGCAGCAGGCAACACATCCGGCTCAAGGACTGGCTCCGCAAACAGGGGTTTGTCCGCAAACAGGCACTGGTTTCCCACCTGGGCGACCTGACCCTGATGCGGATCTCGGTCTACGAAAATCCCGAGGCGACTATCCGGCTGCAGGTCGTGTTCCTTCCCAACCTGCGGGGCGGGACCTCCGTCTGCCTGAGCTGTTATTCCTCCACCCGTTCCGGGGACCTGCTGGTGACCGACAATGTCTTTCTCCCGTTCGGGGGCTTTTACCCGGAAAACTGGGATGTGGAGCGATCGCCATGGACCCGTTCCCCGGGGAAATTGCTGCACCGGCACGAGGCGCGCATCGATGCCCGGGCCGAGCCGCTGATTCCCATCGTCCACAGCCCCCTCGAGCAGATCAACGGGGACCAAAGGGTGGTCGAGCAGCTGAACCGAGATCTCGGGTTTCTTCACCAACCCGCCGAACAGGAGGAGCTGGGCCGGTTGACGCCCGCCGGGCGGGCCCGCATCTGGCAGGAAATATGGACCCTGTCCTACCTCGGGCTTCCCCTGAAGTACAATTGACCCCCATTCACCTTTCCCAATGGCCGGTTATTGCGCCGCTGGCCGGAGGCGGTACCAGCGCAGTTCCTCCCGCTCAAATCGGGATAGATAGGATTTCTCCGGGACCCAGGCCTTGATCAGGTCAAATCGTTCCCCGAAGAGCCTCTCGATGGCATCGGCATCAATCCCGAACGGGGGCCCCTCGTCGTAGACGGGATTCCGGTACAGGAGCCCGAGATAATATCCGCCCGGTTTCAGGACCCGGCAAACACCCTCCATATAGGCTTCCCAGTGTTTCGGCTCGAGGGCACAGAGGCAGGTGTGTTCAACCACCCAGTCGAATCGCCCATTGTATTTCGGGTCCGGGTCAAGGATGTTCCCGAGCCGGAACCTGGCATTCGGATGGGAGTTTAACTTGTGGGCCACATCGATGGAGGTCGGGGCAATGTCCAGCCCGGTCGCATGCGCCCCCAGTTGGGCGAAAAAGTGGACATCGTAACCGGATCCCGCTCCCGGGACGAGGACCTGTCCGCCCGGGGCCCCATATTGCTCGACAAATTCGGCTAAGGGCGGAGCGGATTCGCCATGGTCCCAGGGTGTATGGCCGCTCTCCCAGCGCCCCTCCCAGAATTCCACCAGCTCCCTGTTCGACTGATCCGACATGATGAGCACAGCTTGCACGGCCGTGAACAAGGATCAAGTCTTGTCAGCGCGAATCCTTTTGCCCAATAAGGAGGTCATCACAATGCCGCCGATCAAAACCATCCGCTCCGCCGCCCGTGCGGTCATCATCTGCAACGGTTGCCTGCTGGCAACCAAGATGCGCGATGGTCGCGGGGTCTACTACATTCTGCCGGGTGGTGGACAGCAACCGGGCGAGACCATGGAGGAGGCCGTCCGGCGCGAATGCCTGGAAGAGGTTGGATTGAAAGTGAAGGTGGTCCGCCTGCTCTACGTGCGGGAATATATCGGCAAGAACCACAATTTCTCCAAGCGCCACAAGGCGTTCCACCAAATTGAGCATGTCTTTCTCTGCGAAGTGGACGATCCCACCGTGGCCTGCCCCGGCAACGAGACCGACAACCACCAAATCGGGGTCAACTGGCTCTCCCTGGAGGCCTTTGGCAACATCCGTTTTTATCCGGAATCACTGAAGAAGTACTTCAGCCCCGACGGTCTGGATTTCCCCTCACTCTACCTCGGGGACTGCAACTGATTCCTCCGTAAGCTCCGGCAGACCGGCCTCCACCAGCTCCGCCCAGAACTTGCCGACAGCCACCTCGCTCTCCATCCGCAGGGGCAGTTTACGCCCATCCGTACTGATGAAGAACCGGATGGTCCCGTCGCCGGAGCGCTTGAAAACACCCCCGATATCCTTGATGTCCGGCTCCAGGACATACGCCTCCTGCTCCCCAAAGCGGAAGCGGCGTTTCACCTTTTCGGTGACCCGGACGATAGTATGGAAAAACTCCTTTCCGTTGCTGGTCGGGATGACGAGGGTGTCCCCCACGTCAAATTGGATGCTACGGAGGAAAAAGACGATGCCCAGCGGGTCTAGGGTTCCCGGGAGGATGTCCACCGGGTCACGGTTTTCCCCGTTGCGGTTGTTGATATAGCGGGCCGTCAGTTCCACCGGGTCGAACAGTGCCCGGGTGTCGCGTTCCCGGCCGCCCTCGTCCTGCTGGGCAGCGTACTCGAAGGACCCGGAAACATCGCCGGCGATCCAGCTGGTACTGGTATTGCAGACCCGGTAAAAGGCATCCGCGAAGCCATTGGTGCGCGTTTTCAAGCGGATCCGCAGGGCAGGACTGTCCCCATAGTATTCGGGGACCGTCTCCAGGGTGGAGCGGGCCACGGTGAATATCCCCCACCCCAGCTTGAATTTCAGGCGCTCACCCCCGGCAAAGGTTGGCGATTTCTCAACCGTCACGGGATCAATCCACCGCACCTCCAGTTCGGGGGGCAACAGCTCCGTAACTCCAGGAGACTCCTCCTCGCCGGCGTTCAATCCAGCCGGCAGGACAAGGGCAATTGTCAGGGATTTGGCAAACCGCATAACGGTTTGACTCGGATCGTCACTGACCGTTCAACGGGACCGGGGCGGGTTTCAGGTTCCAAATTTCCTCCGCGTACTGGCGGATGGTCCGGTCACTGGAGAATTTACCCACCCGGGCGGTGTTGAGGATGGCCATCCGGGTCCAGCCATCGGGATCGCGGTAGGCGGCGTCAACGGCCTCCTGGGCCCGGACATAGTCCGCGAAGTCCTCCAGGACAAGATACGGATCCCCGCCGTCAAGCAGGCTGTGCTTGAGGGGCATGAGGGCGTCATGATGCCCGGGCGTGAAGTAACTGGAACCGATCCAGTCGACAATCGCCCGCAGGTTCTCGTCCTCGAAGTAGCGGTCATACGGATTGTATCCGCGCTCCCGCAACCCGGCCACTTCCTCGACGGTCCGTCCAAAGATGAAGATATTTTCATCGCCCACTTCCTCGCGGATTTCCACATTGGCCCCGTCGAGGGTGCCCACGGTAAGGGCCCCGTTGAGGGCAAATTTCATGTTGCCGGTGCCGCTGGCCTCCTTGCCCGCGGTGGATATCTGCTCGGAAACATCGGCGGCGGGGATCATGCTCTCAGCCAGGGTGACCCGGTAATTGGGCAGGAAGACCACCTTCAGTTTGCCCCCGATCCGGTCATCGGCATTAATGGTCGCGGCAACGGCGTTGATCGCGTGGATGATGGTCTTGGCCAGTTGGTATCCGGGTGCGGCCTTGGCTCCGAAGAAAAAGACCCGCGGATGCATGTCGAAGCCCGGCTCGTGCAGCAGGCGCCGGTAGAGGTGCAGGATGTGCAGCAGGTTGAGGTGCTGACGCTTGTATTCGTGCAGGCGCTTGATCTGCACGTCGTAGATCGCCTCCGGGGAGATTTCCACCCCGCACTCACGCCGGACAATTTCCGCCAGGGCCACCTTGTTGGCCTGCTTGATGGCCCGGAACCGGTCACGGAATTTCTTCTTCTCGGCATGGGGCTCCAGCTTGCGCAGCAGGTCCAGGTCGGAAGCCCAACCCTCCCCGATGGCCTCGTTGATGAGGCTGCCCAGTTGGGGATTACAGGCCAGCAGCCATCGCCGGGGAGTGATCCCGTTGGTCTTGTTCTGGATCTTGCCGGGATAGAGTTCATTGAGCTCCGGGAAGAGGTCCTTCTTGAGGAGATCGGTGTGCAGGGCGGCCACCCCGTTCACAAATCCGCTCCCGACCACGCTCAGGTAGGCCATGCGAATCTTCTTGGTGTCCCCTTCCTCGATCAGGGAAAGGTGGCTCTTCATCCTATCGTCACCGGGCCATTTTGCCTCCACTTCCTCCTCGAGGAAACGGCGGTTGATTTCGAAGATAATCTGCAGGTGCCGCGGAAGCACCCTCTCAAACAGGGGCACGCTCCATTTTTCAAGTGCCTCCGGCATGAGCGTGTGGTTGGTGTAATTACAGACCTTGCGGGTGATATCCCATGCGTAGTCCCAGCCGAGGCCTTCCTCGTCAACCAGGATCCGCATCAGCTCGGCCACAGTGATGGCCGGGTGCGTGTCGTTGAGCTGAATGGTGGCCTTCTCCGGGAAGGTCTTCCAGTCGCGGTTGCGCTTCCGCCAGCGCCGGATGATGTCCTGGATAGAGCAGGAAACAAAGAAGTACTGCTGGACCAGCCGCAGCTCCTTGCCCGCCTCGGCGGAATCGTTGGGGTACAGCACCTTGGAAATGGTTTCCGCTTCCGCCTTGTCACGGACAGCCTCGGTGTAGCCGCCCTCGTTGAAAATGTTGAAATCGAAGTCCTGGGAAGCCCGGGCTTCCCAGAGACGCAGGAAGTTGACGGTTCCTACCCCGTAGCCGCAGATCGGAATATCATAGGGGAGTCCGTTCACATCCTTGGTGTCCACCCAGGCCGGATGGGGGTTGCCCAGCTCATCGAACTGCGTCTCCACCTGCCCGTACAGGCGAACCGTCTTGGTGTATTCCGGACGGACAATCTCCCACGGGCAACCGAATTTGCGCCATGAGTCCGGCCGCTCAACCTGCTGGTTGTCGACAAACTTCTGCCGGAAGATCCCGAACTCGTAGTAGATCCCGTAACCGACTGCCGGGTACTCGGTGGAGGCCAGGGAATCGAGGAAGCAGGCTGCCAGGCGGCCCAGGCCGCCATTTCCGAGAGCCATGTCCTCCTCCTGGTCCTCCAGTTCCTCAATTGAGAGATCCAGTTCGGCAAGGGCCTGGCGGGTCACGTCATAGAGGCCCGCGTTCCAGATGTTGTTGCGGAACATCCGCCCCATCAGGTACTCCAGACTAAGGTAATACACGCGACGGACATTTTCCTCGTTGTGCACCGCCATGGTCCGGATGAAGCGCTCCAGGATACGGTCGTGGACGGCATGGGCGGTGGCAATCCACCAGTCCCTCCTGGTCGCGGTCTCCGTGTCGCGGGCCAGCGTGAACTTGAGGTGATTAAGAATCGACTGTTTAATTCCCTCGACCGTGGTGTGGGTGTTGAAATTAAAGGCCTTGACCGGACTGTCCTTTCCGGCCACCGGCGCCTTGCGGGATGTTTTCTTAACTGTCATTACTTTGGTTAAAATTAGGTGGCAGGTTCACATATGCCGTACCATAGGCGGGACCCGGCCCTTGGAAAGCGTAAATGAAAACTATTCTGGTCCCTAATGGATAAGCAGTTCCCGTTCCTAATCGGAATTCTGCCCGGAAAATCCCGGATCCGCGTCCCCGGGAAGGGTCGCGACAGCCCGTAATTGACTTTATCCCCAGAGTTTTTCATCCCCTATGCATGGAATGGCGTCAACATTTGACCACTGCGGAAACGGTCGCCCGTGAGGCCGGGCGCATCCTGCGGGCCGGGGCCGGGGCTCTCCGCACGGTGGAGTTCCAAGACCAGCGCGATGTCAAGTTGCGGGCCGATGTCGAGTCGGAGGACTTAATCCGGCGGCGACTGTCCGAAGCAACACCCTACCCCGTCTATGGGGAGGAAAAAGGTGGCGACGAGGGGCTCCGGGACAGGGACGAACCTTATTGGGTAGTGGATCCGTTGGATGGCACCTTCAATTACCTCCGCGGCAGCCCTTTGTGCGCGGTCAGCATCGGCCTGATGCGGGGAGAATCCCCCCTGCTCGGGGTCATTTACGATTTCAATTCAGACACCTGCTACAGCGGGCATGTTGAAGGAGGTCTCTTCATCAACGGGGAAGCGACCCGGTCCGGGTGGGCGGAAGATATTTCGCAGGCCGCCCTGGCCACCGGGTTTCCGGCCGGCATGAACCGGTCCCCCGAACGGATGCAGGCCTTCCTAGAGCGCATTGAGCCCTTCAAGAAGGTGCGCATGATCGGCTCAGCGGCCCTGGCCATCGCCTCGGTGGCGGGAGGAACCTACGATGTCTACTACGAGGAAACGATCCGCCTGTGGGACGTGGCCGCGGGCCTGGCGCTCATCAAGGCCGCCGGCGGCAGCATCCGCATGC
This sequence comes from Opitutales bacterium, assembly GCA_049451775.1. Lineage (GTDB taxonomy): Bacteria > Verrucomicrobiota > Verrucomicrobiia > Opitutales > Oceanipulchritudinaceae > Oceanipulchritudo. The sequence continues at coordinate 38,123 of JBMTVW010000002.1, read as the reverse complement.
GCCCCAGCGACACCGGGAAAGCCATGGCCTATGATGTCTGGGCCGGCAAAGGTGAGTTTTTCGGGACCTAGGTCAAAATAACGCCTGTCCCATTGACGGACCGGGGGAGCCGTGGAACCTTGGCCGCAAATGCTCAACCGCTTAGCCAAAGAGAAAAGCCTCTATCTTCGCCAGCACGCCGGCAATCCCGTCGACTGGTATCCGTGGGGAGAGGAGGCGCTCGATAAGGCCCGGACCGAGGACAAGCCCATCCTGGTCTCCGTTGGCTACTCCTCCTGCCACTGGTGCCATGTCATGGCCCATGAGTCCTTCGAGGACGACTACATCGCCCGGCTAATGAACACCCATTTTGTCTGTATCAAGGTGGACCGGGAAGAGCGGCCCGAGGTGGACCAGATCTACATGGATGCGGTACACATGCTGAATGGCCAGGGAGGCTGGCCGCTGAATGTCTTCTGCCTCCCCGACGGGCGTCCGTTTGCCGGGGGAACCTACTTTCCCCCCAATGATTCCACGGGTCACAACATTGTTCCCTGGCCCCAGCTCCTGATCCGGATAGCGGACTACTTTAGACGACAGCGGAAGGACCTGGAGGAAAATGCCCAAGCTATCATCGGCAACCTGCAGGCCACCAACACGCCCCACCGCCTGACCGGTGAACCGCTGGGCAAGGGGGATATGGTCATGGCCATGAACAACCTGCTGGACAGCCAGGATCCTGAATTCGGGGGCTTCGGCACCGCACCCAAGTTTCCGCCCGCCATGTCGCTGGATTTTCTCCTGGCCATCCGCCTCAGTTCCACCGTGGAGGACGGTCTTGCCGGGAAGGCGCAGGCCATCGATACCCTGGTCAACCGGACCCTGACCGCCATGGCCCACGGGGGAATCTTCGACCAGATCGGGGGCGGGTTTTCCCGCTACTCCGTGGACCAGCACTGGCTGATTCCCCACTTCGAGAAGATGCTCTATGACAACGCCCTGCTGCTGGACATCTACGCCAAGGCCTACCAGCGATATCCCAAGCAACTTTACCGGGAGGTGGTTGAGGAAACGATCGCCTGGCTGGACCGGGAGATGCGTTCACCGGATGGGATCTATTACGCCGCCCTTGATGCCGATACCGCTGGCCAGGAGGGGCTGACCTACCTGTGGACACCAGCCGAGGTCAAGGCGGTCCTGGGCGAGGCCGATGGGGACCGTTTTTGCGAAATCTACGGGATCACCATGGAGGGGAATTTTGAAAACACCGGCAAAAGCAATCCCGCCCTTCTCTCCGGTGATCCCGAGGAACGGGAGCAGCTGGCGGAAGCAAGGGAAAAGCTTCTCGCCAGCCGTATGGAACGGCCCCAGCCCGGTCGGGATGAAAAGTGCCTGCTGGCGTGGAACGCCCTTCTGGCCGGGGGTCTGTCCCGTTGCGCCTTCACGTTCGGCAACACCGGGTGGATGGACCGGGCACTGCACATTTGCCAGTGGATCTGGGATGGTATGCGCACCGCTGAGAACCGGTTGGCCTCCCTGGCCTACGATGGGCAACCAGCCGGCACGGGAACGCTCGACGATTACGCCTATGCCGCGGAAGCCTTCCTTTCGGTGGCAGCGGTGGTGGACTGGGCAAAGCCGGGGGAATCGGCGGTTTGGATCGAGCGGGCCGGGATTCTCCTCGAGGTAGCGGACCAGGACTTCAGGGATCCCGACGGCATCGGGTTCTACTTTACCCCGGAGAACGCCCCCGGGCTGGTCCACCGCAAGAAGGTCTGGTACGACAACGCCACCCCATCCGGGAATTCCTGTCTCCTGAACGCCCACGCCCTGATGGAATGCCTTTCGGCGGATCCCCGCCACCCGCAGACCGCCTCGGTCCTGGCTACAGCTTATCCCGGGATTGTCAGCACAGCCCCGGCAGCTGCCGGCCATGCCCTGAGCGGGTTGACCCACCGGGCCATCGGGGTCGCCGTTATCAAGGCCCGCCAGGGGACCAGCCTGGAATCGCTCCGCAAGGCGCTGGCAGAACGCCCATGGCGTCCGGTTTTCCTTCAGTCGGTGGAGGATTTGCCCTGTCAGTTCCAGCTTTGCGTTGGCAGCCGCTGCCTGGCTCCCACCGATTCGGTGAGCGAGATCGCTGCTTCCCTCTGATGGATCAGCGCAGCCCAAGGGGCGGATCGAGTATTTCCCGGTAGAGAACGGCTTTCCTTACGCCCCCCGGGTCCCTCAATCCGCTCAAGAGTTGCTTGCGAAGCGCGCCCCCCGAGGAGGCGGTGACTTTGGACGGGAGGGACTTTCCCCATTGTGCCCCGGCCTCACTGACCATCCTTCTAGCCCGGTCCTGGGCCTCCTTCTGGGTTTTCCGGGCCTTATCGAGACGGCGACGCTGTTCCGCCAGCTGCTGGACCAGGCTCTGTTTCCGCTCGGATACCTCTGCTTCCCGCGAGAAGGATTGCCGCGGGCGCTGGTGTTCCACCGGCATCCGCAGGGTTCTCCTCGGTTGTTCATATTCCGGAACTGTCGGGTCATAGGCAGATTCTACGGTGACAGGCTCCGCTTCCGGGGACCCCTCCCGTTGCCGCTCCTGGATGCGCCGGCGGATCTGCTCACGGATCTGCCGGGCGCGTTCCGCCGGATCGACATCGGGTTCCCCATCATCCTCACCCTTGCCCTTTTTCTTGGATCCCAGCAACTGGGCAATGCCATAGAGCACGAAGAAGATGACGGGGGCCAGAGTCTCCCAGTCAAAGGAGGCCGCCCGCTGGATCAGCTCGGTCCCGTTGTTCATGTCGGTTGGTCCAGTCCGGAATAACAGACTTTATTCCGAGTCCGGCTTGGCGATCGATTTCCGCATGTCGGTATCGGACTCGATATTCTTGAGGCGCATGTAGTCCATGACCCCGAGATTGCCGCTACGGAAAGCTTCCGCCATGGCCAGGGGAACCTGGGCTTGCGCCTCGACCACCTTAGCCTGCATCTCCTGCACTTTTGCCTGCATTTCCTGTTCGAGGGCCACCGCCGCCGCCCGGCGGATTTCCGCCTGGGCCTGGGCCATGTTCTTGTTGGCCTCAGCCTGGGCCACCTGCAGTTGCGCGCCAACATTTTCACCGACGTCCACGTCGGCAATGTCGATGGAAAGGATTTCGAAGGCGGTCCCGGTATCAAGGCCGCGGTTCAGGACGTTCTTGGAAATGGAATCCGGGTTCTCGAGGACCCACTTGTAGCTTTCCGCCGAGCCGATGGTGGTGACAATCCCCTCCCCGACACGGGCGATGATCGTTTCCTCCTGGGCGCTGCCAACATAGTGCTCCAGATTCGACCGGACCGTGACCCGTGCCCGGGCCTTTACCTGAATCCCATCCTTGGCCACCCCGTCGATGGTCGTCTTGCCGGAATTCGGGTTCGGGCAATCAATGACCATCGGGTTGATGGAGGTCCGAACGGCCTGGATGACCGACTTCTCAGTACCCTTGGTGGCGAGGTCGATGGCGCAGGCCTGGTCCCAGTCCAGCGGGATGCCGGCCTTCTGGGCGTTGATCAGGCCGGAGACCGTCTGGATGATGTCCCCGCCGGCCATGTAGTGGGTTTCAAATTCATTCACCGTGATGGGCAGGCCGGCCTTGACCGCCATGATCCGGGCATCGACGATCACCGAATACGGCAGCTTCCTGAGATAGCGCATGGCGATCAGGTTCCACATGCTGACCGGGGCTCCCGATGAGTAGGCCTTGAGCCACACACTGAGGAATGAGCCGACGATAAAGAGAAGAATCAGGAGGATGACCAAACCGATAATGGCACCGATTTGGGGGAGCTGCAGAGCGAGGATAGATTTCATTTTCTTGTTACTATGAGTTTAAAGGTTTCAGTTCTCACGACGCGGACAGGCTGGCCTTTCTCAAGGTAGCCATCCTCCGCCTGGGCGGTGTGGATCCTGCCGTCGACCTGCACTTTGCCTGTCGGGGCAAGTATTGTCAAGGTGACCCCCTCGGTTCCAACCAGTTTATCGTCAGCCTTGGGGTTCAGGCGGGCGGCAATGGTTGATTGCAGGGCCAGTTGCTGGCCAAAGCGGGAATGCGTGATGAAGCGGATCTCGAGGAAGAACATGACCAGGGCGGCAATCAGGCCGCCGCACAGGAGGAGGACCGCCCAGGCCAGCCCGAACTCGGTGTAGGTAAGGGCGGAGGCCCCCAACAGAAGCATTCCGCCAAGGACCGCGAGAACGCCCCCCGGCAGGAAAATCTCAAAAAAGAACAAAATGAATGCGGTAATAACCAGTCCGATGATCAAACTCATGCCTGTGTCTCCTTGTCTTCCTCGACGAGCAGATTGAAATGCTTGTACCCGGTTACCACCACCGGGGTTCCCCGGTCGAGCGATCCCAAGCCAACCGTGGCTTGGTAGCGGCAACCCTCGATGCGGACCTCGCCGAGCGGATGCATCGGGGTGACGGTCTCTCCCTTGCTGCCGATATCGGGCAATTTTCGGGGGCCCCGGACATCGCTGCCCCCGGTGACCACCGGATCCGGGTTGGGGCTGGCCATCGAATGGACCAGCCGGCCGTAGATGGGGGTGCTGGGAAGAAACTTCCAGACCAGCCACAGGCCGATGATGGCGATGGCAAAGGCTCCGGTCACCTCATAAACGGCCACCCAGAGAGAGTCCGGGTCGACGGTGAAGGAAAAGCCTCCCGGGCCGTTCCCGTCCGGGGCGGGCCAGATGTCCGAGAGGGACCAGAGCAGGGATCCCAGGACAAACAGCAGTCCCAGGATCAGGAAGACAAAGGTTCCCGGAAGCAGAAATATGTCCACGATGATCAGGACCAGGCCAATGACGAAAAACAGGATAGCCTCAAACCCGGCCAGGCCGGCCACGTAGTTGCTGGCGAAGACAATCCCGACCAGGACCAGCCCGGTTATCCCGAAAAGGCCAAACCCCGGGGTCTTGAATTCCACAAACAGGAGCAGAAGTCCCAGTCCCAGAAGGATGGGAGCGATCGAATCCATGTACTTGGCCATTTCCTCCGACCAGGTTATCTCGAAGGACTCCAGCCGGTACCCGCCCTTTCCGTAGCGGCTCTCCAGTATGTCCTCGAGGGTGTCGGCGATTCCGTCCGCCAGCAGGGGCTTGGGCGGATCCCCGTAGCTCTCGATGGCCTCCTTGGCGGTCACGGAGAGCAATTCGCCCGAGGCCTTGAGGACCTTGTCGTCGATTTTCATCTCATACTCGAGATCAGCCATGGCGCGGATCACCTCCGAACGGTAGGGATATTCCTCCGTGTAGCTGCGCATTCGGGCCAGCAGGTAGCTGTTGATCTTGGCCTTCATGCTTTCGTCAATCTCCTGGCCGGTCCCGCTGACAACGGCCGCGGCGCCCATGACCCCGTTGGGGGCAAACCAGATGGAGTCGGTGGCCATGGAGATGTAGGCCCCGGCGGAAATAGCGTCCTTGTTGACGTAGGTGATGGTGTCCCCCTCGAATTTATCGAGGAGCTCCATGATATCCAGGGTGATGTCGAGCCGGCCCCCCGGGGTGTCCATGTCAAGGACGATGACCTTTACCCCGCTGGTCATGGCCTGCTTGATACTGCGGCGGAGGATATAGAGGTTGGGCTTGGAGATCGCATCCGTTATGGGGACGCGGTAGACCCCAACCACACCCGCTTCCGGCGCGTTGATCCCGGTCGGCGGTTCCGGTTCCTGCCCCCCAAGGGAGAGAACCGAAATGGCCAGCAAGGATATGAAAAACAGAGGTTTGCCAAGTGATTGCATCCTGCCTACTTATCTAATCCGAATTTTCCCAGTAAACAAGTCTTGAGAATGAAGAATCTTGCCCCACTGGCCGCCCGGACAGCTTTGCGGGACCTGGCCACCGAACTCGGTCTGGCGCCGGTCGGTGTAGTCGGGCTGCCTGCGGACTTGCGGAGGGAGTACTACAACGGGTGGCTGCAGCAGGGAAAGCAGGGGGAGATGGCCTGGATGGCCCGCGACCCGGAGCGCCGGACCCACCCGGAACAGGTCCTCCCCGAGGCCCGCTGTGTCCTCGCCTTTGGCCTGAACTACTATCAGCCCGAGCCGCCCCGCCGGGGCCGGATCGCCAAGTACGCCCTCGGGAAGGATTACCACAAGGTCATGACCAACAAGCTGAAGCGGATCTGCGCATGGCTGCAGGAGCTGGGGGCAGTCAACCGGCCCTATGTGGATACCGGACCGTTGCTGGAGAAGCCGCTGGCGGCGGCGGCCGGACTTGGCTGGCAAGGCAAGAACACCATGCTCCTGAATGGGGACCATGGCCAGTGGCTCTTCCTCGGGTTTATCCTGACTTCCTATCCCTTTCCTCCCGATGAGGCCCAGTCCGACCGTTGCGGGACCTGTACCCGCTGTATCGAGGCCTGCCCGACCGGGGCCATCACCGGTCCCTACCAGCTGGATGCGAGGAAGTGCATCTCCTATTTGACCATTGAGCACAAGGGTCCTATCCCGGAGCCATACCGGGAACTGATCGGGGACCACCTCTACGGGTGCGACGACTGCCTCGATGTCTGCCCGTGGAACAAGTGGGCCCAGCCCACCGCCGAGGCCGCCTTCGCTGAGCGACCCTACCCCGACCTGCGGGAAATGCTCGCCCTGGACGAGGATTCCTTCAACCGGATCTTTGCCGGATCCCCCATCCGGCGCCTCAAGCGCTCACGGTTCCTGCGGAACGTGTGCGTGGTCTTGGGAAACACGGGCACCATTGAGGACATTCCCGCTCTGGAAATTGCCTCCGCTGACCCGGATCCACTGATCAGCGAGCACGCCCGATGGGCCCTTGGGCAACTTTCAAAACCCTGATCACGAATGGCCGGCTGGATTTCACCAAAGATAAACAAAATCCTCTACATCGGTCGGGAGCTGGTCATGGACAGGATTCGCAACCGCCCGCAGAGCATTTTATTCTCCAATACCCCCTGGGAGGAGGAAATACGCCGCACCTTCAGGCAAACCCGGCACCGGATTGGCTTTGCCAAACTGGACGGGAATAATGGTGGGGCATTCGACCTGGTTGTCCCGCTGAACATCCCTGAGTCAAAGCGCCTGTCGGACAACCCCGGTCTCTATCCGCGGAACCGCCTCCCACTGCCGGATAGCCGTCTCATCGCCCTGTATGACGACAAGCCTGCCTTTTTTGACCATCTACGGGCGGAGGGATTGACCCGCTACATACCTTCCGGGGACAGGGACAAACTTCCCCTGATGCTCAAGGTGAAAGTCGGTGGAGATGGCAAAGGCTGCCACCTGATCCTTTCGGAGGAGGACCAGGACCGCCACGCCAACAAACTGGATTCGCCGGACTACTTCATCCAGCAGATGATTCCCGGCCGACGAGAATACGCGACCCATATGCTGATGTCCAATGGCCGTCTCCAGGCAGCTCTCGGGGTGGAGTACGAATTCGACAAGCCCTACCCTATCAAGGGCCAGGACAAGCCGGTCGCTGTGCGGCTCCAGCGGGATCCTTTCCTTGATGACTGGGTGCGGCTGCTGGCGAGGCATCGCTACGAGGGCCTTTGCTGCGTCAATTACAAGATTCTGGAGGGGCAACCCCTGCTCCTTGAGCTCAATCCGCGTTTTGGTGGCAGCCTGGCCCTGTTCTTCTTCTCTTTTCTCCGTCATCTGCCCCCGGCCTGAGCAAGGTGGCCAAATGATTCCTTGCTGAACGGCTTCATCGCTCCTAAAAAGCGGACACGGAAAAGCTGACCGCCTTCATTCCCATCGTGCTCACCCTGCTTCTTGTCTGCCTGTTGCTCTGGCTGGACCATTGGCTGCTCCTGAAACGCCCGGCCAACCTTGCCAACGAGCGTCGCTTTCCGCGCCAGCTGGTCCCTGCAGGCACTGGAAGAAGATAAAAGCGAATAAAAACATAACAAATTATGGTAAAACAACTTACGCACATCTGCATCCATACCCCCGACCTCCGGGCAACCGCGGATTTCTACTGCCGGGGCCTTGGGATGAGCCGCCATTTTGATTTTGAAAAATAGGGCGAGCTGTTTGGGTATTAACTGGGGGCGGGCAACACCACCTTCATCGAGGTTTTCAAGGGCGAGGGCGGACAGGTTGGCAATATCAACCACCTGGCCCTCAAAGTGGAGGACATGGACGCCACCCTCGAGCGTCTCCGCGAGGAGGGCTTCAGCGTTGGGAACAAAGCGTTTGGCTCCGACGGGGCATGGCAAGGCATGGCTGGAGGATCCCAACGGGGTCCGGATCGAGCTCCACCAGTACAACCCCGACTGCTGTCAGTTGCTGCCCCGGACCTGTGTGGTCGACTGGTAGGGCCTCAATTCTTCCTCAGTCGAACCAGGGTTGCCCCCCAGCCTCCCGCATTACCGGGCGCCAGACTGTAGGACTCCACCCGTGGATCCCGGTCTAGCAGCGCGTGCACCTGCTGACGAAGCACCCCCATTCCCTTTCCGTGGATGATCCTGAGGTCGTGGATGCCCTTTTCCAGGCAGGCCTCGATATAGGCCAACACCACCGCCTTGACCTCGTCCGGGCGAAAAGTGTGCAGATCGAGCACCCCGTCCACCGGAAGTTCGTATGTTTCCTGGCTCTCGTTCCCGCCCATCGACATTACCTCCACTCGTGTTTCGGGTATCGCCCAAAGAGATCCCTGCGGACCTGCGGGTACTGGCCGGTCCAGAATCCGTCCAGGTCATCGGTGATCTGGACCGGGCGCCCGTTGGGCGCCAGCAGTTCGATCCGCAGGCGGCACCGGCCCTGGCAGACCGCCAGCGAGGCGCCCGGAACATCATACAATTGCTGAATCCTCGCCGGGAGGACCACCGTCCCATCCTCCTCATACCTGAGCTTGGGGCTGCCTTTTCCGGGAAGCGGAAACCGGACCGGGACCCAATCATCAAGCAAAGGCAGCAGGGTGTCGGGCAGCCAGCTGGCCAGCGCCGGCATCACCGGACGGTCCTTGATCTCCTTGTAACTGGTCGCCCCCTCGCAGATCTGCTCGATGAAGAGCAGCCGGTCCCCCTTCTGGATCGGCTTGATCTCCCATTCGGGCCAGAACCGGGCCAGGACATTGACCCGGCGGATCCAGTTTTCCGCCGCCTCGTCCCATTGCTTGAGGGGCCAGGCATTTTCGAAAACGGCTCTCGCCAGCACCTGGGCGGCACTGTCCGGATCCGGGCTGCCGCTGCTTTTCTCCCGCAGGACCAAATCCCGGAAAACCGCCCGTTCCAATCGTTCAACACGGCGCCGGGCGGGATCCAGCCGCTCCATTACCTCCAGCCGCAGTTCCCCGGGAAACAGCTCCTCGAGCCAGCTTTCCTTGACCGCGGTGAGGCCGCCAAGGAAAAGCGTGGCCTCCCCCTTGTATTCCCGCTCCTCCATCTCGGCCGCCACAAACAGGGGCGAGTCCTCCACCACGCTGTCCTTGCGCAGGAGCCCGCCCCGGCCATAGACCAGACGGCATCGCAGGGTTCCGCGGTCGATCCGCTGGCCAAGATGGTCGACGTAGCCCGTCAGGAGGCTTTTCCCGAACCCGTCGGGATCCACGGGCTCGTCCCGGGTCCGGTCCGGTCCGGCCAACCGGGCCAGCTGCTGGTAAATCCGGGTCGCCTGCCGCAGGGATTGGCCATGCACTCCCCACTCCCGGCAAAAGTCCATTTTCCCGCCTGCTTGAAGGGTCTTCTGCCAGACCAGCACTTCCCTGAGCAGGTCCGACACGCCCTCCGCCGGGGCCCACCACTCTTCCCGCTCGGCGGCCCGTCGCTTGTCCGCAAGGGGGAGCAGCAGACCGCGTGTTTCCGTCAGGGCGATTGCCGCCAGAACCACTTCGGTGCATCCATAGGACCGTGCGGCCACCACCATCCGGCTGAAGCGTGGATGAAGGGGCAACCGCACCATCTCCTTCCCGGCCGGGGTGATGCGGCCCGCCTTCAGGGCTCCGAGGTCCTCCAGCAGTTCCCCGGCATGGGACCAGGCCTCGCCAGGGGGCGCCTGGAACCAGGGGAAATTTATATCTTTCTCCAGCGCAGCGAGTTGTAACCGTGTTTCGCTGAGATCCAGACGCTCGATCTCGGGCGGGGTGAAGGAATCCCGGTGCTCGTGGTCTCGTTGGCTCCACATGCGGTAACAGCGCCCCGGGGCCACCCGGCCGGCACGCCCGGCTCGCTGGTCCGCGTTGGCCCGGCTGATCTTCTCGGTCAAAAGGGTGTTGACCCCCCTGCGGGGATCAAAGTCGGGGACACGGGCCAGTCCGCTGTCAATAACCGTGCGGATTCCCGGCAGGGTCAGGGACGTTTCCGCGATGTTGGTCGAGACAATGACGCGGGGTGCCCCGCCCTCGGCCACCGACCGGTCCTGGGCCGCCGGATCAAGGTCGCCGTGCAGGGGCCATACCTCCCAGCCACGAGTCTCCCGGAGGCCGGATATGGCCTCCACGGAACGGTTAATTTCGTATTTACCCGGCATAAACATCAAAATGTCGGCCGCGGCCCCGTCTGCTATGGCTGTCCTGACCGCTTGGGCCGCCCGGTCCCAAACCGGCTCCCGGGCGTCGCCCCCGAGGTAAGTCACATCGACCGGAAACTGCCGCCCCTCGCTTTCCATGATCTCCGCCTGGGGCAGGTAATCCCCCAGTCCCCCCGTCTCCAAGGTGGCTGAAAGGATCCCGATCCGCCCGCCCCAGCCAGCCTGCTGCAGCTCAACCGCCAGCCCGAGAGAGAGATCCCCTTCCAGATGGCGTTCGTGGAACTCATCGAAGAGAATCGCCCCCACCTCCTCCAGCCTGTCCCCCGAGGCCAGCTGGCGCAGCAGCAGGCCCTCCGTGACATAGAGAAGCCGGGTCCGTTCCGAGCGCTGGGAATCAAAACGAATCCGGTAACCGGCGGTTTCCCCGGTCGCTTCCCCGAGTTCCGAGGCCACCCGACGGGCCAGCATCCGTGCCGCCATTCGCCTCGGTTGCAGGATGATAACGGTCTGTCCGGGCGGGAAGCCCTTCCACTCCAGGAGAAAGCGGGGAACCCGGGTCGACTTGCCCGAACCCGTCGGCGCCTTGAGAATGAAATTGCGCCGCCTTTCCCAGGCTTGCTCAAGGTCTTCCCGTATCCTATCAATCGGAAGTGGAATGGACATCCTTTACCGATAGCCCCACCCGGGCCTAAAAGAAAAGCAAAAGATGTTGCCTCCGAACGCTTTTCAATTCCCCTGTTTCCTATGATCACCGATACCATTGTCGCTCCCGCAACCGCCAACGGTGAAGCCGCCTTGGCGGTCATCCGCGTGTCCGGGCCGATGGTTCCGGACCTGGCCAGGGCCATCTTTGGCCGCACCACCCCGCCCCGGCAGGCTTCCCTCGGATCCTACACGGCCGCCGATGGAAGAATCCTCGATTCCCTCGTCTATGTGGTCTACGCCGAGGGGAAATCCTACTCGGGTGAGCCCCTCCTCGAGCTCAATCCGCATGGAAATCCGTGGCTGGTCAGGAAAATCCTCGACGACCTGATTGCCCGGGGCTGCCGGCTGGCCCAGCCGGGCGAATTCACTCGCCGGGCCTTCCTCAACGGGAAGCTCGACCTGAGTCAGGCCGAGGCCGTGACCCAGGTCATCCAAGCCCGCTCCGACCGGGCCCTTGAGGCCGCCCGGAGACAGCTCGCCGGTTCGGTGGGAGAAATGGTTAATTCGTTGGTTGCCAACCTCTTGCAGATTACTGCCGCCCTCGAGGCCTACATCGATTTCCCGGAAGAGGACCTTCCTCCGGAAGACACCGCGGGCCCCCTGAAGTCCCTCCATGACCTCATCGGGGAAATGGATCATTTGATTGCCACCCGCCAGTATTCGACCCTTCTCCACAATGGCGTCAAATGCGTCATTCTCGGTGAGCCCAATGTGGGCAAATCCAGCCTCCTGAATGCCCTCACCGGGGAAGACCGGGTCATTGTTTCCGCCGAGCCGGGCACCACCAGGGACTATGTCGAGGAACGCATCCATATCGGCCCCTACCTCCTCCGGGTCATCGACACCGCCGGCCTCCATGAGGCCGCCTCCGACCTTGAGGCCCAGGGCATCAGCCGCTCCCTCCAGCAGATCGAGTCGGCCGACCTCCTGCTCGTCGTCCTCGACTCCACCCGGCCCGCCCCGGGGCTTCCGGAAACCGTTATCAAGGCCCTTCACGACAATAATACCGTGGTCGTCGAGAACAAGACCGACCTGACCACCTCCCCCACCCTGCAGAAATTTGCCCCGGCCTGTCCCCATGTGCGCATTTCCGCCTCCCGGCACCAGGGTCTGGCCACCCTCCGCGACTGCATCCGGAAAACCCTCGAGGAGGGCCTCCTTATCCCGGACGAGAGTGCGGTCATTGTTTCCGCCCGCCACGCCTCCGCCCTCCAGGAAGCAAAGCTTTCCCTCCGGGCCTGCCTGGAAAAGCTCCGCCAGTCCGATCCCCCGGAGCTGGCCGCCTCCGACCTCCACGCGGCCATTGCCGCCATGGGGGAAATCACCGGAAAAATCGACAATGAGGCCATGCTGGACCGGTTGTTTAATCAGTTTTGTATTGGCAAGTAGTTGATTATTATGTTCTTATAGATGTCTAATCATTTTGATATCATTGTTTGTGGTGCCGGCCACGCCGGTTGCGAAGCCGCCTTGGCCGCTGCCCGCATGGGCGCCCGGACCCTGCTCCTGACCGGCAATATCGACACCATTGCCCAGATGTCCTGCAACCCGGCCATCGGAGGCCTGGCCAAGGGACACATGGTCTGCGAGATTGATGCCCTCGGCGGCGAGATGGCCGTCAACACCGACCTCACCGCCATCCAGTTCCGGCTCCTCAATGCCTCAAAGGGCCCGGCCGTCCAGGCCTGCCGGGCCCAGTGCGACAAAAAAGCCTACCAGTTCCGTCTCAAGCACACCTTGGAGCTGACCCCCAACCTCTCGGTCTTCCAGGCCGTGGTCACGGCCCTGACCTACAGTAACGGCAAGGTTACCGGGGTCCAGACACAACTGGGGATCGATTTCAGCGCCAATGCGGTCGTTGTCACCACCGGGACCTTTCTCCGCGCCTTGATGCACATTGGGAATTCCAAATCGGAAGGCGGCCGTATGGGCGATTTCAGCGCCCGCACCCTCTCCCACTCCTTCCTTGAGGCCGGGATCGAGCTTTCCCGGCTCAAGACCGGTACCCCCTGCCGCCTCCTCGGCTCCAGCATTGACTTCCGGGGCCTGCACTCCCAACCCGGCGACAGCCTGCCGTCGCTTTTTGCCTTCTATGACACCCGGGCCGACGAGCCATTGTTCCACGTGGAACACGGCCGGCGAATCTTCACCGGGGAATTCCAGCGGCAGATGTTCCACGTGGAACAATCCACCCAAAGACGGGCCGGTTGGCTTCCCGGGGAGGAACAGCTCGCCTGCTGGGAAACCTCCACCACCGAGGAAACCCACCGCGTCATCCAGGCCAACCTACAGAAATCAGCCCTCTATGGCGGGGAAATCACCGGAACCGGGCCCCGGTACTGCCCATCCATCGAGGACAAGATCGTCCGTTTCTGCGACAAACCCCAGCACAAGCTCTTTTTGGAGCCCGAGGGGCGCAATACCGACGAATGGTACATCAACGGGCTTTCCACCAGCTTACCCTTCGATGTGCAGGTGGAAATGCTCAAAACCATTCCCGGACTGGAAAAGGCCCAGATGCTCCGCCCGGCCTACGCAGTCGAATATGATTTTGCCCAGCCAACCCAGCTTTTTGCCTCCCTGGAGTCAAAAAAGGTGGAAAACCTCTTTTTTGCCGGACAAATCAACGGAACATCCGGCTACGAGGAAGCGGCCGCCCAGGGCCTAGTCGCTGGAATAAACGCCGTTCTCAAGGTGAGAGGCGAAGATCCGGTCATTATCGGCCGGGAAAGCGCCTACATCGGGGTCCTGATTGACGATCTGGTCACCAAGGGGACCACCGAGCCTTACCGGATGTTCACTTCGCGGGCCGAACACCGGTTGCTCTTCAACCATGGATCGGCCGAGCTGCGCCTGCTGGACCTGGCGGCCAACTGCGGGCTGGTCCCGGAAGACCGCCTGCGGCGGATGCAGGCCAAACGGGATGCCGTTGAACGATGGACGGAGAAGCTGGAACGGGAAACCCGCAGCGGGGGAACCTGGGGCGACTTTATCCGCAGGGAAGGGGAGGAGAGCGCCCTTCCGGCCGCCTTCCGGACCCTCAACCACGAAACAAGGGAGGAAATCCTTTACCGGATCCGCTACAAGGGCTACCTGGAACGGGAACTGCGGACCATCGCCAAGCTGGCCCAGACGGACAAGATGCGCATTCCCCGGGATTTTGACTACCGGAAAGTTTCCGGACTGAGAACGGAGTCGGCTCAGAAACTGGCCGAAATTCGTCCCGATACCCTTGGCCAGGCCTCCCGGATTTCCGGGGTCAACCCCACGGACATCACTATCCTGATGATCGCTATGGGGCGCAAGTAATTGGTATAAAGCGGTTTACGAGTTTTTTGCCCACGGTTGCATTCAAACCCGTGACAAACTTGTCACACAAATGGCGTTGCCAAACCGGCCCTTTGCTTATCTTAATTTCCTTAACCAGACAGAGGACATATGGGAGCAAAGCGCATTTTGGTAGTGGATGATGAAGCGGACGTGACGGACCTCCTGGCCTACACGCTTCGCCGGGAGGGATATGAAGTGGCAGTCATCAACGACCCCCTGCAGATCATGGGGGAGGCGAGGGAATTCAGGCCGGACCTGATTGTCCTGGACGTCATGATGCCCGAGCTGGACGGCTTGAAAATTTGCCGAATGATCCGGGCCGACAAGGCCCTGAAATCGCTCCCGATAATTTTTGTCACCGCCCGTGGGGAAGTGGAGGACCGGATCTTCGGGCTGGAGTCCGGTGGGGATGATTATTTGGCCAAGCCATTCGATATCAAGGAGTTAATCCTTAGGATCGGGTTGGTTTTCAAACGCATGGGAACGGTCGGTGTTGAGACCGGCGAGATCCTCCGGGCGGGCGAACTTGTATTGAATCCGGAACTACACGAGGCCAGGATCGGCGACAAGCCGCTGGAGTTGACGGTGACGGAGTTCAAGCTCCTGCGCCTCCTGATAGAGAGGAAGGGGAGGGTGCAAACCCGGGAGAACCTGCTGGTCAACGTCTGGAACTACGACACCGACACCGAGACCCGCACCATCGACACCCATATCCGGCGCCTGAGGGAAAAGCTGGGCGAGTCCTCAGCCATGATCGAGACGGTCCGGGGGGTGGGCTACCGGATCAACGACCCCAATCCTTAACCTGTAGTTGTTTTGTCGCTACTTTTGTCGCTCAGCCTCATCCTCGTCCTCCTGCTGGCCCTGCGCCTGCTGGCCATCTCCCGGGGATTGCGCCACTTTGCGGAGGCGGTCGAGCGCATGGAGTCCGTTCCGGCTGAGGGGCCGCATAAAAACTGGTCCGGAGCCGAACTGGCCCGGCTGGTTGGGGCCCATAACGCGCTGATAGCGGAGATGGAGCGCCTTTCGTGGACGCGGGCGGAATACCACGACCAGATCGAGGCGCTTCTGGGCAACCTTGACGAGGCGGTGGCCATGGTGGACCAGGACAACCGGGTCATATCCAGCAACCGTGCGATGAAACAACTGGCGGGTATCGAGGCTGATTCGGTCGGCCAGCGGATCGACCACCTCATCCGGGGAACCCAGTTCCTTGAATTTGCCGATGAAGTGCGGCGCGAGGGGAGGGGAGTGCGGCGCGGGATCGAGGCCCGCATCGGTCACGCCCATCACTGGCTGGAGGTGAGCGCGGCACCCCTGACCGGGAAACGGCGGGCGCAGGACAGCGACATGCTCTTGATATTCCAGGATGTGACCCGGCGAAGGAAGCTGGAAAGGATGCGGACAGAATTTGTCGCCAATGTCTCCCACGAGCTGCGCACCCCGGTAACGGTAATCAAGGGCTTTGCCGAGACCCTGGTTCAGGACGGCCCGGTCCTCCCGGAAGAGGAAAAGAACCGTTTCCTGGAAAAAATCATCCGCAACTCGGAACGCCTGAACCGCCTGTTGGAGGACCTGCTGTTGCTCTCCCGCCTGGAGTCGGCGGAGATGGCCATTGAACCGGAGGTGTTCAGCCTGAAAAAATTCATGGAGGACTTCCGGCAGAACTGGATACTTGACCATCCCGAGAGCAGGAAGACGCTCATTCTGGACCTCCCGGAACAACTGACCATCCGGGCGGACCCCCTTCGTCTGAGCCAGTTGCTGACCAATCTGTGCAATAATGCCGACCGGCATGCCAGCCAGGCCACCGAGATCCGCATCTCCGCCACCGGGAAAGAGGGTGGGGTACAGCTCTCCGTCGAGGACAACGGCGAGGGTATCCCGGAGGAGGACCTGCCCCATATTTTCCAGCGGTTCTACCGGGTCGACAAGGGCCGGTCACGTGATTCGGGTGGGACCGGTCTTGGGCTGGCCATCGTTAAACACATCGTGGCCCGCCACGCCGGCACCATCCGGGCCAAAAGCAAACCGGGGCAGGGCACCCGGATGGAAATCTTCCTCCCTGCCGGAAACTAGGCCCTGAAGACGGCCGTCAGGGACTGGTGGGAGCTGAACAGGTCCTGGAAAAAGGACGGGTTCTCAAAGGGCCACTCCTGTTCGTCATCGATTTCCCACGCCGGATGAGAGGCGATCGTCTCCATTCCCCAGGCAAAGTGGTTTTCATCGTCGGTACGGAAGTGGAGGAGAGTACCGTTTCGGGAATGTTCCCCCAGACTGTCCAGCAGCTGGTTCTGGATGAGCCGGTTTTTGCTGTGGCGTTTTTTCGGCCATGGATCGGGGAAGAGGATAAAGCAGCGCTCCAGCCGGATATGGGCGGGAAGGGCCATCATGAATTCCCGCGCCTCGGCTTTCAGGAAAGTCAGCTGGTCGAGGCCACGCTTGTCCTTCTTGGCGTTGGCCTTGCTGATCCGCTTGGTGACCAGGTCCAGTCCCAGGCAGGGCACCCTGGGGTTGGCTTCCGCATAGGCGGTCAGGTAGTGACCGTGGCCGCATCCCAGTTCAAGGACTATCTCCACCGGATCCGGAAACATCCGGGCCAACTCATCCCGCAAGGCGGTCACCCGTTCCTCCCGTCGATCCAGAAACGCCTGGTGGCCTGCCGTTTTTGCCTCCGTTTCACTCATTATGCCCCAAGCCAGAAAAGAAAGAGGACTTGAAGGGCAAGAAAGAAGCTGATTAACAACCAGAAGAAAAAGCTGGATCCATTGAAAGCAGGTTTGCGTCCCAACCGATGCTCCTGTGGCATCACCGGTGCCTCACCTTGGGGAAGGATCTGGCGTTTGCTCAGCTTGTGCAGGTCACCGGTTAAGTCTTTGGCCTTGGGCATGGCTTCATTAGGATATTTATTCTTAGTTAAGTAAATAAATTCTTCTTCTTATTAATCCCTGTTAATATCTGAACATCTTCATAAAACGTTGCTTTGCAATGGATAACAATTTTCTTTTTGGGGCATAAGGATGTCCATGGGCTAGTAAACCAATCCGGGATAACCTTATTAACAACCTCTTCACATGTCTTCCGTACCCCTATTCACCCCTTGTCAGCATTCCAGCGCGAGTAAAATTTTGACTCAAGGGTTGACGCCCCAGCGGATTGAATTCATCCATGCCTTTTTTTCATCTCTAGGGTTATAAATATGTTATATAGGGTAAAGCGGATTATTCGCCGGGGCCTTCCCGTTGCTGGAATTCTGGCTGCGGTCGACCTGCAGGCGGTATCTCCCAGTCCATATGTCTTGGTGGAGGAAACACCCCTGTTCGGGCTTCCGATCACCAACTCGATGGTCATGAGCTGGGCTATTTCCCTGATTATCATCCTGGCTGTCCGGGCGATGGTGGGCAAACCCCGGCTGATTCCCAACGGGGGCCAGGCCGTCATCGAGAACCTCTTGGGCGGGATCCGCGACATCATGGAACCTATTGTTGGCAAAGCATTGATTGGCAAGGTTTTCCCGTTGCTTATTGGCCTCTTTACCTTTATTCTTATCCAGAACTGGAGTGGCCTCCTCCCGGGGGTTGGCGCCTTCGGGTTTTACGATGACCACGGGCACCTCAAGTACTGGATGCGCCCCGGCAACGCTGACCTGAACATGACTATCGGGCTGGCCATTGTGGCAGCGGTGGTCAGCTGGACCTACTTTGTCCTCCGGTATGCCGGGGTCAAGGTGCTGATTTTTGACCTCTTCGGCAACAAGGCCGATCCCAGGGAAGTACCGAAGCTGATCTACATCCTGCTTTTCCCGATCTTCTTCATGGTGGGGATCATCGAGGTGGTTTCGATCCTCTTCCGTCCGGTCTCGCTGTCCTTCCGACTGTTCGGGAACGTGTTCGGGGGTGAGAATCTCCTGACCAACATGACTGAGCTGGCCTCATGGATTGTCCCGGTGCCCTTTTATTTCCTGGAGATCCTGATTGGCGGGGTGCAGGCCTTGGTCTTCACCCTCCTGACCGCCGTCTACATCGGCCTCATCTGCAACCACGGTGACGAGGAACACGCCCATTAGATTTAACCTTTCGCGCTGGGACCGGTGCCAGGGGTACCCAATCCCCACCGAGTGCCGGACAGCGGGAACCTGATTAAAACAATAATTCAAACCAAATAGATACAATGATCGAAATCATCGCCGCAATTGAAGGAAATCTCCACCACGGTCTTCAAGGGGCCATTGGCTGTGCCGCTGCCGCAATTGGCGTGGGGCTGGTTGGCGCCAAGGCTGTTGAGGCCGTTGGCCGCAACCCCGGCGCATCCGGCAAGGTTCTTGTCCAGTCCATCATCGGTATGGCGCTGGCCGAGGCTGTCGCCTTCTACGCCCTCTTCCTGGGCCGCTGATTTTGCAGGCACACCCGGTTGCGTCCGGGTGTGCCTCTTTTTTCCTTTTTCTAATCGGCACCACAAATTCTAACCATGTTGGATACAATCACTTTACTAGCCGCCGCCACTGCGGACACCGCGCATGAGGCCGGAGGGCTGTCCAAGCTGGCCGGCGATTTCGGGCTTAACGGGAAACTCATCCTCGCTCAGGCGATCAACTTCGCCGTGGTCGCTTTCCTTTTGTGGCGCTTCGCCTTCAAGCCGGTCATGGCCACCCTCGACGAGCGGCAGCGCAAGATCGCCGAGGGCCTCCAGTTCGCCGAGGAATCCAAGAACCAGCTGGCTGAAACGGAAAAGCGGCAGGCCGAGGTGCTCCGCGAGGCCAACACCAAGGCGCAGGAAATCCTCCATGAGGCCCGCGACAAGGCCAACCAGTTCGAGGACAAGATGAAGTCCGAGACGGCTACTCAGATCGAGGAGATGCGCAAGCGGGCGGAGGAATCCAACGAGTTGGAGCGCCAGAAGATGCTCACCGAGGTGCGGCAGGAAATCGCCCGCTTGGTGGTCCTGACCTCCGGCAAGGTTCTCCAGCGTGAGCTGGGGGATGATGAAAAGGCCCGCCTCGACCAGGCCGCGGCCAAGGAAATTTCCCAATTGAACTGATCTATGGTGCTAACGCAGGACAGCAAACTGGCCAAGCGCCTAGCCCGGATTGTGGTGGAGGCCGGCGAAACCGGGCTGACAGAACTGCGCCCGGCCTTGGAGAGGATCCTTGAGGGCCGCTCCGCCAAGGACCGCAAGGCCTTCCTGAAGGCTTTCCATAAGGCCGCCGCCCGGGAAATCCAGAAAGAGACCCTGACCATAGAGTCGGCAGGTGAGCTATCCCCCGAGGTGCTGGATCAATTGGTACAGACTTTCTCCGCCGGTCGCGAACGGCCGCTGCAGGTGACCCAGTCAACCCGCCCGGAACTGATCGCCGGGGTACGGGTCCGGCTCGGGGATACCGTTTACGATGCCTCCCTGGCCAATAACCTGCAGAATTTGGCCACCCGAATCCGATAACTTTACAATCCCACGTTTTAAGCAATGAGCAGTATTCTCGAACAAATCGAAAAAGAGATTTCCGCCCTGAAGCCGGAAGTCGGCCAGACCAATACCGGTGTCATCACCGCCGTCGCCGACGGGGTGGCCAAGGTGGAGGGCCTGTCCAAGGTCATGTACAATGAAATGGTCGAGTTCCCCCACGGGATCACCGGCATCGCCCTCAATCTTGAAGAGGATGAGGTCGGGGTGGTCTGCCTGGGCGACGCCAACCTGCTCAAGGAGGGGGATGAGGCGAGGACCACCGGCAAACTGCTCTCCGTTCCCGTTGGCAAGGAGTTGCTCGGCCGCGTTGTCGATGCCATCGGTCAACCGGTCGACGGTAAGGGCCCCATCGATTCCAAGGAAAACTATCCGGTGGAAAAGATCGCCCCGGGGATCATTCCCCGCAAATCGGTCGATCAGCCCCTGCAGACAGGGATCATGGCCATCGACTCGATGATCCCGATCGGTCGCGGGCAGCGTGAGCTGATCATCGGTGACCGGCAGACCGGCAAGACGACCATCGCCATCGACACCATCATCAACCAGGCCAAGATCAACCGGCAAGGCCTTGCCTCCGGCGACAAGGAGTTCCGGCCGGTCTATTCAATCTACGTGGCGGTGGGCCAGAAGAATTCGACCATTGCCCGGACCATCAAGGCCCTTGAGAGCGCCGGAGCCCTCGAGTACACCATCGTGGTCATTGCTCCGGCAGCGGAAAACGCGGCCAACCTTTACCTCGCGCCCTTCGCCGGTTGCGCCATGGGCGAGTGGTTCATGCAGAACGGCATGGACGCCCTGATCGTCTATGATGACCTGACCAAGCAGGCCGCTGCCTACCGCCAGATTTCCCTGGTGCTGAAGCGCCCGGCCGGTCGTGAGGCCTACCCGGGTGACGTCTTCTACCTCCACAGCCGCCTGCTGGAACGCTCGGCCCGGCTCAACCCCGACAACGGCAACGGTTCCCTGACCGCATTGCCGATCATCGAGACCCAGGCGGGCGACGTTTCGGCTTACATTCCGACCAACGTCATTTCCATTACCGACGGACAGATCTTCCTTGAAACGGACCTCTTCAACCAGGGCATCCGCCCAGCGGTCAGCGTGGGCCTGTCGGTCAGTCGTGTTGGTTCCGCGGCCCAGATCAAGGCCACCAAGCAGGTCGCCGGCAAGGTCAAGCTGGAGCTGGCCGCCTACCGTGAACTGGCTGCCTTCGCTCAGTTTGGTTCCGACCTCGACGCCCGGACCCGCCGCCAGCTCGACCGCGGGTCCCGCACGGTGGAGATTTTCAAGCAGCCGGCCTATTCACCGAAGCCGGTGGAGGTGCAGGTTGCCCTTCTGTGGAGCATGCAGAACGACTACTTTGACGACATCGCCGTAGACGACATGGTTGATGCCGCCGCTTCCCTGCAGGAATACCTCGAGACCGGCAAGCAGGAGCTGCTCACCGAAATCCTCGGGAAAAAGAAAATCGATGACGGTGTCGAAGCCGGTCTCAAGGAAGCGGTTGCCGCCTGGAAATCGACTTTCAAGCGCGCCTGATTCAACGCCGACTGACAGGGAACCATGCCTAACACGCGCGACATCCGGAACCGGATCCGAGGGGTCAAGAACACCCAGAAAATAACCCGGGCGATGCAACTCGTGGCCGCTTCCAAGATGAAGCGGGCGCAGGACCGCGCCCTCGAGGGCCGTCCCTACGCGCAGCAGTTGGCCCGGATGCTGGCTTCCCTGACCGACAAGGTGGAGGATTTCAGCCACCCCTTCCTCGATGAGCGACCGGTTGCGAAGCGGGGCATCCTCTTGATCTCGACCGATCGCGGTCTCTGCGGATCCCTCAACGCCAACTTGTTCCGCGAAGTGGGCAAGATGCCCAAGGACCAAACCGCTTTTGTCACCATCGGACGCAAGGCCCGCCAGTTTATCAGCCGGACCGGTCGTGAACTGCTGGCCGATTTCCCGGTCAGCGAACAGGCCGACTTTCGGGAACTCCGCCCGGTGGTGGAGTACATGATCGGCCAGTTCCGCGAAGGGGTGATCGATTCCATCGAGATCCTCTACCCGCGGTTCCGGAACACCCTTGTGCAGGAACCGGCCCTGGTGCCCCTGGTGCCCCTGGCCGGGCTCAAGGAGTATGTGCACGCCTTTGCCAAGTCGGAAGGCCGGGAACTGGTCGTTGACGCCCGCGAGCTGGTCTTCGAGCCGGCCCCGGAGGAAATCCTCAACAAGCTGCTGGACCGGTTCGTCAAGCGCGAGGCCTACCAGATGCTGGTTGATGCCCGTGCCTCCGAGCACAGTGCCCGGATGGTGGCCATGAAGGCGGCCACCGACAATGCCAAGAAACTGACCGATTCGCTGACCCTGCAATACAACAAGGCCCGCCAGGCCGGTATCACCCAGGAGATCCTGGAGATCACTGCCGCTGCCCAGCATTCCTGAACATCCCTTTAATTAAACCAACCCTTTCAACATCATGAGCCAGAATATAGGAAAGATCGTCCAAGTACTCGGAGCTGTTGTCGACGTGCAGTTCGATGTGAAAAACGTGCCGGCCATTTACCAGGCCCTGCACGTGAACTACGAATACCAGGGTAAGCCGACCACGCTGACCCTCGAAGTGCAGCAGCACTTGGGCGAGGGCATGGTCCGTGGAGTGGCAATGTCCTCCACCGAGGGCCTTGTCCGCGGGATGGATGTCCTCGACACCGGCAACGCCATCACAGTCCCCGTCGGGGAAGGCGTCCTGGGCCGCATCTTCAATGTCACCGGCGACCCGGTTGACGAAAGGGGCGAGGTCAAGTACGAGAAGCGCTATCCGATTCACCGCAACCCGCCCCAACTGATTGACCAGTCCACCGAGGCGGAGATCCTTGTCACCGGCATCAAGGTCATCGACCTGATCTGTCCCTTCACCAAGGGCGGCAAGGTGGGCGCCTTCGGGGGAGCCGGTGTGGGCAAGACGGTCGTCATCATGGAGCTCATCAACAACATCGCCAAGTCCTACGGTGGTTACTCCGTGTTCTGCGGGGTGGGGGAACGCTCCCGTGAGGGGAACGACCTTTATCATGAAATGGCCGATGCCGGGGTTATCGATGTCAACAACATCGAGAATTCCAAGGTGGCTCTTTGCTATGGCCAGATGAACGAGCCGCCGGGCGCCCGTATGCGGGTGGGCCTTTCCGGCCTCTCCATGGCGGAGTACTTCCGCGATGAAAAGGGCCTCGATGTGCTCCTCTTTGTGGACAACATTTTCCGTTTCTCCCAGGCCGGTTCCGAGGTATCCGCGCTGCTGGGCCGTTCGCCCTCCGCGGTGGGCTACCAGCCGACCCTGGCCCAGGAAATGGGTAACCTGCAGGAGCGGATCACTTCCACCAAGAAAGGCTCCATCACTTCCTTCCAGGCGGTTTACGTCCCTGCGGACGACTTGACCGACCCGGCCCCGGCGAACACCTTCGCTCACCTTGACTCCACCATCGTGCTGGAGCGCCGCATTGCCGAGCTGGGGATCTACCCGGCGGTCGACCCGCTGGCCTCCACTTCCACCGCGCTGGACCCGGCCGTCGTCGGTGACGAGCACTTCCGGGTAGCCCGCGGGGTCCAGTCCGTGCTCCAGCGCTACAAGGACCTGCAGGACATCATTGCCATTCTCGGGATCGACGAGCTGTCCCCCGAGGACAAGCAGACCGTTTTCCGCGCCCGTAAGATCCAGAAGTTCCTTTCCCAGCCCTTCAACGTGGCTGAAGTCTTCACCGGGTTCCCGGGCAAGATCGTCCCGGTCGAGGAAACCATCAAGGGCTTCAAGATGATCCTCGACGGCGAGCTCGACCACATCGACGAAAACGACTTCGCCTACAAGGGCGGGATCGACGAGGTCCTCGCCGCCCACGAAAGCAACCAGTAGTCCTCATCATGCCACTCACCCTCGAGATCGTCACCCCCGAGCGCAAGGTCCTCTCCGAAGAGGTGGACCATGTCGTCCTGCCCACCGAGGCCGGCGGGGAAATCGACGTCCTGCCGGGGCACATCCCGCTCATGACCATGATTGAGCCGGGTGAGCTGCGCTACTACAAGGGCAACCAGGTGGAGTCCATCGCCATCGCCCGCGGGTTCATCGAGGTCATCGGTGACACCGTTTCGGTCCTTACCGAGGCCGCCATCGAGGTCGACGAGATTGACCCAGCATCGCTGGCTGGTGCCAAGGCCCGGGCCCAACAGGCCCTGGAGGAGGCCCGCCGGAGCGGTGAGGATCCGGAGATCCTCGAGCAGCTTGAGACCCGGGCCCGCTTCACCCTGGTCCAGCAGATCATCAAGGAAAGCAAGGGCCGGTAGGGCCTCGCCTAAGCGGTTGCCAAGTGTAAACCGATTGTTTTTATTACCCGGAAATGTCGGGTTTTGATGAAAACATCGTCCGTGAATACTTTGAGCTGCACGGCTTCCTGGTCAGGCAGGTGCGCAAGTACCAGGTACAGTCCCGGCGCAAGGTGGCCGAGGAGGAAATTGACCTGATTGTCTATAATCCGACCTATGCGGCGGGGGACCGGGAGCCCAACTTCCTCCTTTTTGCCTCCGAGTTGCCCTACATTCACCGGGCTGTGGTGGTGGTCAAGGCATGGCACACCATCCACAAGTTCACTCCCAATCTCCTCAAGAGCAGTTCCGAGATCTTCAAGTTCCTGGAAAAAAGTGTCTCCAAGAATATTGAGGGCAGCTTCACCGACACCGAGGATGAAAAGGCCCATGACCTAAAAAGGATTCTCGTCCTGCCCGGCCTGCCGACCAGCGAGCCCTACCGCAGCGAAAGCATCGAGCTCCTGAAGGAAAAAGGGGTGGACGGCATTATCAGTTTCCGGGCCATGCTGCTGGATATCATCCAGAAGGTGGAAGTGAACCGAAGTTACCAGAAAAGCGAATTCCTGCAGATTCTTCGCGTCCTCAAAAACTACGACTTGCTCAAGGATTCGCAGATGGGCTTGTTTAAGGACTAGGGATCGGGAAGGGATCAGGTAAATTGTATGAAGTGTCATCCGACAGCAGTCATTCACGAAGCAACGCGCATTTCCGGGGAAGTCACGGTGGGGGCTTACGCCGTCATCGAGGACGGGGTGGAGATCGGCCCGGGAACGGTGATCCGCGAACACGCGGTCATCCGTTCGGGGACGATCCTTGGCCGCAACTGCGTGGTGGACTCGCACACCGTTCTCGGGGGCCTGCCCCAGGATCTTTCCTTTGACCCGGCCACCCCCAGCGGGGTCAGGGTCGGGGGCAACGTCACCTTCCGGGAGGGGGTGACCGTCAACCGGGCCACCCGCGAGGGCAAATTCACCGAGATCGGCAACAACTGCCTGTTGATGGCCACCAGTCATGTTGGCCATGACTGCGTGGTGGGGAATAATGTCATTCTGGCCAACGCGGTCCTGCTGGCCGGCAAGGTGACCGTAGGCGACTTCACATTCATCGGGGGATCGGCGGCGGTGCACCAGTTCTGCCGGGTGGGCGAGTCGGCGATGATCGGCGGATTGGCCCGCGTGACCCAGGATCTGCCCCCGTTCTGCATGATGGCCGAACGCAACCAGCTGGTCGGGCTCAACCTGATCGGGCTCAAACGACGCGGGTTCGAGCGGGAAACCATCAAGGAGATCAAGCGGCTATACCACCTTATCTATGGCGTGGAAGGGCGGCCGCGGATCCTGGCGGCTGCGGCCCTCAAGGACGGGATGGCCGTGACCCCGGAGGGACTGCGTTTTCTGGAATTCATGTCGGCCGAGAGCCCGAAGCAGGTAATGCGGCCAAGGGAGGCCCGCCGGGAATGAAAAAGCTCCTGCCCATTGCCTTGACCTGTGGTGATCCGGCGGGGGTTGGTCCGGAGATTATATCCCGCTGGCTGAAGCAGTATCCGGACTGGAGCGACAAGGTTCATGCCATCGGTCCCCCCGAGTGGCTGGACGGATTGGGCTGTCCGGGAACCGCCTGCGAGTGCGCCCGGGATCCGCTGGTCCCCGGTAAATCAACCGCCAACGGGGCCCGGGTGGCATGGGAGGCCCTCAATATCGCCGCACAAGGGTGCGACAAGGGGGTATTTTCAGCGGTGGTGACCGGCCCGGTCAGCAAGCAGCAGCTTCAGTCCGTGGGCTATCCCTTTCCCGGTCAGACCGAGTTTTTTGCCGATGCCTGGGGCGGCACCCCGACCATGGCCTTTGCCGGCGAGGAATTGAAGGTGGTCCTGGCAACCTGGCACGAGCCCCTCAGTGATATCCCCGGCCGGTTCTACCGCGATCGCACACTGTTGGAGCGGGCGGTCCTGCACGCTGCCGAATGGGCCAACCTGGAGGGTGTCGCTGAGCCGCGAATCGCCGTCTGCGGGCTCAATCCGCATGCCGGGGAAAACGGCCTGATGGGGTCAGAGGAGAAGAATATCCTCAATCCACGGCTGCGGATCCTGCGCAAGATCTATCCGGGCCTGACGGAGTGCCTGCCTGCCGACACGGTTTTCCACCGCCAAAGGGAAGGGGAGTTTGACTACGTGGTGGCCCTTTACCACGACCAGGCTTTGATCCCGGTCAAGACGCTGGAATTTCACCGGGCGGTCAACGTCACCCTTGGACTGAAACATATCCGCACCAGCCCCGACCACGGGACCGCTTTTGATATCGCCGGAAAGGGCATTGCCCGGGTGGACAGCTTCGACCATGCCGTCAGGCTGGCCCGACGCTATGCCGAATTTCAAGCGGGGAGTTGATTCCCGGCCCAATCCTCCTAGGATAATGGATTAATGGGTGAAGTTTCCAAAAGTGTTCCTGACGGTGTGAGGATCGTCGATGATCGCCTGATCAAGGTGACCGATGCCGCTGGCAAGAAGCTGGGCGATCTCCGACAGCGCGAGCCTGGGGCCGGCTACCTGCGCATCCGGGTGACCGGGGGCGGCTGCAGCGGGCTGGCCTACAAGTTGAAGTTTGTCGAGGCACCCAAGGCAGGCGACCTGATGGTCCAGCGGGAGGGGGTATCCCTGCTGGTCGATACCAAGAGCGCCCTTTACCTGAAGGGGATGATCCTCGATTACTCCGATAAACTGGTCGCGGGCGGCTTCAAGTTCAACAACCCCAACGCCAAGGCCAGTTGCTCCTGTGGCGAGAGTTTCGCCGTCTAGGATCGGGTGAACCCCGCGGGACCGACCCCGATGACGATTCAACTGAGCAAATCCGGAATGGATAACCTTGCCTCGGTTTCATTTTGAAACCAGTAAGGTTACAGATATGCAAGCATCCGTCGTCATTCCCTGTTACAACGAGCAGGAAACCATCCGGACCATCATTAACCGGGTGAAAGCCTCCCCCGTCGACCTGCACGAGATCATTGTGGTCGACGATTGTTCGCAAGACGGGACACGTGACCTGCTCAAGCAATGGGAGAATGACCCGTTGGTGAAAGTTCACTACCATGAGGTCAACATGGGCAAGGGAGCGGCCCTGCGGACGGGATTCCAGCACGTCAGCGGTGACGTGGTGATTATCCAGGACGCCGACCTCGAGTATGATCCGGGGGAGTATCCGATCCTGCTGGAGCCGATCAAGGCGGGAGTGGCGGACGTTGTCTTTGGATCCCGTTTCATGGGGGGCGGGGCGCACCGGGTGGTCTATTTCTGGCACATGGTGGGCAATCGTCTGCTCACCCTGGCCAGCAACATGATGACCAACATCAACCTGACTGACATGGAGACCTGCTTCAAGGTCTTCAAGCGGGAGATCATCCAGCAGATCGTCATCGAGGAAAACCGTTTCGGATTCGAGCCGGAGGTGACCGCCAAGGTATCGCGGCTCAACTGCCGGATTTACGAGGTCGGGATCTCCTACTACGGCCGGACCTACGCCGAGGGAAAGAAGATCGGCTGGAGGGACGGAGTCCGGGCGCTCTACGCCATTCTCAAGTACAATCTCTTCAAACGGTCCTGAGGCTGATCCATGGGCATCTTCGAGTTGGGCATCCTGGGGACCTATTTTCTCCTGATTCTCGGCATCGGCTGGTACAAGGGTCGCAACGAAACCTCAATCGAGGACTACATGGTGGGGCGCCGGCAGGTGCCTTGGTGGGCCGTCCTCGGGTCCCTGGTGGCCACTGAGATCAGCGCCGCCACGTACCTTTCCGTCCCCGGGGTCGGCTTTTCGGAGAACATGACCTACCTGCAGTTCGGGATCGGCAGTTTTGTGGCCCGGATCTTTATCGCGACAGTCTTCATCGGGATGTTCTACCATGCCAACTGCCTGAGCATCTACGAATATCTGCGCCACCGTTTTGGTGAGGGAACACAGTACACCGCCTCCGTCTACTTTCTTGTCACCCGCATCCTTGCCTCCGGGGTAAGGTTGATGATTGCGGTGACCGGGTTCTCGGTGGTCCTGGGGATTTCCTTTGAATGGAGCCTGTTGCTGTTCGGCGGGATCACCCTCGGCTACACCTTCATTGGGGGCATCCGATCGGTCATCTGGACCGATTGCGTCCAAGCTATCGTCTTCCTTTCAGCAGGCCTGGCCGCGGCCCTCTGGCTGATCGCCGAGATGGGATGGGGAACGCTGGTCGAGACCGCTTCCGCGGCCGGACGGTTTGAAATCCTCCGGCCCCTGCCGGATGGTGCTGGCCTGCCCAGCTGGATCAATGACCCCAAATGGCTGGTTACAGCGGTTCTTTTCGGATTCCTCAGCACCACCGCCGCCCTGGGTACCGACCAGGACATGGCCCAACGGCTGCTTTCCAGCCGGACCGCCGGCATGGCCCGCCGGAGTCTGGTGGCCAGCGGATTCATTGCCTTCCCGGTGGCGGCCCTGTTCCTGTTTGTCGGGACGGCCCTTTTTGCCCATTTTCAGCTGCATCCGGACCCGGCTTTCCCGACCCGCATGGTGGATGGCCTTGCCGTGCCCGACGGGGAGAAAGCCCTGTCCTACTTTATGAACACCGGTATCCCGGTCTGGCTGAGAGGCCTCCTCTTGGCCGGGGTGCTGGCCGCCGCCATGTCCAGCTTGGATTCCGCCATGGCTGCCATGAGCACCTCCGCGGTGCGTGACCTGCTCCAGCCGCTGACCAGGGAACCCGTGTCGGCCCGGTCCTGGTTATGGATCAGCCGTGGATTCACAGTGGCATTTGCCATGGTGCTGATGGGGGTGGCCTGGATCCTCAAGGACAGTGAGGCTTTCCTGTGGCTGGCCTTCAAGATCGCCAGCCTGACTTACGGCAGCCTCCTCGGGGTCTTTCTCCTCGGACGGTTCAGCCGGAGGGGAAGCGACCGGGGTAACCTCCTGGCAATGCTTTCCGGGACCGCCCTCGTGGGCGCCGGCCTCTGGCTGATCGAACATGGACACCTATCCCTCGCCTGGACCTGGCTACTCCTGATCGGGGCGGTGACGACCTTCCTGCTCGGGCTGATCCCCCGCGGGATGGGCCGGGAATGCTGAAGCGGCTATCCATCTTGTGATATGGTACATTTTATGGGTAGATTTTTGCCCGTGGATCTGCTACGCTCCCGTCCGGTCCGGTTATTGTCAGGATGAAATCATTTGAAAACCAGCCGCAGGGCAAAGCGGATGCGCAGGCTCAACAGACCTTGTTCAAGGAGTATTATCCCTTTATCCTGTCGATCGTGGAGGAAATTCAACCCCTGTTGCAACTGGAGGTGGATAACCGCGAGGTCCTGTCGATGGCCAGCATGATGCTGGGCCAGCTGATCCGGGAAAAAGGGAAAGTCCACCGTCGCGAATTGCGCAAGGCGATCGAGGTCTACCTTGTGGAAACCTACGCCCCGGCGCAGAACCGCGAGGTCCTCCTTTCGGAATCGGCACCCCCCGCCCTGCAGGCCGAAAATGTGACCGGAAGCCGGGTCCTCATTGTTGACGATAGCGCCATGGCCCGGCGGCAGATCAGTTTTTTCCTCAAGAAGGACGGGTACGAAGTCTATGAAGCCAAGTCCGGGGAAGAAGCCCTCTGGCTGGTCAACGAGGTGGATCCGGAAATCATCCTCATGGATGTGTCCATGGATGGAATGGACGGCATGGAAACCTGCCGGCGATTAAAGGAAGATCCGGACAACAGCACCTTGCCGATAATTTTTCTTTCCGCCAAGGGTGAGCGCGAGGAGATTGTGTGCGGCTTCAAGTCCGGAGCGATCGATTACATCGTGAAGCCGTTCCACCCCGCGGAGAGCCTGACCCGGATCCGCACCCATCTGCGGGTCAAGAAGCTGGCCGAGTTGAGGGAAAAGCACATCCTCGAGCTCAAGCACTTGAACAAGACCAAGGACCGGGTGCTGAGGATCGCCTCACATGACCTGCGCAACCCCGTTGCCGCCATCGCCGGCCTGGCCGAGTTCCTCAAGGCGGACTGTGACAACCTCACCGAGGGCCAGAAGGAGATTGTCGATTGCATCGACGAGGCGGGCCGGAGCGTCGTCCTCCTTCTGAACGAACTCCTCGACATATCGGCCATCGACGGCGGGCACATGGAGCTCAACCGGGAAAGCATCAACCTTTGCCGTTTGGTGCACAATCTGGTTCCCCTTTTCCGCGGGGAGGCCGAACGGAAGAACCTTTCCCTTTCCTTCTATTGCGAGGATGACCTGCCCGAGATTTCCATCGACCGGCAACAGATTCGCCGTGTGGTCGACAACCTGGTCAGCAATGCCCTCAAGTTCACCCCTTCCGGGGGAAGCGTCCTAGTCAAGGTACTGACCGCCGACGGGGGAATGTGCCTGACGGTGGAAGACAACGGCCCCGGAATCCCGGAAGCGGAAATGGGCCAGCTGTTTGTCGAGTTTGGCCGGACCTCTAACGTGCCCACCGGTGGTGAAAAGAGCACCGGTCTGGGTCTGTCCATCTGCCAGCGGATTGTTTCGGCGCATGGCGGATCCGTCAGCTTCGAAAATTTACCTGGAGGAGGCGTTTGCTTCAGAGTGATACTGCCAATGATGGCAGAATAGAGGATTACATCCTATCTTCATCCTATCCCGAAACGGAAGGCGGTCTCCCTTCCGTTTTATTTTAACCGGGAGAAGACGAGGCGGACCGCCTCCTCATAGGGGAGATCGGTGCCGGTTTTCTGGCGGTGATGATGCTGGGCATGGCGGGCGGCCCGGTCGATCAGCTTGTAGTTGCTGGCTTTTACATGGGTCATCAGGTTGCTTTCAAAAAGTCCCAACCGGCCCATCAGGAGCGTGCTGTGCGCATTCAAAAGGCATTTGAGAATGAGGTGGCGAACCAGCACCGGCCGGTCTTCGAGGCCAAGGTCGATGCGGTGGCCGGCAAACTCGAGAACGACACTGTCCTGGTGAACAAGAAAAGGATAGTGTCGTTTATCCGGGTGGCGCTGCGCCCGCCAGTCGGGGGCCTGCTCCGAGATATCGTATCCAAGGAGGGTTTCCAGGGAGGCCCGGGTGCGGAATTCCTCCCAATCGAGGGTGCGGGGGGGTCTTCCCAGCAGGAGAGTCCAGGCGGAAGCTGAGTCGGAGAACCCCTGCTGGCAGAGGTAGCAACCGCTTGGCGGTTCCTCCGGACGGTCCCTGTTTTCAAAAGGATTGATTGAAAAGGTGGGGGAGCGCTCGGTGGTGTCGGTCAGCACCGTGATGCCATAGCGGTCGGTGCTGTAGAGGACATGGTCGCCCTTGCGGTAAACAGTGGCTTCCGCCTCGGTGAAGGGAGCCAGACGGGTGTAGTCGAGGCCGCCCAGAAGTTGATGAAACTCCTCAATGAGATCCACCGCGGAGCTCCTGCCGAGGGCCTGGCAAAGGGCGGCCCCGGCGACCAGCATCTGGGTGGTGGTGGCCTGCAGGCGAGTGCTGCCAGCCAGGGCCATGGGACCAATATCAAGGAAGAAGGGGCGCACCATCGGATGGTCCAGCACCTCGCCGCAGCGCCGGGCCAGCCGGCGCAGAAGTGCGGGCGGATTACAGAAGATGAACCAGGGATTGCGGGTGGAGCGGTCGGCGGCCTCCAGGCAGGCCCCGATTACCCATGGTGTTTCGCCGCCTTCGGTGATGGCGATCAACAGGTCGTCGTTCCCGAAGCCCAGTTCCCTGAGCTGGCGTCGACCAAAATCCGGATAATCCTCAAACGACTCGATCGAGCGGATAAGGGCCGCATCACCGCCCGCCATGAAGGCGACAATCCGGTCTTCCATTCCCCTATCCAGCCAGGCTTCCCGGGCGAAGGTCTCCAGTGAGAGCGCCAGCCTTCCGGTGGCGCCACAGCCGGCAATGTAGACCCGGTTGCCCGAGCGGAGGGTATCCCGGATGGATTCCGTCAGGTCGGGCAGGGGAGCGAGGGAGGCCTGCAACCTGTCCATGGCCATGCGGTCCACCCGTTGAAATGAATCCAGCGCCCTGTACAGGTCGGTTTGGGCCATCTCGGCCAACCCGATGGTTTCCGGATGGGGTTGCTCGGTGACAAGTTCGCCCAGCCGGAACTGGTCACTTTGCATCAGGAATGCCTCGATTTCCATCGGGGGCCAGCATCGCCGGATAACCCTTCTAGGTCGAGCAATTAGCATTCTTCAGGCAGTGAGGGACCTCTTGCATTATGGGGGGTACCGTGGTAGACAAGTTGGTTTATTTAATAAGGAACCGGAAGCAAATCCGCCCAATCAACCGGGGTGGCCCGGGGGCAGCTTTTCAAAGAAGAATTTCATATGGACATAGCGATCGTTACAGGCGCCTCAGGAACACTGGGAATCGCCATTTCAAAACGGCTCATTCAGCTGGGCTTCCGGGTGTATGGCCTGGGCGGGGACTACAAGGATTGTCCCCTGCAGAACCTCAATTTTAAGCCGATGGCGTGTGACCTCGCAGATCCCAAGGCAGTCGAGGCTGCCTGTGGCAAAATCCTCGAGAAGGAGAAGGGGGTCTGTGTCATCGTCAACAATGCCAAGTATTTCGGCAGGCATCCCTTTCTCGAAATGGACACTGCGGAGATCGAGCGGATATTGCGGATCAACCTGCTCTGCCCGCTGGTCCTGGCCCGTGTTTTCGCGGAGAGCCTGCGTTCCCTGCAGGGATACCTGATCCAGTTGGGGGCCCCGTTTGCGGAATACTGCAGCGGGGGCGCGGTCGGTGCCGCCTCCTCTGGTGGACTGAAATGGATGGGTGAACAGTTGTTCAGCGAATTGCGGGACAGCGGGGTGCGGGTTTGCCACCTTTCGCCGGAACCCAACCGGGTGGCTGATGCCCGCAAGCGGGTCCGTCGGGGCGCCCGGACGGAAGCTTCCATCGATCCGGAAGCCGTGGCCCAGGCCATCGAGCAGATCCTGCAAAGCCCCTTTGGGAACGTGGTCACGGAAATGGTCCTGCGCCCCCTCAGGGTCAACGAACCGGACCTGGATCCTGTCGTCAACTTGCCCTATCCCGATCCACAGCCGATTCCCTACACCGTGCCAAGGGAAATAATCGAGGCCGAGGAACAGCTGGAGGAAGAGGAGTGGAAAAAGCAAGAGGAGAACCGCAAACGCAAGCGCCATTCCAAGTCCCAAGCAAAGAAAACAGCCGCCCCCACCGGGGAGGATAATGAACAACAGCCGAAGACCGAGCCCAAGGCCGATCAGTCCAAGGAGAAGATGGAACCGGAAGAGGTCCCCGGCGGAGCCTCAAGGCGGCGCCGCTCCAGAAGAAAACCTCGCCCGCCCAGGGTGGATGTCGGGTTCCACAAGCCCGAACCGGAGAAACCTAAGCCTGTTGATCCCCAGCCCGCTCCAAGGCCCGTGAAGAAGACGGCCCGGCCGGGGCACCCAAAGGCGGACAAAACACCCGAGAAAAAACCTGCCACCAAGAAGACCGTTGCCCGGAAATCCCCCGCCAGGAAAGCGACGACGAAAAAGGCGGCCAAGAAAGCGACCCGCAAGGCTCCGGCGAAAAAGAATGTCCGTAAGGTGGCCGCCAAAAAAACGGCCGCCAAATCTGACAACGGCAAGGAAACTGCTTAATACCTGATATGCTTCTCAATCTACTTCAACAATCGTTGGCGGTGGTCCGTCTGGATCCCGGTAATTCCATCCCCGGCTGGGCCACCACCGGATCCTTCTGTTCCATCACCATCACCCCCGAGGAACTGTCCATCTTCTGTGACAGTGCGGTTGTCCCCGGGGACGTGGAAAAGGTCGATGGGTGGAGGGCATTCCAGGTGGCCGGCCAGATCGGCCTGGAGCTGAGCGGGATCATTGCCCAGTTGGCGGTTCCACTGTCCGCCAAGCAAATCCCTATTTTTTCCATATCGACCCACGACACTGACTACATTCTGGCCCGGGAGGACCAGTTGGCGGATGCCACTGATGTCCTGAAGCGAGCCGGGCACTCCATCCGGATCCCCTGAGGCAGGGTTATTGCAGTTGAAATTCCTCAAAATCTGTTGATGGTATGGACCCTTTTGCTATCGGCAGACGTTAAGCAATCATCATGAGCAACAAAGACGACATTAAGGAAACAACGACCTCGGAAGGGGAAACCCCGGCTGAGGAAGCGGTAGCTTCAGGGGAACAGGCGATCCCAGCGATCACCGCGGAGGAACTGGGTGCGCTGCTGGAGAAGCTGGACGAGGCCACCGCCGAGATCAATTCCCACAAGGAGCGCTACCTGCGGACCGTGGCGGATCTGGAGAATTACCGCAAACGGGCCGTCCGTGAAAAGGAGGAGGCCCGCAAACAAGGCATCTGCTCCCTGCTGGAGGATTTCCTCCCGGTGTTGGACCATTTCAAACTCGGTCTGAATTTGGCGGAGGAAAACGAGGGGGGCAAAGTCTTCTCGGAAGGATTCCGCATGATCCTGGTCCAGATGGAATCGGTCCTGAAACAAAACGGACTGGAAGAAATCCGGCCGGAAAACGATGCCTTTGATCCCAATTTTCATGAATCGATAGCCCATCAACCGAGCGACACGGTGGAGGATGGGCATATCCTCGAGGTACACCGGATCGGGTACAAGATCAACGAGCGTCTCCTTCGGCCGGCCCAAGTGGTGGTGTCCAGCGGGAAGAGTGAGAGCAAGGACGCCTGACCGGGGGTGCGGTGAAGAGCGATGGCTAAGCAGGATTACTACGAATTACTGGGAGTGGGCCGGGATGCCTCCGCGGAGGAAATTAAGAAGGCCTACCGCAAGAAGGCAGTCCAGTTCCACCCGGACAAGCACAAGGGCGACAAGGGCATGGAGGAGAAGTTCAAGGAAGTCTCTGAAGCCTATGAAGTCCTCAAGGATGCGGACAAACGGGCCGCTTACGACCGGTACGGGCACGCCGCCTTCGAGCAGGGGGGTGCCGGGATGCGCGGAGGCGCCGGTGGCGGGTTCCATGACCCGTTTGATATTTTCCGGGAAGTCTTCGGGGGCAGCGCCTTCGACGATTTCTTTGGTGGCGGCGGTGGCCGCGGCAGCCGCTCGGGCAGTGAATCCGGATCGGACCTGCGTTACGATGTCGAGATAACCCTGGTCGAGGCCTACAAGGGATCCGAAAAGGAAATCTCCTACCGGACGGCAGTGGGTTGCGGACATTGCAGTGGCTCGGGCGCCGAACCGGGATCAAGGGTGATTACCTGTTCCACCTGCGGTGGAGCGGGCAGGGTGGTCAGTTCACGAGGATTCTTTCAGGTCCAGCAGGCCTGTCCCAGTTGCCAGGGAGCCGGCCGCATGCCGGAGCAGCGGTGCCGCACCTGCAGTGGGGAAGGCCGGGTCCTCAAGGACAAGAAGGTCAAAATCCATATTCCCGCCGGCATCTCAACCGGGCAGAAGCTCCGGTCCGCCGGCAACGGGGAGGCCGGGTTCATGGGCGGTCCGGCCGGCGACCTGTATGTGGTTGTCCACGTCAAGGACCATAATATTTTCGAGCGACAGGGGGACGATCTCTACTGCGATGTCCCGGTCAAGTTCACCCTCGCCGCACTGGGTGGCACCATTGAGGTGCCAACGCTGTCAAACACCAGCGGCCGGGTATCCTTGAAGATACCGGCCGGGACCCAGGACGGGACCATTTTCAAGCTCCGCGACCGGGGGATGCCTCACTTGCGGGGCAACTACAAGGGGAATCAGTTTGTCCGGGTCCATATCGATGTTCCCAAGAAGCTGACGCCCGAGCAGCGGGAACTGCTGGAGAAATTTGCCAAGGCCTGTGGCGACACCGATCATCCGGTCGAGGAAAGCTTCTGGGAAAAGGCCAAGAAAATCTTTGATTAACGGACACGGAGGGGAAGATGCGGTTTGCCATACTGGGATCAGGAAGGGGCAGCAACGCGGAGACGTTGCTCAAGGAATGGAAGGCGGGGAATCTGGGCCGGGCCGAGCCGGTAGCGATTTTTAGCGACAAGCCGGAGGCACGGATACTTTCCCTCGGCAAGACCTACGGGGTTCCCGCCCATTATCTGGATCCCGGTCCGTACAAGACCAAACTGACCCCGGAAACCGAAGCAGCCTACGTCCAGGCGATCCGCGATACCGGTGCCGATTTGGTGGTCCTGGCCGGATTCATGCGGGTCATCAAGGCGACTATCCTCGACGCCTTCCCGATGCGCATCATCAACCTCCATCCCAGCCTCCTGCCCAGCTTCAAGGGCCTGGAGGGCATCCGGCAGGCCTACGAGTACGGGGTCAAGGTGACAGGGTGCACCGTCCATTTCGTCACCGGCGATCTGGACGGAGGACCGATCATCGACCAACGGGTGGTCCGTATAGAGGAATCCGATACACTTGAATCGCTGGAAGCGAAGATCCATGCCGCCGAGCACCAGCTTCTCCCGGCGGTGGTCCGGAGCCTGGCAGAGAGGGAACCGCAATGATCGAGGTACGGATCAGGATTGAAGACGGGCTCTCCCAGCGCCTCGAGGACTATTTCTGCGAGGATTACCAGGAATGCTGGCTGCTGGAGGAAAACTGGAAGACCCATGAGCAGTTCCTGCGGGGATTTTTCGAGACGGAATCCGACCTGGACGCGGCCTCGGCCGAGTTGAGGAAAGCTTTTCCGGATCTGCCGGAAGAAGTTGTTGTCTCCGAACTGGCCGACAGCGACTGGAAGGAGGCCTACAAGTTGCATTTCAAGCCATGGTCGGAGCGCGGCCTGCACTGGGTCCCGGTCTGGGAGCGGGACAAATACATTCTTCCCGGGGGCGACCAGATCGTCTACCTCGATCCGGGCATGGCCTTCGGGACCGGCAACCATGAGACGACCCGTCTCTGCGTGCGCCGCCTCCTCGATGCCCGTGACGCGTGGGGTGGGGCGGTTCCGGAGAAGCGCGTCATCGACGGCGGGTGCGGTTCCGGCATTCTCGCCATTTCCGCCCGCAAGGTCGGTTTCGAGGACGTCTACGGATTTGACAACGATCCGGACTCGGTCCGTATCAGCCTCGATAACGAAAAGCTTTGCGCCCTTGAGGGCAGCATCACCTTCCGCTGGGCCGACCTCGTGGACGGATTAAAGGACGAGAGCGGCGACCTGCTCCTGGTCAACATCCTCGCCAACATCCTCTGCGACCATGCGGAGCTGCTCTGCCGCTCCGTCCGCCCGGGGGGCTGGCTGGTCCTCAGCGGCATCCTCGCCCGCGAGGTGGAGCAGGTGCATGCGGTCTTTTCCCCGGTGGTGGCGAGAATAACCGGTACCCTTCCGGCGCTGGACAGCCGGACCGATGGCGATTGGGCGGACTTGGTTTATCGGTTCCAGGTTTAGCAACGGTCACTCATCCTATTGCTGGGAATCTGCCTCAGTGTGACCTTTCTCACCGAGCTGACCTCCAACGTGGCCTCCATCACCATGCTCCTGCCCATCCTCGCCGCATGGGTCGCCAGCCTCGGCATCCACCCGCTCCTCTTTGCCATCCCCGCCACCATTTCCGCCTCCATGGCCTTCATGATGCCTGTTGCCACACCACCCAACGCGGTGGTCTTAGATTCCCAGCGCATCCGCATCATCGAGATGGCCCGCACCGGCCTCATCCTAAACCTCTTTGCCGTCTGCCTGACCCTCCTCTCCGTCCACATCTTCTTCCCCCTCGTCACCGGGGCCGAGTTCGGCAGCTTCCCGGAATGGGCTGTGGGCACCGGCCGGTAGGGGAAAATCCTGCTTGACCCAAAGCACCCAAGAGGCCTTATTGCCTCTCTTGTTCTACTCGCGGGCGTAGTTTAATGGTAGAACTCCAGCCTTCCAAGCTGGTCGTGGGAGTTCGATTCTCCCCGCCCGCACCATT
>JBMTVW010000001.1:0-496487 GCA_049451775.1 Opitutales bacterium | reverse complement strand
TGGCGTAAATGAAAGTCGAGAACTTGCTCTTTTCACGCCTCCAGAAAACAAGGGAGATCCCCAGCATGAGCACGGCCATGACAATCTGGCCCACCATCAGGCGGGACTCATGCCCCAGCAGGTGATGGAGGAAGAAAACACTGAAGCCAAGGCCGCACATCAGCACATCCGCCACCTGCACTGGAGTATCCTCATGATCCCTGTCGGGCCGCTGTATCAGGGCGTAACTGAACAGGCCAATCCAGAGAGGGATACAGAAGACAACCGGGTACGACTCACTGACCACCCGGACGGTTCCCGTCAGGAACGGGTTTCCGAGGGCCCAGAGAAAATAGGTCAGCACCACCGCGGAAAAGACAACCGGTGCCATCGAGCGCCAGTCCAGTTTGATCTGCGCATAGACAGCCAATCCAACCAGGACCGTCAGCAAGCCAGCGACAAACCATGGGGTCCCCACCGCCAGGGCGGCCCCGCAACCGGTCAGCATCGCCAGCACGTAGAGGATCGGCGACTTCCGGCGCCAGGCCAGCACCAGATTCAACCCGACGGTCACCAGAAGCAGGAAAATCCCGGCCAAGGAGGTTGCTTCCAGGGCTGACTCTGCCCCGAAATAGAACAACCTGAGGGTGGCAAAAAACAGCAACAGCATCCCCGCCCCACGCAAGTACTTGGAAATCTCCTGAAAGGATTTCTGGGAGACCCGGGCCAGATAAAGGATCAGGGCGCTGGCCAGATATCCCGCCGTTGAGGGTGCCCATACCGGCAACCCGGCAAACGGCAGGGAAAGAAGGAAGGCCATGCCAATCGCCAGGGCAAAGATTCCAATCAGGGCAAACCAAGTCTGCCCAACCTCGAATTCCAGCGAATCCCCTTCACGCCGGGTCTCAGTCCCCTGCTCCATCCGCTGCACCTCCACCGGCTCAGGCTTTTTTGCCGCTGCCTTCGCGGGTATTCCCAGGCGCGCTTCAACGCGCTCCAGCCGTTCCGCCAATTCACTCACCACGGCCCGCAGGTCGTCGTATTCAGGTCCGGATCTATCTGTACTCACCGTTGGGGGCATCCCGCCCAAGCGGGATTATTTCTGGGGTTAATCTGAATGGCACCGGCCGGGGAAAGCCGGGCGCCTTAAGAGCGCTATAAGTAATACGAATACAGCACTAACGTGGCAAGTGAATAATTTATGATTCCCTAAATCAACCCCTTCCCCGCAATTTCCTGACAAATTCTCAGGATTGCCTTGACCAGCGCCCCCTCTTCCATTCTCTTTCTTCCTTTCTCGGCGGGCTGTAGCGCAGTCTGGTAGCGCACTTGCATGGGGTGCAAGGGGTCGCTGGTTCGAATCCAGTCAGCCCGACCAATTTCTAAGCAGCTTATAAACAATATGTTAGAGCGTAATAGGTTTTTAATTACGCGCAATTTCACACCATAGTTACACCATCTAGTTATGGTTAATATGGTTTCAGGTTAGTACCCAATGCCAATGAATGGCCCAGCTATACCGCCTCCCTGCCCATTCTAGATCTGATCGAGAAACATCTTCCAGCGAGGGGCATGGTTCGGCACCTACCCTACCCCTTGATTTTTGAAAAGTTGGCAAATGAGACTTCTGGATGACTAACGAATTACGCGGCCCAGTTTGGGTAACTTGACCAGAGAACATTCTCATCATATGATAACATTTTCTACCCTACTGGATTCAATGGTGCAGCCGGAGGGAATAATGCCTCTATCAGTGATGGCACAACCACATACTACTGGGAAGTACCTGATGCTTCAAATGTGTATGTATCTGAGCTCATCCTGACAACCGATCAAAACTGCAGCGACGGCATCGACTTTGGCAACTATGCGGTCTTCTCTGGCCTTACTGCTGACACAGTCACGCTTACTTTTGACAGCCTGGCTGGAATCACCGCTATCGGCAGCATCCAAATGACTGGCCTTCCTGAGCCGAGCACCTTTGCCCTGCTGGGCGGACTGGTTCCCCTCGGCTACGTGATCCGTCGCCGTCGAATGTAATTGCCTGACCAGTCTATCATTTCCAGAGCCCCGGTGACCCGGGGCTCTTTTTTTTTGCCCTTTATCCAAAACCGGAGCCTGCTAACCCAGCACCGGCCGGACATAGCTGCCGGCCTGGCCCTTGGGGGAGAGGACGAACTGCCACAATTGCTGGTCGCGGGCCCGGAAGGCCCCGGCACAGGACAGCAGGTAATAGCGCCACATGCGCCGGAACCGCTCGTCGTATTGTGGCTTGCGGCCCCTGAGGGAGGACCATCCATGCTCGAAGTTCCGGTACCATTCCATCAGGGTCAGGGCGTAGTCGGGACCAAAATTCTGCAGGTCCTCGACGACGAACCGATCCTCCACGGCACCGCCCACCTGCCGCAGCGAGGGAATGTATCCATTGGGGAAAATGTGCTTGGTTATCCATGAGCGGACGGGCGGATTGGTCCGGTTGGATCCGATGGTGTGGAGCAGGAATGTTCCCTCGTCCCGAAGGTTGTGACGGGCAATCCGCATGTAGTGGGGGTAGTTTTTCGGTCCCACATGCTCAAACATACCGATGGAGACAATGGCATCGAAAAGGCCTCCCATTGTCCGGTAATCCTGCAGGCGAATCTCCACTGGCAGATGCTTCAAGGTCCTGGTGGCGTAGGCGGCCTGCTCCCGCGAGACGGTGAGGCCGACCAACTCGACCCCGTAGTTCTCGGCCGCATACTTGCAAAAGCTCCCCCACCCGCACCCGATGTCGAGGACACGCATCCCGGGCTTGAGGGAGATTTTCCGGCAGACCAGCTCCAGCTTGTCCCGCTGGGCCTCCTCGAGGGACTTCGCCCCGGCTTGCCAGTAGGCGCAGGAATAGACCAGGTCCTTCCCCAGCATGGCCTCATAGAGGTCGTTCCCGATGTCGTAATGCCGCTCACCGACCTGAAATGCCCGCGGCAGGGATTGCAGGTTGAAAATTGTGCCCGTCAGGTAACCACAAAGATAGACTATCCACGGCTGACGCTCACGGCGGCTAGCCACATCCAGAAGCCGGTGGATCATTTCATCGATTGCCGAGCAATCCCACCAGCCGTCCACATAGGCATCCCCCAGCCCGATGTTGCCAAAGAGGGCGATCCGGCGCCAGAAGCGCTTGTCGTGGACGACAATGTCCCAGGGGCGGTCACCGTTTACACGGACATCCGCCACCTTCAGAATTTCCTGAATCGCCCGACTCACCTCCCAAGTGGTTAACCGTTGGCCAACATAGCAGGCGGAAGGGCTTCGGTCAAGCTGTACCCATGGCGGGCGACCTGAGCTGGCGGCTCTAGATACCGCTGATGTACCGTTCGAGGTGTTCGATGCTGGCCGCCTGCTGGGCGATGATGTGCTTCACGATATCACCGATACTGATCAGGCCGAGAAACTCGTCATCCTTCGTGACAGCCAGGTAACGGAAATGCCGGTCCGTAATGATCTGCATGCACTCCTTGATCGGGGTGTCTGGAGCGACTTTCGGGTAATCGCGGTTCATGGTGTCGAAAACCGGCGTATGCCTCGAGGTCTTGCCAAAAAGGACGATCTTGCGGGCATATTCACGCTCGGTCAGGATGCCCAGCAGCTTGCCTTCCTCCATGACGACCACGGCGCCGATGTCCTTGGTTGCCATCAACTGGAGAGCCTCGAAGGTGGACTGGTTAGGAGAAACCGAATAGATTTCCTTGTTCCCTTTGGATGAAAGAAGTGTTTTTGCTGTAATGCTCATTCGGACCTGCCATTCTTGAAAGGCTCCACCATTTTGTCAACAGATAGCATTACCGGAAAACAGATCGGGCCGCCCAACCGGACGGCCCAACGACAAAAATCGAGAATGCGGATTGGCCCCTAGAAGAACCGGATGGTCTTGGACTTCATCCGCTCGTGCTCCTCATCCGTACAGGGGGCGTTGGTCGGCACATCCACTCCATCATCACTGGGCTGGACCAGACTGTTCGAGAGCATGTAGTTTTCCACTTCCTCCCCACTCACGTCGGCCAGCATGATCCCGTTGATGACCACGCAGGGCGACAGGGGTTGACCGGACCGCTGCACCATCTCGGCGTAGTTCTCCGCATTATTGATGATGTCCTTTTCCTCGTAGGAAAGGTTGTACTTCTTGAGGATGGCGCGAACGCCATTGCTCCAGCCACAGGTCGGTTTCAGGTAAGCTACGATTTCCATGCCGCTAAGGTTAGCGGCTTTTTCTGTTTGTCAACTTCCCCCACCGTATCCAGGTGATAATCCCCATCCCGGCGGCAAAAAGGAAGAATGAATAGAAACTCCCCCGGCTGATCCCCAGGATCAGGTCTGCGTCAGGCTCGCGGAAAAACTCCCCTATCCAGCGAGCCAGGCTGTATCCGACAAGGAATTCACCCATCAGGTGGCCGGGTTTCTCTCGGGCAACACTGGTGCCCCAGAACCGCCACTGCAACCAGACCGCCAGCACCAGCCCCTCAAGTCCGGCCTGATAGAGCTGGGAGGGGTGGCGCGGGGCAATCAGCTCCACGGTCATGCCAAGGGGGGCGCTCTTGGGGAAGATAACCGCCCACGGGACGTCGCTTACCTTGCCCCACAATTCCCCATTGATGAAATTGGCCAGGCGACCCAGCAGGAGTCCGGGAGCTGTCACAGTGGCCAGCAGGTCGCCGAGGTGCAGGCGGTGTAATCGGTATTTACGGGCAACCCACAGCCCTGCCACCGCAACCCCGGCAAAACCACCGTGGCTGGCCATCCCTCCTTCCCAGACACGGAATAAGACCAGCGGATCCTGCATAAACAGGGCGCCCTCGTACAGCAGGAAATAACCTAGGCGGCCGCCGATAACCACCCCGAAGATCATCGCCATTGCAAAGGACTCCTGCATCTGGGGAGCCAGCGCGGACCGGCCTTTCATCCAATAGAGGTTCAACAGCCCGAAGGCGACCAGGAACCCGCTCACGTAGGCCAAGCCGTACCAGCGAATGGCGATTCGTTCCGTGAACTGGAAAATGACCGGATCGAGGTCGTGAACCCAGTAGGCCAGTGTGGAGGCGAGGAACGGGATCAGCGACAGGGAGTCAAGGCCTGTTAACTGCGTCAGAAATTGCATCCCCGTTCCAATCCCTAGTCCTTAGCCCCGTTACCCTCGTCAACGATGTCCGGAGTGGCGCTGGGCATCCGTTCGGCCCTCTTTTTGGCCAATTCCCGCATATCCACGGCAATATCGGACTCCTCGTAGATCTCCTCACCAATAAGGTGCTCGACGATGTCCTCCATCGTAACCACCCCGGCCGTGGAACCATATTCGTCCACCACGACCGCCAACTGATGGTGCTTCTCGATAAACTGCTGGAGAGCCTGCAGCCCGGAGGCTGTCTCAGGGATGAAAAGGACATCCCCCTTTAATTCGTTCATGGTCGCCTCACCCCTGCCCTCGTTGCTGGCCTCAAGGATGTCCCGTCGCCGGACCACCCCCACGATGTTGTCGATGTTCTCGCCATAGATTGGGAGTCGGGCAAAGGGAATATTGCGGAATTCCCGGCTGACTTCCTCCACGGTCAGGGTGTCCTTGATAAAGGTCACCACCGTCCTCGGGGTCATCATCGACTCCACGTTGACATCGTCCAGGCTGAGGGCGTTGGAAATCAGGTCCCGCTCACCATTGCTGAGGGCCCCACTCTGGGCACTGCGCTCGGCCAGCAGGCGGATCTCCTCCTCCTGCTCCTCCTCGGTCGGCTCGACGTGGGTGACGATTACCCGGAGCATCTTCTTGGCGAAGGACGAGAAGGGTTTCATTGTCAGCCGGACCAGCCACAGCGGGTAGACAAGATAGACCTGGAGCGGCTTCCGGTAGGCCACTCCAATGCTCTTGGGAATGATCTCCGAAAAGATGAGGATCCCCAGCACCATGAAACCGGAGAGGATTCCCAGCCAGAAGTTGTCGAAGACACGTTCTGCCAACACCCCGACAATCATGGCCCCCGCCGTGTTGGCGATGGTGTTCATGGTCAGGATAGCCGAACTGGTCTCGTTGATGTCGATCTTGAACTGCTCAAGGCGTTTCCCGATGTGCGGGTGCTGCTTCTTCAGCCCCTCCACCTCAGCAATGGTGGTACTGAGAATGAAGGCTTCCAGAAGTGAGCAGATCGCGGATACCCCCAGAGTAAATGCTACGGCAAGAATTAGCTCAGCCATGCCGCCCCTTTCCGCTGCACGACAACCGCTCCGGTCGTCGATTGATACTGGTATGATGCACTGTGGTCCTCTTTTGACTGAGGACTACTGTCAGGCTCCGTTTCTTCTGGTTCGAGGATCTTCATCAATAAGAAACCCTTCAATGTTCAGAATTCCGCCCCGCAGACAAGCGAAAATGGGCCTGCCTTGGGCTGACACTTGGCTTGCATGGATGGAAGTCACTTCT
Organism: Opitutales bacterium; assembly: GCA_049451775.1. GTDB lineage: Bacteria > Verrucomicrobiota > Verrucomicrobiia > Opitutales > Oceanipulchritudinaceae > Oceanipulchritudo. The sequence continues at coordinate 490,063 of JBMTVW010000001.1, read as the reverse complement.
TCTAATGTTCCCATGGAGGATGATCCGATTCCGGTCCTGGATGCCTTTGCCACCAAGAAGAAACCCATGTATCCGGTGGGCGAAGGCCTGTTGACCTACCTGAAGCAATACAACCGGGAGTTTGACTTGCCGGTCTCCTATTCGCGCCTGCTGGAGTGGGTCGAGGCCATGCCCCTGTACGGCCCCGACGGGCAGGACACCCTCTGGCGGACTGTCATTTACCGACCGGAGATCTGGCGTCGCCTCAACCGGCAACTGACGACCATTTACGCCATGCTGAAGACGGAGGGCGACACCTCCTTTGTCGACCATCTCTATGTCGATCGCGTCGATTACTGCACCTTCGGCAACAGCAACCCGTTCCGCATCCGGGTGGTCAACTCCTACAACGACAACCAGGATTACTACTACATCAAGAAGTCTGATGCCTCCCGCATCTACGGACTGGAGCTGGAGCACCTGCTCTCCCCCAATCGCATGCACTATTTCGTTTCCGAGGATATCCTCGTGGAAGAGCATGTGGTCGGCATCCCCGGGGACGTCTTCATCGAGAAGTGGCTTCACGACGAACACCTGAACAAAATCCGCCTGGCCAAGGAGCTGGTGAAGTTCAATGAGCGCTGTTTCTTTCGCCTCCTGGGCGACATGCGGGCCTACAACTTCGTGGTCGACGTCACCCCGGATTTCGAGGACGTTCAGATCCGCATCCGGGCCATGGACTTTGACCAGCAATCCTATAGCGGACGCCTCAAGTTTTACCTGCCACAGTTTTTCAAGGACAACAGCGCTCTGGTCGAGTTCACGGTGGAACAACTCAACCTGCAGACCGCCCGCCAGTACCAGAAAGAGGAACAATCCGTGATATTCCGGCGGATCCAGCTGGCCGAACCACGGGTGCGGCGCCTGCTGGGATGCATGTGTGAGGACCGGATCTCTGCCGACGAGAAAATAGCCCAGTTGCGGGAAGGGATGGCGGAATATCACAAGAACAAGCGGTTCCTCAAGTGCCAGCGGATGGGCCAGATTGTCCAGGCATCCCTCGACCTGATCGAGGAACGGGTCCGTCGCCATCGCAAGCAAATGGAGACCCCGTTCATGGACGACATCTGATCAGACCAGAAAACGGTTGAATTGGAAGTCGACTTTCCTTATCTACAAAACAGAATACTTTATCAGGATGCCTATTTCGCTATTTTTAATCGAAGATGAAGCGCTGGTCTGTGAGTTGCTTTCCGAATTCCTCTCCGCCGAGGACGATATCAACTTCCTTGGAGAAGCAAGGGATGGTGCAACCGCAATCGAGCGCTGCCGCGAATTAAAACCCGAAATGATCATCCTCGACCTGAGGCTGCCTGAGGTCAGCGGCTTGGATGTCCTGAAAATCGTCCATAAGGAACTGCCTCAATCCAAGGTCATCATCTTCACCGGATCCCTTTCCGAGGAGACCTTGCAAAGCACCCTGCAGAACGGAGCCATTGCCTACGTTGAGAAGGCCTATGGGCTGGAGGAATTGCAGAAGGCCATTAACGCCGCCAAGGAGGGCAACCAGTACTTCAGCCCAAGTATCGCCCGACTGGTCGAGGATTACCAGTTCTAGACAGGACTAGATCCCTCTCATTTTCGAGAACAGGGTTTCGACTTCAGCTTTGAAGGAAGTCAGGAGTTGCTCCTCCTGCTCATGCCAGGCGCGGGTTGTGTGGTTGTGGTCAAAGCCGACAAAACCGGCAGGGACTCCGTCCACGATCACCGGGGCCACCATGATGGCCCGGATATTCTGGGCCACCAGCACCTCCCTCTCGCGGAAAGCGCCCCTGGGCATCTTCGAGGTGTCCTCAAACTGGATCCACTTGTTCTCCCGGATACGGGCCACCCACCAGGCATACTCGCTCATCGGGAAGCCCTGCAATTCGTCGATATGCGACTGGACACTCTCGGCACACCACTCAAACAGGTTGTCGAACACGGCATCCTTGTCATCAAAACTGAAAACGTAGACGCGGTCGACCCCGGCCCGTTTACCGACCTCGCTCATCCGTTTCCCGATCCGCTGGACCAGTTCCGGATCGATGGCCAGCTCGGCCCTTTCCGCGTCCACGAGCACCTCGTTCCGCAGACGAACTTGGGTCACCGGGCTGCCGGTAACAGCGCCAATTTCCTCAAGGATGGCCAAATACTGTCCACCCTCACCTGATGCGCCGATATGGCGCCCGATCATGCTGTAGCCCCGCTTGCCCAGTTGTAGCTGGAAGCGGAAAGTCCTGTTGGTGGAGACCCGTTTGAGGAGCCGCCTGAACTTCGTCGCCACCGCAAGAGGCATCAGGTCGTCGAATCCGTGCGCTCCAGAAACCGATTCAAGGAGATGCCCGAAAGAGTTATTGCTTTCTACGAACAGCCCTGTCTGGTCGAAGAGTACCACGGGATCACGGGCCAAAGACATGAAGGCGTGGAAGTTCTGCCGGTTTCCCTCGGCCTGGCGCCGCAGCTGCACCAGCTCGGTAACGTCGTTGGCCACCGAGTGCACTTCCACAACTTCACCTTTCTCGTTCTTGATCGGCATATCCCGCCATTCATAGCAAAGCTCGCGGCCGCGGGCGTCAGTCGTTTCATGAATCGCGACTTCCGGCTCCCCTCGACGGACCAAGTCTGAGATAATCGCGGCTGAGAACCGACGCTGTTCTTCGGGCAGGAATTCAATCCATTTCCGCCCCGTGAGGTCCTCGCCCTTGTCCGCAAACAGATTCTGGTAATCCTCATTGACGAAGGTCAGGGTTGTATCCGGAAACCATCGGCAAGCCGGGGCACCGAACGATTCCAACACGGAACGGTACCGGGACACGATTTCCGAAAGCTCCCTGTCCCGCCGTCGCTCGGCAATCAGTTTCTCAATATCGATCCTGCTCTCGACGCCCACGAGTTCAGAATCAGGACCAGTTCCAGCCGGCATCATGGCCATGCCCTCGATGGCCCGGCGTAGTCGCCCGGAATCGCCCTTTGCGGTCAGGTCCAGCAGCTTCATCAGCTGTGCCGCGGCCCCGGAGGTGGCCACCTCGCCACTCCTCCATTTCTGGATCGTCGGCAGGGAGCATCCGCAAATTTCCGCTATCTCCCTGTTGGTCAACCCGTAACGGACTTGGAATCTCTTGATATCATAGGCCTGATCCAGCATAAATTCTCAGGTTAGGCGGGGCCTTTTAGGATGTAAATATTATAGTGTGTCAAAATTACAGCTTACGCCCCGGAAGCAATTCCCCTGAAGAAAACTGGACCTTTTGCCTGATCCTGATCTTGTTCCTCCATGATCAACTTCCAGACACCCACCCGAGACTATAAAGGTTAAATTTTCGACTGTGACGGCACTATGGCAGACTCAATGAGCCTGCACATGGCCGCCTGCAACCATGGCCTGAAAGCCGCTGATGTCGAGCGCTCCAAGCCCGCCCCGGACCTGTTCCTCCTCGCCGCCAGGCAGATGGGCATCGCCCCCGCCGACTGCCTTGTTGTTGAGGACAGCCAGCTCGGCATTTAGGCAGCCGACACCTGCGGGATGGATACAGTGCTCATCCCCCACTCCTTTTAATCTGGATTATTTTCTTCCAACTGGAGAGTTGACATCCGACCCGCTACGCCTTGTCTTTTCCTCTTTAACTTGTGGTGGTTGTAGCTCAGTTGGTTAGAGCACCGGATTGTGGTTCCGGGGGTCGCCGGTTCAAGTCCGGTTAGCCACCCCAGTTTTTCCAATTCCTGAAACCACAGCGCCCTTAGGCAACAAGTCTCTCACGGCGGCACGGCGATCAGGGAGCACGCATAAGTGGCTGTTATAAAAGACTCAGGAGACTGACTCAAGTTGTGGCCAGATTCTCAGCTTCGCAATCCGGCCAGACCGATTTTTGCAGACCGGACGCTTGTTCTAAAAATCTCAGCCGTTTCTCTCAGAATCGCCTAAGAATCCGCTGAGCTAAGGCAACAGTTTTTGAGGACTGGGCACACCAGACCGGACATATTTTGAAACTGAGAATAGTCGGGGGTTGGCGCCGGTGGATTTTGGAATCACGGCTTGTTGTCGAACGGGCCAGAAGTGACCCTTATGACAACACTTCATGACAGCCGGACCGTTTCAGCTTTTGACAGCGACCGGTCGGCCGCTAATGATGGTGCCTTGTATTTCTTTCCCGATACTGCGGAAAATTCGACCAAACCGAATGAACGCGATACGCGCAACCGTACTGATTTTACTGCTCTTCATGCTGGCAGGCTGCTCGACCATCGACAAAACGGAGCAATACTCCCTGCACGAGGTCCTCTATCTCAGTGTCAGGAAGGCAAACAACTCCAATCGTCCGGGCAGCCAGTTCAACGGACAACGCGGTGATACCGCCTACGGAGGGGCAATTGTCGCCATCGACCGGGCGGGCGCCCACACTAGCCATGCCCGGGAAATGGAGAACAGGATACTGACCATGGAAGATCCCGTTCGGTCCGGCCCGATCCAATCGGTCCGGGGATGGGACAAGTCTGAATTCCTCAATTCGATCGGTCATTACCTGGAAACCCCCGGTTCAACAAAAGAGGTGATGATCTACATCCATGGTTACCGGAAGGACTTTTCGCGTTCCCTGTTCAATGCCGCCCAACTCAGGCACCAGTTGGCCTTCCCGGGGCCGGTCATCGCCTTTTCGTGGCCTTCCAACCATTCATGGACCGGCTACGTGTCCGACATCGACAATGTGGAGTGGGCCGAGCCCCGGCTCTGTCAGTTGATTCATTCCATCCGGGAACGATTCCCGGAAGCACGAATCCATGTACTGGCCCACAGCCTCGGCAACCGGGCCATGATCGGGACACTTCTCTCCTTCCTCGGTTCGGACACACCCTGGCCCTTTGGGGAAATAGTGTTCCTCGCTCCCGATATCGACCGGGATACCTTTATCCATGAAACCGGTCCCGCCCTGGCGAAGTCACCCTCCCGCCTGACCCTCTACGTTTCCTCAAGGGACTTCCCCCTGATGGCCTCCGCCCAGGTCTTCCATTACCCTCGGCTCGGTGACTCCCGCACAGGGGCACCAGTGATCAAGGGATTTCAGACCATCGATGTGTCCGATGCCATTTCCATCACCTCCGGGCACGGTTACTATGAGGAAAGCCGCGAGGCAATTGAGGACCTGTTTTACCTGGTTCGCGAGGGCAAGGGCGCCGGCGAGCGGCCCAACCTGATTCCGGTGGAGACGGAAACGGGAACCTACTGGCGGTTGCAACCGGAGGACTGAACAGTACCCGGAGTACCGGGATCAGGTTTCCTGATGTTCCAGAGCAGGATTGTCCGACATGGCTTCGCCAACCGGAACCGCGGATGATTTTATATATTAGGGATCACTGACAGTGCCACCCGGTACCATCTTCAGGAATTCCTCCTTTTCCAACAACTGCAGCATATGGTCGATTTGGATGTTGGTGATGTCTCCAGCGGGTTGGCAAACCAGCCTCACCGTGCGAACCAATTTGGGCCGTCCCGTGGGACGGATTTTCCGCAGGCAGGACCGGACCGAATCCAGCCGCCGTCTTACCGCCATAGCCGGAAGCGGTTGAGCAGCGACAAGCGAGGACTCATCGAGGCCCGCCTCAAAAGCGGTCATCGGGGTCAGCACATTGGTCAGGGCCTCGAACTGGGCCCGGGTCATCTTCACCAGTACCGACCCGGTTGACGTTAAACCGATTTTCTTCGTTAGGATAAGCTTATCCGGCCTACCGCATGGGGCTGAAGAAAAGGCCTCCATGGGGATGAATTCTTAAGTATATTTTACCAATCCAGGCCAGGACCGGGTTCAGGATCCCGATTTTCGTCAATTTGGCTGGACGCCCTGCAGGGAAGTCAGGTGGAATCCCCTCTTTCATGAATAACGAACCTGCATGTCCCCACGCCGAAGTCCTTGCCCCTGCCGGATGCTATGCCTCCCTGCAGGCGGCCATCGATGCCGGGGCCCACGCCGTCTACTTTGGCTTGGCGCAGTTGAATATGCGGGCCCGGTCCCGGCGTTCCTTCCACCTCAAGGATCTCCCCGAAATAATGCAGAGGTGCCGGGCCGGGGGCATCCGGGGCTACCTGACCCTCAATACTCTCCTCTACGATCATGACCTGAAGCTCTGCTACAAGCTGCTGGAGGAAGCCCGGGACAATGGGGTCGATGCGGTTATTGCCTCCGACATGGCCTGTATCCTGCGGGCCAGGGAACTCGGGCTGGAGGTCCACCTTTCCACCCAGCTCTCCGTCTCCAATTTAGAATCGTTCAAGTTTTACTCCCAATGGTGCGACCGGATTGTCCTCGCCCGGGAACTGAACCTGTCAATGATCCGCAAGCTGTACCAGCAGGTGCGGGCCGCTGATCTTCGCGGGCCGGCCGGCCGGCCCATGGAGATTGAAGCTTTCGCCCACGGCGCCCTCTGCATCGCTGTCTCCGGCCGGTGCGGGATGTCCCTCTACACCGACAATGCTTCCGCCAACCGGGGCGCATGCATCCAGAACTGTCGCAAGGAATACATCGTCAAGGACAAGGATACCGGCAAGGAGCTCAAGATAGACAACAATTTCGTCATGTCGCCCAACGACATTTCCACCCTCGAGTTTCTTGACCAGCTGGTCGAGGCCGGTGTTCACACCCTCAAGATAGAGGGCCGGGGCAGGCCCCCGGAATACGTCAAGCTGGTCACCCGTGCCTACCGGCAGGGCGTCGATGCCATTGGCAATGGTTCCTATTCCCCTGCCCTGGTGGAGGATCTCATGCAGGATCTCCGCAAGGTTTACAACCGTGGCCTCTCCGACGGATACTACCTCGGCCGCGAACAGGGATGGTCGGGATCCTACGGTTCACAATCCACTCGCCAGAAAATCCACAAGGGCAAGGTTACCCATTATTATCCAAAAATCGGGGTAGCGGAAATTCGCCCCTCCACCCCGGTGACCATCGGGGAGGAATTTGTCATCATCGGTGAAACGAGTGGTGCCGTCGAGGGTACCATCGAATCCATGCACACCGACGATGGTCCGGTGACCGAGGTCCCGGCAGGAGTGGTCTTCTCCATCAAGGTCAGTCAACGGGTTCGCGAAAACGATGGATTCTACATCATGGCTCCCGCTGTGGCCAACAAACGCCAGTCCTGATGAAACTCATCCAGATCGCCCACAAGAAGCCTGAATGCATCGGCTGCGGACTTTGCGCGGAAGTCGCCCCCAATTACTGGCACATGGACGACGATGGGGAAGCCCAGCTGATCAATGTTGTCCGTATCGATCCCTTTTTCCAGTTCGGGGAGGGTTTTCCGGAGGACCGGTCCATTCTGGAGGAGGCAGAGGAAGGTTGCCCGGTGGATATCATTCGCATTGGTCCCTGATTTCAGGAGTGACAGCAATTCCCTCTCCCGGCAATTTGACCCTCCAACCGATCCCGAAATGACTCATGATCCAGAATTCAGTCACCTCGAGCAAGTGATCCGGCAGCTGAAAAATCATATTGCCGAGCAGGATACCGAAATCTTCCGTTTGTCGAAGCGGCTTGCAGCGGCGGTCAAGCGATTGGAAAAACTTGAATCGCGTCTGGCCTCCCCTGATGTGGACAGCCCAGTCGATCCAGAGCGGACCGTCCAAGACGAGCGCCCGCCCCATTACTGAGGCCGCCCGGCCCGCTGGCAGAGTATCTGCAGCACCCCTGCGCGGAGGTAAACCAAGCCCGAGAACAGGGTCATCACCGCGGCAACAATGGTGACATGCAACGGATGGGGAAAGGTGATTCCCGCCATCACCCAGCAAATCGAGCAAATCTGGAAAAACGTGGCTGCCTTGCCGGACCAGTGAATCCGGATGTCAATCTGTCCGGACAGATTATAGATCATGAACCCAACGACAATGGCCAACAGGTCCCGCAGAACCACCAGTACCGGAAACCACAGCGGAAAACTCCAGGGCCAGGGCGTGAATGTCAGGGCCAGGATGGTGGTCACCATCAGGGTCTTGTCCGCCACCGGATCAATTATTTCCCCGACCCATGTTCGCTGTTTGAACTTGCGGGCAATGTAGCCGTCCAGGGCATCGCTCCCCGCCGCCACTACAAAGCACCCGAGGGCAATCCAGCGATAGATCTCCAGGGGATGGCCCCCTTTCACGCTCCGGCCATAAACAAGGATGCCGGCCAGGACGGCCGGAATCAGGAAAATCCGTCCAAGGGTGATCTTGTTTGCCAAAACCATTCTGCTCCCGCGTGGGTGTTTCTGGGATTCATGATAATTGACCCAATCAGGCCGTCAAGAGTATCAAATTTCGCCAAAAGTGCCATTCTGTCCCTATCTTTGCCCGGCAAAAATCGATGGCACGCGTAAGTGTGCAGCTTTGTCCCAGTCTCGCCGTAGGCAAAATCTTATAAGTCCTTCATTACTATTTATTTACAAAGGCAAATCAATTTGGCACGACTGATGCAATACAAGAAGGCACAAACCGATTAACAAGGAGATGAAAATGAAACTGATTAAACACAACACGTTCTTTAACGATCCATGGACCGAACTGGACCGCTTCTTCGGGAGCGCCCTTGCTGACACTGGGCGCATGCTGAGGGGGGTTCCCGTCAGGGCCTACAACACCACCGATGAACGCATCATAGAACTGGAACTGCCAGGGGTGCAGAAGGAGGACATTGCACTCGAATTCGAAAAGGGCATCCTGGATGTCTCCGCCAAGCGCAAATCACGCCATGGCGACAAGGAAGGAGAGGTTGCCTACGAGGAATCGATCCGGGTAGGCACGGACGTCGATTTCCAGAAGGCCAAGGCTGAACTGGATAGCGGCATCCTGACCATCACTCTGCCCAAACGGGAACACGAGAAGCCGTTCCAGATCAACGTCAAGTAGGACCCTGAAACCGCATAATTCACCTGATAGGAAAACGCGTCCGCATGGACGCAAAACTGGGCCCCGGTTCTCCGGGGCTCTTTTTTTGTCATTTAACAAACACACCGAAGTGGGAATCTTGACTTTAAGCAGTGAACATTCACTAATTCCCAGCTTCTATCCCCCAATTCTTCTCCAGTGAAACGATCCTCCAGCATACTCTTCCCGGGCAAATTTGCCATTGTCCTGATGTTCCTACTGCCCCTGCTCTGCTGGTCAGACCAGGTCACGGTGCGCGCCATCGATCAACTCACCGGTCAGGGTATTGGCGAAGCCAGCCTCAGCCTGAGCTCGATCGGCCGCAGGGAAGCCGCTGACGCGGCAGGATGGATCCAGATCCAGGAAATCGAGGCCGGTATTTATGACGGGATGATCTCCGCCCCCGGCTATGCGGGCCGTCACCTGCGGATCGAGGTTCGCCCGGGCGGGCCCAGCCATAAAATGGAGGTATTTCTCAGTCCGATCGTTCATGAACTGGCGGAATTCGAGGTGACCACCGAACTGGACGACCGGGACCGGGACGCCATCGCCGAACGCGGCTCCATCACCCCGATGAACCAGATCTCCGGGGACGAATTAAAGGACGTCACCGATGAACACCTCGGGGATACCCTGGAGAAGATTGCCGGGGTGACGGTCAGTTCGGAGGACGGCAATGTCAGCGGGATCAACATCCGCGGTGCCGGACCCAAGCAGACCCGCGTCACGCTGGACGGGCAAAGCCTGGCCGGTGGGGGCGGTCGGGGCACAACCCGGGGCGCCGGCGCCATGGGCAGGATCCCGCGTGAATTCCTCGACCGGGTACAGGTGATGAAGGCTCCCACCCCGGACATGGATGCTGACGCCATTGGCGGCACCGTTGACTTGCAGACCAGCCGGGTCGCCAGGTCAAAAAAGGCCCGTTCCACCATGAGCTACCGCGGGGGATTTCAAGAGGCCGGCGAAACTTACTCCCATAGGTTCAATCTTGCCCGTGCTCAACCGATTTCATTGGGAAAGGATGACCAGCGCATGGGAATCCTGATCGCCCTCAACGCTGAGGACGGTGACAATAACGGGGACGAGATCCGGGTACTCAATCAGTGGCCCTTGCGCAACAGCCCCGACACAGGGGAAAGGGTCCGGACTCTGGCCCGCTTGCGGGCCGGGAAGAGAATAAACCATAACAAAGGCTATGGACTGGTCCTCAACACCGATCTTCAACTGAACCGCAATCATCATTTCCAGCTCAAGGGAATGTGGAATTCCCGGACCCAGAGCCAGTCCAGCCAGTTTAATACCGTAGAGTTTATCCGGGGGAAAATAATCTCCCTGGAACCGGGCAAGGGCCGGTTTGAAAATATTGTCCTCGAAAAGCAGTTCTTTGAGCGGCTCCAGGAAAACGCCTCAGGATCCATTGTCCTCGCTGCCGAGCATAAGTTTGGGGATTGGCGCCTCGATGAGAGTATCGGCTTTTCCATCGCCACCAACGATTCAGATGGGGCAACGAACGCCTTGTTTCGGACCGGGAAGGTTTTTGACGGGAGCTACGATGTGACCAGCTCCACATCCCTTCCGCGGATTGAGCTGAGCAGTGATGGACAGGTCCTGAACGCCGAAGACCTGGCGGATCCTGAACCCTATGAGTTCTTCCGCTATGACCTGATCGACGACTGGGCCGAGGACAAGGAAACCGCACTGCGGGCCAACCTTGAGAGAAAATGGAAAACCGAAAAGACGGAATGGCTCTTCAAGGGCGGAATAAAAGCGCGCCTCCGGGATGCCGTAAACGACCAGGATAAGCTCAAGTTTAATGCCAATGAGGGCTTCCAGTTGACGGAGGTCTACGCGCCGGGTGAGCCAACGGTATTCAGGGGCAACTACCCCTCTGGCCCATCATGGTCGGCGGCGGCCATGCAGGACCGCTTCCTCGAACACGCCGACGACTTTCTCTACGACCCCAATGACGCACTTCTGGATTCGTTCGGGAGCGACTTCTCGGTTTCCGAATCCATCTACGCCACTTACGGGATGATTCAGCGTGAATCCGAAAAGTGGATTTTCATCACCGGCCTGCGCCTTGAGCGAACAGAATCCGAGACACGGGGATATGAGACAGTCACCATGAAGGACGACAGCGGTGAGCGACTGGTGGAAGTGAATTCGGTCTCCATCTCGGACACCTACGACAAATTATTCCCGGGCCTGCACTTCCTCTATCGACCCACCCCGAAACTGATTCTGCGCGCCTCCGCGACCCGCACCCTCCAGCGCCCGGACTTCCGTGACCTCAGTCCTTCCATGCGGGTCAATCTTGATAACAAGTGGATCCGTTCCGGTAATCCCGACCTCGAACCCTTTGACGCCAAGGCCGTCGATGTTGGTGCCGATTTCGTCCTCAACGGATGGGGATCGGTGTCCCTCGGGCTCTTCTACAAACGGATCGATGACTTCATTGTCGATATCAAGGAGGAGACCGAGTATCTGGGTGAGCCCGGATTCACCCGTTCCCATCCGATCAACGGGTCGCCGGCCGATCTGCTGGGGCTGGAGGTGGCATGGTCCTCTCAACTGGCTTTCCTGCCCGGAGCGCTGGAAGAAACCAGTCTGTCCGTCAATTACACCCTGACTGACAGTACCGCCGCCTACCCCGGTCACGAGGGCGAAATCATCATGCTGCCCGACCAGATCCGTCAGTCACTGAACCTGAGCCTGCGCTGGAAACACGGCAACTGGACCATCAGCCTGCGAACCCGTTACCGCGGACTGCAGTTGAAGGACCTGACCGAACCCGGGCAGGACCAGTTCAACGCCGGATTCTGGAGCCACTCGGCGAGCATCGGCTACAAGCTCAACGATACCCTCAGCTTTTCACTCGGCATGGCCAACCTGAACCGCCCGGACCGCTCCAGCTACCAGGGAATACCCTCCCAGCCCGTGGCTACCCGCGAGGGAAGCCGCTCCGTCAACATCGGACTCAACCTGAAGTTCGGTGGCTCGAAGGGGTAAACCCGCTCAGGTGCTGGCCTTCTCCGAGACTTCCGCCTTGCCGGTGGCCTTATTGAACCTCATCGAAATGACCCGGCTAACTCCCTTCTCCGGCATCGTCACCCCGTAAATCGTGTCGGCCACGCTGATGGTCCGCTTGTTGTGGGTGATGATGAGGAACTGCGAGAATTCCAGGAACTCCTCCAGCATTCCCGTGAAACGGCCGATGTTGGCATCGTCCAGCGGGGCGTCAATTTCATCCAGGACACAGAAGGGACTCGGCTTCACCATGTAGATCGCGAAGAGCAGTGCCACCGCGGTCATGGTCTTTTGCCCCCCACTGAGCAGCCCCAGATTGCGCAGGCGCGTCCCCGGGGGTTGGGCCGTGATATCAATCCCGCTCTCCAGAACGTCCTCCTTGTCGACCAGTTTCAGGTCGGCGTTGCCACCACCGAACAGTGTTCCGAAAGTGTAGTGGAAATTGGTGCGGATCTTTTCGAAGGTTTCGGCAAACAACTCCTGGCTGGTGGTATTGATTTCGTCAATCGCCTCCAGCAGCTGTTCCTTTGATTTCCAGAGGTCCTCGCTCTGCGATGAAAGGAAGGCGTGCCGTTCCTTGAGGTCCTTGTATTCCTCGATCGCTACAAGATTGACCGGGCCCATGGCCTGTATCCGGCTGCGCAGGGAGGCGATTTCCTCCTCGACGACCGGCCAGTCCACCGGCTCCAGGCTGGCTCGCTCCTCATCGGTGGGATCGGGCCGTTCCTCGATGCCTTCCATGTCCTCGGGCGTGGCTTCCTCAATGTCGACCCGGATCCGGTCGGGCAATTCCTCCCCCGCTTTCCAGAGCTCCAGTTGCCAGTCGACGCCATTGGGGTCGCGTTCGTAGTCGCGCTCGCACTCCTCCTTGATAAACTGGACCCGCGACTCTTTGCGGGCCAGGTCCACCTCTGTCTTGTTCTGCTCGGCGACAAAGCGTTGCAGGCTCTCCCGTTTGGGCGCAATCCCCTGCTCTACCACTGCGATGCGCTGCTCCACCTCCTTGAGGGCGGCCCGGTCGGCCTCAAGCTTCTTAATCAACTCATCCAGGCTGGCCTGAAGCTTCTTTTCGGCCTCGACGTGCTTTCCGGCTTCGGCCTGCAGGTCCTTGATCTGCTTTTCAAGAGAATCGGACTCCTCCAGCCGCTTGATGCGCAGCTGTTCGTTCTCCTTGGACTTGCGCTGCAATTCATTCAGGCCGCGGTCCAGCAACTCCAGCCGCTGGCGTTTCTGGGCCACCTCGAAGCGGACTTCGTCAAAATGTTCCCGCTTGGCTTCACGCTCCTTGCGCAGCGATTCCACTTTTGCCTCGGTTTCCTCGATGCCGGCCTTCTGGCGATTGAGATCGCCCTCGGTCTCGTCCAGTTCCTTGCGGGCCGCCTCCAATCGGGCGGTTGACTGGTCTTTGGAGGCCTCCAGCTTCTTCAGGTCGACTGATTTGCTCTCCGCCTGCCGGCGGTTGTTCTCCAGGTTCCTTTCGGCACCTTGCTTCTGGGCCACCAGCGTGGTCACCTCCGTGCCGACTTCAGAGATCAGGCGCCGCTGCTCTTCGATCCGCTTGTCTGCGTTATCCAGCTTGCCCTGGACCTGTTCCGCCTGCAGGCGCAGGCGTTCCTGGTCATCGTCCAGCTTGGCCAGTTGCTTGGCGAATGCTTTGAGCTGGTTCTGGCGGGCCAGGAATGAGCTATTTCCCTTCTTCGAACTGCCGCTTCCGGCCAGCACCACCCCCCGCGGGTCAATGACTTCCCCGGAGCGTGTTACCGCCAGACGGAAACTGAAATCGCTGTCGCCTTCCCAATGGCTGAGGAATCCGTCGAGCTCATCGGCGATGTAGCAATGGGCAAAATAGCCTTCCAGGAAGGACTGGATTTCCTTGTCGTCGGAGGAGACAATGGAACCGGCGGCAATGATGCCTCCCGGCAGCGATTCCTCACCATTGTGGCCCGGCAGGGCCCGCCTCGGCCGAGCCAGCAAACTGGCCCGCCCGGCCTTTTTCTCTCCGAGGGCACGGGCAATCGATTGCACCATGCCGGCGTCGCGGACGTAAATACCGTCGGACGCCGACCCGAGGAGAAGCTCAATGGCCTGGGTGTAGCCGTCGCCCACCTTCAGTTGCTTTAGAAAGAGGGTGATGGCGTTGGCCGGGACTGCTTCCTCCAGTCTGCCCTGCAGGATGGCCCTGGCCCCTTCCGAGAATCCTTCAAACTTAGCCTGCAGATCCTCAAGGACACCGATCTGGGCCTTGACACTGGCCCGCTCGCGATCCGTTTCCTGGATGGTCTTCTGCAGGTCGCGGTAGGCATGGACCAATTCCTGCTGCTTGGACCGCAATTCCTCCAGCTTGGCCTCTTCGCGTTTCTTGTCCGCCTCCCGGGCGACACGGGTCTTGTCGAGGGTCGCCACGTCCTTTTCCATGACCTCGCTCTCGTTGGCCATGGCCTGCAGTTCCTCAGTCAGGTTGGCATGCCGGACCTGATACGTCTTCAGATCCAGTTCCAGGCTGGTGCAGTTGCTGCGAAGACGGCTGATGGCGCTGTCCTTGGCCAGAAGCCCCTGCTTGAGCCGGGATAAGTCCGTTTCGGATGAATTGAGCTGCTTTTGCAGGTCGGCCAGATCGGTGCTTCGCTTCTGAAATTCCTCGTCTGAATTGCCGAAGAGATCCAATTGCTCCTGCTTGATCTTCGACTCATTGGAAAGTTTCTCCGCCAGGAGTTCTTCTTCCTGGGCCAATTCCTTCAATTCCCCAGCAATGGCCGCCAGACGCTGCTGCATGTCCTCGCGCCGAAGGTTCGACATTTCCGCCCGGTTGGCCGAGTTTTCCTTTTCTGCCCGCAGATCATAAACCTGCCGCTGGGCCTCCTCCAGTTTCCCCCGCAGGGTCTGGGCCTCCTCACGGCGCCCGCTCAATCCGCTCTCGGTGGAGGCGAGTTCCTTCTCGATTACAGCCTTTTGCTCATCAAGGACCTCCATTTTCCGGCGGCCCTCGACCACATCCTGCTGCACTTCCTTGAACCGGTACCCGCTGTGGGCCAGGTCAAGGTGAACCAGCCGATGGTGGATCCGCTGGTAGCGCAGGGCCTTTGAAGCCTGCCGCTTCAGGGAATTGGTCTGCCGGGCCACTTCCTCCATCACGTCAGTCACCCGGGCCAGGTTGGCATCCACCTGGGCCAGCTTGTTCAGTGCCTCCCGGCGCTGGGCCTTGTATTTTGAAATTCCCGCGGCCTCCTCGAAAATGGCCCGGCGCTCGCTGGGGTTACTGGACAGGACCTGGTCAATCTGGCCCTGCAGCATGAAGGAATAACTGACCTGCCCGACCCCGGTATCGAGGAACAGGTTGTGAATGTCCTTCAACCGGCAGGCCTTGCCGTTGAGCAAATATTCGCTTCCCCCGTCCCGGATCACCTTGCGGGTCACTTCCACCTCACTGTAGGCGGTCCCCAGTTTGTCCTCACAATCGGCGAAAACCAATGATACCGCACACAGGTTAACCGGCTTGCGGGTCGAGGTTCCCTGAAAAATAACATCCTGCATGGCCCCCGCACGGAGGGATTTGGCGCTCTGCTCACCCAGTACCCAGCGGATGGCGTCGGCAATATTGCTTTTGCCGCAACCGTTGGGCCCGACGATGGTGGTCACACCTCGTTGTAAATCCAACCGGATTGGATCGGCAAAACTCTTGAAACCATGAAGACGGAGTTCTTTTAAATACATCTACTAAAGTCGGGTATTCCTCTGAAAGCTTGCTATTCAAGGGAGGTTCACTGACTCAGCAAGGAATATTTAGCCCCACATCGACTCAAACCCTTCAAATGATCCTCTTTGAAAGAAATCCCCTGATCCTTGCCCTCTGTCTTTTTGTCGTTTCAATGGCCACCATGAGTGCAGACAGAGCTACCTCCGCCAGTTCCAGCCTGACCCTCGGGGGTGGATGCTTCTGGTGTATCGAGGCCCTCTACGAATCAATGGAGGGCGTCACCTCCGTCGAGTCAGGCTATGCCGGGGGCTCCGTCACCAACCCGTCCTACCAGGAGGTTTGCTCGGGCTCCACCGGGCACGCGGAGGTGGTTCGGATCCATTTTGACCCGAAAAAGGTCCAGGTGGAGGAACTCCTCAATTTCTTCTGGGAAGCACATGATCCCACCACCCTCAATCGCCAGGGTGCCGATGTCGGAACCCAGTACCGCTCCATCATCCTCTATAACAGTCCCGATCAGGAGGCGGTCGCAAAGGCCTCCCTGGAGGCAGCCAGGAACCGTTTCAAGGACCCGATCGTGACCGAGATCCAGCCCCTCGGGGACTTCTACCCGGCAGAAAAATACCATCAGGACTATTATCGGAACAATCCCAATGCCCCGTATTGCAGGTATGTAATAGCTCCGAAGCTAAAGAAACTTGAATCCTGAGCCCAATGGCCTATCTTCCCCCACCATGAAGAAATTTTTCCTCGCTGCATGCCTGCTGTCGATCCTCACCGGATGCTCGACTTTCAGAAAAAACGAGCCCCTGCCGGTGGCCGGACAGGTCAACCTGGACAAGCTGATGGGGACCTGGCATGTCGTCGGCTCAGTCCCGACGCTCCTCGACCGGGAGGCTTACAATGCAACCAAGACCTATAGCCGGGCTGAGCGCGGAATCAGTATCGAGTACGCATTCAACTCGGGTGATTTCGACGGCGAGCCGAAAAGCTTCCGGACCCGGGCCATGGTCGACAATCCGGGAATCAACAGTGACTGGGAGGTACGTATTGTCACTTGGCCCTTTGAAACGGACTACAAGATCATTCATCTGGAACCCGACTACTCGGTGGCCGTCATCGGCCAGCCAAGCCGCAAGTATGTCTGGATCATGGCCCGCAAAAAGACCATCGACGATCCAGTCTACTCGGATATCATCTTTTACCTCCAGAGCCTGGGCTACGATGTCGGAAAAATCCGCCGTATTCCCCAGAACTGAGGCCCGCACCCCTCATTAGAAGCTCCGGATGGCAGCCGAAAAACCTTTTGCATGGCTGAATCGCCGTTCAGCCGGGGTCCTTCTTCATCCCAGCTCGCTGCCTGGTGAGCACGGAATCGGCACGCTGGGCAGAAACAACCACACTTTTCTCGATTTTCTTTCCGAGGCCGGCATCCGGTACTGGCAGACCCTGCCCCTTGGACCAACGGGATTTGGAGATTCCCCCTACTCCAGCTTGTCCGCCTTTGCCGGCAATCCGTACCTGATTGACCTTGAGCCGCTGGCACAAAACGGCATCCTCCGGCTCAACGACGCCGATCCGCTCCGAGCACTCCCCCATGACCATGTCAATTTCACCGGGATGGCCCGAATCAAGTGGCCACTTCTGCGCCTGGCCCACAAACGCTTCGTTGAGCAGAAACGCACCTATCTCCCCAATTACGGCATGCTGGAGGAATTCCATCAGCAAAACGCCTCCTGGCTGGAACCTTACTGCGCGTTCGTGGCTCTCAAGGAGCGGTTCGGTGGTGCCTTCTGGGGCGACTGGCCGGAGGAATGCCGCACCTACGAGGGGGCCCGACAATCCTCCTACTGGGCGGAAACCCAGCAGGCCCGAGACTGCCACGCCTTCTTCCAGTATATTTTCTTCGGCCAGTGGAAACAGGTCCGTTCCTACGCCCACTCACGGAACATTGAGGTAATTGGGGACGCTCCCATATTCGTTGCCCTCGACAGTGCCGATGCATGGGCCCACCCGGAACTCTTCCAAATGTGCCCCAAGACCGGGCGGCCTTCCCATGTGGCCGGTGTCCCACCCGACTATTTTTCCGCCACCGGGCAGATGTGGGGAAATCCCCTCTACGACTGGAACGCCATGAAGGCCAATGGCTATGGATGGTGGATGGATCGGCTGGAAATGAATTTCCGCCTGTTCGACGTGGTCCGACTGGACCACTTCCGAGGATTCTACGACTATTGGCGCATCCCGGCCGATTCCAATGATGCCACCACGGGCTCATGGTCGGACGGTCCCCAGGACGACTTTTTCAATGCTGTTTCCAAGCGCCTTCCCGAGGGTCGCCTGATCGCAGAAGACCTCGGTGAAATCCACGATGACATCCACGCTTTCAGGGATCGTCTGGGCCTGCCGGGAATGGCCATCCTGCACTTTGCCTTTGGAGGTGACGCAAACAACCTCTATCTTCCCCACAATGTATTAGCCAATACGGTAGTGTATCCGGGAACCCACGACAATAACACCACCCGGGGATGGTATGAAAGTGCCTTAGAGGAAACCAGAGACCATGCCCGTCGCTACTTCAGAGTCAGCGGGGAAGATATTTCCTGGGATATGATCCGCTGGTCCTACCAGTGCTCCGCCAACCTCGCCGTGATCCAGATGCAGGACCTGCTCTCACTGGGGGCAGGGTCCCGCATGAACACGCCGGGAACCTGCCAGGGCAACTGGAGCTGGCGCATGACCGGGGACCAGTTCCATGGCAACCGTGGATCGGCAGCCTATCTGCGTCAACTGGGCGAGCTGTACGGCCGCGCCTAGGATCCGGCGACGAAGTTTCTGACCAGCGGGATAATGGCCTCACCGGCATCCTCCAGCAGGTAATGCCCGGCCCGCTCAAAACGGTGGACCCGGGCCCCCGGAAGAATCTCCTCCCAGCGATCAAGAATGCCCCCGTGAAAGCACCAGTCCCGCATTCCCCAGATGATCTGCACGGGAACTTTCTTCCATTCCGGCAAGCTGGCCTCGATTGACTTCAGTGTATTCCAGCTGGGATGGGATTTACGCATCGGGATATCCCTGACAAAGGCGTGGATTGCCACCCGGCCGTGCCAATTCCCGTAGGGAGAAGTAAACCCTTCTCTCACCGCCCTCGAGAGAGGCTCCACCGTCGTCATGTGGGCAGCGCCCCTGACAAAGGCATTGGCACCTCGGACCAAGGTTGCCCCGAGGAAGGGGATCCGGCAGGCGGCGATTCTCAGCGGGATACCGGGAAACTCAAAGGCCGCGGTGTTGAAAATCGTTATTCCAGTCACTCTGTCCCGGAGCCGATCAGCCATCCCGAGCCCGATGGGACCGCCCCAGTCGTGGACCACCAGATGGAATTTCCCTATCCCTGTCGACTTGATCCAGGCCGTGGCCCGGCCCACATGTGCGGCCAGGGAGTAATCCCCTTGCTGCGGTTTTTCAGAGAGTCCGCATCCAAGGTTGTCCAGGGCGAGACAGCGGTGACTGTCCTGCAATCCGAGGATCAGGTCGCGGTAGAAAAAGGACCATGTCGGGTTGCCATGGATCATGACCACCGGATGACCGTCCCCGGTGTCCACGTAATTCAGGTTGCCCCCCGGAGCCGCGAATTGCTTTTGCTCGAAGGGATACAGGACTTTCAATCGGGGAGGCAACTCAACCATGGCGACCCTCCAGTCCCAGCATGACACAACTGAGTCCGCTGCCGATGCCTAGCAGGGCGACCTTGCTTTGAGGCCCCACTGTTCCCAATTCAACAGCCTTGTGGAAGGTGAAGGGTAGCGATACCGAGCCGACGTTTCCCATGTAGGGATAGGTGACAAAATCCTTGGCCCGATCCAGGCCAAGGTTGTCAAAGAGGTGGCGCTGATGGGTTTTGCCAACCTGATGACAGGTGAAGCAATCGGGGGATTCCCGGGTCCAGTCCAGTTCCTGTTCAAACTCATCCCAGGTCGCCATGGCCAACTTGATGCCAGCGTTAAGAAGGGCCTCCGCATCGGTCTGCATCTCAAAGCCCTCCAGCCCGGCCGAATCCCCCTGGCACAGTTTGTTCGCCTCTGAATCGGCCCGGGCCGCCCCTCCCAGTAAGCGGTAATGGTCGCCTCGCACGAGGTCGTCCCTCGAGAGCAACATGGCGGCCGCCCCGGCACCAATGGTCAGGTTGGCAAAATAGGGCTTAACCTGGTTGCGGTTAAGCGAGCCCCCCAGAAGCGTCCGGATGGTGTTTTCCAACAGTGGACGGCCATTTTCCCCCGAGACCAGAAGGGCATGCCGGATCTGCCCGCTTTCCAGTAAGCCGGCTGCCAGCACCATGGCATTGGCAAACCCAAGACAGGCATTGGACACGTCAAGAAAATGGCAGTTGGAACCCAGCCCCAGCTGGCCGTGGACGTAGGCCGCTGTCGCCGGCTCCATCCGGTCACGGCTTACCCCGCAATGGATCAGCAAATCGATTTCGCCCGGATCCACCCTTTCCTGGGCCAGGAGAATCCGCCCTGCTTCCGCGCTGGCTGCTGAAGGAAGGATGTCGTTCGGCCAATAATGGCGGCTCTCAATCCCGGTCATCAACTCGAGTCGGCCCTCGGGCAGCCGCAGGCGCTCGTACATGGGGCGGAGCCGTTCCTCGATTTCCAGCGAGGTCACGGCAATGGGGGGAACAACTGCCGCGGTTCCGTTGACACAGGCGCGGGTGAATTTCATTCGTCCCCACCCTTGCTTGCGGAATCCGGGCGCGTCACCCGCTCAACGATTGCCTCATCAAAGTAATTCCAATCCATGCCGGCATTGACCACTATGCCCTGGGCATTGATGCCCGAGCTGCGCGGGCTGAGCAGATAAACCGCCGTGTCCGCCACCTCCTGGGTGCTCAGGGCTCGCTTCCGGTAGGTCAGCTGCTCCGCGTACAGGTAGTTCTCAAGGTAACCGGGTATCCCCGCCGAGGATTTTGTCCGGAGCGGGCCAGCGTTGACCGAGTTGAATCGGACCTCGCTGTCCTTGCTGAAGGATTTGGCGAGGAAGCGGATACAGCCCTCAAGGGCGTTCTTGATTGGCGACAGGTAGCCGTAATTGGCTGCTGTCACGGATGAGGAAATGCCGATTGCCACCACCGAGGCATCCTGTCTCAGGACCGGTTTCAGGCTGCGTGACATCTCTACCACGGAAAATGCGCTGATCTGGGTGGCCTGCAGGAAATCCACCCGCTGGGTCCCGTGGAAAGGAACAAGCCCTTCACTGAAGTTCCCAAACGCGATGGAGTGGACAAATCCATCCAGCCGCCCGAACTGCTCTGCCACCTGCGGTCCAAGGGCCTCAATCTCGGATTCACTCTCGACGTCGCAGAGCAGGTACGGCCGCCCACCCAACAACTTGGACAGTTCCCCGGCCCGCTCCTGGTTGCGCACCGTGTAGATGACCTTGGCCCCGGCCTCCTCCAATGTCTGCCCGATTGCCCAGGCCACACTGCGCCGGTTGCCCAGTCCGCAGACCAGGAATTGCTTGTCCTTGAGTTTGAGGAAATCCATTGAGTCCGCTTATTTTCCGTCCCCGTCGATCATGGCCAGGCCAAACTCGACCGTAACGGATACCTTACCGTTCACAGTGACCTTACCCCGCATGAAATGGAAGGGTCCCATGGCCTCCTTGTAGGTGGCCTCAATCCGGATGATGTCCCCGGGCCGCACCATCTGCTTGAACTTCGCCTGGCTTATGCGGGCCAGGATGGGTGTCTTGGAGGTACCGTCAATGCCTTCCGCCTGGAACCGGTGCACCATGTAGATGGCCGCGGTCTGGAAAACCGATTCGCACAGCAGAACCCCCGGCATCAGGGGATTGCCAGGATAATGGCCGGCGAAATGCGGCTCATCAGCGCGGATCTCACGCTCCGCCACCGCACTGTTTTCGGTCACCTCGATAATCCGGTCGACAAAGAGGAACGGCTCCCGGTGAGGGATGGTCTTGTAGATTTCTTCCATAGCAAATTGGTTGGAGACGGTGAATTCCGCCATTTAGTGCTTCTCCCTTTCAGCGAGATACTTGTCAACTTTGTTGGCCACGATGACCCCGTAATTCATGGTTCCCAGCCAGCCCGACATGATGATGCCGACGCTCCCCCCATGATAAAGCCCGGGCAAGACATCCGGCAGACGCTGGGAAATCCGCAATCCCTCGAATTTGGTCCCGAAGGAGGTGCCGCCCATGTGCCGGGTGTAGCGGTTGACGGTGCGAGGGGTGGCCGCCTCGACATGGTCCAGTTTGCCCCGGATGTCCGGAATCAGTTTTTCCAGTGAGGCGATGGAGCTCTCGATCAGCCACTGTTTTTCCTCAGCATAAGCCGCCTCCGACAGATCCTTCCAGTTGTCCCACCGGGCATTGATGGAGGCCACCACTGTATAGCGGGGATTCCGGGAATGCGGCCGGGTGTCAGGATAATAAACGGAAAAGGTGCGGCTGCTGCTCCGCAGACCCGAAAGTTCGTCGGTGGAAAAGCGTTCGGCGGCCGATGTAAAGACCAGATCCCCGATGTGGGGTATGCTTTCACCCTGGCGTATCCCCATGTAGACCTGACACGAACTGGTATTGACCCGCACGGCCTCCACTTCACGAATGAAGGCCTCCGGGAAGGCCTCCCGGCCGGCCAGTTCCAGGACCGTGTTCTTCAGGTTGGCATTGGAAAGGATGGCCTGGCAGCGGATGGTCTTCGGGGGATGCTGGCCTCCAGTGTTCTGGCTGCGGGCCACCACGCCCCTGACCGTGCTTCGGCCGTCGGGCCCTTCCTCGACCAGCACCCGCTCCACCAAGGCGCATTTCCTCAGGTCGACCCCATTGCGCTGGAGCTCATCCGTCATTTGCCGGATCAGGGTATCGGTACCTCCCTTGTAGATAAAGACCCCCTTGTTCATGAAATTGGAGAAGACGATCCCGTAGGTAATGGCCGGATCCTCCAGACCGGAACCGTTGGCATAGGAAATCGGTTCCAGCAACAGCCGGTGCACGTCGTTCCGTCCGGGGAAATACTCTTCAAACAACTCTCCCGTGGTCTGCTGGTCATCGTCAAAGAAGTTGATCTCCCTCAGCCTTTTGAAGAAGGCTTCCACCTGCCCGGCGGACACCCCCATCTCTTCCACCATGATCCGGGTAAAATCCGCCTTGGTGAAGGTGGTTTTGAGATTCATCTGCGGGTTGACGAGGCGGACATCGGTCAGGGGCTCGATCCGGTCAGCGATCTCCCGGGTCCAGTATTTCCGGCAGGACTTGATCATCCCGTGGGGGAATCCGTGCAGGGAAATATCGAAAACATGGCCCCCGGGCCTCCTGAACCAGGTGGCCAGGCCACCGAACTGGTAATGATGCTCCAGGATCAGGACCTTGCGCCCGGCCTTGGCCAGCACGTTGGCCGCCGTCAGGCCACCGATCCCGCTCCCGATCACGACAACATCATAGGACGCCTCCACGTCCGCTAACCAATCTTTCGCCATACGCTTAGGCTTGCTAAGGAGGTTACCGCCATTCGCAATCCTAAAGCGAGCCCGTCCCGGCCACCCCCCCCCGGCGTCGATCAAAACCGATTTCCCGCAATCTTCCTTGACGGTTACCAAACGACCCTCTTTACAGGGCTCGTTCTCTCTTTCTTAGACTATTGTAAGTAAGGAAGCCAAAATCAGCATGTCATACAAACTGTTCATTCCCGGACCTATCGAGGTTTCTGAAAAGACCTACAAGGCCATGACCACGCCCGTTTTCGGGCATCGCAGCCCCGATTTCGTGGAGCTCTACCAGTCCGTCCAACCGGGCCTGCAGGAGCTCTTCTACACCAAGGACCCCGTCTACCTGTCCACCAGTTCCGCCTGGGGAGTCATGGAAGGTTCCCTGCGCAACCTTGTCCAGAAGAAGGTGCTCAACGTCTGCTCCGGAGCCTTTTCGGACAAGTGGTACGATGTCTCCAAGCGCTGCGGCAAGGAGGCCAAGGCCCTGCAGTACGAATGGGGTGTGCCGGTCGACCCGGACCACATCCGCAAGGAACTTTCCACCGGCGAATTTGACGCCATTACCTTGATTCACAACGAGACCTCCACCGGGACCATGAATCCGCTCAAGGAAATCATGGCCGCCATCAACGAGTTCCCGGAGGTCCGGTCAGTGGTCGACTGTGTCAGTTCATTCTCGGTCGTGAAGATCGAAAAGGACGCCCTTGGTATCGACGTTCTCCTCACCGGCACCCAGAAGGCGCTTGCCCTGCCCCCCGGCATGGCCCTCCTCAGCGTCTCCGAGCGGGCCCGCGAGCGCGCCGCCACCATTCCGGACCGCGGGTATTATTTCGATTTCATCGAGTTTCACGACAACCACGAGAAAGGAATGACTCCCTCCACTCCCGTCATTCCCCTGATTTTCGCCCTCCGGTCCAAGCTGGAAGACATCTTTGCCGAGGGAATCGAGGCCCGCTATGCCCGCCACGAGAGCCTTAATGCCAAGGTCCATGCCTGGATGGACAAGTATGGACTGGAAACTCTACCACCCCGCGAGTACGCCTCCAAATCCCTTTCCTGCATTAAAAACAGGTACGATTGGGACTTGTCCGCTATCAACAAACACCTGAAATCGCATTACAAATGCGTAATTGACGGCGGTTACGGTAAGATCAAAGGCAAGACTTTCCGCATCTCCAACATGGGCGACGAGTCTGACGCCACCATGGACGAGCTGCTGAACAACCTGGATCGGACATTGAAGGCTCTCAACTACATTAGTTAACCACAACTCAACAGAGAGCAGACCTTTGTCGGAAACAAGCAAGACCCTCATCATTGCCGAGAAGCCCAGCGTGGCCCAGGATATATCAAGGGCCCTCGGTAAGTTCAAGAAGACCGATTTTGGCTACGAGAATGACGAGTTCGTCATCAGTTCCGCCGTCGGCCACCTCGTGGAGCTATTCATGCCCGAGGATATCGACAAGAAGGCCTACGGGTTCTGGCGGCTGGGCAGCCTCCCGATCATCCCGGAAAAGTTCAAGCTGAAGCCCATCAGCGACAAGCGGAGCAAGGAACGCCTGACCACCTTGAAGAAGCTGATGGGGCGCAAGGATGTCAGGCAGATCTATAACGCTTGTGACGCCGGTCGCGAGGGGGAGCTGATTTTTACCTACATCTACGAGCTGGCCAACTGCAAGAAGCCCTTCAGTCGGATCTGGATGCAGTCCATGACCAATCAGGCCATCCAGGAGGCCTTCTCGAACCTCCGCGATCCGGGTGAAATGTCTGGATTACAGGATGCCGCCCGCAGCCGCTCCGAGGCGGACTGGCTGATCGGCATCAACGGCACTCGGGCCGTCACCAAGCGCATGTTCGGCCGTAGCAAGGGTGTGGCGACCGTGGGCCGGGTCCAGACCCCGACCCTCTCGATTGTCCTCGAGCGCGAACTGGCGATTCGTAATTTCCAACCCCAGAGCTTCTGGCGCATCGAGGGCCAGTTCAATATTTCAGAGGGCTCCTACAACGGTTTCCTGCAACGCGAAGACAAGGTCGACAAGGATGAGAACTCCCACGACAAACCGGACCGTTTCTGGAATGCGGAGGATGCCGAGTCCCTCGTTTCCCGACTCAATGAGGCCCGGGTAGCGGTCGCCATCGACGAGAAAAAACGGACCCGCAAATCCTGCGAGCGCCTGTACGACCTGACTTCCCTGCAGCGCGAGGCCAACGGTCGGTATGGATATTCAGCCGCCCGTACCCTGCAGATCGCCCAGAGCCTCTATGAAAAGCATAAGCTACTGACTTATCCCCGGACCGATAGTCGGGCCCTGCCGGAAGATTATGTCGCCACGGTCAAATCCACCCTTTCCCAGATGGAGGGGCCCATCAGTGACCATGCATCCATGGTCCTGAAAAACGACTGGGTCACGTTTAATAAGCGGATATTCAATAACGCCCAGGTCAGCGATCACTTTGCCATCATCCCCACCGGCGAGTCCCCCAAGCGGCTTAGCCCGGAAGAGGAACGCATCTTCGAGATGGTCTGCCAGCGATTCGTGGCCATTTTCTTCCCCCCGGCGGAATTTGATGTCACCACCCGCACCACCGTGGTAGCCGGTCTAAATTTCAAGACCGAGGGCAAGGTCCTAGTGGAACCGGGTTTCCTGCAGGTCTACGGCAAGGCCGGAGCCACCAGCGAGCTTCCCGCACTCAGCGAGGCCGACAAGAATCCCGCCTGGCTGACCGGCGAGACCACTGCCGAACCGGGGGCCTACAAGGCCCGGCCAACAGCAATTGAACTCCATCAGGAGGAAACCAAGCCCCCCGCCCACTTCACCGAGGCCACCCTGCTCTCCGCCATGGAAGGGGCCGGAAAACTGGTCGAGGACGAGGATCTTGCTGATGCCATGAAGGAAAAGGGCCTCGGGACACCGGCCACCCGGGCCAATGTCATCGACCACCTGATCCGAGAAAAATACATGGAGCGGGATCGCCGCAACCTGCTGGTCACCGCCAAGGCGGAAAACCTCTTTGAATTCCTCAAGGCGGTCAAGGCGGATGCCCTGACCCGTCCGGACCTGACCGGGGAATGGGAATACCGGCTTCGCCACATGGAGAGCAAGAAAATCACCCGGGATGCATTCATGAAGGGGATCACCGACCTGACCAAGACCATCGTCGACAGCATCAAGAACTTCGATGAGGACCTGGCCTCCGCTCCCGATTCGTCGATCATCTCCCCGACCGACAACAAGCCCATGAAGGAACTCCTTCGGGCCTATCGGTCACAGGACGAGGAATTGACCATCTACAAGACCATCGGCAACCGGCGCTTCAGCGAAGAGGAAATCCAGAACCTCGTGCAAAACCGGGTCATCGGTCCGATCGACGGATTCCGCTCCAAGGCCGGCAAACCCTATTCGGCAATCATCCGTCTCGATGCCATGAACAAGGTGGCCTTCGACTTCGGGGACAATGGCAACGGGGACGGCAACGGGAATGGTGAGGAGGAAGACCTGAACTTGGCTGAACTTCCCGTGGTTGGAACTTTCAAGGAATCAGGGGCCACGGTCTACGAGACCCCCAAGGCCTACGCTTGTGAGCGCAGTATCAAGGGGGAACCCGGCGACAATTTCAGGCTCTCGCGCACCATGCTTAGCAAGACCCTTCCGAGCGAGGAAGTGAGCCGCCTGCTGGAGGAAGGTAAAACCGGCCTGATCAAGGGATTTGTTTCCAAGCGAACCGGCCGGCCCTTTGACGCCTTCCTGATCCTCAAGAAGGGCGGCAAGATCGGCTTTGAATTCCCGCCCAGGCCACCCAAGAAGGCCGCGGTGAAAAAGGCCGCTGACAAGGAATAGATCCCAACCGCCTGCTGACAGCTTTCCGGGTTGGAGTCCCGTCTTCAGACGGTCCCGCTCACAGCAAAAACATCCTCTGGGATTTCCTTTTCCGGAAAACCTGCCATACTCCCCTCCATGGCAGATTTGAAAGTCTATTGCTATACCAAGTGCGGGACCTGCCGCCAAGCATTGAAATGGCTTGATGCGCAGTCCGTCGCCTACAAGGAACTTCCGGTCAGGGAAACACCCCCCACCTTGGCTGAGTTAGGGCTGGCCCTGAAGACGGTTGGCAGCATCCGCAAACTCATCAATACCTCCAGCAAGGATTACCGGGAAATCGGCCTCAAGGACAAGCTGGACCACCTTCAGCCCGCGGAGGTCTTTGCCCTCCTCAGGCAGAACGGGAACCTGGTCAAGCGGCCTTTTGTGGTCGCGGGACAATCGGCTTGGGCCGGATTCAACCCCGGGGAGTGGAAACAGCGTCTGGCCTGAACCTGAATGTCCCGCTCCTCTCCATCAGTCATCCGCCTGCGCGGGGTCAGGCAGAACAACCTCAAGGACGTCGACCTGGACCTTCCCTTGGGGCAATTGATTGTCGTCACCGGTCTCAGTGGTGCGGGCAAATCGTCTCTGGTCTTCGATGCCTTGCACGCGGAGGGAAACCGACGCTATGCGGAAACCTTCAGCCCCTACACCCGGCAGTTCATGGAACTGCTGGAGCGCCCGGATGTCGATTCGATAGAAAACATCCGTCCCTCCATAGCCATCGAACAGGGAAACACCGTCAAGACCTCCCGCTCAACAGTCGGGACCATGACGGAACTCTGCGACTACTTCAAGGTCTGGTTCTCCCATGTGGCCTCGCTGTATGATCCTGAAACGGGTGAAAAAATAACCACAGATAACCCGGTCACCATCTGGAAAAAGTGCCTTCAGGCCTTCCGCGGTGAATCCATTCTGTTGACCTTTGCTGTCACCCGCCCGGGTAAGCTCAAGTGGGAAACGATCCTGAAGTCACTCGCTGGGCAAGGATATACGCGGGCCATCCATCGGGAAAAAGTGTTCCGGATAGAGGGCTTGTCGCCCACCGAACTACCGGACGGGGATATTCTCCACATCATCCAGGATCGGATCCCGGTCAAAGCGCATTCGCGCAGCCGCTTCATTGACTCAGCCAAGACCGCCCTGCACTTCGGCGAGGGCCAGCTTCAGGTCTTTACCACCAGCGGCCGTATCCTGAAGGAATTCTCCGAGGGGCTGCACCGACCCGGGAGCACCCGTCGCTTCCGAGAGGCCTCCCCCAACCTCTTTTCCTTCAACTCGCCGGTCGGCGCCTGCCCCCAGTGCCGCGGGTTCGGGCGCACCATTGAAATCGATGATCGGTTGGTAATTCCGGATCACAATTTGTCGATTCAGGACGGGGTCATCAAGGCCTTCAGCGGGGCCGTCTATTCCGAGAGCCAGCGGGATTTGCTGAAGGCCTGCAAGGCCAAGGCTATCCCGGTGGATCAACCCTGGTCGGAGATGACCTCAGCGCACCGGGAATTTGTCCTTGAGGGCGACCCACAATACAGGGATGTGGGCCACAAGTGGCCAAAGGCCTGGTATGGGGTTCGGCGCTTCTTCAGCTGGCTGGAGGAAAACACCTACAAGATGCATGTCCGCGTCTTTCTTTCGCGCTATCGATCCTATGTTCCCTGTCCTTCATGCGATGGCAACCGGCTCCAGCCCGAGTCTCTCTGCTGGAAATGGAAGGGGCACACTCTGCCTGAGCTCTACGGTTTGCCGATACAGGACCTGAAACAACTCCTTGAGACAATTCATGTGGAGAGCAATCCTCTCCAGCCCCAGGCCAGCCAAGCCCGGGCGGCAATCACCACCCGGCTGAACTATCTTGAGTCGGTGGGCCTCGGTTATCTTTCCCTTAACCGGCCCTCCCGTTCACTCTCCGGCGGCGAGACCCAACGGGTCAATCTCACCTCCTGCTTGGGAACAGCACTGGTCGACACCCTCTTCATTCTGGACGAACCCTCCATCGGATTGCATTGCCGGGATATCGACCGGCTCATCGGAATCCTGAGGCAATTGACCGATCAAGGGAACACGGTGGTGGTGGTGGAACACGATGAGGCCATCATGAAAGCGGCCGACAGGATCGTTGAAGTTGGGCCGGAACCGGGCGCCAGAGGTGGCCAGATCGTCTATACCGGATCCGTGGACAGTCTGCGAAAACGGAAGAACTCGCCCACGGGCCAGTTTCTCTCAGGGCGGCGGACGGTGCCGGTTCCCGACAGGACTCGCAGTGTAGACGACTCCACGGAATACCTTCGTTTACGGGGAGTCCACAAACATAACCTGAGGGGGATTGACGTGGACATTCCACTTCAGCGGCTGGTCGTCCTCAGCGGGGTCAGTGGATCAGGCAAATCCACCCTGCTCCACAATGGCATCTACCAGGGAATGCTGAGCAGGGCCGGGAAGGCCTGCGAGGATCCGGCACAAATTGCCGATATCACCAGCGAGCGTGGATTCAGTGAAACCCTGCTGGTCGACCAGTCCCCGGTTAGCCGGACCCCGCGCTCCAATCCGGTTCTCTTTGCCGGGGCATGGGACGGGATCCGAAATCTCTTTTCCTCAACTGAAGAAGCCATCCGGGCCGGACGGACGGCGTCGTCCTTCTCCTTCAATGCCGGGGACGGGCGCTGTCCCCACTGCAAGGGATTGGGCCAGGAGCGCGTGGAGATGCAGTTCATGGCCGATGTTTATGTCCCTTGCCCGGTCTGTGAGGGCAAACAGTTTACCGGGGAGATACTGGCCATCCGGTGGGAGGGCCGGACCATCAGTGAAATTCTTTCACTCACGGTGGATACGGCACTGGAGGTCTTCTCCGGTGAGAAAACAATTGTCCGCAAACTATTGCCGTTGCAGGAGGTCGGTCTCGGCTACCTGCCGCTTGGTCAACCGTTGAACACCCTCTCCGGGGGTGAGTCGCAAAGGCTCAAACTGGTCCGCTATCTGGGCTCCTTGCAGGACCGGAAAAACCCCGCCCTGCTTCTCCTCGATGAACCCACCACCGGTCTCCATCGGGCGGATATTGAGCGCCTCCTCTCTGTCCTACAGGCACTTGTTGAAGCAGGGCACTCCCTGGTTGTCATTGAACACCACCCGGACATCATCCGGGCCGCCGACTGGATCCTTGAACTGGGACCTGAAGCCGGTGAGGCAGGCGGCCAGTTGGTTTTCAGAGGGACGCCTTCCGAATTGTCGCGTGTCCGCACCGCCACCGCTCCCTATGTGATGGAGGAAGGCAGACCTGCGAAAAACTACCCCGCAAGGAAGTTATCCCGGGGCAACAGCGTCGCCACGCGCCAGCTTGTGCTCACCGGGGCCCGTGAACACAACCTCAAGAACATCACGGTCCGGATCCCCAGGGAGGCCATGACAGTTGTCACAGGTGTCAGCGGATCCGGTAAATCCACCCTGGCATTCGATATTATTTTCGCCGAGGGTCAGCGGCGCTTCATGGAGTCGATGTCGTCGTGGGCCCGGCAGTACGTGGAGCAGTTGCCCAAACCGGATATCGACCAACTGACAGGCATCTCACCGACGGTGGCCATCGAGCAACGGGTGACCCGGGGGTCACGCAAGTCGACAGTGGCAACCATCACCGAGGTTGCCCAGTACCTGAGACTCCTCTACGCCCGCATTGGACTCCAGCACAGTCCCACCACAGGTGAACCCCTGGTCGCCCTGAGGCCTGAGGCGATCGTGGCCCACCTACGCAAGACCCTCGATAAAATGTCCGCGGGGAAAAAGGAAAGGACGGTGCACCTGATGGCTCCCCTGGTCAGGGGCAGAAAGGGGCATCATGAGCCACTGGTGAAATGGGCCCGGGATCGGGGCTATGACCTGATGCGGATTGACCGGAAATGGGTCCCGCTGGACTCCTTCAGCAAACTCGACCGCTACCGCGAACATGATGTCGACCTGGCTGTCGGGACGATTGTTCTCAAGGATAAGGGTATCAAAGAAATCACGACCCAACACGACGAAGGCGCCAAGCTGGACGAGGTCGCGGCGAAGGCTGTTGAAATCGGAAAGGGCAGTTTTTACCTGATCCATCCGGGGGACCAACGGACCGTCTGGTTCTCCACCCGCCGCTCCGACCCGGTCACCGGCGAAGCCTTCCCCGACTTGGATCCAAAGGACTTCTCGTGGAACGCGCCTCGCGGCTGGTGCCCCACCTGCAGGGGACATGGCGCCCTCTATCCATGGATGAGCGAGGACGAGCGTTACGCCTTCGTGGAAGAACCTCCCGAGGGAGGGGAACCCTGCCCAGACTGCCATGGTGACCGGCTCAACAGGATTAGCCGCGCTGTATATCTCAGGACTCTATCCGGAACCCGCTACAATTTACCCGAGCTGCTGGCCCTGACACCCTCGCTCTTGCTGGAAACCCTGATGGATCTGGAGCTGGATGCCCGGGGCAAGGCCATCGTCGAGGAAGTCTATCCGGAAATCAAGGAGCGCCTGACCTTCATGGATGAAGTCGGCCTGCAATACCTTAGCCTTGACCGGGCCACCAACACCCTCTCCGGTGGCGAGGCCCAGCGGATCCGCCTCGCTTCCCAACTGGGATCCAATCTTTCGGGCGCCCTCTATGTCCTGGATGAGCCCTCCATCGGGCTCCACGAGAGGGATAACCAGCGCCTGCTGGAATCGCTTTCACGTTTGAAGGCCAAGGGAAACACCCTCCTGGTTGTCGAGCACGATGCCCATATCATGCGCCACGCCGACCACGTCATCGATCTCGGGCCGGGGGCGGGCAAACAGGGCGGTCAAATCCTCGCCACCGGCACCGTGGAAAAACTCCTCCGCAACAGGAACAGCCTGACCGGAAAGTACCTCCGCACCGGTCTCGCCCACCCACTGAGGGGCCAGTGGCGGCCTCTTCCGGAACCCTTCAATTCCCCCAAGCCATCAACCCGGAAGGAGTGGCTGGTCCTCAGGGGAGCGGCCTTGCGCAACCTGAAGAACATCGAGGTCCGCTTCCCCAAGGGACGCCTGGTCATGGTCTGCGGGATCTCCGGTGCCGGAAAGTCCACCCTCGTTCGCGACCTGCTGATGCCCTGCGTTGAGCGGGCCATCAGGGAAAGAAAACCCGTTTTGAAAGGAGGCCGTGGGGATTCCTTCAAGGACCTGACCGGCGCGGACTCCTTCCGGACAGTGATCGAGGTGGACCAGTCTCCCATCGGAAAAACTCCCCGTTCCACGCCGGCCACTTACATAGGGGCTTTTGACCAGATTCGAAAATTCTTCGCCAGCACCCCGGAAGCCCGTGTTCACGGCCACTCAGCCAGCACCTTCTCCTTCAACACCAAGGGTGGTCGATGCGAAACCTGTGGCGGAGCCGGGCGGATTAAGTTGGAGATGAGTTTCATGCCAGACACCTATGTTCCCTGCGAGGACTGTGGCGGCAGGCGCTATGGTCCCGACTTGGAGGTGATTCGCTGGAAAGGGGTTTCCATCTCCGATGTACTGGAAATGACCTTCGAGGAAGCGGCCCTGTTCTTTGCCTTCGACACCCACCTGCGGGCCCTTCTGGACCTGATGGTGGAGACCGGTCTCGGCTACCTGACCCTTGGCCAAAGTTCGCCAACCCTGTCCGGGGGCGAGGCTCAAAGGCTCAAGCTGGTCAGTGAACTGGCCAAGGGGTTGCCCACCCTGCAGGAACGTAAATCCGCCCGCGTGCAACCCAACCTGTATATCCTTGAGGAGCCCACCATCGGGCTCCACATGCACGATTGTGAACGCCTCATCCACCTCCTGCACCGTCTGGTCGAGCATGGGCACACGGTTATTGTCATTGAGCATAACCTCGATCTAATCGCCGAGGCAGATTATGTAATCGAAATCGGACCAGAGGGGGGCGATGCCGGGGGGGAAGTTCTTCATCAGGGCCCGGCCACTGATCTCCTTCGATGCGCCGAGTCTCCGACTGCCCCGTTCCTGAGGGAAGTTGTTTCTTAATTTCCTTGCAGGTCAGCATGGATGGCTATACAGATATTTTGCTTTTAAAGCTCCCTGTTTGTAAATATCGCCCAAACTACTGTAATCATGACCAAATCCCTCTTTGTCGGCAACATTCCCTACGGAGCAATGGAACGGGAACTGGCAGAACATTTCTCCAGCATAGGACCCGTCCATGATACCCGGTTTATCATGGATCCAAGAAAGGGCCGATTCCGCGGATTCGGTTTCGTCACTATGGATGAAACGGCCGCCAACGAGGCCCTTTTACAAATGGATGGCAAGGAATTCCAAGGTCGTCCATTGAAGGTTTCCGTGGCCCGGTCACGGGTTTCCGTTGCCTGAGGCAGGATCGAATCAGCTCTCCGTCAGGTCCCCGTACAGGTCCGGTCGACGATCGCGAAAAAAGCCCATTGAGGCACGTTTCAGGCGCACCTCCGCCAGATCGAAGGTGGCATGGATTATCTTTTCCTCTCCGGGTTGCGCCTCCGCGAGAATCTCCCCGTAGCAATCACAGATAAAGCTATGTCCATAAAAGACCTGCCCCCCTTCGTTGCCGATCCGGTTGGCGGCCACCACCGGGACAACATTAGCCACTGCGTGGCCCTGCATGACCCTCTGCCAGGGTCCCGATGTGTCCAGGTCCGGCTCCTCCGGTTCGGAGCCGATGGCGGTTGGATAGAGCAATATATCCGCTCCCTTGAGGACCATTGAACGGGCACATTCCGGGAACCACTGATCCCAGCAGATTCCCACCCCCATCGTTCCAAACCGGGTTGGCCAGACCTTGAACCCTGTGTTGCCCGGACGGAAATAGAACTTCTCCTCGTAGCCCGGGCCGTCAGGAATGTGCGACTTCCGGTAGCTGCCCATGACCCGGCCGGAATCATCCACCAGCACCACAGTGTTGTAATGGGCCTGGCCTTCACGCTCGAAAAGGGAGACCGGAATCACCACTCCCAGCTCCGCGGCCAGGGGCTGCATGGCCTCCAGTACCGGGTGCGCATCAAGGGGATAGGCCGTGGCAAAGAATTCCTCCTTCTCCTCCCGGCAGAAATAGGGCCCGGCGAACAACTCCGGCGGCAGGATCACCTCCGCACCCGCTGCGGCCCCTTCCCGCACCATCGACTCCACCCGTTGAAGATTCTCATCGAGGGTGCCGTTCAGCTCAAGCTGCAAGGCGGCAACGCGGGTTTCTGATGCTTTCATAAAGTCAATTTGAAGAAATCAAAGTTCTCAGGGCAAGCCATCAAACAACGGCTCAGGCCGGTTGCTGCTGGGTGATGCAGTGGAAGGAGCCACCGCCCATCAGTACCCCGTTGGCGGGCAACCCGACCACTTCCCTCCCAGGAAACAGGGACTGCAGCTCATTCACCGCCTTGGCCTCGGATGGAGTCCCGTAGACGGGGACAATAACCTTGTGGTTGGCGATGTAAAAATTCATGTGGCTGGCCGGGACAATGGAACCACTTTCATCCAGCACCTTGCCGGGTGAAGGGATCTCCACCACCTGAAGGAACTTCCCTGAAGGCGATCTCCAGGCGCGCAGGTCGGCTGCTATCTTCTGGAGAACGTCCCTGTTCGGGTCATTTTCTCCTGCAGGGCGCTGGCAGACAACCACTCCCGGGGCCACGAAACGGGCAATGTTGTCGATGTGACCGTCCGTATGGTCGTTGAGCAGCCCGTCATCAAGCCAGACCAAGGTGTCGACCCCCAGGTTCTCGCAAAGACAGCGTTCGATCTCTGCCTGTGACCAGTCCGGGTTCCGGTTTGAATTGAGCAGGCAACTGCGGGTGGTCAGGCCCAGACCGGTTCCGTCAACGTCAAGGGCCCCGCCCTCAAAAATCATCCCGGAGGAACGTCCGGCCAACCCGACCTTTGCCGCTATTCGACTGGCCACTGTGTCATCGTGCTTCATGACGTATTTTCCGCCCCACCCATTGTAGCGAAATGTCCGGTACTCGAGGGAACCGCTGCCGGACCGAACAAAGATGGGGGCGACGTCCCGGAACCAGATATCCCCCAGTGGCTGGCACTCAAGGTCCACATCCAGCCCCTGAAGAGCGGCGGAAGCGGAGTCCATCGCCTCACCCTCATGAGCCCAGACGTGCACCCGCTCGGGGGTTGCCCGGCTTGCCGATGGCAGAGCAATGGCGCGGATCATTCCGGCCACGTCGCGGCGGGCGGCCTCAATGTGGCCCTCCCAATAGCCGGGATGGCTTGGCCACGCGGTCCAGACGGCCGAGTGGGATTCCCACTCGGCCGGCTGGCGCACGGCTAAAGGATGAGTCTGCATCAACCAGCCACCGGAATACCGGTGTCCCGACCAATGGTTCCGCGAAGCGACTTCAGGTAGTCATCTGACCCGGCCGCATTGATGCGTTCCTCCACAGTCTTTTTCAGGGCCGGCAGGCTGTTCAGAGTCAGGCCATAGGAATTCAGGTACTCCATGACCCTCTTCCAATGGCCGATCTCAACGACCTGCTTGGCGACGATGCGGTCCGCGTACCAGTCGCTGTTGAGGACGGATTCGGCGGTGAAGAGATCCCTTATTTCAGCATCCTCGAGCGTCTTACCCTCGTAGTTACCCTCACGCATGATGTGCAGGAGGGCCTTCA
This sequence comes from Opitutales bacterium, assembly GCA_049451775.1. Classification (GTDB taxonomy): domain Bacteria; phylum Verrucomicrobiota; class Verrucomicrobiia; order Opitutales; family Oceanipulchritudinaceae; genus Oceanipulchritudo. Next base: position 454,457 of record JBMTVW010000001.1, on the reverse strand, counting down.
TCGGGGGAATTGCCTGGTCGATACTGCCGTCAGTGAAGTAGTTTTCAGCCACTACACGGTGGGTGGTCAGGATGTTGTCCATTCCATCAGCGAAGATCTCCATACTTTGCTGCTCGGGCTTGAGCATTGCTTCACTGAAGAGCATCTCCGGGCTGGTGAAGATCCGGCCAAGGAAATAGTTCACAAAGGCCTGGTTGATCCGGTAGCCGAGCAGCCCGGTCGGGATCTTTTCACCATTGTGCTCGTATTCCGGAACCGGCTCAAGGAATCCATTCTCAATCAGCCACTTGGGGTCACGTTCGTAGCGGCGCATCCGGCACCAGATTTCCGGAACCAGCAGGCTGATGTCGTGATCGACACGGAAATTCGGACCGACGTACCCGGCCGCCGTGATGAAGGGATTGAGTCCGGTCAGGATAGCCGCCACGAGGGCGTTATTCATGTCCGTAATGGGCAGCAGGGCATTGAAGGGCGCCTTGGTCAGCGCGCCTTCGGACCCGGCTCCCGTGGTGGAGGGGCTCTTGCCGGTCATGCTGGAAGTGAATTCCATGAAGGCCTCCGGCAGCGGCAGGTAATGGATCGGGTTAAAGACCGCCAGTGAGCGGATCGGGCCCTCGGGCGGATTGTTCCGCCTTCCCGGAAGGAAACCATTGACCGGATACAGGACGGCCTCGTCTTTCTTCAGCTTGCGCTTGAACCGGACCCCCATCTCGGCGAGATAGGTGGAAAGCGGATCCTCCAGCGTACCCACATTCTGCAGGTACCGGGGGTTCTTGGTCGGGGTCCCGTCGACGATACGCGGGTTGGAGGAGGAAACCACATATTCGGTTCCGTCCGGCTTCTTGACGAAGTTCAGGAGCAGACTCTTCATCGGCTCGGTAAAGTAATCGAAACGGACAGCGTCATCCACCATCTCCTGGACATCATCCTTCTTCAGGGGAGCGTAATTGGAGAAGAAGTTGTAGGGACGGGACATGTCCTCTTCCGTCTTTTTGTCGTAACCGCGGACAATTGCGTCGTCGGGACGCTGGAAGAGCCGGTGTTCACAATTAATGAGCACCTTGGCCCCCACCCCCCCCTGGGAGCGGCCCGGCTGGCCGGGGATGTTCTCCCAGGGGACGACCACCGAGGCGCTGATATCGTCCTCGGTCTGAATCTTGGCAGCGGGGAAGAAGTCCTTGCGCAGGCTGAAGACCCGCCAGGCATCCGCGTCGTCGTATCCGACCCGCAGGTAGCTGGTGATCACCTTGTTGTCGCGATACTTCAACTCATGCCCGGAAATGCCGTTGATGATGTTGACTGAAAAGCGCTCACGCCAGTCCTTTCCCCAGTCCTCCTTGTAGAAACGCTTCAGGAGCAGGACCAGCTCCTTGATATGCGTCGGTATGTTGCGTACGAAAGCGTTGTGGGCTTCCGTGTACTCGGGATGAGGGGTCAGCAACTTGATCACCGATCCCAGCGAGCGCTTGCTGGAAAGGATCGCGCGGCTGTCCTTGGCCATCTTGGAGGCGTCCTTGAACCGCTCACGGTAATCGGCCTTGAGGATCCGCTCAACCGCGTCAAAGTCCTTCTTCAGGTTGCCTATGTAGAACGGGGCATGAATGATGGCATCCCCGATCGACTTGGAAATTTCCGATTTGCCGCCACCGGAAACCGTGCAGGGCTTGTGGCAATTGGTTCCTTCCGGCACGGTTCCGATCAGGCGCCAGCGCCGACCTTCGGCCGGCTTGACCAGCCGCACCTTGTAGCCGTTGGGGTACATGTAAACCTTGCTGGCCAGCAACTTGATCGAAGATTCCTTTCCTTCGCTTTCCCAGGTGATGTTCTGGTTGGGCAGGGAGAAGACGGCGTTTTCCGGCAGGTAAACCAGGCAGGAATGATGCTTGTCGACCGCGTAGCCCTCAGGTTGAAGGTCCATCTGGTCGCCATAGTCCTCCAATACCGACGCGAAGCTACGGACCTCCTCCTCAATGTAGTTGGAAAGACGGAAATCCTCCCCGAGGTCATAGGACGAAAAGGCCAGCGTTCCACCGGCGTGCTCTTCCTCGCTCAGTCCATAGAGGTTGGCGGAGAACCCAATCTGGGTTTTGACCTCCTTCTTGCAGTAACCGAAGTAGTTGTCCGCAATCACGGTAACCACGACCCCGTCCTCGGTCCGGGCGGTGATCTTGAAAGCGCCTCCGTCGTTGTAGAGTTCGTCTTCCTTCTCCCAGCACATGCCGTCCCGCTTATGCCGCTCGGTGGCATCCTTGATATTGGGCAGTCCCAGTTCCTTCTTGGTCAGGGTCTTGATGTGCGGGGCAAGGATCACGCAACCAGTGTGTCCCGACCAGTGGTCGACATCCAGGCCAGCGTCATTCTCGGAGAGGAAGGGGTCACCCGCGTTACCGAAGATCGATTCCACAAAATCGAGGTTGGCGGCCATGCTTCCCGGGGCGAAAAAGCGGATCTCCATCCGTTTCTCGGGAATGAAACCGGGAACTTCCGGACAAACCACCGGACGCAGGAGCAGGGAGACCCAGGTGTGCGCCTTCTGTTTTTGGGTAGAGGTAAAGGGCAACAGGGTCAGGTCAGCAGGAGGATTCAGGGCTGCTTTCAACAAGCGGGCAAAGGCCACCTTCGGGACCGACTTCTTGTCGTTCGGAACCGGCAGTCCGCCCTCGGCGACGTGGAAGACTCCCTTGGTGGTGCGGCGGTCGTTGACCGGGTTGTGCAACACCCCGTTCTCCAGTCGGTAGGATTCAATGATGTCATTCTTGAATGAATCCGCATCGGCCGGCAGGGAAAGGACACGGGCGATGCCGTGCTGGGAAAGATTGTAGGTCTTGCCGGGAAGATGAACAGTCCCCTCCTCAAGCTCACTCAGGTAACCGGCAAGGAACTTCTCAATTCGCAGATCAACCGGCGGACGCAATCCGTCCTTCATCAGTTCATTCTTGGCCCGGAAGTGGGCAACCAGATTCTGGCTCATCATCAGGGCCGGGAAGGATTCCTTCTGGCCGAAAATCGGCTGACCAAGGGCGGCCAGGTTGAGGTTGATCCGTTCGATAATATGTTCCGGAGGACCAGAGGCGATCCCCTTCTCGATATCGAAGCCAATTTTGTTAATCAGGTTGCTCTCACTCATCTTATTTTCCAGGATATTAATATTAGAAATTGAGCCTAGGGCACAATGGGCGATAAGTTCAAGAATCGGACCTATACAGGTCAAGTCAGACCGGTCTTTTTCCCCGGAAAATTCCCATTTTTGTAATTTCAAGACGCCCTGCCGGCCACAAAGCTGGATTTCAAGCGGATCTTGTCCATCTTGGGGACCTTGGAAAAAACTGGTCCCTGACCTGTAATCGGGCTATAAATCCTCTCATGGTGGAGTTGAAGCCAATTTACGAGCGGCTCGACAAGTTGATCCGCAAGGACAGCGGTTCAATCCGGGAAATGCGCCGGTACCTGCATGCCCACCCCGAGCCCAGCGGAGAGGAAACCCGCACCACGGCCTACATTTCCGACCAGCTCACCGTTCTCGGGGTGCAGTACCGGATGGGACCGAACGGCCGCGGGCTCATTGTCGATTTCCCCAAGGAGGGCGCCAAACGGGTCATCGCCTTCCGCGCCGATATCGACGCACTGCGCCTGCAGGATGAAAAAACGGTCTCCTACCGGTCGCGGGAAAACAACCTGATGCATGCCTGCGGCCATGACGCGCATACCGCCATGGCCTACGGTGCGCTGAAGGCCTTGGCCCAGGTGCCCGAGGCGCTTCCGGATGGCTTTACCTGGAGATGCATATTCCAGCCTGCCGAGGAATCCGCAACCGGTGCCCGGGAGATGATCGCCTGCGAGGCCCTCAAGGGGGTCGAGGCAATCGTGGCCCTCCATGTTGACCCGGTGCTGGATGCCGGACAGGTCGGCTACCGGCCAGGCTCCCTGACCGCCTGCTGCGAAGAGTTTGAAATCCTTGTTGAAGGCCGGGGCGGCCACGGGGCCCGCCCGCACACAACGATTGATCCATTGCTGGCCGCCACCCAGATTGTCCAGGCGGTCTACGCCATGGTTCCGCGAAGCGCTGATGCACGGGACCCGCTGGTGGTATCCTTCGGCGTCATCCAGGGAGGGATTAATCCCAATGTTATCCCAGAGTCCGTCCAGCTCCGAGGGACGATTCGCTCCATGGACTTTGACCATTCCGTGGATGCCATGCGCCGCATAAGGGAAATAGTCGACGGTGTGGCCCAAGCCTGCCGCGTTCAGGCCCAGGTCTCCATCGCCTACTCCCTTCCGCCCGTCAAGAATGATCCCCTGTTCACCGACTGCTGTCATGATGCGATCCACGGGCTTGTTGGTGACGGTGGCTTGATTTATGTGGATAAGCCCAGCATGGGAGGCGAAGATTTCGCATGGTACCTTCATGATGTTCCCGGAGTCATGCTTCGTCTCGGCGTGGGAACACCCCTGAAGCCAGTCCGCCACCTGCATTCTTCCTGTTTCGACATCAATGAATCCGCGCTCCCCATCGGAGCCAAGGCCCTGGCCCGTTGCGTCTGCCGGCTGGCCCACGAACTCGATTCCACCCGCTGAAGCAAAGTCCCGACCATGCCTTACCAAGATTTCTCCACCCCGCTGGGCGATTCGTTCCATCCCTTGGTCTTCACCTCCAATCCGTCCCCGACCATTGGGGTCGAGCTGGAGTTGCAGCTGGTCGACGCAAAATCCTATGCCCTGCGGAGCGGGATCCTCGACCTGCTCAAGCACGTCGGCGAGGACCAGGAATGGCTCAAGCCAGAGCTCATGCAGAGCTATGTGGAAATAAACACCGATGTCTGCCGAGATATCAGCGAGGCCCGGGCCGACCTCAGCAGCAAACTGGATAAACTATACGAGGCGGCCGTGGCCAGCGACCTGCGCATCCTCTGGGCGGGCTCCCACCCCTTTTCCGCATGGATGGACCAAGAGATCACCCCCAGTCCGCGTTACAAGAAACTGGTCGAGCTCATGCAGGACACGGCCCGGCGAATCGTCACTTTCGGGATGCACGTCCATGTGGGTGTCGATTCTGGTGACAAGGCGGTCATGGTTGTTGATCGTCTGATGCGGTATCTCTCCACCCTGCTGGCCCTTTCCGTCAACAGTCCGTTCTGGGTTGGCAGGAACACCGGTCTCCAGTCGCAGCGGATCAAGATTATGGAACAGCTTCCGGCAGCGGGGACCCCGCCCTACCTGCGCAACTACAGCGAGTATTGCTGGGTGGTAAACCAGTCCATCCAGAGCGGATTCATCAACAGCATGCAGGAAATCTGGTGGGACGTGCGGCCCCACCCGAGGTTCGGCACCGTGGAGGTGAGGATTTTTGACATACCGTCCAATCTAGAGGATGCTCTCGCCCTGACTGCCATGACCCAGTGCCTCGTCACGGCCCTCAGTGACCGGATTGACGATGGAGTCTACCAACACGACATCCATCCGGTAGTGGTCAGGCAGAACAAGTGGAAGGCCGCCCGCTACGGGATGCGGGCCGAGCTGATAGACCCGGTTACCCACAAGACGATCCCGGTCAGGGAAATGATCTTCTTCCTCCACGACAAATTAAAGCCCTACGCAGAAAAGCTCGGATGTGTGCCGGAGTTGAACCATATCATCACCATGGCCGACCATAAATCCGGGGCCGAACGACAACTGGAGATTTATTACAACACCGAAGAAGACCTGCGGGCCGTGGTCGAACAATTGTCCGTCCCCGCCGGCTGAACCAGCATCGGCCGGACGTCTTTTGCATTGATCTCCTAACGGGCCACTCATAAGCATCTCAGCTGACAGGGAATGGCGAGCTTCAAAAAGAACAGGGAAAAGGGCATCAGCAGGATCGATTCTGGATCGACCCATGGCTGGTTCGTGCGGGGATACCGCAACGGCAAGACCTTCTCAAAACTGTTCAGCGACTTAAAAAACGGCGGCAAGGACTCTGCCCTCAGTGAAGCCCGGGCTTTCCGGGAACGACTGAACCAGCAATTGGGCGAAATCCCTACTAAACCCCGGTCCCGCAGGGTTGTTACCCGGGACGCCCGCAACACCACAGGAGTGATCGGAGTCTGCCGGACCAGCAAGAGGACCCCCAGGGGGAAACTCCACCTGTGCTATTCCGTTTCCTGGAGACCTGAACGCGGGGTGCAAAAATGTACGTCTTTCTCGATCAGCAAATACGGTGAGGAAAAAGCATTTGCACTGGCCGTGGCTCTGCGGAGGAAGATGATACAGGAAATCAATCCACCATCCCGGAAGGACTCCACGGAAAGCCCCTAGTCAAGGGATCAACTGTGGCCACGGTCGATTCCGGGACCATTAAATCAACACGCCTGATTAAACATGTATCTCCTCCTGACAGTCGCCGCCATCCACCTGATTGCCTGCCTGTCTCCCGGCCCCGACGTATTTCTGGTTATCCTCAACTCACTTCGGTTCGGGTGGCGCACCGGTGTGGCCACCACGGTTGGAATACTTTGTGGCGTCACCCTGCAGATTTCCCTTGGGATAGCCGGCGTGGCCTATCTCCTCACCCGGAATCCTGCAACCACCACCGTGGCCGGGGCGGCTGGGGGCCTATGGTTGATTTACCTTGGCTGGAAAGGTGTCCGGCATGCCCGGTCCAGTGCATGCCCCATTGTTGGGGCATCAATAAGCCCGGGCACCCGGCGCGGCCTGGCCCGCCACGGTGCGGAAGGATTCCTGGTCAATGTCCTCAATCCAAAAGCCCTTCTTTACTTCCTCAGCCTCTTTACCGCTCTCCTTGGCCCGGACGTGCCCCTGGGCAGGAAGTTCGCCTGCGGACTGGTCATGATAGCCACCCAAGCAACGGCATTTTTCCTCCTGGCATGGTTCATAGCCATGGGCGGCAAGACCAGTCAATGGCAGCGTTGGCAAACCGCCCTGGAGTGGATTATCTCCCTCCTGCTCATTCTAATTGGAGTTGTCCTGTGGATACAGACCCTACAGTCCCTTTTGGCCTGATTCAAGTCGCCGGTGTCCATGATATCGGCGAAACCGCCTCTCTGCTGGCCAACGGGGTGGACCTAGTCGGGCTGCCTCTCGGACTGACCGTCAACAAGGAGGACCTCACCGAGGCTGAGGCAGCCAACATCTCAAAGGCATTTCCCGGAAAATGTTGCCTCATCACCTACAACGACTCCATTGAAAGCATCAGCCGGATAGCCCGGTATTTGCGGGTTAACTACGTTCAGTTGCATGGGGACCTTGACCCGGCCATCCTGCCCGGCCTCAGGGAGGCCCTGCCGGGAACAAGATTCATCAAGAGCCTTGTGGTTGGCAAAGTCCCCGCCGCCGGGCTGAAACGAACCCTCGAGTCTTTCGCCCCGCACGTCTGGGCCTTTATAACGGACACCTACAACCCGGAGACCGGTGCCGAGGGGGCCACGGGTTTGACCCACGACTGGAGAATCAGCAGGCAACTGGTGAAACTGTCTCCGCGGCCGGTCATCCTCGCGGGGGGCCTCCACCCCCAAAATGTCGCCCGGGCCATCGCCGCAGTCCGCCCCTTCGGGGTCGATGTCCATACGGGTGTGGAAGACCCTGACGGGATCAAGGATCCGGCACGGGTTCGGAAATTTGTAACTACTGCACAGTCCGCTTTTGCCCGTTTTCCAATCCCTTGAATATATTCTGGCCAAAGCACCAACCATTATTAACATTCGCCAAAACAGACGAATCTAGGAACGAAATATATGACGGACTCAGAATCATGCATCATTGTCGGGGGAGGGATTTCCGGCTTGCTCGCCGCCCAGCGTCTCATGCGGTACGATATGGACGTAACCATAATCGACAAGGCCCCCGAATTCGGCGGCCGGATGTTGGTCAAAAGGATCGATGAGGCCGTTTTCGATGTCGGTGCCCAATTCATGACCACCCGGGACATGATTTACCGGGAACGGGTCGAGTTGTGGCTCACCAAGGGTGAAGTCAAGCCATGGTACCCAGGGCCGCTCAGGAACATGCGCTACGTGGGCACCGACGGTATGACCCGTGTCGCCAAACGCATCGGGCAAAGCATCAAACACCAGCTCTCCGAGGAAGTGACCAAGGTCACGTTCTCCAAACGCCGTTGGAATGTCACCACCCTTCCTGTTGGTGAAAAGAAAACAAAGTCCTACGAGGCCGACTGGCTGGTTCTGACCGCGCCCGCGCCCGTGAATATGGAATTACTGAACGCATCGGGCGTTGAGCTCGATTACGATGACGAGGACGAACTGCGCAAAATCAAGTACGTTTCCTGCCTGACGGTGATGGCCCTGTTGAATGGACCCTCAGGATTGCCAAATCCGGGCGCAATGGACCTGAACCACGATATTCTCCGCTGGATTGGCGACAACCACATGAAGGGAATCTCCCCGGTTCCAGGAAGTATCACCCTCCATTGTTCGCCACGGTTCTCCAACGATAATTTTGATTTACCGGACGACGAAATCATCGCCAAGGTGATGGCAGCGGCCAAACCCTACCTCAAGGCGGACTTTGTCAAGGGAATAACCCACCGGTGGCCCTACAGTGATCCCGTCCGCATCTACAACGAAAAGCATCCCTTCCGCCGGCCTTATTACATGGATGAGACCCTCCACCTTGGAATGGCCGGGGACGGATTCAACGGACCGCGCCTGGAAGCGGCCGGCCTGAGCGGAATGGAGCTGGCCTCAGCCATCATCAGCCCCGTTTGAGCAAGAATAAGCCAATTCCTCGCTTGATGGATTGACGCAGGGCAATCCCTTGAAAAACTGAGGGCATGTCAAAAGCCGTTTTATTGATCAACTTGGGTTCCCCGGACTCCACCTCGGTCAGCGATGTCAAACGATATCTGGATGAGTTCCTGACTGACGAGCGGGTCATAGACAAAGCCTTCGTCCGCAAAGTCATCGTCCCGCTGATCATCCTCCAGACCCGTCCGAAAAAATCGGCTGAGGCCTACGCCAGCATCTGGACCGACGAGGGCTCCCCCCTGGTTGTCACCAGCAGGGAGCAGGCCGACTCCCTCTCGAATGAGGTCAGTCCACCCGTCTATCTGGCCATGCGCTACGGCAACCCTTCCATTCCGGAGGTCATCGGGAAAATCATCCGGGACGGAGTGACCTCCCTTTTTGTCATCCCGATGTATCCACAGTACGCCATGTCCAGCTATGAGACAGTGGTGGTCAAGGTCAGCGAGGAGGTCCAGCGACAAGGACCGGACCTCGATGTGGACTTTCTCCAGCCCTTTTACAACGACGATGCCTACCTGGATATCCTCGCCGAAAGCATCCGGGAACACCTGCCCGAGGATACGGACAAGCTTCTTTTCAGCTTCCACGGTGTACCGGAACGCCACCTCCGCCTCTCGGACCCTTCCCACGCACATTGCCTGTGCGTGAAGGATTGCTGCGAGAAGGCCAATCCGGCCCATGCCACCTGCTACCGGCACCAGTGCTTTGAGACGGTCAAGGGTGTTGCCGGGCGGCTTGGCCTGACGGAGGACCAGTTCTTTGTCTCCTTCCAAAGCCGTCTGGGAAGGGACCCCTGGCTGACCCCCTTCACTGACGCCACCTTGGAAAAATGGGGCAAGAAAGGGGTCCGCAAAGTCAGGGTGGTCTGCCCGGCCTTCGTGACCGATTGTCTGGAAACCCTCGAGGAGATTGCCGAGGAGGGTCAGGAGATTTTTATCGAGGCCGGTGGCGAGGACTACGCGGTCATCCCCTGCCTTAACAATGACGACCGGTGGATCCGGTACCTGGCCAACCAGGTCGAGACTTGGTTGGAATCAACAATTAACCCCGCTTGATTATGGTCGTGCCTGACAAATGGCTTCTCCTCATCGGAACCATGTCCTATGTGGCGGCGTTTGTGCTGACGCTGGTTCGCCTGACCCACCGCCGGCAGCCGCTGCACTCGATCAACTTGGGACTGATCCTGGCCGGCTGGATTTTCCAGTGTGCCGGATTGTGGATTCTCGGGATGAAGGCTGGCAGTTGTCCGATCCGCAACCCGTTTGAGGTGCTGCAGTTTGTCAGTTGGTCGATCGTCATACTCTACCTGTTCACCGGTCAGGTGTTCCGGCTCTCCCTCTTTGGAACCGGATCCGCATCCCTTGCGGCGATCATCGGGTTCTGCGCCTTCCTCATCCCCGGGCCGACGGAGATGCTTGCTCATTCGTACCTCGGAGGCGACCCTCGGATTGAGGCCCACGCCGCCTTGGCGCTTTTCAGTTACGGGATATTCGGCCTGCTGGCCGTCCTCTCGATTCTCTACCTGCTGCAAAACAACAGCCTGAAAACCAAACGCAATGCTGGTGTATTCCGGTTCCTTCCCTCACTGGTGGAAATGGACACCGTTCTCCTTCGCCTCCTGATAGTGGCCTGCCTGGTCTATTCCGTTTCCATTGCCATCGGCGCCCTCTACTGGTTCACCCATGTGGATGAGGTGGCCCTGCCCAAGCTGATAACCACACTGACCCTGTGGCTGGCCTACTGGCTGGTCCTCCTGCTTCGGCTGGCGAATAAACTTTTTGGAACACGGCTGGCCTGGTCCTGTATTGTCCTCATGACCGCCGCCCTCCTCATCTTGTGGCCAGTTGAAGCCAGTCGTGACCGCGGCAAACTCGAATCCAGCATCAGCCATTCAGAGCCCCCCAGCAATGTCGACTGACTTTAACCGACTCGTAACGATAGGGTGCAACCATCATGAGACACCCATTGAAGTCAGGGAACGCCTTGCCTTGTCATCTGATGACGCCCGGCAACTTCAGGCCCGACTCAAATCGCATCCCTCCATCTCGGAAGCGGCGATCCTCAACACCTGTAACCGGATGGAAATCTACCTCGTGTTGACCAACGGCAATGCGATGGAACATGTCTCTTTCCTGCTGGGAATGATCGATGGGTTCCCGGTTGAGGAATTCGCCGCTCACGCCTATCAGCATGAGGATCTGGATGCCATCAACCATGGATTCCGGGTGGCGGCCGGACTGGATTCGCAAATGGTCGGGGAAACGCAGATTCTCGGTCAGATGAAGAGTTCCTATGCCACGGCGAAGGGGGAGAGGACGGTTGGTCCTGTCCTGAACAAGCTTTTCCAGAAATCCTTCCAGGCAGCAAAGTGGGCCCGCTCGGAGACAAGGATCGGCAGCGGCCAGGTCAGCCTCGGGAATGTGGCCGTCGAGCTGGCCACCCGTATCTTTGGCAAACTGACGGTCAGCCGGACTCTGGTTATCGGGTCCGGGGATGTCGGCAAGGAAGTCGCCAAGGCATTCCGCAGCCGGGGCGTGGCCTGCATGAGCATCGCCAGCCGGACACATGAACGGGCAGAGAAATTGTCCCGGGAAGTCGACGGTCTGGTTATACCCTTCAACACCTGGCAGGATACCCTTCCCTACGTGGATATCGGTATTTTCGCCACTTCCTCGCCACAACCGATCCTCGACAAGGCGACCCTCGGGAAGGTCCTCGGCAAACGGCCGCAAAAGCCGCTTTTCCTGATCGATCTGGCCCTCCCAAGAGACATCAATGCCGATGCGGCCACTCTTCCGAATCTTTACCTGTATAATCTGGACGACCTGGCAACCATCGCCAACGAAAACCTGAAAAACCGGCAAATGGAAGTTGAGACCTGCCTGCAGGAACTCGAGCGCAAGGCCAGCTACACCTGGAGAGCCCTAAAGGGCCGTTAGGTGATCGACCCGCTGGGCCACCGTACCGGAGGACTGGCCCTGCAACCGGTCGAGTAAATCCATCGCCCCGGCGGCATGAGTCTCACGCATTTTTGGTTCACGGATACAGGCCTCAAGACGGTTGGCCAGAACGGACGGATCCGCCTCCTTCTGCAGGTATTCCGGATAAAGCTCGTGCCCGAGAACGAGGTTGGCGATCCCCAGCCAGTCCACCTTGATCAGGCGCTGGCCTATCCACACGGTCAGCGGATGCGCACGGTAGACAATCGCGCCGGGGATCCCGGCTAGGGCGCAGTTCAGGGACATCGTTCCGCTACTGGTCAGGACCGCGCTGGCTGAGGCCCCCTCGCTGACCGGACGCAGCTCAATCAACGACGGGTCAAACCCTCCGGTCTCCATCTCCTCCTCGAGGACCGACAGTATACCCTCTTCCGGATACAGACAGACAAACGACCTGCGGCCGCCGTTCTCCCGGTAGCGCTGTAGTGTCTGCATCATTACAGGGAAAATCCTGCTGACCGCCTGCCTGCGGCTTCCCGGCAGAAACAGGACCGGGCCCTCCGGGTCGTAGCGGACCGGGTTCATGTAGTCCTCCCTGGCAAAGGGGTGCCCGACGAAGTGTACCGGGAGATCGGTATCCTTGTAGCAATTCAGCTCAAAGGGGAAAATCACTCCCAACTCGTCCAGCACCTTGGCCATCTTAAACCGCCGCTGGGCTTTCCAGGCCCAGATTTGCGGGGACACGTACTGGTACGCGACAACCGGGCCGCCGCTCTTGCGGCTCAGGCCGCGTCGAGATAATGCCTCGGCGAACCGCAGGTTGAATCCCGGATAGTCGACCATTACCACCGCCTTCGGGCGATAGGCCTCCACCCAGTCAAGCAGCCCGTTGAACAGGCGTTTGAAATCCCCGTAATGACGAAGCACTTCTACCAGTCCGACCACCGAATCCTTGGTCAGGTCGTGCAGGATCTGGACCCCCTCAGCCGCCAGGGCGGGGCCGCCGCAAGCCGACATCCGCCAATCGGGATGCGACTCACGCATTTCCCGGGCGATCAATGCCGCATGCTGGTCACCGGAATGCTCGCCGGCTATAAACAGGACCTCAACCCGTCCTTCCGGAGGCGGTTCCAGCTGAATGGCTTTCGCTCCCATGCCCACTCCTTCTACCCGATGGAGGCGAAATGCTCCCGGATCTGGTCGGTGATCAACATGGCCACCTCGAGGGCCGTGGCTCCCTCGTCCCCGCCCACTTTCGGCTGACGCTTCTGACGGACACAATCCACGAAGGCGGCCAACTCCAGCTTCAGCGGTTCATCCTTTTCAATCGGGATCTCTTCTTTCTTCAGTTCAAGACCGTCCTTGGTGACAAGGTGGCCGCTCTGTTCCATGAAATTCAGGGAAAGGTATCCGTTTCGCTGGAAGACCCGGATTTCCCGGACCTTCTTCGTGCTGACCCGACTGGTGTTGATGTTGGCTACGCAACCGTTGGCAAACTCAATCCGGGCATTGGCAATATCCTCCTTGCCGGACAAAACGTTCACACCCACCGACTGGATGGTCTTGATCGGCGATTTGACCAATTGCTGGATGATGCCGATGTCATGAATCATCAGGTCGAGGACAACCCCGACCTCGGTCCCCCGGATGTTGAAGGGGGCCAATCGGTCCGCGGTTATGAAAAGCGGCTCAGTGACATTCTCCTCGAGGTAACTCATCACCGGGTTGAAATGCTCAATATGCCCGACCTGGACCAGGCAGTTCTTTTCCCTGGCCTTAGCCAGTACGCGGTGAGCTTCTTCCAGTGAGGCGCAAATCGGCTTTTCAATCAGGACATGGGTTGCTCGCTCGAGGACTGCCAGGGCCACCCGCTCGTGCAAATCCGTTGGGACAACGATACTGACCGCCTCGCAGGCATCGGCCAGTTCCTCGGCACTGGCGAAGGCCCTCGTATGGTGACGCTCGGCCATCTCCTCCGCCCGGGAAGGATCCGCGTCCACGATGCCCACCAGATCCACGTTCTCCAATGCCGCGTATATGCGAGCGTGGTGTTGACCAAGGGAGCCCGTCCCAATGACTCCGCATTTTACCTTCTCATTGTCACTCATCACTGGAAATGAAGCTGTTCACCCCTCCTCCGGGGTCAAGTCTGCTGTAAATAAGGCGGGCCGAAAACGGGATCCGTTGCCCCCCTGATGATAAAGATCCTGCTTCCGGCCCAATCGGATATTTCTTCCGAAAATCCGACCAGCTGGGGCTGACTGGCGTATATGAGAATGGCTGTTTAAAAATGTTGGGTGAATGAGCCAGTGAACACCTTAAATCAGAATAATCATAAAACGCAACGGGTTTTTTCAACTCCGCGAATCGGGTTGCGGGAATTCGCGGATTGCTTACCTTGACCTCATGGAACTATCCATCCTCGAGTCATGGGTTAACACGAATTCCGGCTCCACCAACCTGACCGGACTGGGCCGGATGGCCGACCTCCTGGAGAAGGAATTAAGGAGGCTGCCGGGCAGACTGGAAAGGATTCCCTTGCCCCCGGTCAAGACTCTCGACGGAACACACCACCAGTCGGGCGATGTCTTGCGGCTTCGGTTCCGACCGGAGGCCCCCCTGAGGGTTCTCTTCAGCGGGCACATGGACACCGTTTTTGATCCCGATCACCCATTCCAGAAATGGGAGTTGCTGGAGAATGACAAGGTACGTGGTCCGGGCGTCTCCGACATGAAAGGCGGCCTCTTCATCATGATCGAGTCCGTGCGCAAATTCCTCGAGGAGGATACCGCCGGGACACTAGGCGGGGAAATCCTCATCAATGCCGACGAGGAACTGGGATCCCTGGGAAGCCATGACCTGCTGGTCGAGGCCGCGAAGTGGAATCATCTGGGGCTGGTTTTTGAAAGCTGCCTAACCGGGGGTGAACTGGTGCGTTGCCGCAAAGGCACGGGCACATTCAAGGTCACCGCTCACGGCAAGGCTGCCCACACCGGCCGGGATTTCGCGGAGGGCAGAAACGCGGTGGCGGCCCTGTCTGTATTCCTCGCCGCCTGCCACAAGCTCAACGGGACCATTCCCGAAGCCATCATAAACGTGGCCAACTGCAGTGCACCTGGTCCGGTTAATGTTGTCCCCGACCGGGCCCAGGGATATCTGAATATCCGTATCGGACACCCCGATTCGGCCAGCGAGATCAGGGAGGCGCTCCACCATTTGATGAGGGAAGCCGAGGAGCAGGTCGAAGGTATCCGGATGGAAATTGCCGGGGATTTCCTGCGGTTACCCAAGACGGAAACCCCGGCCAACGCCGAGCTTCATGCCCTTTGGAATGAGGTTGAAGAACGCCTCAGCCTCCCCCTTTCCGGCAAACGCGACACCGGTGGCAGTTCCGACGGCAACGTCGTCCAGGCGGCCGGTCTGCCACATCTGGACGGCATTGGTATCATGGGCGGAGCAATTCACTCCGACCAGGAATATGCCCTGCTGGACAGCATACCACGTCAAATAACCAGGACGGTCGCATTCCTGAACGCCCTATCCGTCGCACCCGGTCGATTCAACAGCCCACCCTTTGCAGAATAGCCCATGGACCCAGCCTTTGTATTTCGTCCGGTTAGCCTTGATGACCTGGATCAGATCAGGGAGCTGGTGGGTTGCATCTCGGGAGGAATGACCTCCCTGCCCGATCGCCCGAATTTCCTCGAGGAACGGATCAACGATTCAAGGCGGGCCTTTGACCACCGGATCAACAAACCTGCAGGTGAAGTCTATTTGTTTGTCCTTGAGGAATTAAGGCACCGGCGGATCGTCGGGACATCGGGCCTGCTTTCCCGGGTCGGAGGGTTTGATCCGTTCTACACTTACAAGATCAGGAACAGCTTGCAGGAGTATGAACCCCTGAGCGTGCACAAGAGCGTGCAGACGCTGGAGCTGGTCAAGAACCACAAGGGCCCTTCTGAGATCTGCAGCCTCTTCCTTCATCCCCAGTACCGCCACTCAGGGATCGGCAGACTGTTGTCGCTGTCGCGGTTTTGCTTCATCAAGGCCCTGCCGGAACGCTTCGACAAGGAGATAATTGCCGAATTGAGGGGATACCTGGATGCCAAGGGGCGATCGCCTTTCTGGGAGGCCGTCGGCAAGAATTTCTTCTGGTCGGACTACTATCAGGCGGACGTGCTCAGCGGGATCGGGGAAAAGGATTTCATTGAGGCACTGATGCCCGAGTTCCCGATATACGTCAGTTTGCTGCCGAAATCCGCCCAGTCGGTCATCGGCAAGGTTCATCCCCAAACTGAACCGGCCCGCCGTATCCTGATCAAGGAGGGATTCCTTCCAACAGACCAGATCGATATCTTCGACGGGGGCCCTATCCTCAAGGCCCGGCGTGAGGACCTCCGCACCTGGCAGGGAGTTCGTAATATCCGTACCAGGATTGTCGATACCTTACCCATGGATGCGAACAGCTACCTTCTTGCGAATGGGCGACTGGACTTCCGTTCCACATTTGCCCCGGCCAGAATCAGGAAGGAACTAGTGGAGATAACGCGACCGGTTGCGGAATCCCTACAGGTCAGGGAAGGCGACAGTATCCAGGTCATTGCCCCCGATTAGCCAACACTTGTTCGAACATGAACCTCACCTCCATCAATCCCAGCGACGGTTCAACCGTCTGGAGCGGACCGGTAGCGGGACCGGATGATGTTCGTGATGCAATTGACGCTTCCCGGAAAGCCTTTCCGGCATGGCGCGATCTTTCCATGGAAGAACGGGCCGGGATACTGAGACGATTCGCCAGAATCGTCCGCGAACGCTCCAGCGAGCTGGCCCACCTGATCGCCAGGGAAATAGGCAAGCCGATCCGCGAAGCTGAGACTGAGGTGAAGGCAGTGACAGGCAAAGTGGAGATCAGTATCCGCGCCCAATCGGAAAGATGCCGGGAGTTCACCGGTGGCACTGCGGTAACCCGCTTTCGCCCCCACGGGGTCCTGGCTGTGATGGGTCCCTACAATTTCCCGGCTCATCTGCCCAACGGGCATATTTGTCCGGCGCTGCTGGCCGGCAATACCGTCATCTTCAAGCCCAGCGAACTGTCGCCGGCAACCGGGAGTTGCCTGGTTGACTGCTGGAACGAGGCAGGCCTCCCGGAGGGGATTCTGCAGGTCCTTCAGGGTGGACCGGAGACGGCCATTGCCCTGACCAGGGAACAAGGCATTGATGGGGTCCTTTTCACCGGGAGCGCCGCCACCGGCAAACGACTGGCACGCTTGTTTGCAGATTCACCGGGAAAGATCCTTGCTCTGGAAATGGGGGGGAACAACCCGCTCATCATCGACACCCCCCACCTCGAATCTCTGCAGACCGCCGTGGAAACCAGCCTGGCCAGCGCATTCATTTCCACCGGCCAGCGTTGCACCTGCGCCCGTCGACTGATTGTCATCGACTCAACCCGGTCCGGCAAATTCCTCGCTGACCTTGTCGAGGGAGCAACCTCGCTGCGCATCGACGAACCTTTTGGCGACCCGGAGCCTTTCATGGGTCCATTGGCCAGCCCCCTGTTCCCATCCAGGGTGATCGACCGTCAACTGACCTTGATAAAGGCGTGCGCCCACCCTCTTCTGGAAGCACGGGCACTGCGGGAAGGGACCGGGTTCATATCCCCGGGAATCCTTGACGTCACTGGTGTCGTTGACCTGCCCGACGAGGAAATATTCGGACCACTCCTGCAGGTGATCCGTGTCCCTGACCTGGAGGCAGCCATCGAGGCGGCCAACAGGACCCGCTTCGGATTGGCGGCGGGGATCCTGACGGAGCGGAAGGAGCGCTACGACCTTGCCTACCGCTCACTTAAAGCCGGGATCATCAATTGGAACTCACAATTGACCGGTGCCAGCAGTGCCGCACCATTCGGGGGCATCGGCGACTCCGGCAACCTGCGGCCATCGGCTTATTTTGCCGCCGACTATTGCTCCTATCCGGTGGCCTCCATCGAGCGTCCTCAACTGGACTAGAAAGGGCTCAAGCAGCGGACTTGCGCTGCACCAGGAAACCCAGCAGCCCCACCGCCAAGGCAATGCAGGCGGTCTGCAAATCAAGGTCAAAGTAGAGGGTCCACCCGCCCTCCGCCTCCACGGCACGGTGAATGGTTTCACCAAGGATAAAGTACATCGCCGCGTGCACCAGCAGGACTGCTCCCAGCATTGCAGAGGCCAACTGAATCATCAGGTTGGTCAGTCCGGTTGCCAGCATGGCCGCCACCAGACAGGCTCCACCAACGACGAGCCACTGGACAATCGGTTCATAGCCCTGCACCCAGGGCAGCAAGGTCGTGGCCACGAACAGGGCGGCAACCGTCGCCACTGCCAGGGAGTAGAAGAACAGGGCCAGCATACCCCCGAGAATCGCCCCGATGATAAGACCTCCCAGGGACCACAGGACCGGCTGGTCACCCAGGTTGAATCCCACCCATGCCAGCAGCCCAGCTCCCAGCAGGGCCATGATGGCGATCACCATTCCCTTGAACAGTTTGTAACCAAAAAAACAGCACACGAATCCGACGAATCCGGCTCCGCAGTACAGCATGGGAATATATAAGTCTGGTACGTCCGGCATCTTGGGCTGATCCAATCCGAAAAAAACAAAAGACACAAAACTGTTTTTGTGTCTTCTGTGGATTTTTGAAATGAATTAGTCCAGAGGCTGTTACTCCTCGTAGGCCTTGAAGGCCACCGTGGCGTTGTGTCCACCAAAACCAAGGTTATTGCTCAGGGCAACCTTGACCGGATGATCAATCGACTTGTTGGGAATGTAATCGAGGTCGCACTCGGGATCCGGGTTCTCGTAATTGATGGTCGGGGCAATTTTTCCGGTCCGAATGGACTGGATACAGGCAATCGCCTCGATCCCGCCGGCGGCACCGAGCAAATGTCCGGTCATCGACTTGATGGAACTGATTTTGACCGTTCTGGCCTTCTCGCCAAACAGGGCCTTGATCGCCGCAGTCTCGGTCTTGTCGTTGTAGGGAGTGGAAGTCCCGTGGGCGTTGATATAGTCAACATCCCCGATGGTCAGCCCGGCGTCGTTGAGGGCATTGCGCATGCACACCTGCAGGCCCATCCCTTCCGGGTCGGGGGAGGTAATGTGGTAGGCGTCGCAGGTCGCGGCATGGCCAACGATCTCGCACAAAATGCGGGCCCCTCGGGCCACCGCATGCTCAAGGGTTTCCATCACCAGCACCCCGGCACCTTCACCCATGACGAAACCATCCCGCTTGGCATCAAACGGACGGCTGGCCCTCTCGGGTTCATCATTTGACTGGGTGCTCATGGCCTTCATGTTGCAGAAGCCGGCATACCCCACCTGGGTGATACTCGCTTCACTGCCTCCGGCCAGCATGACGTCAGCTTCCCCGGCCCGGAGAATGCGAATACAGTCCCCGATCGAGTGGCTGGCAGTAGCGCAGGCACTGACAATGCCATAGTTGGGTCCCTTGGCACCCACTTCAATGGCGACCACTCCGCTGGCCATGTTGCTGATCAGCATCGGGATCATGAACGGTGACACCCTGCGGGGACCGCTCTGGTACAGGCGGAAAGTCTGCTGCTCGATGGTGTCGAGACCGCCAATGCCGGAACCAATGATGCAGCCAAACCGGTAGGGATCAGCCAGACTGCCGGACTCGAGGGCGGCATTCGCCAGCGCCATCCGCGCCGCTCCAACCGCAAACTGCGTGTAGCGGTCGTTGCGCTTGGCATCCTTGGGATCCATCCATTCACCGGGGTCGAAGTCGGACACTTCGCCCCCGATCTTGCTCGGATAGTTTTCGGAATCAAAGGCCGTCACCTTGCGGATCCCGCTCCTGCCGGCCAGTAGTCCGTCCCAGAAGGATGCAACGCTGTTGCCCAGCGGGGTGATGGCCCCCATCCCAGTGACTACAATGCGCTTCTTCTCCATAGCTGCCTCCGGATAAAGAAAGAGGCCCCTAAAGGCCTCCTTGGAATTGAATTGGTTGGTAGGATTAGTTGCCGGACTTTTCCTTAACGTAGGAAATCACGGCGCCAACAGTCTGAAGACCTTCGGCGTCCGACTCCGGTATTTCACCAGCGATTTCGTCCGAAAATTCTTCTTCGAATGCCATAATCAACTCGACGGTATCGAGAGAGTCGGCCCCGAGGTCTCCCAGAAAGGAAGCCTCCGAGGTAACTTGCTCTTCGTTAACGTTGAGCTGGTTAACAATGATGTCCTTTACGCGTTCTTCGATGCTCTTATCTGCCATAGCTATATTATAATAAAAGTTAAGTCTTAGATATCTTCACATCACCATTCCCCCGTCAACTGTAAAAGTCTGGCCGGTGATATATCCAGACTCCTCGGAAGCAAGGTAGGCCACCATATTGGCGATATCTGCCACTTCTCCGAGGCGTTTTAACGGGATTTGCTGTAAAATTTGCTTCGTTACCTCCTCATTGAGGACCTCGGTCATATCCGTCCGGATAAAACCGGGGGCAACAGCGTTGACGGTAATGCTGCGCTTGGCGAATTCACGGGCCAGACTCATGGTCAGGCCAAAAATCCCCGCCTTGGCGGCGGCATAGTTGGCCTGGCCGGCGTTACCCATGAGACCGATCACCGAGCTGATATTGATGACCCGGCCCCAGCGGTTGCGGGCCATCGTCGGCATCAGGGCACGGGACCAGTAGAAACAGCTGTTCAGGTTGGTCCTGATGACGGCGTCCCACTCCTCGTTTTTCATCCGCATCACCAGCATATCACGGGTGATCCCGGCATTATTGACGAGAATGTCGATCACACCGTGATCCTTGATCAACTGGTCGGCGAGGGCCTGGACGGCATCACCATCGGCGACGTCCACAGCGTGGGCCTCGGCGGAGCCGCCATTGGCCTTGATAGCATCAGCGGCCGCGCCGCAGGAAGCAGGGTTCTGGCTGACGCAGATCACGTGAACGCCTTGGCGGGCCAACTCATCGGCAATTCCTTTGCCAATGCCACGACCAGCGCCCGTTACCAGCGCCTTGCGGTTGTTGAAGGTTAATTTCATCGGATTAAGAAAACCCCAGATGGGAGGTAAGTGGCAAGCCTAAGTTTAACGGCGAACCTGCATGCCGTTCAATCCATCGAGGTCACTTTGGATACTCTGGAAAATCGAATTAACCTCCTTGTCCTGCAGGGTGCGCTCCGGGTGACGGAATATCAGCTTGCAGGCCACCGAGACATGGTTTTCCGGCAGGCCGGTCCCCTTGTAGATATCGAACACCCGCACCGACTCCAGTTCCATCTGGTCCCCTGCCCTCCTGGCAGCGGCTTCGCGGACAGCCTTCTCCACCGTCCCGGCGGGCACGTCCTGGGAAACAATGACGGCAAGGTCCCGGATCGCCGGGGGCAAGAGACTGAACGGCTTGTAGCTGTGTCGTGCCTTCGGCTTCTTGAGGAATTTCGGAAGAAAATAGACGGCACCGGCAAGGACCGGGCTCTCAATATCGAGATCGCGCGTCATTTCCAGGTCGAGGAGTCCAAAGCTGGCCTCAAAGCCTTCGGCGAAGGACCCCGTCCTCGCTGACTGGCCACCTTGCCAAGCGGGATCGTTTTCGAGGGACTGGAACTGCCAGCGGTTGACCAACACCCCAGCCGTCTCCAGCAAATCGGTGACGATCCGGGAGCTGAGGTAGAAATCCGGGGATTCCGGCTTCCGCCATACTTCCTCTTCCTCCTGCAGGACGACAAAACCCACCGAGAAGACCTCGTAGACATTGCCTTCATATTCCCGGAAGACCCTTCCGCATTCAAAAAGCCGTTCGACCCTGTTGTGGCGGGCCAGATTGAGCTTGAGACAATCCAGCAGTCCGGGAACGACGGAGGTGCGCAGATGTGAGGCGTCACTGGCCAGTGGATTGGCCAGCGCCAGGGCATCAGCATCCATGCCGGCGTACCAGTGCTTGATATCGGATTCGCTCCGCAGCGTGTAGTGGATCGTTTCCTGAAAACCCTTTCCGATCAGCAGGGACGAGGCGGCCCGCTCGTACACGGGAACGGGGTCGTCATCCTTCAGGGTAACAGTCGCCTTGACGATTCCCTCGGGGATCCGGTCGGAACCGTACATGCGGATGACTTCCTCGACGAGGTCAATTGGCCGGTAGAGGTCGCCCCGATTACTGGGGATCCCCACCCTGAAGCGGGGCCTGCCATCCGCATCCCCTGCCACCGTAACGTCCAACTCCAATCCGGTCAGGGAAGCCTGGATGTCCTCGTCGGAAATGAAGAATCCCAGACGCTCCCGCACCCACTCCGGCGAAAGGTCGATTTCCTTCTCCACCACCGGGGGTTCGCCGGCCACCAGGGGCGGACCCATGAGTTCGCCGCCAGCCAGGCCGATGATCAAATCGAGGCACCGCAGGGCGGCATACTCGGCACCCTTGGGATCCACCCCGCGCTCAAAACGATAGGAGCTGTCAGTGGATAGGACCAGTTGCTTGCTCGTCTTGCGGATTGAAACCGGGTTAAAATAGGCTGATTCGAGAAAAATGTCGCTGGTGTTGTCGTCCACCTCAGCATCCACCGATCCCATGACCCCGGCCACCACCAGCGCCCGCTCACCATCGGCAATGACCAGATTGTCAGCCTTCAGGGTGCGCTTCTTCCCGTCCAGGGTGACGATCTTTTCGCCCTCTCCGGCTGAACGGACAACGATCTTGCCTTCGCCTATCTTGGCCACATCGAAGGCATGCAGGGGCTGGCCGGTCTCGTGCAGGACATAGTTGGTGGCGTCGACCACGTTGTTGATCGGCCGCAAACCAATCGCCGTCAGGCGACGTTTAAGCCAGTCCGGGCTGGGATTGACCCCAACGCCCTTCAGGCTGTAGCCACGGTAATGCGGACACAGTTCCGGCTCCGGGCACTCCAGCGATTCGACCAGGCTGCCTTCCCTGGCCTCGCTGAAATTCACCTTGAGATCGGGATAATTGAGCGGGAGCTTGAACCAGGCGGCCAGCTCACGGGCAATGCCCAGATGGCTGAGCGCATCCGGTCGATTGGGAGTGATTTCAATGTCAAAGACGGTGTCAGGCTCCGGATAAAGCTGATTCACGGGAGTCCCCAGCTCCGGGCGCTCATCGAGGATGGAGATGCCATCATGATCGTCCCCAAGCCCAAGCTCACGCTCCGAGCACATCATCCCCATTGAGACTTCGCCCCGGAGCTTGCTTTTCTTGATTTTGAAATCACCCGGCAGGACCGCCCCCGGAAGGGCCACAATCACCCGGTCGTTCTGGCGGAAGTTTTTTGCCCCGCAGACGATGGACCGTGTTTCCCCGTCACCCACGTCC
This sequence comes from Opitutales bacterium, assembly GCA_049451775.1. Taxonomy (GTDB): domain Bacteria; phylum Verrucomicrobiota; class Verrucomicrobiia; order Opitutales; family Oceanipulchritudinaceae; genus Oceanipulchritudo. The sequence goes on along the minus strand of JBMTVW010000001.1, from coordinate 431,420 downwards.
ACTTCACAGACCGAGAGCCGGTCAGCATTCGGATGCTGCTTAAAGGACAGGATTTCACCCACGACAACGTGCTCCAGCTTCTGCAAGCCGGCACTCTCGACGCCTTCCACTTCAAACCCGACCATGGTCAGGGCATGACTGATTTCCTTGGCCGATTTGCCCGTCAGGTCGACGTAATCATTTAACCATTCTAAACTGACTTTCATCTAAATTGATCCCCTTGATATGGATTACTTGAACTGGGAGAGCAGCCTCACATCGTTCTGGTAGAGGTAACGGATGTCATCAATGCCGTACAGAGTCATGGCGATCCGTTCCACCCCAAGCCCGAAGGCGTAGCCCGTCCAGACGGCTGAATCGTAGCCCATTTCCTCGAAAACCGCCGGGTCGACCATGCCGCAGCCCATGATTTCCATCCACTCGGACCCGACCTTGCCCAGGTGCTGAGCCTTGAGGTCTACTTCAAAACTGGGTTCAGTGTAGCTGAAGTAGTGGGGACGAAAGCGGGTCTCGGCGTCTGGGCCCAGCAGTGAGCGGAAAAGGTAGTCCAGGTCCGCCTTGAGGTCACGGATGGTTACGCCCTTGTCGACATAGAGGGCTTCAATCTGGTGGAAATTGGCGGAATGGGTGGCATCCGCGGTGTCCCGCCGGAAACACCTCCCGGGTGCAATGATACGGATTGGTGGCTCCTGCTCCAGCATAGTCCGGATCTGCACGCTGGAGGTGTGGGTCCGCAGCAGATAGCGCTCATCCTCCCTCTGCGAGACATTGCCGAACGGGGTTTGCTTCTTCAGGTAGTAGGTATCCTGGAGATCCCGGGCCGGATGATCCTTGGGTGTATTGAGCGCATCAAAGCAATAGTATTCCGTCTCCAGCTCGGGGCCGTCGGCAACCACAAAGCCGATCTTGCGCAGCACGGAGACGATCTCCTCCCGGACCTGGACCAGAATGTGGCTCGAGCCCCGGGAAGGTTCCGGGCTCTCCAGGCTCGGGTCCACCGCAGGTCCAATCTTCCTGGCCATTTCCTCAGCCTCTAGCCGTCCCAGCGTCGACTCCCAGATGGCCTGCAGGCGCTGCTTGTAGATATTGATCAGCTTTCCGGCCGTGGGCCGCTCTTCCACGGGCAGCTGGGCGATCTGTTTGCTCATCCCGGTGAAGCTGCCGTTCGGCCCGCTGATCCGCGCCTTGAATTGTTCAAAGTCGGCGAAGGTCGATACCTCGGCGATTTCCTTCTCCACCGCCTCAATGATCTGTTTCAGTTGCTCTTCCATTTAGATTCTCGTTCTAAGCGATTAAAAAAAATTCCGCTACCGGAAAATCCGGAAGCGGAAGCTGGGAAATTGATTGGCTCAGGTCCCGCTGGCGGGAAGCAGTGTCGTTGAAGTATCTCAGGCTCCGGCCAAGGCGCCCTGCGCCTTTTCAACCAGTGCCTTGAAACCAGCTTCATCGTGGATGGCCAATTCCGACAGGGCCTTGCGATCCAGCTCGATTCCGGCTTTATTCAGACCGGCGATAAATCGGCTGTAGGCGATCCCGTGCAAACGGCAGGCAGCGTTGATGCGGACAATCCACAATTTGCGGAACTCGCGCTTCTTGGTGCGGCGGTCGCGGTAGGCGAATACCCCGGCCCGGTCATTAGCCTGCTTGGCGTACCGGTAAAGCCGGCTGGCGTTTCCAAAATATCCCTTGGCCGAGCGCAATGCGCGCTTCCGGCGTTTCCGGGATGCTTGATGATTCTGTGCTTTTGGCATGTTTCTCTTTCTTCGTTTAATGGCTGCCGGGTCGCCATGTGGATCACCCGGTCGAGCCGCGTTATTCTCTCTAGATTAGAACTTGTTCGGGCAACCGATTTTGACAAATCGGGTTACACCGGCTGAGCAGCTTTTGTCCTGCCCCATGCGGCGCTTCTGCTTCACGGACTTGTTCCGCAGGAAGTGCCGCTTGCCAGCCGTGCGACGCAGGACTTTGCCTGTACCGGTCACCTTGAACTTCTTGGCAATAGATTTACGTGTTTTAATCATGGGAAAAACGAGCAAGGAAAGCCCCTGAGGGCGGGTTGTAAAGCCAATTCGAACTATTATTCAGGGAAAAAAAGTCGCCCCGCCGGTAAGCGGGGCGCCTTATCCATGAAATCCAGCCCGAGGCTTAGGGATTCGGACTCAAGAAATTATTGGCAGTCCAGCCAGCAGAACCATGGAAGAAGAACCCACCCCAATTACTATGGGTGTAGATCCAGCCAAAATTCGGGTTGCTCATCCAGTAAGCCGTATCGGGGGCGATCGGCGTGGAGACCACCTGCAGCCACTCCCCCATGGTGAACTGGTAGACGTTCGGGTAATTGGCCACCGAGATCCAGCCAAGGTACGGGGAGTAGCCGACCGTGGCTGTACCACCCAGGACATATCCGAGGTCGGTCAGGTTCCATACTCCCAAATCCAGGGTAACCGTGACCTCAGCATCGGTAATATCCGGAACGCCGTCCATGTCCGCGTCCGGAATCGAATGCAGCCTAACCGAGAAAATGAGGGAATCGTAGGCACAGTCCGGGCAGACCAGGGTGCCGTAGAAATGGTTACCATCCCTCAGGAGCGTCGTTGCGGAAATATCGTGGGATGTAGCCCCGTCCTGGGTCAGGGTGAAAGGTTCAATGGCCAAGGTGTCGGGATCGACAACCGTGTAGGTGGCATTGCCAAGGAACTGGCTGCCGCCGTTGGAAAGGCTGAAACTAAGGGTGCTGCCGTCGTACTGCCCGGTTCCGTCCGATCCCCCGAGGGTGGTGGGATTGAAAACCTGATCGTAAGCGTCCCAGTCACCGGGTCGCTGGACGACCCCAACAATGGCCGAGGCAAACGTCCCCGGGGGCAGGTCTGCTCCTCCAGGAGGCATTTTCAGGTAGAGAACCCCTTGGTCCTGTATCGCCCCGTTGTTGTTGATATCCACCGCGGAGTAAGTGCTGGAGTACACGGAGGTGTCGGTGACTCCCAGCGGGGCCAGACCCTCGATCAGGATGTGGGTGCTGGTGTTGGTTTCACCTGGGGCTGAGATCAGCTTAGTTACCCGGAGATTGAGGTTCTCGTTGGTAATATCGAAGGAGGATGGATCTCCAAATCCATCAATGGAAACCGAGAGCTGCTGGGCAGAGAGGCCCCCAGCAAATAATGAAGCCACAGCGGTTAGGGCGATAGGGAGTAACTTCATGAAACTTATCGTCTACGTTATCAGGTGCTTGTTCAATAAAATTGTTCTGTTTGGAGGCAAATCAACTGCAGGCAGCTAAAAATTACCCCATTCGGGACATTGGCTCCGCTTCAGAAAATACACTACATATCAGCCTGAATGGCGGTGATGGCGATGGTGTAGACGATATCGTCGACCAAGGCACCCCGGGACAGGTCGTTCACCGGTTTCCTAAGGCCCTGGAGCATGGGACCAATGCTGATCAGGTTGGCTGAGCGCTGAACAGCCTTGTAAGTGGTGTTGCCCGTATTCAGGTCGGGAAAGACGTAGACCGTGGCCTGACCGGCGACTTTGCTATCGGGAGCCTTTTGGCGGGCCACCTCCAGAACCGCGGCGGCGTCATACTGCAGGGGACCGTCGATCAGCAGGTCCGGCCTCCTTGGCCAAGCGAGTTGCTTCCCTCACCTTTTCCACATCCGCCCCATGGCCGGATTGGCCCGTGCTGTAACTGATCAGGGCCACTCTCGGGGGAATCCCGAATGCCTTGGCCGACTCGGCGCTCTGGATGGCGATGTCAGCCAGTTCCTCGGCATTGGGGTCCGGGTTGACGGCGCAATCCCCGTAAACCAGAACCTGGTCGGGCAAGCACATGAAGAAAACGGAAGAGACTACCTTGGCACCCGGGCGGGTCTTGATCAATTGCAAGGCCGGACGAATGGTATTGGCGGAGGAGTTGACCGCTCCCGCAACCAGTCCATCCACCTCATCCAGGGCCAGCATGATGGTGCCGAGGGTGATAATATCCTCCAATGCTTCACGGGCCAGTTTCTCGGTGAGGTTCTTGTGCTTGCGCATCTCCATCAGGATCGGCACGTACTTTTCCCGAACCTCTTCCGGATCAATAATTTCCACCCCGGTCAAGTCGGCGTTCTGGAGCTCGGCCACCCGGCGGACCTCTTGTGGCTTCCCGAGAAGCACACACTGGGCAAGACCGCGCTGCTGACAGGAGGCCGCGGCAACCACGGTCCGAGGCTCGTCACCCTCCGGAAGAATAATCCGCTTCCGGGCCCGGCGGGCGCGGTTGGCCAACTGGTGCCGGAAGGCCGCCGGGGACATCCGGATCTCAAGGTCGCTTTCGACCCGGGACTGCAGGATGTCGGTCTCTATATGCCGGGCAATGTAATCCAAGGTAGTGTTGAAGCGCTCAATGTCATCCCCCGGGATATGGTTCCACATCTGGGAAAGTTTGGTCGCGGTGACGAAACTATCAGTTTCCACGCTCAGGACCGGCAAACCCTGCCGGAAGGCGGGGCGGCACAGCTTCATAACTTCCTCGTCAAGGTGATGACCACCAGTGATGACCACTCCGGCGATTGGTATCTTGTCGGTAGTGGCCAGAGCGGCGGTGATGAGCACGTCAATCCGGTCGGTCGGGGCCACTACCAGCTTGCCGGCACGGAAAATATGCAGGGCATTCGACAGGTTCCTCGCCGAGACGGCTACGGACCTGACCCGGCGGGTGGCCATTTCCCCCTCGTTGATGATATTTGCATCCAGGTGCTTGGCCACATCACTGACACGGTAGGACGGCAGGTCAGGATTCCATGGGACGCTACCGATCAGCTTGAAGCCCAGGCCGGAAAAAAGCCGGCATTCGCTGCGGATCCGGCTGGTCACTTCCGCCAGCTCTTCCGGCGTCAACTGCTTCTCCGGAACACCCTTGCCATCGCCTGTCCCCCGTACCTGAACAAGGGTTGACGGATGGACCTTGCCGATCTGCTGCACCTTGTTGAGGATACACCCGATGACATTCGATTGCCTCCATCCTCCATACAGGGAGGCGGTAATCTCAAGGCTCTCAGTCAGCTCCTCTATCGATGAACCCTTCATCGCATTGACGATGATGACATCGGCGCTCAAGGCAGTTACCACGGAACGGTTGATGCGGTTCGGAAACGACTGGCTTTCGGTCGGGAGCAAGCCCTCGACAATCATTACATCCACCTCGTCGCCACGGGCATTCACCTTCTCCACCACCCGCTCCATCAGGTCGTCCATCCGGTCGTTGCGAATGTAGCGCTCGGCCTCCACAAGGGACATCGGGGTCACGGGCTGAAAGCCGGTGGTGCTGGAGATCAAGGTCACCGAGGGATCCTCTTCCCCCTCGGGAAAATTCACCTGGCTGATCGGCTTGCAGAATCCGACGCGGATACCCCGCCGGTCAAGGGCGCGAAACACACCAAGGGAGACCGAAGTCAGCCCGCTGTCCACACAAGAAGCCGCTAGGAAAAAGACGTGTTTCATTTGTTGGTTATATTTAAAGTTTCCCGGGCAATCATCAACTCCTCATTGGTCTGGACAACCAGACAAGGGAGGCCGCCGTCGCGGCTGATACGTCCAGTTCCGGGCTCGCCATTGACGGCATTCAAGGCTTCGTCGACTTCGACCCGCAGCACCTTGAGGTGTTCCATCACCTTGGCCCTGACCTTGTGGGAGTTTTCCCCAATGCCACCGGTGAAGACGATGGCGTCGAGCTTGCTCAGGGCCGCCGTCAGACCGAGGATCGCCTTGGCCAGACGGTAGGAAAAGACCTCGATGGCAATGGTCGCCCGTTCATCCCCGGATTCCCAAGCCTCCACCAGGGTGCGCATGTCGTTGCTTTTCCCCGAAAGGCCGAGGAGTCCACTCTCCTTGTTGAGGGCCTTCATGACCCGCTCCAGAGACCAGCCCAAGTTGTTGTGCAAGTACTCATGCAGGGCCGGATCCACGTCCCCGCTCCGGGTGCCCATGACCAGGCCTTCCAGCGGCGACAGGCCCATTGTCGTGTCTGCGCTCCTGCCTCCCTCGACGGCGCAGGCACTGCAACCGTTCCCCAAGTGAGCCACCACCACGCTCAGGTCGGCAGGATTCTTGCCCAGGATGCGGGCGGTCTCCCCGGAGACATAGCGGTGGCTGGTGCCGTGAAAGCCGTACCTGCGGACCCGCAAGTCCGTGTACCATTCGTAGGGAACCGCGTACAAGAAGGCGTGGCGGGGAATGCTCTGATGAAAAGCCGTGTCAAAAACCGCCACCTGTGGCTTGTCCGGGAACACTTCCTGCGCAGCCCGGATGCCCTCAATGTTGGCCGGGTTGTGCAAGGGAGCCAATGGGGAACACTTCTCCAGCACTTCGAGTATCTGGCCGTCGATTAGGTGGCTGCTGGCAAACTCCTCCGCCCCATGCACCACCCGGTGACCCACCGCCACGACCTCAATGTCCTCAGGCAGGATGGCGATGACCTCCTTCAGGGCCGCCACCAGGTCAGCTCCCGGCAGGCCCTGGGCGAATTTCCCGCCCCTGTGTTTCCAGGTCAGTTTCGCCTCCGCGCTGTTCAACCGCTCGACCAGCCCGCTCAGGAGAGCCGCCTCCGTGACGGTATCAATCAAGGCGAACTTGACCGATGAACTCCCGCAATTGATCACCAGTACCGAACGGTGCCACTCCATCATGCCCTCCTCAGTGGATTCAGTTTCCCTATTCATCGCTATTAAAATTACTCCTATAATGAGCTCTTCAGGATAAGTTAAGCTTAATCTTTGTTGTACCGAAATTTTAATTGTTACGCATCGGGACTCCCCGGTCCGGCCACACTCCGGATGATCTTCTGACCAACAAAAAAGGCGCCCCGAAGGCGCCCTTTTTGGAAAGTGGTGGCCAGACCCAGAATTGAACTGGGGACACAAGGATTTTCAGTCCTCTGCTCTACCAACTGAGCTATCTGGCCATGGAAAAACCGGGATATAGAAGAACGATTTTCAATTCGTCAATCGGGTTTTCCGAAAAAATCGATTTGCACTCTTTTTGTTTGACGGAAGCCAAGGCAAGCTTACCCATAACCCTCTTCTTTTGAATGGCGGGGCGTAGCGCAGCCTGGTAGCGCGCTTCGTTCGGGACGAAGAGGTCGCAGGTTCAAATCCTGTCGCCCCGACCATTCGGAAAGGCCCGTGGTGTAATGGTAGCACAGAGGATTCTGGTTCCTTCAGTCGGGGTTCGAGTCCCTGCGGGCCTGCCACTTTAAAGAGTGAGCGGCGTCGGTCCCCTCGCCAACAGGATCCTTTTTAGGACACTCCGGGAGGAATAGTCTGGCCCAGGGCATATATTATGCTTATCGACTTCTTAAGACATAATGATAAGCCGGCCATGGATCGCCCTGATTTGCCTGACACCCGCCAGCCTTGCAACCGGCGGTGAGCTGCTCTTTGCTCCTCCTGAATCAAGCCTCCGGGTGGAAGTCCCCAAAGCGGGGTTGATGAGCTTTGCCGGACATGAGCACACAATCGAGGCAGGAGACTTCAAGGGCATCCTCCTGATAGATTCCCCCAACCAGAGTCCCATGCGCATCGATCTTTCCGTTGCGACGGAGCGCCTGGAAGTAACCGATGCCCAACTCGATGCCGACACCCGGGGCAAAGTGAGGAAAGATATGCTTTCAAAACAGGTGCTTTCGAGCGAGGCCCACCCTTGTATCCGCTTCATATCCAATTCCATCACCGTCGTTTCCGAAGGACATTGGCAACTCGAAGGCAAACTCAGCCTGGCCGGAAGCACATCAGCAGTCGCCTTCCCGGTCAGCATTGAATGGCTCTCAAAAGATCAACTCCTGGCCAAAGGGGAAGTTGAGGTGGCCTTGAAAGATTTTGGCATCAAACCGGTCAGCGCACTGGGTGGCCTCATTCGCACCGGCAAAACGGTCAGGATCAGTTTCCACTTTGTCTCGCAAAACCCGAAGGAGACACCATGAAGTGCCTGCCTTCCCTAGCCACCATAAGCCTGCTGCTGTCAACCGCCTCCGCAGTCAGTGCGCAGGCCCGTCAGCAGGTTGTCGATTTCGACTCCCCTGAAGGATGGGCAATGAAGTACTTTTCCTCTGTCGGGATGATGCAGGGAAACGGTCCCCCTCCCGGATTGGAAAAAGGTCAATGGGTAATCGGATTGGAAATCAGCAACATTCCCCACCTCAGCAAGGAGGAACGAACCGTTGGGTTCGACGGTACCAAGGAAGAGGACCTGAACAAGTCCCCACTGCTGGCGCGGCCGCTTTTGCATTATGGAATCACCCGGCGGTTGTCGGCCACCATGAGCTACCTCCCCCCGGTGGAGGTCTTCACCGGGCTGAAAACCCACTTGGCAGGGTTTTCCCTGAATTATGACTTAGTCCGTGGTGAACGCATGTCATGGACCATCCGCACAATCGGGCAGTGGTCCAGGGCTGAAGGTGACTTTACCGCCCACAGGGAGATTGTCGGAAACCCGGATCCACAGGTGAATCCCTTCGAGGCAATCGCACCATCCGAGGACGTCTACCAAAGCTGGAATGCGACCGTGGATAGCACCCTCTTTTGGCGTCCCAGTCCGAAACAGAACACATGGCTTTTTTTGAATGCCAGTTACACCTATGGGGACTTCAGCTTTGATGTCGATGTCCCGCAGGCCAACAACAAGAGGCACCAGCAAAACCTGCTCACCGATGGCTATCTGTGGGTTTTTTCAGGCGGGGTGGATTTCCGCTTGGGAGAAAGGCTGAGCATGCGCATGTCCGTGGTCTACGCTCCCCTGGATGTCCGTCGCCCAAACGACTATGACGTTGAGAACGACTCCCTGGAAAACTTCCGGCTGATCTTCCACTACGATCTCTGATCGATCCCAAACACTGAAGAAAATGAAAACCAACCTATCCCCTCTAAAGACATTGGCGGTGCTGGCCGTGCTCAATTCCGCCCCCCTTCTCCATGCCGAATCCGTGGTCCTTGAACCCGTTCAGGACAACTCGATTTTCGAGGAGGGCGACCTCAGCAACGGGGCGGGAATACACTTGTTTGCAGGCAAAACAGCCGGATCGGCAGGTTTCGCATACCGCCGCGCCCTGTTGAAGTTTGATCCGGCAGCGAGTATTCCGGCAGGATCCACCATAAAATCAGCAACCCTCAGGCTCAATGTCAGCAAGCAACCATTCGGGGCCACGGAGAACCCTTTTTCCATCCACAAACTGACCACTGGCTGGGGAGAAGGTTCGTCAGACGCTGGTGACACACGGGACGGAGTCGGTGCCACAGCCACGACCGGAGACGCCACCTGGAACCATGCCTTTTACTCCTCAATCACCTGGACCCCCGGCGGGGCGTTTTCCGTTGCCGCGTCTTCCACGGCATCGGTGAGCGGCCTCGGCGGCCATACATGGAGCGGCGCTGGGCTGGCCATGGATGTACAGGCGTGGCTCGACGAACCGGACAACAATTCTGGATGGATTCTCATCGGGCCCGATATCGACAAGTCGGCCCGCCGATTCGACAGCAGGGAACACACGGTAGCCGCCAACCGGCCCAAACTGACCATAACCTACACCCTTGCCCCGGCAGATTGGGCCGGATACGCAATTCTGGAGGACGGCCAGACCGTCGACACGGGAGACTTTCTCGGATTTGTCGACGTCGCCCACAAGCCGTGGATCTACGTGTTCAGGCTGGAAAAATACCTGTTCATCACTGAATCCCAGGTCACTGGGGAGGGGGCCTGGGCCTTTGCCCCGCAGTGATACCCATGCGCCGAACTGTCCATCCGGAGATCCTGGACTCGCTCCAACCGGATGATCCGGCCGCCATTGCCAATCGCAGGGACTTGCGACTGATCAACCGGATTATGGGCAATTTCCGTTGGATAGCCCGACAGGCCAGAACCATCCGGAGCGAGGATCAGGTCATCGAATTGGGAGCTGGGGACGGCTCCCTCGGAAGTTGGTTGCTGGCCGGAGGTTGGTTAACCCAGTCCCATTCCTACACCGGGGTGGATTTATGGTCACGTCCAACCGATTGGCCCAGGAACTGGGACTGGAAACAGGAAGACCTGCTTGAAACTGAATTCGCCAAGGGAACAACGGTTCTTATCGCCAACCTGATCCTGCATCAGTTTGTCGACCAGCAACTGCGAAGGATTGGCCGGTCCATCAACGAATCAAGACTGCGCACACTCATCATCGTGGAGCCTTCCAGGCGACGCTTTCATTTATTGATGAGCCGTTTGTTGCGGGTTCTTGGCGCGCATCCAATTACCCTGCAGGATGCACGCACCAGCATCCGCGCAGGCTTTGCCGGTGATGATCTGGTCGTGGCATTGGGATTGGATCCCGATGAATGGAACATTTGCCAATCAGAGACATTGACGGGTGCCCAACGCTACCTGTGCCAACGCATATGAAAAATCCTATCACGATTATTGGCGGCGGGCTTTTCGGGCTCGGCCTGGCCAACGGCCTGCGTCAATTTGGGGTGCCGGTCCTACTTCTGGAAGCGAACTCCTACCCGAGACACAGGGTCTGCGGAGAATTTATCTCAGGATTGAGCGATCAAACATTGAAGATGCTGGGAATCGGACACTGCCTCGATGATGCCCTGCCCCACAATTCGACCGCCTGGTACAGGCAGGGCAAATGCGTCCGGCGGTACGAACTCCCCCATCCAGCAAGGGGAATCAGTCGCTTCACGCTGGATGCCAGACTGGCCACCAAGGTCATCGAATCGGGTGGACGGCTGCAAACATATACCCGCGCCACCCTGACTCCCGAATCCGGTCATGTCATTGGAACTGGGAGGCGGACCAACCACCGTGGAATGTATGGACTGAAAAGCCACTGGGGTAACCTTGAGACGGAAGCCGACCTGGAGTTGCACTTGGGCAGGGGCGCTTACCTGGGAATTTCCAAGGTTGAGGGAGGGTTCACCAACACCTGCGGGCTCTTTACCTCCATGGCAGAAGGTAGTTTTGGCTCTCCCCTTAAGCGCTTTCTCGCGACCCTCGCCGACCACGGTTTGGGGTACCTTCTCCCACGGCTTAAAACTGCGACCCACAGGGAGGGTAGCTTCTGCAGTGTCAGTGGCCTGGCATACCACCCGTCCGCCGGCACCGGATTCGGCGACCACAGGCAGTTGATCCCACCCTTCACCGGCCATGGAATGACCCTTGCCCTGGAGGCGGCGGAAACAGCCCTCCCCCATTTGGTCAACTATGCGCAGGGGGTGATCAGTTGGCATGATTTTCAAACTCTCTCCGGGCAGGGATTGCATCGACGGCATAAAGGAAGATACTTTCGCAGTCGACTCCTGCACCCATTGATTCTCAATCCTACCTTGCAGGCCGTCACGGTCGCCGCCGCCAAATGCCGCCTTTTGCCTTTTGATACGCTTTATAAACTGACCCATTCCTAAAGACTTCCCATGCATCTCGTTTCCCTCGCGACAGCTTCCCCCCGTATCCGGTACTCACAGGAGGATTGCTATCGCATATTCGAAGCTTCCAATGCCCGGGACAGACTGAGTAATCGATCGGCCACCCTGATGGAAAAGGTTTTGATGCGCGATAACGGCATCCACCGGAGGGGTTTCTGCTACCCCGATGTGAAGACTATTTTTGACGCTGGTCCTGAACAATTAAACAAGGTGTTTGAGCAGGAGGCGCCCCGACTCGGGACAAGGGCCCTGACCAAGGCCCTGGATAGGGCAAAACTCGATCCGGCAAGCCTGGACGGACTGATTGTCTGCACCTGCACCGGATACCTTTGCCCGGGATTGAGCAGTTTCATTGCCCAACAAGCAGGCCTCCCAGAGAACGCTGAATTGACGGACCTTGTCGGCATGGGTTGTGGAGCAGCCATTCCATCCCTTCGTACAGCCTGCCACCGGTTGAAGGCCAACCCCTCTCTCCGGATCGCCGTCGTGGCCGTGGAGATTTGCTCAGCGGCGTTCTACCTGGACGATGACCCTGGGGTCATCATCAGCGCATGCCTTTTCGGGGATGGGGCCGCCGCGTCGATCTGGACCGGTACTTCAACAGATGGACCGGGATGGAAGGCGGGAGGATTCCGAAGCCTGCATTTACCCGAGGCACGCCAACTCCTCCGGTTCGAAAACGCCGGGGGGGCTCTCCGCAACCGACTGAGCAAGAGCGTTCCCCAAGCAGCAGCTGATGCAGTCAGGAAACTCTTCGAGCTATCCTTCGCGGAAGGTGCCGTTCCGGACAATTTAAAGATCCTGCCCCACCCTGGCGGTCGTGACGTGCTGGATGCCCTGGAGAAAGTCTTTCCTTCAGCCAGTTTCAAGGAAAGCCGATCCGTTCTGGCTGAACACGGGAACATGAGCAGCCCGTCCATCCTGTTTATCCTGGATCAATACCTGCGCTTGGGTCAAAAAAGCCAAGCAGCAGCACTTTGGGTGACAAGTTTCGGAGCCGGATTTTCAGCTTATGGTTTCGACCTCGTTTACGCCCAATAGGAGCCCCGATGCCGAACGACGGAATCGGGGCTTTGTGGAAGGCTGGTTGACCGCCTATTTGGCGGACAATATGGCCTTGTACTTGGGCAGGTACTGAAAGAGAAGGTAAAGATTGATGCCCGCCAGGAGATAGGCCGGCGCACCTGCCGAGAGCGATGGAGCCAAGATTAGGTGGAACAGGACAATGTTCACACTCAGCGGTGCCAGCAGGATCAGGGCCAAGGCACTGTAGAGGCGGCTCAGGAGCAATACCCCGGTGATGATCTCCGTCAAGGCGACCATCTTCAATATGTAACCGGATGCCGCCAGGGCACCAAACAGGTCAATGGCTGGCTGAGGGAGGGCCGGCGGGGCCATGAACTCGATGAACTTGTTCAGGCCAAACACAAGCAATGCAAAGCCAAGGAAGGCCTGAAGGCCGAGGTCTATCTTGTTTTTCATAAGCTTTCGTGATCAGTTCTATGAGCATACATTATTCACATTTCCGGGATTCGTCCAGCCCCCGCAGGAAATACTGCAATGAGGGGGCTGGCTCCACAAAATCATTGCCATTTGACCGGGTCCGCTTTCTCTGGCCCTTTCACACCATCATAGACCATGAGCGATCAAGACAAACGCATCCACTCCGCACCCGTCGTCGACGGCTACGACCGCGCCCCCAGCCGGGGCATGCTCCGGGCTGTTGGATTCGAGGACGAGGACTTCAAGAAGCCCCAGATCGGCATTGCCTCAACCTGGAGCGACCTGACCCCCTGCAACATCCACATCGACGAGCTGACGGACCATGCGGCCAAGGGTGCCGCGGAGGCCGGCGGCAAGCCGGTTCGCTTTGGCACCATCACCGTTTCCGACGGGATCAGCATGGGGACCAAGGGAATGCGCTACAGCCTGGTTTCGCGCGAAGTGATCGCCGACAGCGTGGAGACGGTGGCCGGGGCCGAGGGATTCGACGGCTTGGTGGCCATCGGAGGATGCGACAAGAACATGCCCGGCTGCATGATCGCCATTGCCCGCCTGAACCGGCCGGCGGTCTTTGTCTATGGAGGAACCATTGTCCCCGGTATCCACAAGGGGAAGCCGGTCGACATCGTCTCGATCTTCGAGGCTGTGGGCAAGCGGGCCCAGGGCCTGATTGACGACGAGGAACTGACTGAGGTGGAAAAATGCGCCATCCCCGGACCGGGTTCCTGCGGGGGCATGTACACCGCCAACACCATGGCCAGCGCCATCGAGGCGATGGGCATGAGCCTACCGAACTCCAGCGCCCAGTTGGCCATCTCGAAGGACAAGCGCCTCGACTGTGAAAACGCCGGCAAGGCCGCCCTCAATCTTCTTGATAAAGGTATTCGGCCCCTCGACATCATGACCCGGAAGGCCTTTGAGAATGCCATCACGGTGGTCATCGCCCTGGGCGGATCCACCAATGCGGTCCTGCACCTGCTGGCCATCGCCCACGCCGCGGGGGTAGAGCTGTCCATTGATGATTTCTCGGAAATCGGCAAACGGGTCCCGGTCCTGTGCGACCTGAAGCCCTCCGGCAAGTACAACATGAGTCACTTCAGCCGGATCGGCGGCGTCACTCCCCTGCTCAAGCTGCTGCTCGACAAGGGCCTGCTCCATGGGGACTGCATGACCGTGACCGGCAAGACCATGGCCGAAAACCTGGCCGGCGTGGCCGACTACCCGGAAGACCAGGACATCGTCCTGCCCTTTGAAAAACCGATCAAGCCGGACAGCCACCTGCGTATCCTCCGAGGCAACATTGCCCCCGAAGGCGCGGTGGCCAAAATCTCCGGCAAGGAGGGCCTGACCTTCACCGGTAAAGCCATTGTTTTTGAGTCAGAGGAAGCCGCCCAGAAGGGCATCCTCGACAAGACCGTACAAGCCGGCCACGTTGTCGTCATCCGTAACGAGGGACCCGTCGGTGGGCCCGGGATGCGGGAGATGCTCGGGCCCACAGGCGCCATCATGGGCCGCGGTCTCGGCAAGGAAGTCGCCTTGATCACCGACGGCCGGTTCTCCGGCGGCAGCCACGGATTTGTCATCGGCCACGTCACGCCGGAAGCGGCAGTGGGCGGACCCATCGGGGTCATTCAGGATGGCGACGAAATCACCATCGACGCCAACATCAACGAGATCAACGTCACCCTGCCAGAGGGCGAGCTGGAAAAACGCCTGCAGGCCCACAAGCCGGCCGGATGCCCGGAAAAGAGAGGCGTCCTGGCCAAGTACGCCGCCACCGTGGCCTCCGCATCCGAGGGGGCCGTCACCGACAAATACCTTAAGTAAACGACCATGAGCTGGAATACCTTCACTGACAACGTCTACATCGACACCGGGCTGGACTTCACGCTCGATTACAGCCTGATGGGAGCCGATACGGCTTTCTTCGGGAAAATGGAACCTGCCATGCAGGCCGCCCTCAAGTCGATGCAGGAACTCGAGGCCGGTGCCATCGCCAACCCGGATGAAAACCGGATGGTTGGCCACTACTGGCTGCGCTCGCCCGAAAAGGCTCCCCAGCCGGAACTAGGCGCCGCCATCAATGAGAACATTGAGGCAATCGAGGCCTTCGCGGCCAAGGTCCACAAAGGGGAAATACAGGGTGCCGGGGGCGCCTTCAAGCACCTGCTGGTGATCGGTATCGGCGGGTCCGCATTGGGTCCCCAGTTTGTCGCCCAGGCCCTCGGCCAACCGGGCGAGGACCGTCTGCAGCTGCATTTCTTCGACAACACCGATCCGGATGGAATGGACCTCGTCCTGGCCAACCTGCGGGGCCAGCTGGACAAGACCCTCTCGGTGGTGATTTCCAAGTCCGGGGGCACCCCGGAAACCCGCAACGGGATGCTCGAGGCCGTGCAGGCCTACCTGAGCGAGGGAATTGAATTTGGAACTCAGGCCGTGGCCATAACCGGCGAGGGAAGCAAACTCGACCAGGTTGCCACCGCTGAAGGATGGCTCGCCCGGTTCCCCATGTGGGACTGGGTCGGCGGGCGCACTTCCGAGCTGGCCGGTGTTGGCCTCTTCCCGGCCGCCCTGCAGGGACTCGATATCCGCGGCCTCCTCAGTGGCGCCGCTAAGATGGACGCCCTGACCATCCATCCGGTCACCCGGGAAAACCCCGCCGCCCTGCTGGCTCTCCTCTGGTACCATGCCACCAACGGCAAGGGCGAAAAGGACATGGTGATCCTCCCCTACAAGGACCGCCTGATGCTCTTCTCCAAGTACCTCCAGCAGCTGATCATGGAATCCCTGGGCAAGGAAAAGGATCTTGATGGCAACACCGTCTATCAGGGCATTGCCGTCTATGGAAACAAGGGATCCACCGACCAGCACGCCTACGTCCAGCAGCTCCGCGAAGGGGTCAACAATTTCTTCGCCACCTTTATCGAGGTGAAGAAGGATCGGGAGGGCGCCTCCATCGATGTCGAGGATGAGATCACTTCCGGGGACTACCTCCATGCCTTCCTGCTGGGAACACGAGCCGCCCTGGCCGAAATGGATCGTTCCTCCCTGACCATTTCCATCGACGAGGTCAATCCACGCACCGTGGGGATGCTCATTGCGCTGTACGAGCGGGCCGTCGGATTCTACGCCTCCCTGGTCAACATCAACGCCTACCACCAGCCGGGCGTCGAGGCCGGTAAGAAGGCCGCCGCCGGATTCCTCCAGCTGCAGAAGGACCTCAAGGCCTTCCTGGGCAGCAATGCCGGTTCGTTCTACACCGTCCCGGCCATCGCCGAGGCCCTCAACGCACCCGACCAGGCAGTGACCATCTACAAGCTTCTCGAGCATGCCCTCGCCAATCCGTCCAAGGGCATCCAAAAAAAGCTAAGTAAAAAACCGTTTGACTCCGAGTACGGGATGGCTTAAGCCTCCCGTGCATGAGAGCACCGGTTACCGCATCCAATCATCGATTAACCTTTCTTCTGGGAGGATTATTCCTCCTAGCGTTGGGTATGCTGGCTTGGCGTGAACGGGTTCACGTCTACCGACAGGCAGCGGATCGGCAACGATTGGAGGATCTTTCCGTGGAACTGGATTCCGCGACGACCGCTTTGGACAGTGAACAGGCGGAGGTTGAGTCGCTGAGGGCGGAATTGGAGCAACAGCAGTTGGCCTTGAATGACCGCCGGGACCGCATAGCCAACCTGGAGGCTCAGCGGGACCACTTGAGAGCCGAGGTCGACCAACGGGCCGATGAGCTCCGGAAGGCCGAATCAGCGGAAACAGCCCTTTTGGCCGAACTCGAGGAAGCCCGCTACCGGGCCCTCCAACTGGAGGAGCAACCCCGCCAACTGGTGGGACAGCTGGCCCAGGCAAATGCCCGCATCGGGGAACTCGAAGCCATGCTGGACGAATCCATGGCCATGGCCCCCGAGGCCCCCGTGCCCTACCTGGTATCAGGAATTTCCACCGACCAGACCGTCTTCTTGCTCAGGGGCTCCCTCAATAAGGAAACGCCCCTGCCCCACCCGGTACATGTCTGTGACAACCGGGGCATCCTTCTGGATGGCTGGATCAGCCGGACTGACGGGGATCACCTGATCGGTCACGTGGCCCGTTGGAACAGGCCAGCATCGGCACTTGTCAAAGGCGAAAAAGTCTTCATCTTACCGGGAAAGAGTCATGAACCGGATCACTAAGAAGACATTTTTAACGCTCTCAATTTTAATCGTGCTGTTAGCCATCAGCGGCTGTTCCAGCCTGATTGAGGAAGACCCCAACGACCAGCAAATCCCTTGGGCGACCCCTGCCGATTGGGAAGGTCAAGTCCCAGGCATGCCGGGCCGGAGCGGCTTCTGAGGCCCAGGAGGGTCGAAATGACCGGGAAATCCAAACTCGATTCGGCCTTATATCTGGTCGCCACGCCTATCGGCAACTTAGGCGACCTGACCCGGCGAGCTATCGAGACGCTTGAATCAGCGGACCACTTGTACGCTGAAGATACGCGTCATTCCCGCAAGCTGCTGCTTCACCTATGCATTGAGCGGAACCTGCAGCCCTGCCACGAGCACAACGAGGCCACGGTCTGCCAGGATGTCATCCGGATGATCGGTAATGGACAGAGTTGCGCCTTGATCAGCGACGCCGGTTCCCCCGGCATCAGTGATCCGGGCTTCCGACTGGTCCGGGCCTGCCGCAAGGCTGGCCTGCCGGTCTATTCGATCCCGGGACCCAGCGCGGTCATCACCGCGCTCTCGATCTCCGGGCTGCCGACCGACTCCTTCCGTTTCGTGGGGTTCCTGCCACCCAAGCGGGCGGCCCGGCTGAGGTTCTTTGAGGAAAACAAGGCCAACAGCGAAACGCTGGTGTTTTTCGAGTCCACCCACCGGATTGACAAGTTTCTTGAGGACGCCCTCTCGGTCTTTGGCGGGGAACGGGCGATCTGCATCGCCCGTGAGTTGACCAAACGGCATGAGACGGTCCTGACCGGGACCCTCAATCAGGTCAGGGAGCAGTTCGCCAAGGGCTCCTCCAAAGGTGAATTTGTGGTCATGGTGGCCAAGGAGGGATACGAACTGTGAGTAGGCTGGTGGCTGTCATCGATGTCGGCAGCAACTCCATCAAGGCTTTGGTGGCAAGATCCGGGGACCAGTCGGGGAGTGTTGTCCCGGTCTATGAGGAAACCCTCGAGGTGCGGATCAGCGCGGGCATCAGCGGGAATCCCCCTGCCCTGAGCGAGAATGCCATCGAGGCGGGAGTGCAGGCCGTCTCCGGGCTCTGGAAGCAGTGCCAGCAGACAGGCCCCTTGGCCGATGCCATGATTGTTGCCACCGAGGCTGTCCGCAGGGCCGCCAACCGAGGGCAGTTCTCCGAGCGGGTGGAGACGGCAACCGGGAACAAACCAATAACGCTGTCCGGCGAGGAGGAAGCGGATGCCATTGCTCAGGGAATCCTGACGGATCCCTCCCTCGACCTCGGCAAGGATGTCTTTAGCGCTTTCGACCTCGGCGGGGGAAGCCTCGAGCTGATCCGCTTCGAGCACGGATCCGTCACCAGCAGGGCCAGCCTGCCCCTCGGATCCGTCCGCCTGGCGGAGGAATTTTTCAGTAATTCACGCCAGCCCGTGCCAGCGCATGAACGCGAGGCCCTGGTCGCCCATGTGCGCAGGACACTTTCCGAATCGGGAGTCCCGCTGGGGGCGCCGCTAGTGGGCTGTAGTGGCGGACTCACGACATTGCGGTCCATCCGGGCCTCCGAATCCGGCGTCGACAAGCGACAGGCCTCACCAGTGTTTTCGCGCCCTTTCCTGGACGCGCTGGGGGAACGCCTGATGCGTTCAGATTATGCGCAACGGATCGAGACGGATCGTCTTCCGGCATCACGGGCCGACATTTTTCCGGCGGCGATCCTTACCTTCCAGACACTGCTGGATGTGGCCGGCACTGACCGGATCCTCCACTCCCTGCACAACCTACGATACGGACTGGCCTGCCGGATGCTTGCGGACAGGAGCTAGGACTGCTCCTTGTGCCACATCCAGAAGGCTCGTCCGATGAGGATCAGACTGACCACCATGTTGGCCACCTTCATCAGGAGGCCGCCCAGGACCTGGTCGGACATGGGGTCAAGGAAGGAAACCCGCGGGGCCAGTTCATAGGTCGGATAAAGGACCTCGGTCGAGAAAGTCAGGATCCCGAACAGCGGAATCTGCGCTACCATCAGAAGGAAGACATAGAGAATCTGCAGCCCCCAGGGGAGCCTTCGGGAGAGTCGGGATACCCCAAGGACAGGCCAGAAGGCCAGGACGGAACTCCCGTACATGGTCAGGTGCTCGACCATGTGGACCACCTTGTTGTGCAAGGCCATCTCGTAGAGCCGGGGAAAATGCCAGACACAAAAGGTGGCGGTAAACAGGAAGCCCGCAACCAGCGGATGAACCAGCAAGCGGAAGACCCTTTGCAGAAACACCGACCGCCGAAGTAGCCCGTCAACCAGCCATACCGGCAGGGCCAGCACCGTCAGGGGTGCGACCACATACATGAGCAGGTTGTGCTGGACCATGTGGGCGCTGAACAGGAAGCCCTCCCCCATGGCATCGATGGGTGAACCCACCGCCACGTAGAAAAAAAACACCCCCGCGACAAAATACCGGAATGGTACTGCGGGAAAGCCGTCCTGCCCGGGGAAGCGGTTGCGGAGTGGCCCGGTCAGGATGGAATAAATCCAGACGACAAGGAGAATACCGCCCAGCAGGGCTGGTTCAGTATGCCAATGGTTCCACTGGACCATGTCCCGGGAATTACAGCGGCGATCCGTTGGGGTCCGCCTCGAAAAGGAAAAGGAGTGCCGTCACGGTTCCGGTGGCAATCAGAAGCCCGATTATGAACAGGACCGTGCACAGGGCCTTGTCCCAGCGCAGGTGCATGAACCACCAGATGACAGCCAGAAACTTGGCCAGTGAGAGGATCGACAGCGCGGAAAGGACAATGAACTTAGAGATGGGAAGATAGACGATGACGATCTCAACCGCAGTGATGAGAATCAGCGCCAGGGCAACATTGAAGAAGGTGAAGTACTTCTTGTGCTCCTGGACAATGTGGGAATGAAATCCCGGTTCGGGAATCTTGTTGCTTAGTGCCATGGGTCAGGTCCTTTGTTAAAGGTATTCAACGAGGTAGACGACCGTGAAAATGACGATCCAGACAATGTCCACGAAGTGCCAGTAGAGGCCGGCTATCTCAATGTCCAGCGTGTGCACCCATTTGAACTTCTTGGTAAAGCTGAATCCGAGCCAGCTGGCCAGCCAGAGCACGCCCAAGGCAACGTGTACACCATGGGTCCCGGTCAGGACGTAGAAGGTCGAACCAAATACGTTGCTGCTCAGGGTCAGGCCCTTCTCGTGCGCGAAGTGGCTGAATTCGTAAACCTGCCCCCCCAGGAAGATCAGCCCGAAGAGGATGGTCCCGGCCAGAAACAGCCGAACCCCCTTGATGTTCTTCTTGTGAGCCGACGATACGGTCAAAGCCATCAGGAAGGAGCTCATCAGGAGGATGAAGGAGCTGAACCCGGTCAGCTCGATGCTGAAGATCCCGGTCGGATCAACCACAGTGGGGTAAATTTTCCGGTAAATCAGATGGGTACTAATCAGTGTCCCGAAAAACATGCAGTCGGAGGCAAGAAAGGCCCACATGGCCATTTTCTTGTTCTCCACACCAGTGTTGGTGTTCTTCAGTTCCTCAAGGGGGTCTGCGTGTGTTGCTGTATCAACCATATCTAAATCCCAATTTAAGACTTAACTGTAACTTACTCCCAGTGCCCGCTCTCGCGCGGGTCAATGGCGCCCTTAAGTTCCTCCTGATCCGGATGGAGATGGTATCCGCCGGGACCCTCGATGGCCCACATGTAGATACCCAGGAAGGTGATGCCCAATCCGGGTACCGTCAGGTGGAAAAGTGATATCAGGGTCTCGCTGGAGATGAAGGGCAGCAGCATCCCGAAGGGTTGATGATGAAACACCACTCCCATTCCGGCGATAAAGAGACCGATGGAAACAACGAGGGGCCACCACGACTGGTCAGGCATATGGATGCCGTGGGGACCGGGGGCGATCTTGCCCATTTTCTTCGGCTGTGGTCCGTGGTTGTTCTCCCAGACTTGGTCCCGGGCCTTGATGACCGGCGTGAACCCGAAGTTGTACGGCTTCGGCGGGCTGCTGGTTTCCCATTCCAGGGTGCGGGCATCCCATGGATTGCCGTCCGCTGGCTTGCCCTTGATACAGCTGTAGATGATCTGCAGGACCACCGCGGCAATCCCCAGACCGAGTATCAGGGCACCAACCGTGGACCAGAAGTTGGGCTCGTTCCAACCCATCTCTGCCTTGTAGGTGTGGGTCCGCCTCGGCATGCCGCTCATCCCGAGGATGTGCATCGGGAAGAAAGCCAGGTTGAAGCCAATGAAGACCGTGTAGAAAAAGACTTTGCCGGCGTTGTCATCCATCAGTTTCCCGGAGACCTTTGGGAACCAGTAGTAGATTCCGCACAGCAGCGCGAAGATCGATCCGCCAATGAGAACGTAGTGGAAATGCGCGATGACAAAGTACGAATCCTGTTGCTGGGCATCCACCGGCGGGGAACTGTGCATGATCCCGGTAAAACCGCCCATCATAAACATCCAGATGAACCCGAGGGCATAGAGCATGGGGGTGGTGAAGCGGATCCGCCCACCCCACAGGGTCCCGATCCAGTTGAAGATTTTCACCCCGGTGGGGATTGAGATCAGCATGGTCAGGAAGGCAAAGGCCGAAGTGGCCACGATGCCCAGACCGGTGGTGAACATGTGGTGGCTCCAAACCGCAAATCCAAGGAAACCAATGACCGCGCCCGAGAATATCACCAGTGGATACCCGAACAGGGGTTTGCGCGCGAAGACCGGCAGGACCTCGGAGACGATCCCCATCGCCGGCAGGATCAGGATGTACACCTCGGGGTGACCGAAGATCCAGAAGATATGCTGCCAGAGGATCGGCTTGCCGCCCCCCGCGACATTGAAGAAATGGGTCCCGAAGTGGCGGTCAAACATCAGTTCCACCAGGGCGATGGTGATCGGCGGAAAGGCCAGAATGATCAGGAATGAGGTGATCAGGGTCATCCATGTGAACACCGGCAGGCGCATCATTGTCAACCCGGGGGCCCGCATGTTCAGGATGGTGGTTATGAAATTGAAGGAGCCGGCCAGTGAGGCAATGCCGAGGATTTGCAGCCCTACGATCCAGAAATCCGTGCCTATGTCCGGATTGAACTGCCGGGAGGTCAGGGGCGCATATCCAAACCATCCGATATCGGGTGCCGCCTGGTAGAGCCAGCTGAGGTTGACAATGATCCCGCCGGCGATGAAGCACCACAGGCCTAGTGCGTTCAGCCGCGGAAAGGCCACGTCCCGCGCCCCCACCTGCAGGGGCATGATGAAGTTGAAGAAGGCCGCGCTCAGGGGCATCACCGCCAGGAAGACCATCGTCGTCCCGTGCATGGTGAAGAGCTGGTTGTAGGTCTCCGCATCAACGAGGTTGTTTTCCGGTCTCATCAGCTGGAGCCGGATAATCAGGGCCTCCACCCCGCCCACCAGAAGGAAGAAGAGCGCCCCGATGGCGTACCCAATCCCTATTTTCTTGTGGTCGACGGTGGTCAGAAAACCGACCAGGCCGTCTTGCTTGAAGGGCCGTTTCCAAATTCCAAAAGTTGTCTGTTCCGTGGACATAAAAATCTCCTTTTACTTCAGGGTATAGAGGTATGCGGAAAGGGCCTTGGCATCCTCCCGTGTCAGGTTTGCGTTCTTCAGGCCTTCCATCTGGGGCGGTCCGTTGGGATTGGACGGGTCCGGGAACCCGTTCCACATGAAGTTGCCGGGTTTGACCTTGTCAGGGTGAAGGATCCAATGCTCAAGGTTCTCGGGCTCATTCTCCAGCCAGCCGGCGGCGATGCTACTCCGGCTCCCGAAATGGGCCAGATTGGGACCCATGGTCTGGACTTTCGAGTCAACGCTGTGACACCGGGCGCAGTTCTCAACGAAAAGCCGTGTTCCCTCGAGGATAAGACCGGGGTCTTCCCCGTCTGTGGCAACCGGGCTGTAGTCGGCACCCCCGGCAACGCTCGGGGCCAGTTGAGCCTCCAGCCAGGCGGCATAATCCTCCTCGCTGAGGGCCACTGCCCGGAAGAGCATGTAGGCATGCGAGTCACCACAGTACTCGGCGCACTGTCCCCAGAAGTATCCGGGTTCATCCGCCTTGAGCCACATCTCGTTGGCCTGGCCGGGAATCAGGTCGGTCTTGCCAGCCAGCTTGGGGAGCCAGAAACTGTGGATGACGTCACTCGCCTTCAGGTTGAGCTTAACCACTTTGCCCGCCGGGAAAACAATTTCGTTGGCGGTGTGAAAACCGTGTTCCGGATACTCAAACCCCCACCACCACTGGTAGCCGGTCACATTCACCTCGATCACTTCGCCATCCCCCCTGTCCGGGATCTGGCTTTTGAAGAGAATGCCGCTGAATGTCGGTATGGCGATGACCACCAGGAGTGCCGCCGACCCCATCACCAGTCCCAGCTCGACGAGCGGATGACCGTGCGACTGGGGAGGGATGTAATCCGGATCGTCCCCCTTGCGCTGGCGGAATTTCCAGATCGCGAAGGCCAGGGCCCCGCCCACCGTGACAAAGAGGAAAATCGTCACCCACAGGGTAATGTAGAATACCTGGAGCTGGTTGGCTGCCACTGGGCCCTGTGGATCCAGCGTCGACTGCTGGCCTGTCATGTTGAACAGGGATCCGTCGGCCGCGTTGTGCAGGCACTGGGGAATCGAAACCGCTGTAATGATTAAAAGGATACCAATCCAGATATAGGAAAACCACTTCATGCTTATTGGAATCGTGTGTTAAATGAAAAACCTGTCGGCGACCAGGGCGCCGAGGTAAACGGGAAGATAAATCAGGGTGGCGATGAACAGCTTGCGGGCATTGAGGGCCTCACCCGAGTTCTTCAGGAACCGGATGGCCGGGACCAGGTGGGCGTATCCAAGAACCAGCGACACCACCAGCAGCAGCCATCCCATCTGCGCCTCGCGCAGGGGAACAAGGCTGAGCCCGACGAGCAGAACGGTCCAGGCCAGGGCCTTGATGGCCACCCGGCGACCGCTGCGGTCCTCGATGGAAAGCATCCGGAAGCCGCCCCGCTCGTAATCGTTGCGGCACATCCAGGAAATCGCCATGAAATGCGGGATCTGCCAGGCGAACAGGATCGCGAACAGCACCCATCCCATGGCACTGAAACCGGCTCCGGCAGCCACCCAGCCAATCAGCGGCGGCAAGGCGCCGGGGATGGCCCCGATCTCGGTGGCCCACGGGGTGACCCGCTTTAGCGGCGTGTAGGCGAGGATGTAAAGGAGGATGGTTGCCGCCGTCAGGACCGCCGAGGCGAGATTGACCGCATAGGCCATAACGGCGACCCCGCCAATGGACAGAGCTGTTCCATAAAGGAATCCCTCCCACGGCTGGATCCGGCCGGCGGCGATCGGGCGGTCCTGGGTACGCTCCATCATGGAGTCCGCATCCCGTTCCCACCACTGGTTGAGGACCCCGCAACCGAAGGCGGCCAGCGTGGTGCCGGCACAGAGGCAGAAGAAGATCGTCAGGTCGAGTTTCGGTCCGGCGGCAAAATAGCCAAGGACGGCGGTGGCCACCGACATCAGGCTCAGCCTGGGCTTGGTCAATTCCCACCAGTCGCTGAACGAGGCTTCGCTCAACGCCGGGGCATACCCCTTGATGGCTTTGGTCCGGGTCAGGTTACCCATGGTTGTTTCTCCTTTCGAGAGCAGGTTTGAAAAAGCTGAATGTAATGGCCCATCCGATACTCAGGAAGATGGCCCCGTTAAGGACATGCAGTGTTGTCTGGATCGGTGCCCGGGACGACCAGATGATTCCGGCACCGAGTGCGATCTGGATGTTCACCACCACGAAGGCCGCGATGGCCAGTTTCTTGACCACCGGGATGACCAGGTCGCTCTTGAGCAGGCGGACCACCCACGAGGTCAGGAGGACAAAGAGGACCAGTGCCACCGCACGGTGGGCGAAATGCAGCTGGGTGGCCCAGTTCCATGAGACCGGCAGCAGTCCCCCGTCAGGCGCGCTGTGCGGGAAATAGGGGATCGACAGGCCAGCGCCCCGGTGGCGGAGAACCGCACCCACGACCAACTGGACCACGGTCAGGGTGCAAACCACCAGGCCCATGTTGCGCAGGGTCAGCCATGCCCGGCATTGTTCCTGTCCTGCCGGGGACACGATTAGTCGCCACCAGGCAGAACTGCCAACAGCGACCGCGGTCAGGGTACAGAGGAAAATCTGCGCCATCACCCCGTGAACCTTGGCCAGGTCGACGTTGACCATCAGGACCCGGGCTCCACCGAGCAGTCCCTGGAAGACCACCAGCCCGAGGGCAAGGTAGCTCAGCCGGCGCAGCCAGCGCCGTTGCTCGCTCCGCCACATCCAGATGCACAGGATGATACAAAGACTCCCCACCGTGGCCCCGAGCAGACGGTGACCATGCTCGGCCATCATCGCCTGGTCGGTGGTCCAGCCGGGAGGATTCAGGGATCCGTTGGAAAGCGGCCAGTCCAGGAACACCATGCCGGCCCCGATGGTGGTGGTGAATCCCCCCGCATAGAGCAGGGTCAGGGTGACCGCCAGGCACAGGAAGCAGTAGCCGGCCAGCCACCGCTTGAGGGTGTCGGTCTGCCTGTTCGGGTTCGGTTCGTCCATCAGATCGTTGCAGGTGAATAAGGAGTTTTTCCGGATACTGAAAGCGCCCTCCACGTGTGCCTTGGCAGCCGGAAACAGATGCCTTCAGGGTTTTAATTCACCCGCATTTGACAACTTTAGATCCCCATAGCACCCTAACTAGCAGGTCCATTTATCCAAAAAACACCTGAGATAACTACATCTAATAGAATATCAAAGTATCCCTAATGAAAGCCCGATTCCTGATCATCATCGCCCTGCTGACGCAGGTTGTTTTTACCACCGCAGAGGCCAGACTGGTCGAGGGAACAATTCTCTCGATTGACCGTGAAGGGATGCAGCTGGTGCTCCGGCTGGACGTGCAGGGTGATCCCGAGCAAAGGGCCTTCATTGGCCGGGGTGATGCGCAAATCCTAAATGCGGGCGACCGGGTCCGGGGGGACCTGGTTTCCTTCGGGGAAGACCACCGGCTGCAAACGATCTGGCCCAACGACGCGGTCAAGCGCGGAACGATCAGCCGCCTGGGCGACGCCCTGCGCAAGGACACCCTGCACCGCGGCTCCAAGGTCTTCCGGGGGGTGGGTGAATACATGCCCAAGTTTGCCCTCTATGACACCGACGGCAGTCTCTTCCTGAGCGAATCGCTCAAGGGTAGTTACGCGGTCATGAATTTCATCTTCACCCGCTGTGCCAATCCCAATATGTGCCCGGCCGCCACCGGCCGCATGAAGGAGCTGCAGGAGATGATGGCAGCCGAAGGTATCGACGACCTTCAGCTGGTCTCCATCACCCTCGATCCCGAATACGACACACCGGGAATCTTTTCGGCCTACGCCGCCGACAAGGAACTGGACACCCGGAGCTTCCATCTACTGGGAGGACCGGTCCAGATCGTCGAGGACATGAAGGTGCAGATGGGGGTCCTCTCTGAACCCGACGAGGAGGAGATCATTCGGCACACCATGTCGACCGCCCTTATTGACCCGACAGGAAAGATCATCTACCGCATTCCGGGCAGCATGTGGAGCCCGAAGTCCTTCCTGAAACAGTACTACAAGGACAAGGATCGCGGAGCCAGAGACTAGGGGCAGCTGGATTATATCAATACCTCCTTGCATTTTGGCCTGAATTGGCTCACTTTCCCCACGCATAACAACATCCCTTTGCCTATCCTCCCTTGTCTAAGAAAACACAAATCCTCCTAATCACGCTGGCCTGCCTGGCCGTGTATTTCACCCTGCGGTGGCTGCCGGTTGAAGAGTGCGCCTTTCTACACTACGGGGACTATGTGAACGCCGAGGGGGTGATCGAGGGTTGCGGTTACGAGGAGACGGAGTTCTTCGACATGACCCGGATCCGTTACCCGATCATAGCCGAACTGACGCCCCTCGAGGATCCTGAACCGGGCCAGCTCCTGACCTGCAGCCTGACCCTTTTCACCACCACCGGAAAACCGATCCAGTGGGAGCAGATCGCCGTCTCCCATACAGAGCGACTGCATGCCATGGTCGTTGACCCGTCACTACAGGACTACCAGCATGTGCATCCCCAGCCGGAGGGCCCGGCCGGGCATTACATTATGGAGGTCACCCCTCGAATGGCTGGCGAGTATGCCGTCTATCTGGACTTCATCCCCCTGACCACCAGTCGCCGGACCCTGTTGAAATGCGCCTTTATCGTCCCGGGGGAACCGGCCTCATTGTTGGCGCAAACCCGCCTGCAATCGACGGTCGGAGGCATTGATTTCTCGCTCATCCTTCTCTCCGGTGAATTGACAACCGGAACCGAGCTGACTTTCCGGCTCGGTGTGAAGCCGGGGGACGGATCCCCCACCCTGTTTGCCCCGGTCATGGATTCCTATGCGCATGTGGTCGCATTTGACGCAGCCGGCACCGGCTTTGCCCACCTGCACCCGGTGAATCCCCTGATCAAGGATCAGGATCCGACCAGTCCTGACCTTCGCTTCACCTTCAAGTTCGACACCCCTTGTCATTACCGGATCTGGGCACAGCTGGAAGTGAATGGACATCATCTCTTCATCCCCTTCGACCTGGAGATTGCCGAAGCATGAGCAGCCGCAGCGCCATCACCGCGATCTTAGTCGTCAGCGCCGCGGCCATCGGTCTCCTGTTCTGGCTGATCTACGGATTCGAGACGGGCACCAGTGACGACCATTGGGGCTTCCTTCCTGCGACCAACGCCTTCTTCAACGCTGTCAGCGCAGGCGCCCTCCTGACCGGCATCTACCACATTCACAGGGGCAACAAGCGGGCCCACGCCATCAGCATGGCCGCCGCCCTTGCTGCTTCCACATTATTCCTGGCGGGGTATATCCTCCACCACACCTTTCATGGTGACACCCGGTTCATCACCACGGGATGGCTGCGACCTGTCTATTTCCTGATCCTGGCCAGCCACATCCTCCTTTCCATGGCCGTCCTCCCGATGGTCCTGACCACCTTCTTTTTCGCCGTCACCCGGCGCTGGGGCGCCCACCGGAAACTGGCCCGCTGGACCTGGCCCGTCTGGCTCTACGTCTCGGTCACCGGCGTCCTGGTGTTCATCTTCCTGCGCTTCCTCAACGGAATCTAGCAGGCCTCAAGCGCCGCCACCAGCCGCTTCAGTTCCGGCATGGGCACACCCGCGGCGGTTCCCGCCTCCAAGGGCTTGCGGAAGATCGCATCCACCTCGATGCGGCGCCCGGCCCGCCAGTCCAGTACACTGGAGGCCATATAGGCGCCCAGCTTGTCGGTGAATTCCAACAGCTTGTCCGTGTACCCGGGCTCAATGGGGTATCCCAGCGCATTGCCGGCGATCCGGATCTCCTCCATCAGGGCCCTCGCCCGGGCCCGCAATACGGGATCCCCGCAAACCGCATCGGTTCCCTCGCCTCCCATCTCGACCGTCAGACCGTTGAAGGGAACATTCCACATCAGTTTCCGCCACAGTGCCTCGCCCAGCGAGGGCGTGATGCGGGTCCGGATACCGGCCTTTTCAAAAGATACTCTCACCTGCTCCAGCATTTCCGGCGTCACCGGCGGATCCCCGCCCAGCTGGACAAAACCGTCCCCCTGCACGAAGCTGCGGATCCGTCCCGGGCCCTCCCGGTTGACCCCGATCTGGCACAGGGCCCCCATCACCGGGTTGCCCGGAAACAGGTCCCGCAGGGCCTCCGCGTTGCCCAAACCGTTCTGGACCGTTATCAGGACCGTTCCCGGCCCCACCACCGGCCGCAGAAGCCGCTCGTAAAGGTGATTCCGGGTCGCCTTCAGTCCAATGATGACCCAATCCATCCGGCCCATGTCCTGCACCGAATCCACCACCCCCGGCTGCTCTAACCGCATCATCGTCCCATCCACCAAGGCCAGCTCCATGCCATGTTCCCGCACCGCCTGATAATCCGATCGGAGCAGGAAAGTCACCGGATTCCCCGCCGCCGCCAACCGGATGCCGAAATAGCACCCCAGGGCACCGGCGCCAACTATGCCTATCGTTTCACTTTTCATAGAATCAGGAATGAATCTACACCCATCCCGGCCACCCACAAGCGAACTCTTTCAGCCTCCCTGATCGCGCCCCCGATCCCCGTCCGGTTCCGGGCGCCAACTTTTCCATCTTTCCAAGCCAATCACGCTTGACAGCCCCGCCCTGTTCCCCACTTTTCCTATCTTTCCCTTCAACTACTGAAGGTCGTATTGGGCTCAGGTGGTGGAATTGGTAGACACGCTGTCTTCAGGCGGCAGTGCCTTCGGGTGTAAGGGTTCGAGTCCCTTCCTGAGCACCATTTTTTTTCCACCGGGCTCCCCCGGGCACAGGCCCATGGATGACACGTGGCGCATTTATCCCGCTCCACAGGGATTTCTGTGATTTACGGGACCAGCTTGTCTTATGCTTGTTCGCTTATTGCCTGACACCACCGATTCCCCGACTGTCTTCAACGGCCGGGGCTCAGCCCCGGTCGTTTTTTTTTGCGGCCCACATTGAAAATCGGCCAGGCGAGCAGAGGTTCACCCTTGGCCTTTCCGCCACTCCCGGGGCGTCATCCCCGTCAGCTTGCGGAAGGCCCGGTTGAAGGTCGACAGGGTCTCGAACCCGCAGCGCCCAGCGATTTCAATGATCCTCAGGCAGGGATCGTGCAGAAGGCTTTTGGCCAGGTGAATCCGGACCTGCAGGACATACAGGTGAGGACTCTGCCCCATGCAGTTGCAGAACAGCCTGCGGAAGTTGGATTCACTCATGCCGGACAAGCGGGCTAGTTCCGCAATCGACATTGATCTACCCGGGTTTTCAGCGATATGATTCAGAGCTGGAACAATCCGGGAAAGGGAATGCCGATCGGCTAAGGGTCGAGGCCCCTCTTTTCCAACCGAACGGTATAATTCAACAATCAGGACCTGCAAATAACCCCGCACGCCATCCAGGGCCAAGGGGTCATTGGTCGTGCATTCGCGGAAAATGCCATCGATCGCATCCGGCAGGCGCGGATGCTCAAACCCGTCCAGCACGTGAAACCCTGACCGGCCGCCACTGAAAGATTCCAGACCGCAAGTGTTCAAGTCTATGTACATCGTGATCCAGAGTGCCGATTTACCCGCCTCACCATATGAGCTGTGGGCTGTATTGGGGGGTATAAAGACAAGGGTCCCTTCCCGGTAAGAAAACACATTTTCCCCAACAAAGAACACCCCGCTCCCCTGTGTGCAAAGGCTGACTTCCACCGCGTTGTGGTAGTGCATCCTCCCCATCGGGCGGTCCGGGTCACTGTGCGGGTTCAGGATGACCGGCAATTTTCTGTCGAACTCAACCGGTTCAAAAAGGATCTCGCCCGCGCAAGTCGATCGTTTTTGCATACTTTTTCTCATTTTTAGGGAGAATTCAGGCTTATTGAATAACTAATATAGGGAAAGTAAACCTAGAATAATGAATAAAGAGCAACCAATTGACGTAATCCGCCGTGACAGGATCGTGCCGGTGGTGGTGATTGACGACGCCTCGCTGGCCTTGCCACTGGCTCAAGCTTTGTCAGCAGGCGGACTGGGCAACATCGAGATCACCCTACGGACCCCAGCCGGCATTGAGGCGGTCCGGGCCGTTGCCGCGGAAACGGAGCTTTGCGTGGGGGCGGGTACCGTCCTGTCGGTGGAACAGGCGAAGAAAGCCACCGACGCTGGGGCCAGCTTCCTCGTCTCGCCGGGGATGAACCCGGACGTAATTGCTTACTGCCAGGACAATGGAATCGTCATCATTCCGGGCGTATGCACCCCCACGGAAGTGGAACAGGCAATGGCATTTGGACTGCGGACGCTCAAATTTTTCCCGGCTGAGGCGGCTGGTGGAGCAGGTTTCCTAAAGGCGATTTCTGCGCCCTACCAGGATGTAACCTTCGTTCCAACGGGAGGTATCAGCGACGAGAACTTCCTCGACTACGCGGCCCTACCCGCCGTCCTGGCCTGCGGAGCCTCATGGATTGTCGAAAAAAGCCTCATCAATGCGGGCAACTGGCCAGAAATAACCCATCGATGCGCCGCATTCAAAATGCTCCTTTCCGACAACAACCTTTAAACATCTTTCCGTCATGAAAAGTCCGATACAAACCAAGGCTGCCTCCGCCTGCACCTACGATTTCCTTTCCCTTGGCGAAGTGATGCTGCGCCTTGATCCGGGTCATGCCCGCGTCCACACCACCCGCCAGTTCCTAGTATGGGAGGGTGGCGGGGAATACAACGTGGCCCGGGGCCTTCGCCGCTGCTTTGGACTGCGCACCGCCCTCGTCAGCGCCTTCGCCGACAACCCCGTCGGGCGCCTGCTGGAGGACCTGATCCTGCAGGGCGGCGTCGACATGAGCCACTGCCTGTGGCGCAATTACGACGGCATCGGACGCGGGGTTCGCAACGGCCTCAATTTCACGGAGGCCGGATTCGGGGTCCGAGGCGCCGTGGGATGCAGTGACCGCGGGCATACCGCCGTATCCCAGCTTAAGCCGGGCGACATCGACTGGGAACACCTCTTCGGCGAGCTGGGCGTGCGTTGGTTCCACACTGGGGGCATATTCGCCGCCCTCGGGGAGCACACCCCCGAGGTGGCGATCGAGGCCATCGCCTGCGCCAGAAAGCATGGCACCATCACCAGTTACGACCTGAATTTCCGACCCAGTCTCTGGGATGCCTTCGGGGGAACCAGGCGAGCCACCCAGGTTAACCGCGAAATTGTCGGGATGCTGGACGTCCTCATCGGCAACGAGGAGGACTTCACCGCGGCGCTCGGGTTTGAGGTCGAGGGCGGGAACGACTACCGCGAACTTGAAGTCGACGCCTACGCAGACATGTACCAGCGGGTCCTCGCCCAGTTTCCGAAAATCAAGGTTTTGGCCACTACACTTCGGCAGGTAAAATCGGCCAGCGTCAACGACTGGAGCGCCATTGGCTTTGATGGGGACAGCGTTTGCCAGTCGAATCAGTACAAGGATCTCCTTATCTACGACAGGGTCGGAGGTGGAGACTCTTTTTGCTCCGGCCTTGTCTACGGTCTCATTGAAGGCAAGTCCCTCCTGGAAGCACTCGATTACGGCGCCGCCCACGGGGCCCTCGCCATGACGACCCCCGGCGACACAACCATGGCTTCCCTCAAGGAAGTTGAAGGCCTTGTCGGCGGCAGGTCTGCCCGGGTCCAGAGGTAATTGGCGGTTGTGCCGCTGACCCGACAGGCCCTTACATGGCTTCTCTTACGGGACCCTCCGTGCTTCCGTCATTGTACCCGGTGGTGGTAAGGATGACACCGCTGTTCAAGGTGTGGAAGATGAAGTCCATCCAGAGATAATTGGGCAGGCGAATCTGGTTCTGCTCCCACATGTAGGTCGAGCTGACCCAAA
Organism: Opitutales bacterium; assembly: GCA_049451775.1. GTDB lineage: Bacteria > Verrucomicrobiota > Verrucomicrobiia > Opitutales > Oceanipulchritudinaceae > Oceanipulchritudo. Next base: position 398,848 of record JBMTVW010000001.1, on the reverse strand, counting down.
CGGGATCCTGTCCCTCAGGGGTAACTGTCATGTATTCCAAATCCATTTCAAACCTGGCCTGGCAACGGTACCCTGGATCGGTGGTGTAGATGAAGGGCGCGTGGATAGTAACGGTTACCAGAACTCCTTCCGATTCTCCCACCGAGGTGAAACAAACGATCCGGTTGGGGAAATCCATCTCCACCTGGACACCTTCCTGTTCCAGTTGAAGTGCCATTTGATGAGCAATCTCGGCGGCCGCATCCGAGGTCAATGAGGGTGCGGGTGCGTCGCTCATCCATTCCCCAGTTACAGTCGAATAGAACAGGTGCGGATTACGGGAATCCGGAACCGACCAGACAAAGTCGGATTGATTGCCCCCGTAGAGCCAGTTGTGCCCTTCCTCCCGGTCAAAGGAATCACCGGAAAAGTGCAGCCATCCATAGGGCTCATTCCAGAACCAGAAGCCTGTGCCGTCCCGTTCGGTTGCAAAGATCCAGCCGAAGGAGGGGTACCAAATCCAGATGCCCCAGCCACCAGGTGAGAAAATCGGCTCAAACTCACCCAAGCCCTGCAGCCATTCCACCCCGGGCCCGACTGTCTCCGATCCCCGGAACCATTTAATCAGAACCGGCTCCAGCGATTGGGCGGAATACCCCCTCGCAGTGCGACCAACGGGGCTTACCAGTCCGGTATCAAATACCGTCAGGGTCGTCCCGCCGGGCAGATAGAAGATTTCCCGGAAAAAATCGGTGGTGAGCGGGCGATGAATGACCTGGTCCCCGACCAGCTGCCACCGGCCCTGGTCATGCCGAAGCAAATGGTACCGGTGAGCTTCCCCGTCGGTGCTCCAGATATCGCCCCTACGCATAAGGGCGTAGCCGGGACCCTGGGATTGGATGTAGAGGTTCGTGAAATCAATGTCACCGTCTGCAACTGGTCCAAAATAGGTCCATCCGCCCTCGTCGCGGCGCAATTCCATAAAGGGAACCTTGTCTTCCGCTATGTCGCTGTAGGGATCCGGGGGGGAATGCTTGAACACGGTTCCATAGAGCAGAACGGATGACCCGTCCGGCGACGGAATGGCATTCACTTTGTATCCGGGGTACCATGCCTCAAAATTCTCGAAGGGGAATTCACTCAGTTTCCGCCACTCTTCCTCCATCAGGCTATATTCATTCAATGAGTACAGGAAAGGCGGTCCAGCCCCCGGATTCAGAGACTCGATGACCCAGATCACGGGGTTCTCCCCGTCCATCTCACTCAGCACCGGCCAACCTTCAAACACTCCCGCAGGCAAAGGCATGCCCAGGACCCAGTCACCACCCCTCTTCATTATGGGGAAGGCCCGCTTCCCTTCACCCTCACCCGTGGTTCCCACGACCAGTTTCACGATGAACATGTCGTCGAGGTAATACATTCCCGTGTTCAGCAAACTGAAAACACCCGGTTCCATGGCAATGAAATCGAACCCGATCTCATCTGCCTTCTCATAAATCCCGCTCACCTTCCTTAGAATGTGGACCTTGACCGGATTATACTGGTTTTCCGTGACAACAAGGAGGTCTTCCCCGTACGGGAAGGTGGAGCCGTAATAGATCGGGAGTTCCCCGAACCATTCCTGGAAATCATTTTCGGCCACAACGTTCCATTCCCATCCGTCATATCTCAATTGCCAAACCGGGGTGTCCCCATGCACCGGAAAAACCAGAACGTCATCCCCTGATCCGCCCATTTCCACCATTCCGGTTGAAAACGGTAACCACGGAAACCGGGCAACCTGCGTATTGCCGAAGCATAGCAGTCCCAGTGACAAATAAAACAAACCGGCCACAGCTAATATCAACGGCCGCCGACAAAGCAGTGTTTTCATCTGTATCCCTCCTTCGGGAAAGGTTAGCCGACTGAGTCCCCGTGGTCAAGCGCTCCATTCCCTCACCCTTTTCATTTGCCCCCACCGGCTGTTCCCCGGTGGAATCAGTTTTCTCTTTTTTGTCGTGCGCAGGCGCCGCGCATGAGCCAGGATTGACGCCATGGACAATCAACCCGAGTCGATTGGCGCAGTCAGTTTTGTCGCCAACATCTCTCTTGCCGCGGTGAAGGTGATCGTCGGCCTGGTTGGCTCGTCCTACGCCCTCATCGCGGACGGCATTGAATCACTGGCGGACTGTGTTTCCTCGCTGATTGTCTGGAAGGGCCTGAGCGTGGCCCGCCTGAAGCCGGACCACGAGCATCCGTATGGCCACGGCAAGGCCGAGGCGGTGGCGGCCCTCCTGGCGGGGATCGGCCTGCTGGTTTCCGCCCTCATTATCGCCTACAATGCCCTGAACGAGATTCTTTCCTCCCACACGGTGCCGGCCGCCTTCACCGTGCCGGCGCTGATCGGCATCATCCTCATCAAGGAAGCCCTGTACCGGTACACCCTGTGCAACGCCCGTGAGCACGACAGCCATGCCCTGCAGGCAGAGGCATGGCACCACCGGAGCGATTCTCTCACCTCACTCGGTGTGCTGGCCGGCATCCTGGTCGCAGTCCTGACCGGCCCCGCCTACGCATGGGCGGACGATGTGGCGGCCTGCCTCGTCACCCTGCTGATCATCTACAATGCAGCCCGCATCATTCGCCCGGCAGTGGACGAACTGATGGACCGCCGGATTGAGGATGAAAATCACCGGACCATCCTTTCCCTTATCCGGGGAGTCCTCGGGGTCATCGAGGTGGAAACCCTGATTGTGCGCCGGAGCGGGCGCCATTATCTGGTCGACACCCATATCGAGGTAGATCCACTGATCCCCGTTGAGGAAGGTCACCGGATCGCCCACCGGGTCAAGGATCAACTCCTTGCCAGCCGGACGCCCAAAATCGACCACGTGACCACGCATGTGGAACCCCACCAACCCGGAGACGGATGCTGAGGAAAGGGCGCTTCAGATGGATTCTAGCCATCGGGTTGTGCACCCTGGCCGCGCTCCTGATGGTCCCGGTGGTGCTGCAACCGCAGGCCATGGAGCGGACAGAGATATTCAGCGGCGTCTATCTGACGGTCAGGGATCTACCCCGCACCAGCCATGGCAGCGGCAAGGTCATGATCGCCGAGGTGCACTGGGATACCCCCGGAGTGTCGATTTCCAACCGGGAATACGATTACCCGGTCAACCCGGCTGATCCCGATGCCCCGCACTATCAACTGGCCTTTGCGGACTGGGCTCTGGCCAAAGAACAGACATCTCTCCTGATCAACACCGCCATCTACCAGCCCGATCCCATCTACCGGATTCTTCCGGGATTACCGGTTCGCTCCCTCGACACCCTGGTTGTCGAGGGAAGGGTCTCACACATCCACCCCCACAGCTACCTTCTCTACTGGGACACCTCCATGGAGGCCCACCTGCTGAGGACAAAGCCCCCCGACCAGACAAGCCTGGGCAATGCGCAGACCGGCATCGGCATGGGCGGCATGCAGGTCGTGGATGGTCAACCAGCATACGAGGCCATCGAGGACAGGGAGCGGGTCTTCCCCCGCACCTTCATTGGGATCGATCCGGGGCGCCGGATCCTCTACCTGCTGGCCTTTGAAAATGCCTCCGCCTACCGGATGATCGAGACCGCTGTGGAGGCGGGGGTGGTCACCGGAGGACAAATGGATTCCGGGCGATCAACCAACTTCCTCACCGGAAGGAGCGCAGCAGCGGTGGGTCCCCACCGGGGCATCCGCGGATGGCGACCCCTCGGCCCCTATCTGGTCATCCGGGCCGACCCGGTCAATTGATCCTCCCTAGATCCTTCCCCGGATCAATGCCTGGGCATGGGCTTGGACTGTTTCCTCCTCCCTCAGCCCAAGCGAACGGCTCAGGTGCTGACGGGCCCGGGCTATCCTGCTCTTCACGGTCCCCATCGGAATGGCCAGACGCTCACCTATTTCCTCGTAGCTGAGGTTCTCGGCCAGCCGCAGTTCCATCACTTCCCGGTGGGCCTCCGGAAGATGGTCCAGATGCGTCTCGACCGCCTGCTCAAACTCGTTCCAACGCAGCCGGTCTCCAGGGTCGGCCTCCCCGTCCGGCAACAGGTCCAGCAGGCGAAAGCCGTCCTCGCCTATCGGGTACTCCAGCGAAAGTCCCCGGCCATGCCCCCTCCGTTTGCGATGCCAGTAGCGGTTGCGGGCCAGGTTACTCCCGATCTGAAACAGCCAGGTCGAAAAGCTGGAATCCCACCGGAAGGATCCTATACTACGGTAGGCCCGGGCAAAGGTGTCCTGAGTCACTTCCTCCGCATCCTCCCGGTTGCCCAGCAACTGGTATACTCGGGCGAAAATTCGCCCCCAATACCTCTCCACCAGCTGATTGTAGGCCTGATAGTTTCCGTTCATCACCTCCGAGGCGATGCGCCGGTCGGGGTCAACCATCAGGGGCTGGGAAAGAATGCAGGCCGATGTGCTCATACCCTACCCTACGGACCCCGGCCGCGTTTGGATGCACCCTCCCCCATCTTTTTTCTTGCCATCCACGTTCCCCGGAATTGCCTTCTTCTCTTTCTATTGGCGGACGGTTAGCTCAGTTGGTAGAGCAGGAGACTTTTAATCTCTTGGTCCGGGGTTCGAGTCCCCGACCGTCTACCATTGCCCACCGCAACCCCTCCCCGCAGGTCCGGCAATGGAGACCTTCCGCCCCCTCACCCATCCGTGCCCAAGTTTAGCATGCCCCAAATACCTCCATCTCGCAGCTCTTTCATAGTTTTATCACTATTTTACTTATTTTCTTAAATTTTCGTCTTTCACTCCCCTTTCAGAGTCTAAAGTTGCTCCCAGATTGTTTAAGCGAGCAATCGAACAACCCACCGAAGGCTTACCCTAACAACAGGATAGAGATGAGAAATTTAAAGAAACTCGGTTTGACCCTTTCCTTTGCCAATCTCGCAGCCAGCACCCAAGCGGATCTTATTACCTGGGATGGCACAGTGGGCGGCAGCGACTGGAGCCTCGCCACCAACTGGGACACTGACGCACTGCCCCAAACCGGTGACAGCGTTGTATTGACTGAAAATAGGTACATGGACTCAGCCTTTACGCTGACGAGCGGCAAATCACCGCTTCGGCCTGTCAATCATTAATTTTGCATAAAGACCGGGTGGGATTCCCCTTCGCGTTCCCGGAGAGGCATTGGAGTCGGAATCAGCCCCACGGAAAGGTGGATTTCCGGGTTACTTGGATGGGTTGGAACCGTTATCTCCCTTCCTTTGCCGGACCACAAAAGTGGCGTTGCTGAGGAAGGAGAGGCCCTGGTTCACGGTCAGAAAGCGGAGCGTCCGCATGGCCCCGTTAATGGTGTTGCGGTCGGGCGCAGTCTGCGGCTCAGGGAGGCGCCACAAGATCAGGACGGTCAGCAATCCCCCTGTGTTGGCCACTCCGAAGAGGACCCGGTATGTGTGGATAATTTCCGACCCCATCCGGGTGGTCGTGTAGATGATAAAACCGACCAGGATGGGAGCCAGGGCGGCCGCGACGGAGGTCGCCGTAAGGTTGAGACTGATCCCAGCGGCGCGGCGGTCCTGCGGGACGAGTTTCAGAAGCAGGTTAAAGGATGCCACAAGGTAGCCGGCGCCCATGATCCCGCCCAAGGCCCACATTAGGTACATGAAATGCGTGGTGGATGGGGTAAGGAAGATCCAGGCGTAATCGATGAGCCGCCAGGAGGTCATGCAAATGACCACCACCGGGGCGGCCCCATGCCGGTCAATCAGCTCCCCCCAGATACGGATGAACATTGCCCCGGTAACGGTTGAAACCAGCGCCAGACCGGTAAACATGGCCGGGCTCACCCCGAGTGGGCCAAGGGCATACAAGGGGCCAATGGTGCCCAGGGACCCCAGCCAGAACCCTGTCAGCGCCCCAAAGAGGATGAAGCGGACCAATTGCCGGTTGCGCCGCAACCCGGTGATGTCCCTGGCCCAGTTGGCGCTGCCGAGGGATCCGCCCCCCGGGGTCGGCGAAATAATCAGGTGCTGGACCATCATGGAGGCCACCCGAAGGAACACCGCCAATCCGCACAGGGCCAGATAGGATCCGCGACTGGCACCGCTGATTCCCAGCAAAGCCAGGCTGGTCAGGATGAATCCCAGCGTCGATATGTTGGCCAGGCGGTTGCGCCGCCCAAAATAGCGGCCCCGGATCCGAACCGGAACGAAATCCGTTACCCAGGTCATCCACCCGAGGGCCATCATCGACATGCTGACCGAGGCCAGCAAAAACAGGATGGTGAAAAAGAGGCCCGACTGGTCAGGGGTGTCAAGGGGGAGAAAAGCCATCCCGACAATGCCGCTCAGCCACAGCCCGGCGTTGAGCCAGCCCATACTCAGGGTCAAGTCGCGCACATGCAGGAAACGGGCGGTTACCGGGACCAGGAAGATCTGCAGGGCGTTGGCAAGGGCCGGCATGGCCGTGATCAGGCCAAACCAGACCGGGCCAACATTGAAGAGGGTATTCAGGAACCCCGCGGCAAGGAAACTTCCGGGAAGGGACAGCAGCGACCACGGGGTCGCCATGATCGCATCCAGAGAGGAAAACCTCAGGTTGCGGGCGCGCTGGGACTGGCTGTTCGAATCCGGCATAATAGTAGGACCCTTCCGGTCTCCCACAGGGACCGGTTAAAATCAATGACAATTACCTCCGGGTGTCCTTTCATGAAAACCTGCCGTGGAGGGCGTACGGCTGCCCGGGGAGCGCTTCACCGGCCGGGCGACTTTGTCCCGTCCCCAGCGTTCACTCAATCAACTTTAGTTCAATAACCGGTTGCCACTTTTGAGCCAATCCCATACATACCATCCCAATGAATACTGTCGTGAAACTCCTGTTGTTCATGCTTCCCCTCTCCCTCCTGGCTGAGGTGGTGCCCGTTCCCGATGAAATCGTTCCGGAACAGATTCCGGGCGCCAAGCCGCGCAACGTGGTCTTCATTCTATCGGACGACCACCGCTACGATGCGATGAGCTTTCTGAACCATCCTTTTGCCCATACACCGGAAATGGACAAGATGGCCGCCGAGGGGGCCCACATCGCCAACGCACTGGTCACCACCTCCCTCTGTTCCCCCAGTCGGGCCTCGATCCTGACCGGGCTCTACACTTTCCGCCACCGGGTGATCGACAACCAGCGCATGGTTCCCAAGGGAACCCTCTTCTTCCCGCAATACCTGCAGAAGGCCGGCTACGCGACGGCCTACATCGGCAAGTGGCACATGGGCAGCAATACGGACCAGCCCCGCCCGGGATTCGACCACTGGGTAAGCTTCGAGGGCCAGGGACAATACCTCCCCACCGGAAACAAACTCAACGTGGACGGGGTCCATGTGCCTCAGGAAAAGTACATCACCGAGGAACTCACCGATTATGCCATCCGCTGGCTGGAAAAGCAGGATCCGCAGGAAAAACCCTTCTTCCTGTACCTCTCCCACAAGGCGGTCCATGCCAATTTCACACCGGCCGATAAGGATGCCGGAAAATTCTCTAAGATCCCCTGGGAGCGACCGGCCAGTATGGAGGAGACTGATGAGATGCGGAAAAACCAGCCACGCTGGCTGCGCGACCAGCGCAACAGTTGGCACGGAGTCGATTTCCCCTACCACAGCGAGCTGGATGTGGAAAAGTACTACAAGGCCTACTGCGAGACCCTCATCGGCGTGGACGACAGTATTGGCCGGGTAATGGAGCAGCTCGAGAAGATGGGCATCAAGGACGAGACCCTCGTCATCTACATGGGCGACAACGGGTTCATGTTCGGGGAGCACGGCCTGATCGACAAGCGCGTGGCCTACGAGACTTCCATCCGGGTTCCCATGCTGATGCGCTGTCCCGACCTTTTTGAGGGCGGTAAGGTGATTTCGGAAGTGGTGGCCAACATCGACATGGGTCCGACCATCATGGAGACCATGGGGCTGAAGACGCCCCCCCACATGGACGGGCAAAGCGCCCTCCCCCTCCTCATCGGTAAAGAGATCCAATGGCGGGATTATTTCCTTTACGTCTACTACTGGGAAAGGAACTTCCCGCAGTCGCCCACAGTGTTTGCCATCCGCGGGGACCGTTACAAGTACATCACCTACTACGGGCTCTGGGACGCCGATGAGCTCTACGACCTGCAGGAGGATCCGGATGAGCGGGTCAACCTCTGCTACAAACCCGGGTACCAGGCCAAGGTCCGTGAGCTGGAATCGAAACTTTACGAAACCATGGAAGAACTGGGCGGCATGGAAATTCCCGTGAACGCCCCGAGGGGCAATTCCAACAACAAGCGCCTGCGGTCACGCGGGGGCGATGATGCGGCCGGATTCCCGGAACCCATGGTCGTCGATGAACCTATCAACAAGAGGGCAATGTAAGGTGATCAGCAAACAACCGTTCGAAAAAACCGGCCACGAGAGCACCGTGACCATATTTGGTGCGGGCGCCTTCTGGGCCCCACCAAGGAGCAGGTCGACTGTGTCCTGGATACGCTTTTTGAATACGGTATCAACCATATCGATACGGCCGCCAGCTGTGGGGAACCTGAAGTCCACCTCGGCCTGTGGATGAAACACCACCGGGACAAGTTCTTCCTCCCCACCAAGACCGACTAGCGACACTACAAGGAGGCCAGGGAACAAATTCAGCTCTCCCTCGACCGGTTGCAGACTGACCATGTGGATCTCCTCCAGCTGAATTACCTCGTCGATCCGGCTGAATGGGAAACCGTCACGGGTCCAAGTGGCGCGCTCGAGGCTGCCATCGAGGTCAGGGAACAGGGATGGACCCGCTTTATCGGGGTCACCGGGCACGATTAGAGCGTCGGCCGGATGCACATCAAGAGCCGCGGCGCTTCCCGTTCGACCCCGTTCTCCTGCCGCTCAACTACCACATGATGAGCCGTCCGGAGTATGTAAAGGAGTTCAACGAACTGCGGGATCTCTGCCGCGAACGGAGCGTCGCCTTCCAGACCATCAAGTCAATCGCCCGCGGTCCCTGGGACGACAACTCCAAGACCCGCAACATATGGTACCAGCCTCACGAGAACCAGGCCGACATTGACCGGGCGGTCGGGTATGTCCTCGGACACGAGGGCGCATTCCTCAACACCTGCGGGGAGCTGAACCTTCTCCCGAAAGTGCTCGACGAGGCCAGCCGATACCAGGCGCCGCCATCGAACGAGGACATGCAGGAGATGGCCTCATCATCCAATATGCGGACCATTTTCGCCCAGTAGGGCGGGCCTTTCGGGAAGAAGAGCCACTACTCCCTGTCCCCGAGGGCATCACCGTCCTTAGCGGGACTGGAGCCTGACTTTGTCCAGGCCGGCCTTGCAGCAAGTATCCATCAGGAAGGTCACCTTGTGCAGGAGGCTGTTTTCATCGGCCATGATCAGCACCGCCGTCTCCTTGCTCAATTTGGCCACCGCCTTCACTTCCTCGACCATTTGCTCCTCCGAGACGGGGTGCCCGTTAAGGTAATAGTTGCCCTCGACATCGACCCCCACCTGCAGGCTCTGGGTCGGCTGCTCTTTGCCCGCCGTCTCGATTTTGGGCAAGGTCAGGTTGAGCAGGGTCAGGTTGCGGAACTGCATTGAGACCAGGAAGAAGAAAATCAGCACCACCAGCACGTCCACCAATGGGACAATGTTGATCTCCGCCTTGCGGCGGCGACGCTTGGGAATGACGCTCATCAGTTCCTCGAAGGGCTCTTCATCTTGGCAATCAGTCGTTCAACGCCCACCTCCAGTTGCGCCTCAAAGGTGTCAACCCGGCGGTTAAGGTAGCTATTGAAGGCAAGAGATGGTATGGCGATAGCCAATCCCATGATGGTCGTGGTCAGGGCCATGGAGACACCCTCGACAAAGGCCGCCGGGTCCGGAAGGCCCGTTTCCGGGCTGATCTGGCCGAACACCGTCACCAGTCCGGTCACGGTCCCCAGCAGCCCGATGAGGGGTGCCGCGCTGACCACGATCTCAAGAATAAACAGTCCGCGTTCCATCCGCGTCACCTGCAGCCGGGTGTAGGCCTTCAGTTGCTCGGCGTCCAGCTCCTTGCGGTGAAAATAGTCGAGGATACGGCCCGCCACCGACCCACTGTTCCCATGCTGGGGGATTGAGCCGGTACTGAAGGCCACCTCGTAGAACCCCGGAATGATGCGGCTGCGGCGGAGGGCAAAGAGCCGCTCAATGATGATGATGGTCGCCAGCAGCGAACACAAACCGAGGGGCCAGGCAAAGATTCCCGCATTCTGGATAAGTTCGCGCATGTTGAAAGACCGTTACTTTCCGGAAATATAAGGCAGGCTGGCTGCCACCGCGTCCACCTGCGGGCCGCTTTCCATGAGGTCCTGGATGGGATCCCATTTGCCGTTGACCAGCGCGCTGCGCGCACCCTCGCGAATCTCACAGGGAACTGACTGGCCAGCAAAGCGGATCTCCTTCGCTTCGAGGTCAATGGTCATTTCCACCTGTGGGTCCGCCTCAATCGCTTTTTTCAGGGTAGCGATATCCTCATTACTGGCGGTGACACAGGGCATCCCCAACTGGGTCGAGTTGCCGAAGAAGATCTCCGCGAAGCCCTCGGCGATCACCGCCGTGAATCCGGCCTTGGAGATGGCCTGCGGGGCGTGCTCGCGGCTGCTTCCGCAACCGAAATTGTTACCGCTAATCAGGATGGAGGCCCCGGCAAAACGCTCCTCGTTGAGGGGGTGTTTGCGGTCGGTGCCGTCCTCCTGCTTGCGGACGTCGTAAAAAACATAGTCCCCCAGACCATCAAAGGTGACGCACTTCATGAAGCGCGCCGGGATGATGCGGTCGGTGTCGATGTCGTCCCCGGGAACGGGTACCCCGCGACCGCTGATCTGCCTGATTTTTTCCAGTGCCATAGCTGCAATACTTTCTTTGGACCGATTAAACGGTAGCCGGTTCAAGAATTCCAAAAACTTCCCGCGCGTCGGACACTTCTCCGGTCACCGCGGCTGCCGCCACCATCAGCGGACTCATGAGGATCGTCCGGCCGGTGATACTGCCCTGCCGGCCCTTGAAATTACGGTTGCTCGAACTGGCGCAGAGCTGGTCACCGACCAGCTTGTCGGGATTCATGGCCAGGCACATGGAACAGCCCGCGGCCCGCCATTCGAAACCGGCCTCCCGGAAGACCTTGTCCAGGCCCAGCTCCTCGGCGATACTTGCCACCACCTGGCTGCCGGGAACACAGATCGCCTGCACCGAGGGGCTGACTTTCCGTCCTTTGAGGTACTTGGCCACTTCCTGAAGGTCGCTCAGACGTCCGTTGGTGCAGGAACCGAGGAAGGCAACGTCAACCTTGACCCCCTTGATCGGGGTTCCGCCTTCCAGTTTCATGTATTCGAGGGCCTCCTCAATGCCGGCCCGCTCGCTCTCGGTCTTGCCATCCTCGACTCGGGGAATGCGCTGGTCAATGAAGACCCCCTGGCCCGGGTTGATCCCCCAGGTCACCGTCGGGGCAATGTCTTCAGCCCGGATATTGACCACGTCGTCGAAGTTGCAGTCGGGATCGGAGGCGAAGCCCTTCCAGCGCTCGACCGCGGAGACCCAGTCGGCCCCCTTGGGGGCGTAGGGACGGCCTTCGAGGTAATCAAAGGTGGTCTGGTCCGGATTGACGTAGCCGACCCGGGCCCCGCCCTCGATCGACATGTTGCAGACCGTCATCCGCTCCTCCATGGAAAAGTTGTCAAAAACCTCCCCGGCGTACTCGTAGGCGTAACCGGTACCCCCGTTCACCCCGAGGGTGCGGATGATGTGCAGGATGACATCCTTGGCGTACACGCCTGGTGAGAGTTGGCCGTCAACGTTGATCCGGCGCACCTTCAACTTGTTCAGGGCCATGGTCTGGGTAGCCAGGACGTCGCGGACCTGGCTGGTCCCGATCCCAAAGGCGATGGCCCCGAAGGCCCCGTGGGTGGAGGTGTGGGAATCCCCGCAGGCAATGGTGGTGCCGGGCTGGGTGATGCCCTGCTCAGGGCCCACGATGTGCACCACACCCTGCTTGCCGGTGTTGGTGTCAAAGAAAGTAAGGCTGTTTTCGGCGCAGTTCCGGCGCAGTTCCTCGATCATGGCCTGGGCCAGCGGATCGCTGTAGGGCTCCTGGGTCTCGTTTGTCGGGACAATATGGTCCACGGTGGCAAAGGTCCGCTGGGGGAACTTGACCGAAATGCCGCGCTCCCGAAGCATGCCGAAGGCCTGCGGACTGGTCACCTCGTGAATGAGGTGCGTTCCGATCAAAAGCTGCGTTTGTCCGTTCGGCAGTTCCCGGACCGAATGCGCTTCCCATACTTTTTCAAAGAGACTTTTTCCCATAACGTATCAATTTTAGTGATAAGCTGTCCCAGAAAAACTGCTTTCGTCAACCACTCAAGGCTATTCTCCCGGAATTACTCCCGATGTCGGCACCGTTTGAATTTGCCAGAGCATCAGGAATTTACCAAACTCCGCGCCTTTAGTGATGGACTCCGGGATTCTACAGTCGAGGGAACGCGAGCCGGTCCTGCAGTTTTCCATCTTTGCCGACAACAAGGTGGGTCGTCTCAACGAGCTGGTTCAGCGCTTCAACCAGAGGGATATCCACATCATCGCCTTGTCGCAGCTGGACTCGACCGAGTGCACCATCATGCGCTTCATTCCGGACTACCCGGAGACGGCCCGGCAAATGCTCAGGGAACTGGGCTACGCCTTCTCGGAGGCGCCTATCCTGGCAGTTGAGATCGCCACCGAGGCGGACCTGAAGTACATCACGTCAGCGCTCGTCGAAGCGGAGATCAATATCCACTATCTGTACCCCTTCATCATGCGGCCCAACGGCCGTTCGGCCTTGGCAATGAATGTGGAGGACAACGAGTTCGCAGAGTCGGTTCTCCAGGCAAGGCAGATCAAGTGCCTGACCCGGGACGATATCGCCCGTTAGCTCAGGCTTCGTCGCCGTCGTCGCCAATGGCTTCGACCGGGCAACCCTCGAGGGCCTCCATGCAGGCCTCGATGTCCTCTTCAGAGGTTGGCTGGGCATGAACGAAGGAATATCCGCCGTCCTCGTTGCGGGTGAAGAAATCCGGAGCGGTTTCACGGCACAGGTCACAGTCGATGCACTGCTCATCAACGTAGAACTTACCTGCAACATTTTCCGGCCACTTATCGTCTTTGTCTGCCATAATGGGGACTGTACTTTGTGGATTTGGGCCAAGTGTCAAGGAGATCATGGTGAAATGGGCGGAATGGCTTGCCGAACCGGGGAACTGGAATTCATATTCCCAACTCCCCTATGAGTATTTACGATCGTAATTACATGCGCGGCAACCCCGGCTTCGGGCGTCCGGAATGGGCCCTCAAAGCCATCCTGGTAACGCTCCTCGCAGTTTTCCTCATCCAGAATATCTTCCGCCACTGGATGGGCTCGAGTTTCATCGAGACCCACTTCGCCCTCACCCTTTACCGGCTTTCCGAGGGCTGGATCCACACCCTCCTGACATACGGGCTGCTGCACTCGACCGACCAGGCCCTCCCATGGCACCTGTTGTTCAACTGCCTGATGCTGTACTGGTTCGGCAAGGAACTGGAAACGCGCATGGGATCGGAGCGCTTTATGGAATTTTTCCTCTTGTGCGTGCTGGCGGGTGGGGTCCTGTGGAGCTGCTTCCACTTCATCCTTGGCCAGACGGTGGCGGTGGTGGGGGCCTCGGCTGGGGTTTTTGGGGTGCTTTACCTGTTCTGCCGCAACCGATGGGACATCCTGATGTCCTTTCTCTTTATCCCCATCCAGTTCACCGGGAAGCAACTCCTGTGGGTACTGCTGGGTTTTCAGGTCTTTTTCCTCCTGTTTGCGGAACTGCCGGGCAGCGCGGTCGCTACTGCCCACTCCGCCCACCTGGGCGGCATGCTCGGGGCTTACATTTACGAGCGCAAACTGATGCACCTGTCGACCCTGACGGCCTTTTTCCGGCGCCTGACCGCCGGGCGAGCCACCCTCCATCCACCAAAGTGGTCCGAGCGGGCCAAGGCGGCCAAATCCGCCACCCAGGCACGGTTCCGGGTCAATACCCTAAATCGTCCCGGGATGAAGAAGGAAGTCGACCGCATTCTCGACAAGATCAACACCGAGGGATTCGGGGCCCTGAGCGAAGAGGAAAAGAAGACCCTCGATAAGGCCAGGGACCTGCTCTAGTCCTTCTGTCCCTCGTCCCGGGTCTTCTTCAGGTAGTTGGTGATGACCGGGTCGCGCCGGATCTCACCCTTCCCGCAGGTGCAGTTGTCGCTGCATTTGCCGCTGCGTCGCATGGAGCAGAACAACCGCCGACCCAGGTAGAGCAGCACCAGGGCAACGATTCCGTAGATGATAATATGTTCGATTGAAGTCGGCATGATCGATCAGGCAAATCCCAGTAATCGCCCTCCCTGGTAGACAATAAAGGCGAGAACCCAGGCAAAGGCAAACATGTAGGCAAACTGGAAAATCGGCCAGCGCCAGGTCTGGGTTTCCCGCCGGACAACCGCCACCGTGCTGACACACTGGAGGGCAAAGACGAAAAATATGAGCACACTGGCACAGGTCAACGGAGTGAACAGGGCCCGTCCGTCTTCTCTCCTCGATTCGCGAAAGGCCGCCACCAGCGAATCGCTCTCTTCCTCATCCACCCGGTAGATGATGGCCATGGTGCTGACAAATACCTCCCGGGCGGCAAAGGAGGACAGAATCCCCACGGTGATGCGCCAGTCATACCCAAGCGGGGCAAAAGCCGGCTCCAGTCCCCGGCCCAGCATCCCGGCGAAGCTTTGTTCAACGGTTCCCTCCGGCGAATCCATCTGCTCTGCCACCGGGGCGTCACCGTCAATCGGCATGACCGGTTCAGCATGCGGATAGTTCATCATGAACCAAAGCAGGATTGAGAGGGCGAAAATGATGGTGCCGGCCCGCTTCAGGAACATCCATGCCCGGTCGAACATTTCATGGAAAATACTGTCCCAGCGTGGAAGCCGGTAGGGCGGCAGCTCCATGACCATGGTCGGGCTGGGGCCCCGCAGAAGGGTCTTCCGGAAAAACCAGGCAAACCCAAGGGCCACGATCGTCCCGAGGAAATAGAGGATCAAGAGAATCAGGCTCTTCTTGAGGGCATGGCCCGGGCCCGTCGGCAACATGGCGGCGATAATGACCAGATACACCGGAAGTCGGGCCGAACAGGTCATGAAGGGCGCCACCAGAATGGTCACCAAGCGGTCCTTGGGGGATTCAATGGTCCGGGTAGCCATGATACCCGGCACCGCGCAGGCATAGGAACTGAGCAGGGGAATGAAGGATCGTCCGTGTAATCCGACCCGGTTCATGACACGGTCCAGAATAAAGGCGGCCCGGGCCATGTAGCCGGTGGATTCCAGCATCGCGATGAAGAAAAACAGGCACAGGATCTGCGGCAAGAAGACTACGACTCCACCGACACCGCCGAATACACCGTCAATCAGAAGGTCCCTCAACTGCCCCTCCGGGAGCAGGCCCCCGACCCGGTTGCCCGACCAGGCAATGAATCCGTCTAGGGCATCCATGAACGGCACCGCCAGGGTGAATATGCTGTAGAAAAGAAATCCCATCACCAGGGCCAGCACCGGAAAGCCGATCCACGGATGAAGGAGGAAGTTGTCAGCCCGTTCCGTCAGCGTCGGCTTGTTTGGGTTGAAGCGCTTTACGCAATGATGCATCAGCTCCCCGATCCATGAATAACGGGAGGTGATCCACTCGCTGCGCCAGCCGGGCATTTCACGGTCAAAACGCCGCTGCCAGAGCAATACCCGCGTCCAGACGGGGCCACCCAGACCCGGATCCTCGTCACAGGAAAGCATCAGACGGGCCTCCCCGCGGGAAAGTTTGGCGTTGCCGCTGGCCCGGTGCGGCAGAACCGGCAACAGGTCGTCGACGGCCTCCGTGATCAGGGCCGGCTTCTCCATCTGCAGGGTTGGATGCGGCAAGGGATGCTGGCTCAGGGCCAGGCGCAACTCCATGATGCCTTTTCCGTGCGAGGCCTCGCAGGGTACCACCGGCACCCCCAGCCTCTTTTCCAGCTGGTCAGCGTCGATCCGAATTCCCCGACTGCTGGCCACGTCCATCATGTTCAGAGCGACGATCGTCGGCAGGCCCAGCTCAATGACCTGGGTCGCCATGTAAAGATTACGCTCAAGGTTGCTGGCATCGATGCAGCAGATCACCGCCGTCGGTTCCGGCAGCACCGGGATCCGGCCCATCAGGGCCTCCACCAGGATCTTCTCGTCCGGGGATCGGGCATTCAGGCTGTAGCTCCCAGGCAGGTCCAATACCCTCACCGGGTGCCCGTGCTGGGAATAGAATATCCCTTCCTTCCATTCGACAGTCACCCCGGGATAATTGCCCACTTTCTGCCGCATCCCCGTCAGCGCGTTGAATAGCGTCGTCTTACCGGAATTGGGATTGCCCACCAGGGCGACAAATGGAGGTTCCGTTTTCAAGGCGCTACTGCTCAACCTCTACACCTATATGCTCCGCCTCATGGGCGCGCAAAGATAAATGAAACCCCCGGATCTCTACCTCCAGTGGTCCTCCCAGGGGCGCCCGGCGGACAAAGCGGATTTTCGTCCCCGGCAACAGCCCCATTTCCATCAGGCGAAGCTGCTCCCGGCCTTCGCTGCCAAGGTCACTCACCACCCCGCATTGCCCGGTCTGCATGTCCTTCAGTTGGATGCGCTGTCCCATTTATCCGCACCATCCACCACTTCTGCCAAACCGTCAACCTCTTATTGAGACTGATTCCCAACTTTACCGGAGCCGGGCCCGGCCAGACCCGCCCCGGCCCATTCCGACGACCCTCCGAAGGCGACAAAGTATTATGGTCAAATTCAGTTGACTGCCTCCGTTTAAGATGCAACTTACTGCAAGCATATTTCCGCATATTTATTCTGATGCTGAAAGAACCTGTCAATTTTTCGCTGTCTGCCCTGACCATCGCCACCCTGGCTGCGGTTTCCGCAATCCATGCCGAAATGGTGCTGAAATGGTCGGATGAATTTGAATACGCGGGGGCCCCTGATCCCGGCAAATGGACCCATGAGATTGGGGGCGGCGGCTGGGGCAACCAGGAGCTACAGACTTACACGGATTCGCTTGAAAACAGCCGTGTAGAGGACGGTAAGTTGATCATCGAGGTGCAACAGGTTCTCGGCAACCGCTCCCCCCAGTACACATCAGCCCGGCTGATTTCCCGCGAAAAGGGACAATGGAAATATGGGCGGGTGGAAGTGCGGGCCAAGGTCCCATCAGAGACCGGAACATGGGCCGCTGTCTGGATGCTGCCAGCGGACACCCTGTGGAGCACCACCTTCTGGCCCGACAACGGGGAAATCGATATCCTTGAGCACGTCGGCTATGAGGAGGACCCGCTTTTCAAGGCCCTGAAGAACGATCCCCAGCTGCCGAACCTGCACAGCACCCTGCACACGGAGAAAAACAACGGCTGGTCCGGCGGTGGAATCGGGGGCAGCGCCTACTGGCCGGACGCCTCCACTGCTTTCCACACCTACGCCCTCAACTGGACCGAGGAAGGCATGACCTTTGAAGTCGACGGTGTGGTGCACTTCTCAATCGACCGACCAACCTTCCGGGAGCCTCCGCCGGATCCCTGGCAGTACTGGCCCTTCGACCAGCGCTTTTTCCTCGTCCTCAACGTTGCCATCGGCGGCGGCTGGGGTGGCCATTTCAACTCCACCTATTACCCGAATGACTCCCCCTACGGATTTTCGGGCATTGACCATGATGGAGTGTGGCCCCAGCGGATGGAGATTGAGTACATTCGCGTCTACGGAACGGACGAGCCGCCCATGGCCACCAGCGCCCCGGGAACCCTCCTGCCGACGGATATGGATGATGACACTGGAGTGCTCATTGAATTGTCACAGAACCCGGAATCCTCCCATAGCCTGAAGAATATCGACGCGGGTGACCGGATGGACTTTGTCGTCACCGCTCCCATCGCGGGCGGCTATTCCGTTTCGACCAGCGCAGCAGCTCCCGATGGCGGTAGCACCGTGACCATAGAGGCCCTCGAAAGCGGCTCCAGTTCATCGCCCAAAGCTGTTCCGGCAACAGGGGGATGGCAGGCATGGCAACCGCTTGATCTCGGGACGGTCCAACTGCAGCAGGGCACCAACACCCTGAGGATTTCCACCGAAACCGGTGGATTCAATCTTGCCGCCCTGACGGTGGAACTGGAGACGGCAACCAACTGGAAGGGCTGGACCCCCGACCTCAGCGGCAACGTCGACACCCAGTCCTGGCTCGGGGAAGTCAATATCACCCATGCGCCGTGGATCTACCTGTATTCCCCCGGCAAATACGCCTACATGCCCTCTGCCACAATCCCCGAGAGCCTGCCGGAAGACGCATGGATCTACTTTCCAAGGTAAACTCTCAACTTCATCAACAAACCAAAACAACCCCTAACACTATGAAATTAAAGAACTGCACCCTCGGACTGCTGGCCAGCGTGGTCGCCACGGCGGCCATCGCCAACACACCCCTGCTCTTCAATGTCAGCTTTGACTCCCCCACCACACAGACCGGGGTGGCAAAGGACATCAACGATCCCAATACCGTCCTCACCGATCCTTGGATTGCCAGCGCCAACACCTGGGCCGACATCGGCAAGACCCAGTATTCCTACTGGACCCAACTTGGGGTGGCCGACCAGGTCGTCCCCAGCGGCGATGGTTTTGTCTTTTCATCATGGGATGCCGATGAGACCCAGTCGGCGTTTGAGACCTTCGTCGTCCAGGAATACAAGGCCGGGCCTCCCGGAGGCTTTGAGAACACCACCTTCAGCACCGGCGACGTGATTGTCTTCAAGGGTGAAGCCAGCGCCACCACCACCGGGGCCAACACCAGCGACGTCGTCGTCCGCGCATTCATCAAGGTCCTCGGCTATACCAACAACCTGGCCTACCAGACCAAGCTGGAGTATTCCGATTTTCACCCGATTGGATCCAGTCTGGAACCGTTCAACCTCTCGGTCGTGTTCCCGGACCTCACCGTGGACGACAGCCTGCAGATGTTGCAGATCGGTTTTGAGGCCTCCACACGGTGGGATCCCACCGCCGGGTCAATGGACACCGCCTCCATCTTCTTCAAGAACATAGAGGCCTACATTGAAGGCAGTTCATGGCAGGGTTACGACCTAGACGAAAACGGTTTTACCGACACAGGCGACTGGATGGGCTGGGTCATGGCCGCCAACGCGCCCTGGGTTTACAATATGGATCTGGGCGGATGGACCTACATCCCCGATGAAGCGATCTCTGACAGCGGTGCCTGGGTCTACGTGCCGCGCTAAAAAACCGAATCCTGACATAGGAATTATTCCAGCATGAAAACACACCCAGGAAGTTTGGTTCTTGCTTCCCTCCTGTTGGCCGCCACCCTACCATTGGCGGCTCAGGAGGATTCCGAGGAAAAGCCCGTATTCGAACTGTCGCCATTTGAGGTCTCATCCTCCACCGACAAGGGTTACTACGCATCCAACGCCATCTCAGGCTCGCGTATCAATGTCCCGATTCAGGACATTCCCCTGACCATCGAGGTCGTCACCTCTGAATTCATCGAGGACACCGGCGCCACCGACTTGCGCAGCTCGCTCAAGTACAGCGCCGGCTTGCTTCTCCAGTCGCAGAACGACGCCTATGGTGCCTTCGACAACTTCGGGGCGGTCAACAATCCGGAGGCGGCCACCGGGGACAAGGGGGAGTCCTCATTCAAGATCCGTGGCTTCGTGCTCGATAATACCCTGCGCAACGGTTTCCGGCGCAAGCATGCCACCGACACCGTCAACATTGACCGGATCGAGGTCGTCCGCGGACCCAGCGCCCTCCTTTACGGGGTTGGCAACTTCGGGGGCATCGTCAACTACATCACCAAGGCACCGCTCCCGGAGGCCCAGCAGGAAGTCAGCCTGAGCTACGGTTCGGATGGCTTCAAGCGGGCCGCCCTGGACCTGACTGGCCCACTCTTCACCGAATCCCTCGGATACCGTGTGACCATGGCCTACGAGGACACTGACGACTGGACCGACCTCAACACAACGGAGCATTGGTTCGTCTCGCCGGTTGTTGTCTGGAAGCCATTAAAGCGGGTCAAGCTGACCCTTGACCTTGAATACGGGCGGCAGGACGAAGACGGTATTGGGTTCAAGAGTGTCCGCGCGCCCACTGTCGAGGACGTCCCCATCTGGGAGTCCGACCGCCTCGAGACCTATGGTTTCCTTGAATTCGAGGGCAAGGACGTCCGCTCCTTCCGTTGGTCCGGACCCGATACCTTCCTCGACACCGAGTCCTTGAACGGGAACTTCTCCGTCGAGGTCGGCTTGCTGGAGAACCTCTACTACAACGGCGGGATTAATTACTCTGAGGTTAATTTCCTTTCCCTCGACGTATTCGGTGGCATCGCCATCAACTCGGCCGCCGCCCGTGCCCAGGGAAAGAAGGCTACCATTATCGCCCGGCAGATCATCGACGGCAGTTCAAACGATGTTAAAGTCCCCATCGATAATGCCGTTTTCCAGTACAACTGGGGAGGAAATGATGAAACAATCGAATGGATTCAACACCGGCATGAACTAAACTACAACACCCGCATTTTCGAGGGCAAAAACTGGCTCGAGTCCGAGCACAACTTCCTTCTCGGATACTCCATGGAGAGTCAGGACTACAACAGGACCGGTTCAGCCACCCGCGATGCGGTCGACAGCGACAACTGGATGTACAAGGACCCCACCGACAGCAGCTATATCCGCTTCGATCCGGCAAACGACCAGCCCTTCGGGGAAAGGGATTATTCGGGCGGCGTATCCGAGAACGAGGGCACTTACCTGGTTTATTCCGGACGGTTCTTCAAGGAACGCCTGTTTCTCGTCGCTGGTATGCGCAAGGATACCACCTCCAACCTGGATGGCTACTACGAACTGATTGGTTCCCGGGCGGGCCGACAGACCTTCGAGGATTCCACTATTTCCAAGAAGACCTACCAGTACGGGGCCAGTTTCGAGATAATGGAGGGCCTCAGTGTTTTCGCCCTCAACTCCGAGGGCGTGGAACCGAATTTCGGGGGAAAGCGTGATGGCTGGGGCAAAGCCCTCGATGCAACCGTCGCAGAGGCCAAGGAATTCGGCATTAAGTTGAACCTTCTCGACGGCAAGATCGCCGGTACCCTGAGCAAGTTCAAGATCATCCGCGAAGGCCTCCCCTTCAGCTACTGGTGGGCGCCCGCTCCCATTCGTGGCCAGTTCCGTCGCACAGACGACATCATTTACCGGATGGACGACTACAATCCGGAAATCAAGACCACCAACCCCTTCCTCCAATCCGCCCTCCAGGAGTGGATGACGGCCAAGACAGCCGGTGCTGTCTACCCGAAGGAAAGCGTGGATGGCAGAGCCACCTACACCTACCTGAATGCCTCGACCCCGGAAGGCGGAGCCTTTCTGGATAAGGTGTTTGCCGCCCTCAACGACAATTCCGCCCTTCCGTTGGGGGATCCCAACAAAGTTCCGGGCTGGGCTGGCTGGCTGTTCAATGGCCTGCAGGACGACCCGGAAGTCAACTCCGCCGCGGAGGACTGGTCCTCGGGCGACTTTTTCCAGTCGATCACCGACCAGTCGGAAGGCTTCGAGGCACAGTTTATCTTCACGCCAACCGATCGGTTCCAGTTCATCTTCAATTACTCCCATGTTGAGCGGGAAGTCATCAACCCGGGCAATCTGGCCGAGTATGATTACGCCGAGGACAACTGGGACCGTTGGGCGGTCTGGTATTATCCGGATGGAGCATGGGGCCTTGCGGGGGCTCAACCCGAGGATGCCTACCCCGGCGGGGAAGCACCCGGACTACCTAACCGGGATACCTCAACCTGGTCCGGCATCGGATGGGGCAAGGGTGAAGCCCTCGACGACACCCCCAAGGATGTCATTTCCATCTGGGCCCATTACACCTTCGCTGAGGACAGCCCAATTACCGGCTTCGAGCTTGGGCTTGGCGGGATCTGGGAAAGCGGAAGGGAATATGCCTCCGCCTACACCTCCGCCGGGCAGAAGAAGATCAACGACAGCGGCGCCACCATCCGGGCCGTCACCGACGAGCGCCTGACCCTCAACGGCATGGTCCGCTACGGCTGGACCACCCGCCAGGGACACGATGCCTACGTTCAGATCAACGTGGATAACTTCCTCGATGATACCAAGCAATATGGCTTCTTCTACGCTCCAGGCATTTCCTGGAAACTGAACATGGGGATGACCTTCTGATTTGCCCCCCACTGTGTTCATGAAAGGCGGACCTGGCGGCGGGTCCGCCTTCTTTATTTCTCCACCAGGAAGGGGAAACTTGCGGTAGCGACGCTGTTACCCTCCCCATACAGGTAGAAGAACAGCCGGTAAGAGCCGGGCTTCCCAGGCGCCTGAAAAGTCATGCAGGTCCCGCGCTGGTTTTGATTGCTGATCTCAACCTGCCCGGGCCTTGCCTCGGCGTCACCCCCAAGGCGCTTGTCGGTGCTTTCAGGCAGCAATTCCCACACGGCTCGGAGGTTCGGGGATCCGTTGCCAATCAGGTAGCTGGCCCGCAACTCCTGCCCAGGGCCAACCCGCACACTCGAGAGGGCGTTCCTGTTGTTCAGTTTCAGCCATTTGACTTGGGGCGCGCCCATTTCCGGGTAGGATCCTGTCCAGAGGCACTGCAGGGTGTCGACCATCTCGGTCCGGCTGCCGTCGGCCAGGAAAAGATTAAACCAGGTCGGGGTTGTTTCCTGTTTATTCCCCCAGTGAAAGGCATAAGAACCGAGACAGCGCCCGGCATCCTTCTGGATCAGGCCGTAGCGCGATTTGAACTGTCGCGCCTTCTCCATTGAGGTGGGCTCATCTTCCGCCCCCCAGTCGGTGGTTTTCACCTCCCAGGAACCATCATTGCCCCACTCTGTCACCATGTAGGCCTTTTCCCATCCGGAATCGCGAATCTGCCGGGCCAGGACCTTGATGCCCCCGTAGCTGTTGCAGCCAAGGATATCGATGGATGGGCAGCGGTGCAGCACTTCCTGGACATCCTTCTCGGGGGCCATCGCCATGACGGTCATCGTCGGGTGATGTGGATCCACTTTCTTGGCATGGGCCGCGATGGCCTGAATAACGTCGTAAACCCTGGGGTTCGTCGCCTGTAGCTCCACCTCGTTGCCAATCCCCCACATCAGGACCGCCGGGTGGTCCTTCAACTGGTCGATGACCTGGCAATGCCGGCGGATCTCCGCAGCGACCGCCTGGTCATCGTTGTAATCAAACCCGTGGCGCTCATGTTCAATCCAGAACCCGACACAAACCGACAAGCCGGCTGCGTGGGCGCGGTCCAGGTATTCCACTGTGTTGTCCCCCCAGGTGCGGACGGAATTACCGCCCACCGAAGCCAGGGCCTCCAGCGACCCGTTGCCGCCGGCTCCCCTGACGTAATAAGACTGGCCGCCTCTAAAAAGCTGAAATCCCTCCCCGGATTGCCTTATTTCCACGGGTATGGCCTCCGCGCTTAGGCCAGCCCCCGCCCCGGTCGCCATCAGGAGTGTGGCCCCAAAGCATGCTTTCATGGACATAGCATCAACTCCTTCTTTTCGGGGGTGCCACCGTTTCTCCCTTGATGATCGGTCCCGAGACGAGGATATGCCGCCTCGCGGCCGATGGGTAGGTCACCCGGCGTAGCAGGGAGGCAACACTGGATACTCCAATCTCCCGGAACGGGGTATGCACGGTTGTCATTTGCGGCATTCCCTCCGGGGGCTTCTCCCCGTCAAATCCAGTGACCGAGACATCCTCGGGAACCTTTAATCCGGCCTGCCGCAGCCCCTCTACCAATGGGTATGCCTGGTGGTCAGCAGCGCAGACAATGGCGGTCACGCCCCGTTCCACCATCCGGATCGCTTCCCCGATCACCTCATCCGGTTCAATCTGGTTTTCGCGGTGCACATTAATAATCCGGTTCTCACGGAAAGGAATATGGTGCCGGTACAGGTTCTCCACGAAGGCCCCGAATCGGCGCTCCACCCAGGGCGTCGCCACCGTGTATTTCCAGCTGACAAAACCCATTTCCCGGTGACCAAGACCGTAAAGATACTCCATCAACCGGAGGATGCCCCGCGTCTGGTCAACATCGATACAGTCCACCTCCAGTCTCTCATATTCGTCCAGGGCACACACCGTCGGGAATTTCCGGATAAGGTTGCCCACCGATTCCTCCTTGAACGGGTAGAGCATGATGAATCCAATCATGTTTTCATTACTCAGTCCGGGAAGAATTCTCCGGGCCCGCGGAGCAAGGTTGAATCCGGCCGGATCCACATAGTTGACATTCAAGGTCAGCTTCGCGGCGGCCAGTCGGTCACTGATCCCGGCCAGCAGTTCCCGCTCCAGACTGAACCATTCTCCGGAGTTGGAAGGCTTGCCCACCAGCACCGCCACCGTGTCAGCCCGCCTGGGCCGGTCCACCGTCAGGTTCCTTGGGGGGGAATAGATGTAACCTAACTTGGCCGCCAGCTCGAAAACCCGGGCCCGTGTTTCCGGATTGATCTTTGGGTGGTTTGTGAAACAACGCGACACCGTGGTCCGCGATAATTGCAATCTCTCCGCCAACTCCTTCTGATTCATTCCTTTTAATCCTTCTTTTTTCCTGTTGCCTTAAGGTTACCACTTCATGACCTGCCTTCCAGACTGTCAATCCAATCGCCATGAATTGCATCTTAATTTTTATGCCAAACGGACTCTCAATGCAGGCCCAGCTTCATTTTGCGCAAATTAATACCCTTGTTTTTATGCAAAATATTATTGCATTTTTATCCCCCATGGGCTGTTCTGGGAAATAGATAAAGCAAGGATGGGAAAGATCAATCAACAGGAATTGGCCAGTCTGCTGAACTTGTCGCAAACAACGGTTTCGCGATCCTTGGCCAACCATCCTGCCATCAATGCGGAAACCAAGGCGCTGGTCCTCGAGACCGCCGCCAAAATGGGCTACAACCAACGCATAAAACGGCCCTCAGCCGGCAACGGGGAGCACCGGCCGGGAGTCCTCGGGATATTGATTTCAATGCCGAAGAAATTCAGTGGCCAGTCGGAAACATTCCAGGAGGTCCTGAGGGGAATAGCCGACAAGAGCTCATTCCATGATTCCATTCTCGATGTGGTCTACCATGACCCGGGCGAAAATGACTCGGCCCAGCTCATTCGACGGATCCGTTCCGCGAAATGGAAAGGAGTCATTCTTATTTACCCGATCGAGCGATCCCTTGCTCTCGATATCGCCCACCAGTCAGCCTGCGTCTCCATCGTGGAGAATTACCGTCACGACCTCATCGACAGTGTGGATGTTGACCAGACCGATGCCATTATCACCATGGTCCGCACCCTGCATGAACGCGGTCACCGTAAAATCGGCTTTCTGACCTGGATGTATACCGTCCCCACCCCATGGGTCCTGCACCGGTTCGGCAGCTATGTCGAAGGCCTCTATGCCTGCGATCTCGATTTTGATCCCAGCCTGGCCATCAACGTCAGGAATGGTGAGAACCTTCAACCGGATGAATGTGCCCGCAGGGCGGCTGAATTAATCCGCTCCGGGGTAACGGCCATTATCTGTCCGGCTGACCATCAGGCCTATCATTTGATGCAGTCCCTCAACAAAATGGGAATCCGGGTTCCGGAAGATGTTTCCCTGACGGGATTCGACGGCATACCACCACCCCTGCAAGTCAAGCAGCTGGCCACGGTCAAGGTCCCCTACCAGGAATTGGGCCGCTCGGCCGTTCACCAGCTCCTCCGGCGAATGGAACAACCCACCGCACCCAGACGGCATATCCTGGTCGACGGGGATATCCTGGAGGGATCCACCATCAGGAACCTGACCTCCTAGGCGGTTATCTTTATTAATCTCAATGACGACGACAATGACACCCAAAAACGGGAATTCAACCGCCCCAACTATTGCACTAAATAGCACCTTACCTGTTAATTTGCGAGAAGTGAGGGGAGTGATTCGCCGGCGATCGGGGGAGAACTGGTACGAGATTCATCGAGCCGACGAGATGTCGCCCTTCCTGATGACCATGGCCAGCGACAGTAACCACTGGCTGTTCCTGTCGAGCAACGGGGGGATGACAGCCGGGCGGGTCAACCCGGAAAAGGCATTGTTTCCCTACCAGACGCAGGACAAGCTGGAGGACATGGCCCAGAGCACAGGCAGCTTTGCGCACATTCAGATTCGTTCCGGGGACGTCGAGCGCGAGGTCTGGGAACCCTTTTCAAGGGCCTCCGAGTGGAACCAGCACATTCATCGGACGATCAAGAAAAACCTTCTCGGCAATCATATCATCCTGGAGGAAACGCACACATGCCACAACCTGATCATGAGCGAGAGCTGGCGTCCCAGTGGCCGGTTTGGATTCGTCCGCAAGGTGAGGCTGTCCAACGAGGGCCGGGAAAGCCTCGACCTGACAATCATGGACGGACTGGTCAACCTGATGCCGGCCGGCCTCGGGCAGCGCTTCGTCAATGAGTTCAGCAATCTGGCCAATGCCTACAAGCAGGGCGAGCTGGATCCGACGGACGGCCTGGCCACCTATCACCTGAGCTCGGTTCCCACGGATCTCGCGGAACCCAAGGAATCGCTCCTGGCCAACGTGGCCTGGCAGACCGGAATGGCGGATCATGTCACTGTTATCACCCAGGCCCAGGTAAAGGCGTTCCAGGAAACAGGGGTCGTCCAGAAGGAACGCCACAGCCGTGGACGCCCCGGAGCCTACCTCATGGCCACCCATATCCACCTTGCTCCGGGTGAACACCGGGAATGGTACATCTGCGCCGATGTCGAACTGGATGCCTTCAAGGTTGAAAAGCTCAAGTCCCTGCTGGCAAAGGGTGAAAAGCTGGCTGGACTGATCGAGAAGGATTGCCAGGAAACCGAGCAACGCCTGCGTACCATGCTCGGGACTGCAGATGGACTCCAGCTGACCGGTGACGACCGTCGGACCATGCGGCACACTTCCAACACCCTTTTCAACCTCATGCGAGGTGGAGCCTTCCCGACAGGCTACAATTTTCCGGAACAGGACTTGATCAAGACCGTCCAGCAATTCAACAAGGAGGCCACGGCCGACCTTGAAAAGCTGCTGCAGGAAGCGGGACCCCTCACCTGCTCGGATCCATGGCGGACCGATCACCCGCTGCAGTTCGGCAACCGGAACCTTCTCCGGCTCCTGCGGGAGTATCTCCCCCTGAGCTTCAGTCGCCGACATGGCGATCCAAGCCGCCCGTGGAACCGGTTCAGTATCGAGATCATGGAGGCCGACGGATCCCCCCGCTATTACTATCAAGGCAACTGGCGCGATATCTTTCAGAACTGGGAAGCCCTGCTCTACTCCTATCCTGAATATTGTGAAGCAACCATTTGCCGCTTCCTCAATGCCACCACGGCTGACGGATACAATCCCTACCGCCTGACCAAGGATGGGTTCGACTGGGAAGTCATCACTCCCGATGACCCATGGGCCAACATCGGCTACTGGGGGGATCACCAGATAGTTTACCTTCTCCGCCTACTGGAAGCATCCGTCCGCTTCCACCCCGGACGCCTCAACAGCCTGCTGCAGGAAGAAACCTTCGTCTATGCGGAAGTCCCCTACAGGATCCGCGCCTACGAGGACATCGTCGCCAATCCAAGGGAAACCGTCGATTACGACACCGAATCGGAAAAGCGGATCCGAGAGCGAGTCGACAAGATCGGGGCGGACGGAAAACTGGCCCACACCCGCGAAGGCAACTTGGTGCAGGTGACCCTGCTGGAAAAACTTCTCAATCCCCTCGTGGCCAAGCTCTCCAACTTTGTTCCGGACGGTGGTATCTGGATGAATACCCAGCGCCCGGAGTGGAACGACGCCAACAACGCCCTAGTCGGATCCGGTGTCTCCGTAGTGACCCTTGGCTACATTGCGCGCTATATATCCTTTCTGCTGGAGAACCTCGGCAATAACCTTGAGGAAGAAACATTCGCAATCTCCTCCGAACTGGCCGAGCTCATCCAGAGCCAGAAGTCCGTCTTTGAGTCCGCTCCCTGTGATTACAATCCCGGGAAACGACGCCGGGTGATGGACGAACTAGGACAGGCCGCCTCCGCCTACCGTCAAAAGATCTATGACCATGGCCTCTTGGGTGAATCAACCCCGGTCACCGGGTCGGACATACGGGCGTTTCTGGCCAGTGCCCTCGAGCACGCCAAGGCAAGCCTGCGAAAAAATCGCAGGGAGGATGCCCTCTGGCACTCATACAATCTGGTCAAGCTCGATAATGGCGAAGCTGTGATCGACCATTTAAAGGTCATGCTGGAGGGGCAAGTCTCCATCCTGAGCGCCGGTCTTCTGGGAATGGAGGATGTCCTGCAACTGCTCGAGGCACTGAGAAAGAGCCCCCTCTACCGGGCCGACCAGAACAGCTACATTCTTTATCCGGACCGGGAGATGCCTGAATTCCTGCAGAAGAACCGCATTCCGGCGGACAAGGCCACTGCGATCCCGACGGTCAGGAAGATGGTTGAGGCCGGGGACACCCGTATCCTCGTCAAGCTACCTTCAGGTGACTTTGCCTTCAACGGCAACCTGCACAACGAGGGCAACCTCCGCAAATCCATGGACAAGGTCTTCGGCCAAGGGGATACATCCTGCCGCAAGGATCTGCTCAATCTTTTCGAGGAAACCTTCAACCACCACGCATTCACGGGTCGCTCAGGGACTTTCTTCGCTTATGAAGGCCTCGGCAGCATCTATTGGCACATGGTTTCCAAGCTCGCGTTAGCAGTCCTGGAAAACTACCTCGCCTTCAGGAATTCCTGCTCCCCTGAGGAGAAGGAACGGCTCCTGCAGTTCTACAGGGAAATCATCGACGGCCTTGGAGTGAACAAGAACCCGGCCGTTTACGGGGCCTTCCCCACCGATGCGTATTCGCATACCCCCGCTCATGCGGGCGCCCAGCAACCGGGAATGACCGGACAGGTCAAGGAGGACATTCTTATCCGTCTGGCCGAACTGGGTGTCAGTGTTCAGGATGGTTGCCTGTCCTTCGGGGCGGACATGGTGGGGGACAAGGAATTCCTTTCCGCAGGCGGAACCTTCACCCTGCCCTGCTGTTCCGGCCAACCCACCCAGCTCCAGCTGGAAAAGAATTCCCTCGCCTTCACTCTCTGCGGAACCCCGGTCGTTTACCAAGTCGGCTCAAAAGAGGATGGGCTGGTCGTCCATCTGACCAACGGTGAATCGAAAGCGGTTCCCGGATTGACCCTGCCGGGCGAACTTTCCCGGGAGCTCTTCCGCCGGAACGGATCAATAAACCGTCTGGAGGTAAACTTCACCGGGCCGGTCCCGAATGGCGGCTAGGCCGGCCCCCAAAGGTCGCTCAGTTTTCCAGGATTTCCAACTCGTACCCGTCAGGATCAGTCAGGAAGGCCATTTTCTTTCCGCCTGAGGAGAACTTCTCCTTCCAGTCTGCGGGCCAGATCTCGTGTCCCAATTCCTCCATCCGTGCGCAATAGTCGATGATGTCGTCCACACCAATACAGGTGTGTATTAGGTCCTCGGGAAATTCCACCTTGTAGTCGGGCGAGTAAGTCAGCTCCAGCATGTGCTCGTTGCCGGACAGGACCAGGTGAACGATCTGGTTGCCCGCTGGACTCTTGTCACTGCGCCGGTGCACCTGGAATCCACAGGTTTCGCCGTACCACTTGATCGACTGCGCAAGGTCGCTGACCCTGATGCGCGTATGCAGAAACCGTACTGCCATCTCTCTTTCCTCCGGGGTTAAAAAAGGCCGCTCTTCTTCACGGCCTCACTGAGTTCCACTTGAAATTCCTGCACGTCCTCCGCCGAGGGCCGGTAATCGGGCTGACTGGGGTTGAGGGTCAAGCGTCCCATCTGGTCCACCAGCCACTGCGCGCTCATCCCGTCGCTAAAGGTGACACTTCCGCTAACCAGGGCGTCCGGTCGAGCCACCTTGTCCAGGGTAAGGCTGACCTTGCCGGGGACCGGTGGCGCGGCTGGATTGACATCCACCTTAGGCTCGTCGAACTTGGGCCCCTCGGCCTTAATCTCCAGTTCGAGATCATCCACCAGGAACCGGACGTCCATGTAGGTCATGCGGATTTCAAATTCGCTTTCCAGCCGCTTCTGGATACCAGAGAGGCTCAGTCCCTCGTTGATCCAGCCTTCAACGGTCAGTTTCTGTTCCTCACTCAGGCTCATTGGACAACAATGTGCTGCTTCCGCGCCGGGACGCAACCGTCGATTTTGAATTACTGCCGGTTCCCGCGCAGCTGGCGGACCAGGTAATCAATGGTGCTCCGGACCTTGACGTCCTGCTCCATCATGTTCTCCACCGTCTTGACGGCGTGAATCACCGTTCCGTGATCACGGCCACCGAAGGCCTCGCCGATTTCCTTCAACGGATGATGGGTCAGCAGACGGCTCAGGTACATGGCCACCTGACGGGGAAAGGCAATATGGCTGGGACGGCGGCGATTCTGCATGTCGCTCATCCGCAGGTCGTACATCTCCGTCACCTTGCGCTGGATGCGCTCAATGGTGATCTGGTTCTGAATTTCCTCCTGCAGGATATCGTGGACGAGGTCCTCCACCTTGCGGATGGAAACGGCCCCATGAATCAGACGGGAATAGGTACCTACCTTGATCAAGGCACCCTCCAGACGACGGACGTTGCGGGTAATTCGGCTGGCAAGGAATTCCAGGACCTCCTGCGGCAGGCTGTCGAAGCCCATTGAGATGGCTTTCTTCTTCAGAATTGCCGTCCGCGTCTCCAAGTCCGGCGGCTGGATGTCCGTCACCATTCCCCACTGGAACCGGCTGACCAGGCGGCTTTCCAGCTTGTTGATCTCGCTCGCGGGCCGGTCGCTGGAGAGGCAGAGCTGGCGTTGGCTCTCGAAGAGCTCGTTGAAGGTATGGAAAAACTCCTCCTGGGTCCGCTCCTTGCCCTCAAGGAACTGGATGTCGTCAATCAGAAGGACATCCACCTTGCGGTACATCCGCCGGAACGCGTCCAACGAATTCTCCCGAATGGCCCTCAGGAAGTTGTTGGTGAATTTCTCGCAGGAGAGGTAAACCACCCGGGCGTCCGGGTTATTGCTCTGGATCGTGTGAGCGATGGCATGCATCAGGTGGGTCTTGCCAAGGCCGGTGTCACCGTAGACGAAAAGCGGATTGTAGGCGCTTCCCGGGGAGTCTGCCACCGCTGTGGCCGCCGCATGAGCCAATTGGTTGCTGGGGCCGACGATAAAGTTGTCGAAGGTATTGCGCGGGTTCAGGTAGGCGCTGCGCTGTTGCTGGCTGACCTGCCGACGCGGGGGCTCGGCCCGGGATACCCGGTTCGTGCGGGTCTTGGTCTTGGGCTCGCCGGCACTGAATTCACCGGATCCCTGTCGGGTCGTATCGCGGATCGCAATACGGACCATGATCTCCTCGCCAGCGATCTGCGTCGCCTGATCACGGATCATATCCAGATAGTTGTCCTCCAGCCAGATCCGGGAAAACTCACTCGTGGTGTAGAGCACCAGGGTACCGGTCTCGTCGATCTCTGCTTCAATCGAGGCGAACCAGTTGCTGAAGATGTCCCGCGAAAGCGTTTTCCGGAAAGATTCCAGAATCGATGGCCATAGATTCTCTGTGACACTTGTGTTAAGCATATCCCTGCCTATCGCTAATTATTCACACCTCGATGGTGGCCCCGGCAGCATTGCCACCAAAGGGGTCGACCAGTTCAGTAACTGCTTCTTTATCAATAGGCTTTACAACGCCGAAAGGCGAGGCAAGGTTGTCGCAGAAAAAGGAATTAGAATTCATAAGTCGTTGTCAGTAGAGAGTTTGAGAAATTTTAAGCACAAAAAGGAGGAGAACTGTAAAGATTGGGCAAGAACGAGCGGTCTGGGGTAACCCGGCCTTTGACCGGAACGTTGGGATGAGTTTTTTCGAGCCGGAGGATCTTTTCAAGCCATAGTTCTACACAAGTTATTAACATTCATTTTTCCAATAACTTTTGTAACAATTGTATTGAAAAAAAAGCCGAGGGTCGTCCCACCGCTAAACACCTGCCCCGGAGTGAATCGAGGAACCGGATCATCCCTTTTCACCTGCCATGAACGCGATCAGGCGATCGTTGAATTCCTTGGCCGAATCATGTCCGATTTGCTTGAGGGCTTCCACCATGGCCGCGACCTCGACCAGGCGGGCCATGTCTCGTCCCGGCCTGACCGGGAGGATAATGTGGGGGATCTTGATACCGAGGATGTCGAAGTACTCCTGCTCCAGCCCGGTCCGTTCCTCGTCCATGCCGTGTTTCCATTCCTCGAAGGTAATGACCAGGTTGATTTCCTTTTCCAGCCGAACGGAACGGATGCCGAAGAGCTCGCTGATATTGACGATGCCCAGTCCGCGGCACTCCATGTAACCGCGATTGAGATCGCTGCTGCGCCCGACGAGGTACTTCTCGCTGTGCAGGGTAATGTAGACCATGTCGTCGGCAACGAGGCTGTGCCCGCGCTCAATCAAGGCCAGGGCGCATTCACTCTTCCCCACCCCGCTTTTACCCCGGATAAGGGTACCGATCCCCTTGACATCCATCAGGGTTCCGTGCTCCCCCTGCTTCGGAGCGAAGATCTCCTCCAGGAGGAGCATCACCTGGGCCGAAAGGTCCTTGGTCGACATGGGGGTCCGGAATAGAGGGGTGTTGCTTTCCTCGCACACCTTCTCCATGGCCGGTGTCGGCAACAGGTTGCGGGAAACAATGATGCAGGGAATGTGTTTCTCGACCATCCGCTGCATGATTTCCAGCTGGCGACTGGCGGGCAGTTCCCTCATGTAAGCCATCTCCCCTGCCCCGAAAAGCTGGATTCGCTTGGCCCCGAAATTCTTGAAGAACCCGGTCAGTGTAAGGGCCGGGCGGTTGATTGACTTGTCGCGAATGACCCGGGTCAGACCCTTCTCACCACAGGCTAGGGTCAAATGCAGGGTTCCATCCGCGGCATCCACCAGTCCCTTGACGGAAATGCTCTCGATTTGCTTAGGCTGTGGTCTGAGGGGCATAGGCATGCAACACTGGGTGAAAGCCCGCCGGGTTTAAAGCGCAAAATCTTCCCCAAGATAAAATCGTCGGCTGTTGGCATCCTTGATCAGGGATTCACTGTCGCCCTCGGCCAGGACCTGGCCGTCATGAAGCAGGTAGGCACGGTCGACGATCCGGAGGGTCTCCCGCACATTGTGGTCTGTAATCAGAACACCGATACCTTTTTCCTTCAGGTTGAGGACGATCTTCTGCACCTCGGCGACACTGATCGGGTCGACCCCGCTGAAGGGCTCGTCCATAAGGAGGAACCTGGGCTCGGTCAGCAGGGCCCGGGCGATCTCCAGGCGCCGCCGCTCACCACCGCTGAGCGTGTAGGCTGGTTGCTGGGCGATGCCCTCCAGTCCCAGCTCATGGAGCAATCCATCAACCTTTTCCGCCCGCTGGCGCCGCGTCTTCGGAAGCGACTCGGCAATACAGGCGAGGTTATTGCGCACGGAAAGTTTGCGAAAGACGGAGGCCTCTTGGGGAAGGTAGCCGATCCCGAGCCGGGCACGCCGGTACATGGGCAACCCGGTGATGGGATAACCGTTGATGTAGACATCCCCCTTGGTCGCGGGGATCAACCCCACGATGATGTAGAAGGAGGTCGTCTTACCGGCCCCATTGGGACCCAGCAACCCGACGACTTCGCCGGCAAACACCTTCAGGTCCACCCCCCGGACGACCTCGCGCTTACCGTAGCGCTTAATCAGGCCCTCGGTCGAAATAAAATGACGCTCTACCTCAGGGGGCTGTGACATCGGGACCTCCCACTTCAACAGGTTGTTCGTTCCCGGCAGGCTGGCTGATCCGGTCGTCCACAGAGATTTTGGCTTCTTCCTGGTCAAACCCCAGGTCCGGCATCGCTCCCAACCTGACGATGGACCGGCTCGGTTCATCCTTGGGAGCATTGGGATCGGGAATCGACTCGAATTTCTTCTCGCCGCGGTGAAGGACAAACTGGTAGCCTTCGACCTCGACTTCGTTATCCACGATGCGGGGCTTCCCGGAAAGCACCACCGTTCCCTTGACCGGGTCCACTTCAGCCAGGCCGGCGAATGCGCTTCGCCCAGCCTGCTGGATGACCACTGATCCGCTGGCCACGATCTGGTCGATGGCCCCGATATTGCCGATTGCCGCCCCTTCGGGACCCTCGCGCAGGGAAACCACCGTCAGTTCGTCGCAATTGATCTCCAAGTTGGTCCCCTTCACCTGGACCTCACCGGTGAAATAAAAGTAGTTCTTCTGGGGCGTGCCCTGCATTTCCAGATGCAGGCTGGTGATCACAGTGTTGCGCATGACCTCTTCCGCCCCAAGGGAGGAAGAAAGGCACAGGCCGCCCATCGCAAGCAGGGCGGTCATGGCGTGTCCGATAAAGTGTGTTTTTCCCATTAATCAAGAATGTCGACGGTTCCAGCAAAGGAAACACGAACGGATTCCCTGACAACGATTTTCCGCTCCAGTCCGTTCCATGTCCAGTTCCGGCCCTGGATCTCATATCCGGGACCAATTACGAAAAGAGAAGATAAGCCCTCCGCGCTCGACTGCTTCAGGTGTATAATTGCCTTGGGGCTGCGGATCCGGTTTTCCTCGAGGACCTGCTCATCGCCAGAAAAAACAACCAGTTCCAAGCCCTCCACCATCGCCTCCTCGGGGCTGTGGTAATGGCCCTTCAGCCCCCGCAACTCCCACTTCTTGTAGCCGTTCTCCCCGAACATGGGCAGCTTGAAATGCTGGATCGGGGCGTCCGGCACCATTTGTGCCAGCACCGTGACCGCGCCCGCTCCCAGAAGCAGGCCCACCATTCCCCAGAGCCTGCTCAGGGGGGTTTTGCCTAATTGTCTCATCAAGAGATTAACTCAACCACTGATTGGACGAGCTTTTCAATCCCTTTGCTCACTTCGAGGACATTTTGTCCAAGCATGTAGGCCGGGGTGGACACCACCCTGCGTTCCTTGTCGACATGGATATCCGTGACTCCGCAGTCGATGTGCCGGGCCCCGCAGGACTCCACCGCTACGGCCGTTTCGCGGTCGGTCCCGATGGTCACCTCAACTCCCTCCTTGCCGAGAATCTGGGCCCCGATCGCCGGGGAAATACAAATCAGTCCGACCGGCTTGCCCGCTTGGTGGACTTCCTCCACGATACGCCGGACCTGTGGGTCGACCTTGCTGGCCGGACCCTCGACGGCGAATCCGCTGAAGTTCTTAACCGCCCCGAATCCCCCGGGGAGGATCAGTGCGTCGAGGTCCCCTCCCCCCACCACAGCCAGGTCGCGGATGTTGCCCCGGGCGATGCGCGCCGCCTCAACGAGGACGTTGCGGCTTTCGCCGGCGACCTCCCCGGTCAGGTGGTTGACGACATGGAGCTGGGCCTTGTCGGGGGCCATGCAGACCGCTTCCGCCCCCGCCTTCTCAATGGCCAGCAGGGTCAATACCGATTCATGGATCTCCGCGCCATCAAAGACCCCGCAGCCGGATAATAATACGCCTATTCTTTTCATGGATTTGGTTTCTTTCGTTTAAGCGGTTGCCTTGTCGATAGCCTCAAGGACCTCGGGGGTCAGTTTCGGCAGGACCTCCAGTGACTTGAGGTTTTCCTCCAGTTGAGCTTCCCGTGAGGCTCCCATGATCACCGTGCTGACATTGGGATTGGTCAGGCACCAGGCCAGGGACATCCTCGCCATGGGCACACCCAGCTCATCGGCAATCTTGCCCAGGGCCTTGATCCGCCTGAGGCTGGTTTCCCAGTCGGCAAACATCATTTCCTTGAGCCACTGAAGGGACTTTTGCCCGTACCGGCTGTCCTCGGGTATTCCCTCGTTGTACTTGCCCGTCAGCAGCCCCCCGGCCAAGGGGGAGAATATGGTCGTTCCCAGGCCGTTGCGGCTCTCGAACAGGGGCGCCAGTTCCTTGTCCAGACGATCGCGACCGAGCAGATTGTAGTAGGGCTGCTCCATCGTCGGAGGAATCAGGTGATGGCTCTCCGCGATGCCGATTGCCTCCTGGATTTCCCGGGCGCTCCACTCGCTGGTCCCCCAGTAAAGGATCTTGCCCTGTTCTATGAGGGTATTCATGGTCCGCACCGTTTCCCAGATCGGGGTGT
Source organism: Opitutales bacterium (assembly GCA_049451775.1). GTDB lineage: Bacteria > Verrucomicrobiota > Verrucomicrobiia > Opitutales > Oceanipulchritudinaceae > Oceanipulchritudo. The sequence goes on along the minus strand of JBMTVW010000001.1, from coordinate 362,563 downwards.
TCGGGTCCGGACGATGACAAAAATACATGTCCAGGTAATCGACTTGGAGCCGTTTCAGGGCGGCGTGGCAGGCCTCGAAGACGTGCTTGCGGCAAAGCCCCGTCTGGTTGGGCTTATCGCCTCCCCAGAAGACCTTGCTCGACACCAGGAAGGTGTCCCGGCTCCAGCCCATTTTCCTGAGGATCGTCCCCATCACTTCCTCGGATTTACCGGCGGCATAGCCCTCCGCATTGTCGAAAAAGTTAACCCCCTTGTCGTAAGCCAGCTTCATCAGGTCTTCCGCCATCCGGTTCTCAACCTGGCTCCCGAAGGTAACCCATGAACCAAGAGACAGGGCGCTGACCTGCAATCCCGACTTTCCCAGTCGCCTGTAATCCATATCCATGGGGCTCATCCTAGGGCATATTCGCCTTATCTCAATATTATTGCTGGAAATTCCATGCTTTACAGGGTCCCTCACCGAAACATCCTTGGGGGAAGCTTAGGATCCCCTCTTCTTGGATGGATATATTACACGCATACTGGCGTATGGACTACGTCACCTCGGATGCCGACCCGGTGACGGGGATTGACAGCCCCTTCTCCGAGTTGCCGAACCTGGGCGACGACCGGAAGGCCCTCATCGTCCACCGCGGCACTTGGCATTATGTCCTCCTCAACCGTTTCCCCTACAATCCGGGACACCTGATGATTCTCCCCTTTCGGGAAGTACCGGAGCTGGAAGACCTTTCCCCGGAGGAACGACTGGAAATGATGAATCTCCTCGTCCTCTCCCAGAAGGCTCTCAAAAAGGCCCTCAATCCCGACGGCTTCAATATGGGGATGAATCTCGGACGCGCCAGCGGGGCCGGGATTCCCAAGCACCTTCATTTCCATATCGTCCCCCGTTGGAACGGGGATTCCAACTTCCTCCCGGTCATCGGCCAGACCCGCACCCTGCCACAGGCGCTCGACAAGACATGGGAGATCCTCCACAAACTCTTTCTGAATGACTGAAGAAACGCTCTTTTTCCAAAGCCCCAGATTTCTCTCCGAGCTCTACGGCGGAACGGATAAAAACCTGGCCCTGGCGGAACGCCAATTCAAGGTTACCATTGTCAGCAGGGACGACTGGATGAAACTTTCCGGCGATGACCTGGCGGTCCAGTTGTCCGTCACTTTTTTCAAATTGCTGGAAACCGCCAAGCAACAGGGCATGCGCATGACCCGGAGCGACTTCCACAATATGCTGGATCTGGCCGCCAACGGGAAAATCAGCGAAATCGAGGAGCTGTTCCATAAGCCGGTCAAGATTGAGCTGCGGAGCAAAAGTATTGTGCCCAAGACCCTCAACCAGAAATCCTACCTCCAGTCCATCGACCGGAAGGACATTGTCTTCGGGATTGGTCCGGCCGGGACCGGGAAGACCTATCTTGCGGTGGCGGCAGCCCTCAAGGCGCTGATGGACGACAAGGTCGAACGGGTCATCCTCACCCGTCCGGCCGTCGAGGCCGGGGAAGCACTGGGATTCCTGCCCGGCGACCTGACGGAAAAGATTCAGCCCTACCTGCTGCCCCTCTATGATGCCATTTACGACATGATGGGCCGGGTAGAGGGTCGTCGACTGATCGGCCTGGACGGAGACCGCAAGGAAGAGCGGAACACGCGGATCGAGATCGCCCCGCTGGCCTACATGCGCGGGCGGACCCTGTCCAACGCCTTTGTCATCCTCGATGAAGCTCAAAACACCACCCCGGAACAGATGATGATGTTCCTGACCCGCCTGGGTGACGGATCCCGGATGGTCATCACCGGCGACAAGACCCAGATTGACCTGCCCAGGCACAAGTACTCAGGGCTCAAGGAGGCGGAAAAGGTCCTTGTCAATATAGGCGATGTGGCCTTCCATTACTTCGAAGGCAAGGACGTTGTCCGCAACCCCATTGTCCAGCAGATTATTGATGCCTATGCCAGCTATCAGGCAAAAACGGGAGCCCACCAACCAAGGGAAGTAAGCCCCGATTAACGACCCCACTCCCTGGATGGAATGTACCTGAAGGATGAATTTGTTCAAGAAATCAAAGAAGCAACAGGCAGAGGCGGACCGGCAGCGGCGTCGCGGAACGCGGAGGGAAAACGCCTTCAAGGACGCGCTCAACCGGCGCTCCCTGATCAGTTTTATTTCCTATGTGGCCTTTGGCGCGGCCGCCATTGTGGTCGCCTTCGCGGGCCTGTCATCGGCCGGCCCGCTGGTCCAGCAGGACCAAGTCTCGAGGATTCGCATCACTGCGGAAATCCCCTTCTCTTATATCAGCGACATCCGGACCAGCGAAAAACTGGAGGCCATCCGCCAGAAGGTGCCCCCGGTATTTCGTCTCGATATGGGTCCCTACCGCACCTTCCGATCCTACCTGGAACGATTGGTCATCGACTTGGCCGAGTTTGCCGAGGTGCCGGAAAACACACCGGAAAAACTGGCCCGGCTGGAGGAAAGCGAGATTCAGGCATTCCTCAAGGATTACCCGGCCGGCAACCCCTACAACCTGCGACCCTCCGACATCGCCACCCTGCACAACCAACTGGGCCGGGAGCGGTGCATGGCCACCGTCAACGAGGGCCTGATCATCATCGGGGAAATATTCCGCAAGGGGGTCTTCCAGGAAGACACCGCCTTCAGTCTTGGCTTGGGCCAGCGTCTTACCCTTTTCAATGTGGAAGATGAGCTGGGTAACCTGCAGGAGGTGGAGATCCTTTCCGAGGAGGAAGGACAGCGAACCCTCCGCATACAACTTCTCGCCCTGGATATTCCAAGGGAAAGCACCGTGGCCCTGGTGAGGATCCTCCGGTCAGCGCTGGTCCCCAATCTGGTCTTCGACCAGAAGCGGACCGAGCAACACGTCGAAGTGGCTCAAGCTTCCATTGACCCGGAGAAAATCTTCGTCCGGGAAGGTGAAACCATTGTTGAGCCCAACTCGCGGGTCAATGCCCTGCAGTACGAGCAGCTTGATGCCTACCGGAAAGCCCTGCGCCAGTCGGAAGCCGGCAATTTCGGAATCAATTCCCTCTTTTTCGAGCGAACCCTCCTGACCACACTGCTCGTGCTGGGGGCTGTTTTCTTCCTCAAGAGCTCACGCAGCCATGTCCGTCGGGATCAGCGCCTGTTCTCCCTTTCCGGAGCCATTATCCTCTCGAACCTGTTGCTCCTGCGGCTGGTCATTGAGATGGGGGACGGTGTTATCGCGGAGACATCCCCGATTATCTTACAACTCCTGCCCTACTTCATGCCGATCATCCTCGGACCGGTTATCATCACCATCCTGGTCGGTATCGGTCCAGGCATCCTCTCCGTTGGCCTGATCAGCGCGATAAATGCCATGATGCAGGGAAACAGCCTTTCCGTGCTACTGCTCTCCCAACTGGTCGGGCTGGTGGCCATCACCTACAGCCGCAACATCCAGATGCGGGCCTCCCTTGTCCGGGCCGGCTTCATCGCTGGGGGCGTCATGGCCATGGGGGCCATCCTCTTTGGTATCCGCGACGAGATTGGATTCACCCATGTGCTGTTCCAGGTCCTGGCCAGTATCGGCACCGGCACCATTTCCGGCATGCTCATCGTCGGCCTGCTCCCGGTGCTGGAGCAGATTTTCAAATACACCACCGACATCACTCTGCTGGAGCTGACCGACTACAATCACCCGCTCCTGAGGAAAATGCAGATCGAGGCCCCGGGCTCCTATCACCACAGCCTGATGGTGGCCAACCTGTCGGAAAACGCCGCCGCCAAGATTGGCGCCAATCCACTCGCCTGCAGGGTCTGTGCCCTTTTTCACGACATTGGCAAGCTGGCCAAGCCGGAGTACTTCGTCGAGAACCAGCGGTCCGGGCATAATCCGCACATCGAACGCAACCCATCCATGAGCGCGCTCGTCATCAAGAGCCATGTCAAGGAGGGGATCCAGATGGCCAGGACCCATAAGCTGCCGAGGATTATCCAGGATGTGATCCGTCAGCACCATGGGACCTCGCTCATCCAGTATTTCTATTACAAGGCCCTGCAGAAGCAACAGTCCGAGGGTGTCGTTGAATCCATCTACCCCAATGCTCCCAGGATCGAGCTGAATGAGGTCAACGAGGACACCTACCGATACGAAGGCCCTATTCCACAATTCACCGAGAGCGCGCTTATCATGCTGGCGGACTGTGTTGAAGCAGCCAGTCGCAGTCTGAAGAAGGTGAACCCGCAAAGTATCAACGAGCTGATCGACAAGATCTTCATGTCCCGGATGCAGGATCGTCAGCTGGACGCCACGCCCTTGACGTTCGCTCAATTGCAGGTGGTCAAGGAAAGCTTCGCCTTCACGCTGCTGAACATGCTCCACGCCAGGGTCGAGTATCCCGACGGCAAGCCGAAGAAACAGGCTGAACCTGAAGCCCCCCAGACTGAGGAATCATGAGCCGCGAAGTGGAGGTGTTTGTCGGCGAGACCTCACTGAAGCTGTCCGTTGAATCCGTTGCAGCCTGCATCAGGTGCCTCGATGAGGACGGCACCTACAATGTGCCATTCGGGACTATTGAGGTCGCCTTTGTCGACGTCCCCTCCTGCTGTCGGTTGCATGAGGACTTCTTTGGGGATCCCGATCCGACCGATGTCATGACCTTCCCGGCGGAACCCGGGGACGGGCATGCCGGCGACATCGCCATCTGCCCGCAGGTGGCCACGGAGGCCTGCACCGAGCACGGATTGCCCTTCGAGGAGGAGCTAACCCTCTATCTGGTCCACGCATGGCTGCACCTGGCCGGACTCAGGGATGATTCCCCTCAAGCCTGCCAGCAGATGCGCCAGGGCGAAGCCCTGATGATGGAGCGTCTGCGCGACCAGCAACGGCTTCTTGAGTGCCTATGGCAAAGCTGATGTCGAATTCGCTTTGCCTTGCCTATCAGCCCTTCCCCGGCATTATCCCTGAGCCATAATGCTAAGGAACCTGCGTAACGCCTTTGTCTCCGGCCTCCTTCTTCTCGCTCCGGTGGGAGTCACCTTTTTCGTCCTTAATTTCCTGATACAGCGCATCGGGGTCCCTACCCGGGAATTGTTTTTCTTTTTCATCCCCCCCGGGCAAGGCGGAAAAATCCACACCGAGTACATCCTTTACCTCGCCTCCATCCTAGTGGTGGTCGTCTTCATCACCCTACTGGGCTGGCTCTCCAAACGCCTGATCGGGCGCGCCCTGGTCAACAGCTTCGAGCGGATTGTCGACAACGTTCCCCTGGTCCGCAATGTCTACAATACGGTCAAGCAGATCCGGGACACTTTCGTCCAGCAGAAGAAGGCCGTATTTCAGGAAACCGTCCTTGTGGAGTATCCGCGCAAGGGCATCTGGGTCATCGGGTTCCTCACCGGCGAGGGCAAAGGCGAGATTCAGCACCGGACGGATGCCGATCTGCTCAATGTCTTTGTCCCGACAACGCCCAACCCGACCAGCGGTTTTCTCCTGATGGTCCCCAGGGAAGAGCTTCACCAACTGGACATGTCCATTCCGGATGCGATGAAACTTATCATCTCGGGCGGTGCCGTTGTGCCTCCCTGGCAACCCCGGGCCGGTCAGGATACAGCTTTGGATGCCCCCTCCAGCGGGAAACCGGAAGCCTAGGCACAGATGTTCCTCCACGACCAGGGCTGCCTACTGAGAAAGGAAGCAACCGGCGAGCGGCACCTGCTACTGGTGTTTTTCCTGAAGGGAAACGGCTTGCAGATCGTCCTCACCAGGAAACCCTCCAAACAGGGCCCTGGCTCCGGTCTGCCGGATCTGTTCGACTCGGGAGAGGTCATAATCGAGAAGAAAGGCGACAAGCCGGCCTTCCTGAAGGAATTCATCGCGGGAAAAAGCCGTTCGGGGTTGGCCCGCAGCTACAAGGCCCTGCAAGCAGCGGCCCGCTTGGCCCTCTTCATGGAGAAAAACCTTCTCCATATGGAACATTTTGAAGCATCATGGGACCTCCTGCACAACGCCCTCGACAGTCTGGGCAACCGGCAGCAGTCGTCCACCGTCCTCCTCAAGGCGTTCTACATCATGGCCCGCACCGAGGGCTATCCGGTCAGGGAATCATGGATCGGCAAACTGCCGGCGGGCGACCGCAGGGAGATTCTTCAGCTTATCCAGCAGCCCGTTGATTCAATTGAAATCGATGAATCCCGCATACGGCACTGGGTGAGCGTCCTGGAGAAATTCCTCCAGGACGAGACCGACCTTCTGATTCCCGGTTGAAGAGCACCCTAAAGCAGTTGCCTTAGTGACAAAACCCGCCAAGACTTCCTGGCCATGCGGATCCCCTTGATTTTTACTTCCCTGATACTGTTAAAGTTCCAAGTGGCAGTCCTAGCCCAGGATGCTGAAACGGAGTCGGGCCCGTGGCCTGAACTGAAAAAGCCCGATGTTTCAGATGCCACCAGCCTGAAGATCATTGGTCTGCATTTGAAAGCCCGCGGCGGCGAAGCCAATCTGGCTAGAATTTCCTCCATTCGCACTTCCGGCGAACTGATGGAGGGACAACAGGACTACCGGATTGAATCCATTCACAAGTCCCCGGATGCCCTGATATTGAAGTCCACCCGCACCCACATGGGGGATGACTATGTCGCGGTCACCGCCACAGATGGCCGGGTGGCATGGCGACAGGAACTGACTCCTAAACGCAAGAATCCAACCCCACTCTCCTCAAACGACCGGTTGGCCATCGAAACTGACGCAATGTTGCCCTTTCTCTTCCTCGAAGCAGTTCGCTCGGGCCACACCTTCGCCTACCGCGGGGAGGAAAAGTACGGCGGCAACAAGACCTATGTGCTCCATGTCTGGCTGAAAAACGGTCAGGAAATAGAGGCAATGTTTGATGCGACTTCCTTCCATGTCATCAATTACCGCCAAAGCTACCGGATCGGGTCACGGGACACCATTGTCGACCGCACCCCGGTGGGGATGAATAAAATTGACGGGACATGGTGGGATAGTGGGTACGATTACAGGATAATGGGAAAAACGTTCCGGAAGGTCCGGTACAAGTCCATATCGCCAACCGCCGCCCCGAAACCCGACGCATTCCAGCAACCACCCTCGCGGGAAAGGTGGCTCAAGAAAGCCTCCTGAGTCCCGACTCCCTACATTCCGGAATAAGTCCGGATTTCCAGGATGGCCTTCTGTATCTCCTCGAGGCAATCCTCCACGGCGTGCCCAATCCGGTCTGAGTTGGCGATCTCACTAATTCGGGGACCGTATTTCTCCTTTTCCTCGGGGGAAAGCAGGAGCGACTCCAGCTGACAGGCATGCACCAGCGAAATCAACACATGATCCCGGTTGCGCATGGTCAGTGAGTCATCCCGGATCCGGTTGCGAAGGCGTTGCTTGATGGCGTTTTCCCGGAGCGGGTCGGCCAGGGGATAACGGCTGACGTGGAAGATCCAGAGGATTTCCTTCCCTTCCTTCCGCAGCACCCCCTTTTCGACCAGTTGGTCAATAACCCTCTGCCGGAGCCCATGGGCGTCTCCGGCCAGATGGGACAGCGCCCCCCTGAGGGAACTGACATTGGCCTGGTTCATATCCAGCAGGCCGAGATCCTCCGGCTTCGAGTACACGGGTGTCGGATCAACCACCTCAATGCTATCCTTGCCCACCAGCACCCGGCCAATGCGGGACAGGTCGGCGATGATCGCTCCGGCGATGGCGTAGTCGAGGGCCCGGTCCGGCAATGGAAGCAGTTTGCCGGTCTCGTCATCGAGAGCCAGCAACAGAAGTTGTTCAGCTAAGGTTAGTGGTACCATAGAGCAATGATGACACTTTGCACATGAACTGGCAACGGTTTTCAGGAGCAGGAACCGGCAAATCCCTCGATCTTCTCCGGAAGCCCAGCGACCAGGACCACGTCCCCGGCGGACATCAGGAAATCCGGCCCCGGATTGTCTATACGCTCCTCGCCCCGCTGGATACCGATCACGGTCACCCCGAAGCGCTGACGGATGTGACCGCTAGCCAGAGTCTGCCCGGCCAGTTCACTGCTGGGAGCAAGATACACCTGCTCCAGCCGAAATTGCTCGGGGGTGGGAATGGGTCGCTCCTCTGGCCGGACCTGTTCCTGCATAGAGTCACGGACCCGCTGGATTGCTCCCGGGGATCCCGAAATGACCAGCCGGTCCCCGGAAAAGACCGCTGCTCCGGGCCCGGGATCATAGACCACCGAGTAACCCCGCCCCAGGGCCAGCACGTTGACCCCGAATTTTGCCCGCAGTTTCAGGTCCCGGATCAGTTTTCCCGACCAGGCGGCATGCGCCGGCAATGTCAGGTCGACGATCTCCACCGGCCAGGGGGCCTGCTTGTGAATGAGGTCGAGTATCTGTGCCCGACGCTGTTCCTCCTTGCTCTCGACTTCCGCCCGGAACGATTCGATGAACAGGTATTCCATCTGGCTGTTGACCCGGATCAACCGGCTCCGCATGAGAACCACCGCAGCTGAAACGATCAGGAATGCCATCCCGGCCAGGGTGGTGTCCGGCAGGTAGGGCGCCGCGGCCACCAGGAAAATGAGCACTAGGACGATGGTGAAAAGGCTCAGAATGGTCACGCTGAGAATCCGCCGGAGCCAGTTCTGGTGGGCCCGGTGACCGGTACGCCCAGAGAATAGCGCGTCCGACAGGATGTAGGCCATGGCGTTGAGATTGCGCACCACCGCTATGATGAAGGGCGAGACCAGCAAACCGGCGCCCAGCCAGTATCCCATGTTCCAGGCCCAGTTCAGGGGCCAGCTCTGGATGAAGGTGTTAAACGCCGGAAGCACAAAGGACGCGGTGATGAAAATCCCGTTGATGATGAAGAAATAAAGGACAATCTGGATGACGGGACGGCGAATCAGTTTCAGGACAACGCTTTTTCCTAACCCGACCCGCAATCCCTCGAGGAATTTCTGGTAGGTTTCAAACAGGGTCAGCAGGCTCCGTGGAGTCAGGCGCACCAGACGCTCATGCATCTGCTCGGACCGGTTGGTCATCAGCGGCGACAACAGGATCGTGACCAGTGCGACCCCAAAAGCGATTCCGGTCACCTGTCGGTCCAGGACCCCGAGGGAACTTCCCAGTCCGGCAATAATAAAGCTGAATTCCCCAATTTGCGCTTTGGGTATGGCCGCCATCATGGCCGTCTTTCCGGTCTGACCGGCCAGACAGAGTCCGCACCAGCAGGAGACCACCTTGCCCCCGATCACCAGAACCGAGATCCCGAGGATCCAGGGCAGGTTCTGCCAGAGCAGCTGGGGATCCATCTGCATGCCGATGGAGACAAAGAAGACAGCGGAGAACACGTCATGAAGGCTGCGGTTCATCCGCTCGACGGTCTGGGCCACCTGCGTATGGGAAAGCAGCGTCCCGGCAATGAAGGCCCCCAGTGCGGGAGAAAAGTCCATCCTCAGAGCCAGCAGGCTGATGCCCATCACCAAACCCGTGCTGACGAGGGTCATCACCTCCGGATTTACCTCCTCGCCACAGATCGAAAGCAGGACCCGCGGAACCAGGGCGCGACCAATGACAAAGACCATCACCACGAATATTCCCATCAGGAAAATCACCAGCCAGGCGGCATCCCAGTCGAAGGACTGGGTGACAGCCACACCGGTCAGGATGACCAGGAGAATGACCGCCAGCACGTCTTCCAGAATGAGTATTCCAATGGTGAACTGGGCCCCAGCTTCCTGCAGGCGCCCGGAATCCCTCAGAACCCGGACGGTCACCATCGAGGAACTGATCGCTAGCAGGCTCCCGAAAAACAGGGTGCTGGTGGAATTCCACCCGAGGAAAGGGGCCAGCATCTGGGCCAGATAGATCATGAAAAGGGTCTGCAGGAGCAGTCCCACCAGAGCCGGGCCAAGAACCCGTTGGAGGCGCTTGAGGTCGAATTCCATCCCAATAAAGAACAGGAGGAAGATCACCCCCAGCTCGCTGATCTGCTGAATGGCCTCGGCGTCCTTGACCAGAGGGGACTCCAGCAGGTTGGGCCCGATCAGGACCCCCGCGATGATGTAGCCGAATATCACCGGGCACCGCAGGACATGAAAGACCGCCACCGCGATCCCCGCCGCCGCCAGCACGATCCCAAAGTCATCCAGCCAACTGCCCGCGCCGGGCGAAGCGGCGGCCAAAATGGGTGATCCCGCAATTGCTCCCATTACCTGATCCATCAACAGCATACCCCTTTCTTCTACGGATAAACGGGCCAATCTCAATAGCGAAGACGGTTCGTTAGGCCACGAATTTTCCTTTCCCGTTCTTTCACAAGCCTTTTCCGCTTTGACATCTACATAAATATCTCAAAATTCCACTGAATCAGATCACGCCTCAACGGAAAGCGCTACATGATCGGCAAGGCACTCGGAATATTTTCAAACGACATCGGTATCGACCTCGGGACCGCCAACACCTTGGTATACGCCCGCGACAAGGGGGTAGTCCTTCGGGAGCCCTCGGTCGTGGCCATTAACAACGAGACCCGCGAGGTCATCGCAGTCGGCAGCGAGGCCAAGCGAATGCTGGGCCGGACCCCGATGAATATCAGCGCCCTGAGGCCGATGAAGGACGGCGTCATCGCCGACTTTGAAATCACTGAGGCCATGCTCCGGTATTTCATCCAGAAGGTGAACAGCTCCATGCGCTTTGTCCCACCGAGGGTCGTGGTGGCGGTTCCCTCAGGCATCACCGAGGTGGAGCGCCGGGCCGTCAAGGAAAGCGCCATCCATGCCGGTGCCCGTGAAGTTCGCCTCCTCCAGGAGCCGGTGGCCGCCGCCATCGGCGTGGGCCTGCCCATTGATGAGCCAACGGCCAACATGATCGTCGACATCGGGGGCGGAACAACTGAAGTGGCCATCATTTCACTCTCCGGAGTGGTCTATTCCAAGTCCATCCGGGTCGGCGGGGACGAACTCGACGCCGCCATCGTCAATTACATGAAACGCTCCTACAACCTGATGATCGGCGACCGCAGCGCCGAGGAAATCAAGATGCGCGTCGGATCCGCCGCTCCCTTGGACGAGGAGCTGACCATGGAGGTCAAGGGTCGCGATTCAGTCGCCGGCCTGCCCAAGACTCTGCACATTTCCTCCCAGGAGATCAGGGAAGCCCTGGCGGACACAATCAATTCCATCACCGAGCTGGTGCGGACCGCACTGGAACGTTGCCCGCCCGAATTGTCGGCCGACCTTGTGGACCGTGGGTTCATTCTTGCCGGCGGTGGGGCCATGATTCGCAATCTTGATCGTCTTCTCAGTGACGCCACGGGATTGCCGGTTTTTGTCGCTGAAGATCCTCTTTCAGCGGTGGCCAATGGAACGGGTGTGGTCCTGCAGAACCTGCACTGGCTCATGAAGACACGAGCCTAAGGGAATGCCCAGGAACCTTACCCATCAGGCCAAATCACTTCTGCTGGTCATCCTCCTCCTGCTGCTCTGGTGGTTCACTCCTTCTTTTTTCAAGCGCTGGACGGAGGTCGTATTCCAGGAGTTCCAGGCCCCGGCCTGGACCGCCATGAGTTACCTGAGGGACCTGCGCTCCTACTGGACCGAGCGGGCCCACAGTAAAAGCGAGCTGATCGAGGTCGGGGTCGGCCTCTCCCGCCTGAATGCCGCCTATGCCGTCCGCAACCAGCAGGTGGACAGCATGGAGCGGGAACTGGAACGGTTGGAGAACTTTTTCGACATCCCCTCGTTCACTGATTACCAGTACGAGGTGGCCCGTGTCATTAAACGCGACCTGACCGCATGGTGGCAGACCTTGGTTATTCGCAAGGGGATCAATTACGGCATTGAGCCCGGACAAGCGGTCATCTTTGCCGGCGGTGTTGTCGGCCGGGTGCGATCCGTGGGTGCCTACACGGCCACGGTGGAATTGATCAGCAGTCCCCGGTTCCGGGCCGTGGGCCAGTTTGAGGGAGATGACCGTCCGGTCGAGTTTCGCGGTGGTCAAAACCCCGGGCTGAGACCTGCCAACGGAACCGTCCGGACGGTCCCCGCCGACCTGAGCGCCTCCCTGAAAGAACCACTCCGCCTGACCTCATCCCGACTGGGGGGGATTTTTCCGGACGGCCTGACCCTGGGCTGGGTCTATAATCTGGAAAACGCTCCCGACGGCTTGTTCCAGAGGGGCAAGGTGATGCTGGATCCCCGCCTCCAGTCGGTCCGTGAAGTGGCCGTCCTGATTCCTATCAAGCCACGCGGAGATCCGCCGGAATGAGCGACAACGGCCGTATTTCACTGATATTCCTTTGCAACCTGGTCCTCTACTTCATCGTCGGGGAGCTGAACTTCTTCCTCGGTGGCCTGCCTCTTCATTTTCATCCTGACGTCCTGCTGGTTCTTTTCTTCGGCCTTTACCTGAGGCGGCTATCGGGTCTGGTCTGTGCCTGCCTGCTGGGATTCGTGGAGGATGCCCTGGCCCCGCTGCCCCATGGCACCTACGTGGTCGGATACCTGACCCTCTGGTTGTTCCTGGTCTGGGGACAACGTCATATCCGCCGGCAAAACCGGATTCATGTCCGGGCCCTGGCAGCCCTTGGACAACTGGTCTGGCTGGCGGCACTGACACTAGTTGCCAGTCGTTTCGGAGAGGGCCAATCCTTTTATCCGGGCCGCACGCTGATGGAGATTCTTTTCAGTGTCGGACTGACGTATGCACTGGCATGGCCATGGTGCCAATTCCAGCGGAACCTGCTCCACGGCCTGGGGTGGGACATCGAGGCCGAATATTCACAACTCTAGTGACCGATGCGCCGTTCGTATAAGAGACCAGCGGAACGATTGGAGCCACAGGTAAACACCCGGCTCTACCTGATCTATCTGATTGTCGGGATCTGCATGCTGGCCCTGGTGGCTGGGTTGGCCTACAGGCAGCTTATCCAGAAGGAACTGTTCGATTCGGCCGCCGAGAGGCAAAACTATCGCCGCATTCTCCAGCCAGGTCCGCGGGGAACCATCTACGACCGAAACGGGCGGGTCCTGGTCGGCAACCGGCCCCTGTTTTCGGCCGCGGTCTTTTTGAATGAGCTTCGCTCGGAATTCCGGGAGGAATACTACCACATGGTCCGCAGCGATCGTGAACTGGGTCTGAATCCGGACCGGTTCACAGTCAACATCGAGGCCCGAAAGGCCGTTGTCCAGAGGTACATGAACCGGCTCAACCATCTCCTGAATCGGCGGGAAGAGGTCGACTCCAGCCAGATTGAGCGGCACTTCTCCCAATCGCTTCTGCTCCCCTTCCCCCTCATCTCGGACCTGAGTCAACAGGAATACGCCCGTCTGGTGGAGCAAATCCCGCTGGATTCGCCCATCCAGATTCTTTCCGGGACAGCCCGCTGGTATCCCTACGGGGAAGCGGCCTCACACACCTTGGGATTTGTCTCGGACAGCACGGAGTTCCCGGAAGGCACCGTTCCCGGGGACCAACTGCTGACCTTCCGCAATGCGGCCCAGATTGGCCGAAGCGGGCTGGAGAAGGAATTCAACGACCGGTTGCAAGGCGTGACCGGCGGGGAAATCTGGTCGGTTGATCCGGGTGGGTTCCAGTTTGAACGGGTCGTCCATGAGATCCCGGGAAAGGGTAAAGACCTGCAGGTCTCGCTTGATATCGACATTCAGTTGGCCGCCGAGCAGGCAATGGCGGACAAGATCGGGGCCCTGGTGGCCATTGAGATCGAAACCGGGGAGGTCCTGGCCATCGCCAGCAAACCCTCCTACGACCTCAACCTCCTTTCCCCGTTCATCAGCTTCAAGGTCGATGAGGAAATCCGCGAAAAAGGGGCCTGGCTGAACCGGGCCACCCAGGGACTCTATCCCCCCGGCTCCACTTTCAAGCTGGTGACGGCGATCGCCGCCCTGCGGGCCGGTTCGATCTCCGCGGAAACGTTCATTGATTGCGAGGGGTTCAAGATTGTTGGACGTCGGCCCTTCCATTGCCACCGGCGCACCGGCCACGGGCCCGAGGGAATAGTGGAGGCAATCCGTGACAGCTGTAATGTCTTTTTCTATACCTGCGGTCTTGATGTCGGCGTCTGGGAAATTGCCAATGAGGCCCGGCGGTTCCACCTCGACAAGCCGACCGGGATCGAGCTTCCATCGGAGACACGGCGCATGCTGATTCCCGATCCGGAATGGAAGGCAGCCCGCTTTTACGGGGAAAGCTGGTTTGGTGGGGACACCGCGAATCTCTCCATCGGACAGGGCTTTCTCCTCCTGACACCTTTGCAGATGGCCACCTTTTCAGCCTCGCTTGCCCGGGAAACAACCTTCATCAAGCCAACCCTCCTGCATCGGGCGGGAGAGCCGAAGATCGGTGAGCCGATCGGGATTGATCCGGTCGACATGGCGCTGGTCAAGGAGGGCATGCGCATGGCCGGCGAAAGGGGTACCGCCCGTCTGGCGGGCAAGCCCGGCATGCCGGTAGCGGGCAAGACCGGTACGGCCCAGGTCAGGAAAGACGGCAGACCGACCACATTGGCATGGTTCGTTGGTTATGCACCGGTCCAGAATCCACGGATTGCCATCGCGGTCATGATCGAGGGTGTGCCGGAACAGGAAACTGCCTACGGGGGAGGATCAACAGCGGCCCCGATCGCTAAGGCCGTCTTCCAGCAGTATCTTGGGCTGTAATCAGTATTTCGCTAGCTTCGGATCTCCGGGCCCTGCCGTCCCAGGCGCGACAGGTGACGGGCGGGATGTTGCAGCCACGAGGAGACGGGTCCATAACGGATGAGTTTGATCCCGGTAGTGACAGCATCGTCGCGAGGTAGAGGATATTTTGTCCCGTATTGAAACCGGCTGTCCCCACCCCGATGGTGATTAAAATCAAGAACAGGCCCGTTTTGGTCGGAAGGGTGCGGTGGCCCTTGGGCGGGCGTATCAGCTGCACCAGCACGCGCACCGAGTTGCCGATGCGCGAATTCCCGAAAAAGTAACCGGAATCCGCCCAATCCACTTTTTCAGCCATTGCTCCCGCCCCATGGAGGATCGGTCGGGGCATGCCTGAGCGCGCCGTCGACGATCGCCCGGTAGTAACAGGTAGCCCGGCTTTGGCCGGCTGCGTCCTTGGTGTGGCAGGCCCCGGCACCCTGCGGCCGGACCAGGTAAAGAATGGAGTTTTGCTCGCAATTGACGCGCGTCTCCACCAGCTCAAGCGTGTCCCCGCTGAAAGCCCCCTTGATCCAGAGCTCGTTCCGGCTGGTGCTCCAGAACACGGCCCGTTTCTCCTTCAGGGCGGCCTGCAGGGCCAGCTCATTGACGTATCCGACGATCAGGACCGTGCCGGTGCCGATGTCCTGCGCCACCGCCGGGATTACGCCGGGCGCATTAGCGGCAACACTTTCCAGCTTTCCCCAGTCCAGATTCAACGAAGTGCCTTCTTCCAGTTCCTGACCCATGCCCTTGATCGTGTCGATTACCACGTGACGATCAAGCAAGTTCCCATGAGGGATTAAAGGAAGCCGGGTTCTCCACGCAACCGGACCGGTCCGCAAAAGCGGCGAAGGCGATCATGGCCGCGTTGTCCCCGGTGTGCCTCGGGTTGGCGATATGCACCGGCAACCCGTTCCGTCCGGCCAGTCTCGAGTAGCCCTCCCGCAACCGGAGGTTATTGGCCACTCCCCCCGACAAGCCCATGCTCCTGTAGGAACCGCAATGCAACAGGTGACGGGATTTCCGCACCAGGGCATCCACGACGGCTTCCTGATAACTGGCACAGATGTCGGGCAGGGCTGCTTCCAGTTGAGGGTCGTCAAGTTTCTCCAGCAGGTAACGCAAACTGGTCTTTAATCCGGAAAAGGAGAACCTCGGATCATCCTTCCGGGGAAAGGCCCTCGGGAAATCGTAGGCCTTGCGGTTCCCGCCCGCGGAGGCCTTTTCAACCAGCGGGCCACCCGGATAGGGCATGCCCAGCAACTTGGCCCCCTTGTCGAGGGCCTCCCCGGCGGCGTCGTCAACCGTACTGGCAAGAATCCGCAGTTCATGCGCCTCGCTGATCGAGAAAAGGACCGTGTTTCCACCGGAGACAATCAGCCCCAGGTGCGGAAGCTGTTTCGCGAAAGCCTCACTGAATCCACCGGGGTCCTGCGCATGCAACCCGATGAAGGGCGAAAAGGCGTGTCCGCGGAGATGGTTGACTCCCACGATAGGCAGGTCCTTCGACAGGGCGATGCTCTTCGCCACCGCCATTCCGAGGGCCAGGCATCCGGCCAGTCCCGGGCCGGTGGTCACCGCCACCGTGTCACCGGATTGCGGTTCATGCACCTCGAGCACCTCCTTCAACAGGAGCGGAAAATTATCCATGTGTTCTCGGCTGGCCAGGTCGGGGACAATGCCCCCATAGGCCTGGTGCTTGAGAATCTGCGAATGAACCCATTCCCCAACCAGTCCCCTTGCCGGGTCAAACAGGGCCAACGCTGATTCATCACAGGAACTCTCCACTCCAATGATCATCGGTCAGTCCTCCGAAGGTGGTCGGATACGGCTTCCAAAAAGGCTTCTGGCTGGTCAAAATGCACGTTGTGGCCAGCATCGGCTATTGTCTGCAGTCTGGCAAAGGGAAAGAACCGCCGGATCATCGGCTCATCCGAATCCTCGACAAACCGGGATCGTCCTCCCCGCAGATAGAGGACCGGGCCGTCATAACGCCAGCCGTCCTCCGGAACCTGGACAAAAAGGGACGGCAGGGCCGAGTGAAGCGTGTCCAGGTTGACGATCCAGCTGAACCCGCCCTCGGGATTGCGCTCCAGGTTGCTGACCAGGAACTTCCGGAAGGCCCAGTCGGTGATGTCCTTTTCCAGCCATTCCTCCGCCTCCAGACGGCGGCTGAACTGGCTAACCGGCATCCGTTGCATGAGTTCAAACTCACGCTTCCAGCGGGGCGGATAGGCACGGGGGGCAATATCCACCACCGTCAGCGAGACAACCCGCTCAGGGTAGCGACAGGCCAGATACATGGCCACTTTCCCTCCCATGCTGTGGCCCACCAGGTGGACCCGTCCATGGGAATGGGTATCCATCCACGACAGGACGTCCCCGGCCATGGCGGGATAACCCATGCGGGGATGATGGGGGCTGCCACCGTGGTTGCGCAGATCCAGCGCGCTGACCCGCCACCCCATGGCCAGAAGCTGGCCGGCCCGCTGCCAGTTGCGGGCGGATCCCAGCAATCCATGCAGCAACAGGACCGGGGGACCGGAGCCCTCCCCTCCCATGAACCGGTGTGCCAGATCGACAGATGCCATCCAGAGCAGTCTTTTACCTTACCGGGGGCGCCGACAATCCAAAATCCTGCATTTCTGGCAGGAATTTTCGTTGATTCCCTCCGGCCATCCTTAACACTGCTGATCCTGCATGTCGTCCTCCCAGCGAAAGTTGACCCCCATGATGCAGCAGTACACGGAGGTAAAAGCCAAGCTTCCTCCCAACACCCTGCTGCTCTTCCGCTTGGGTGACTTTTATGAGATGTTCGATGAGGATGCCCGCGTCGGCTCGGATGTTCTCGGCATCACCCTGACCCAGCGCAATGGCCAGCCCATGGCCGGGATTCCCTACCATGCCGCCGACGGCTATATCCAGAAATGCCTCAAGGCCGGCAAGAAGGTGGCCATTTGCGAACAGATGGAGGCCCCCAAGCCGGGCCAGCTGGTCAAGCGTTCCCTGACCCGCATCCTCACCCCCGGGACCACGCTCGAGGACCAGCACCTGGAAGCAGGCCGCAACCAGTACCTGCTGGCCTGCAACTGGACCCAAAGCGGTCTGGCCGCAGCCTGGCTGGATCTCACCACCGGCGAGTTCCAGATCGCCAGCGGACACGGCTTTGCCAACCTGATCAACGTCTTCCACGCCCTGGATCCCCGGGAGATCATCCTCCCCGAGGAAGCCATCGAGCAATGGCGCGCAGACGAGAACATTGAGGACTGGTCCAGCGAAATCAGCCGCCTCCTTGAGGGCCGGACCCATTCCACCGTCATGCCGTGGCAGTTTGATCCCCGCGAAGGGGCCCGTACGGTCATGCAGACCCTCGGGGTGATGAACCTCGACGGCTTTGGCATCTCCATGAACCATCCGGGACTCGGTCCGGCCGGGGCCCTTCTCGCCTACGCTGCTGAGAACCTTTGCTCCAAGCCGGAAAATGTCCGCAGGATCCGCGAGTACCGTTCCCGCGACACCCTGCAGATTGATCCCTCCACTCTCCGCAATCTGGAGATTTTCCGTTCCAGCCAGGGGATCCGGAAGGGATCGCTGGTCCAGGCAATGGACCGGACCACCACCGCCCCCGGGGCACGACTGCTTGAGAACCTCCTCACCGAGCCCCCCCTTGACCTTGGCGAACTGAAGCGTCGCCAGACCTGCGTGGGTGAATTCCTCAGTGCCCCCGGCCTGGCCTCCGAGTTGCAGGAATACCTGCGCGGGGTACGGGATCTGCCCCGCATCATCGGGCGCCTCCGCAACGGCCTGCGCAATCCGCGCGAACCAGGAGCCATCCGGCAGACGCTGCACCAGTTGCCGCACATCCAGGCCGTCATCCAATCCTTTGGCAGTCCCACCCTCGACCAGCTGGCGGGTGACATGGGCCTCTTCACCGGTCTGCTGGACATACTCGACCGGGCCCTCAATGATTCCCTCCCCAACCAGATCCAGGACGGCGGATTTATCGCTGATGGATACGATGCCGAAGTCGACCGACTCCGTGGCCTGAGCCGCAATTCCAAGGTCTGGCTGGCCGATTTCGAGGCCGCTGAAATTGAGCGGACCGGAATCAAGTCCCTCAAGGTGAAGTTCAACAACGCCTTCGGATACTTCATCGAGGTGCGCAAATCCAACCTGGCCAATGTCCCCGACGATTACATCCGCAAGCAGACCATGACCAATGCGGAGCGTTTTTATACCCCGGACCTGAAGGAAAAGGAACGCGAGATCCTCAGCGCGGAGGAAAAATCCATTGCCCGTGAGGAAGAACTCTTTGTGGAGATTGTCTCCTCCATCCTGGAGGATGCGGACGCCCTGGAAACGACCGCCCGCTGCCTGGCGGAGATCGACCTGTTTGTCGGCTGGGCCCAGATCGCCCGGGAATGGAACTACTGCTGTCCCGCCCTGGACAATTCCTCCGAGATCCAGATCGAGGGCGGACGTCACCCGGTTGTTGAGCAGATGATGCGCGAACATCGCCTGCAGGGGATTCCCGGTGAACACGATTTTGTCGCCAATGACACCTTCCTCAGTTACGACGAAGCGCAGATGGCCATCATTACCGGGCCCAACATGGCCGGTAAAAGCACCTATATCCGCCAGGTTGCCCTGATCACCCTGATGGCCCAGGTCGGGTCATGGGTACCGGCCTCCGCCTGCCGGATCGGCATCGTGGACAGGATCTTTTCCCGCGTGGGGGCCAGCGACGAGCTTTCGCAGGGCAATTCCACCTTCATGGTGGAAATGAACGAAACCGCCAACATCATCAACAACGCCACCCACCGAAGTCTGATTATTCTCGATGAAATTGGCCGCGGCACCAGCACCTACGACGGGCTCAGTATCGCCTGGGCGGTCGTTGAGCATTTACACGGTACGGGAAAACGGGGCCCCCGCACTCTCTTCGCCACCCACTACCACGAGCTGACCCAGATCGAGGGTGAATTGTCCCGGGTCCGCAACTACTGCGTCGCCGTCAAGGAGTGGAACGACACCATCATTTTCGTCCGTCAGGTCCAGCGCGGGGCCGCCGACCGGTCCTACGGGATCCAGGTCGCCCGCCTGGCCGGTCTTCCCGATTCAGTCATCAACCGGGCCAAGGTCATCCTCAGCCGGCTGGAAGACGATGATTCGTCACACAATATCCTGCGCCAGCGCATGCGGGCCCGTAAAACCGCCCAACCCGGTGAGGACCGCCCCCAGCTGGAGCTGTTTTAGGGACTCCCCGGGTCCGTTGGGGCCGATTGAAGGTCCACCCACGACACTGGATCCACCGCATATCTGCCCCTTAATCGGGGAGGCATTAATTTACAGTAAGATTTTCGAGACATAGACAGTACTTCCATGAAAAACGATCTGCCCCAAGGTCATTCCCGCCGGAGCTTTATGAAGCGGTCCGCCGTTGCCGGGACCTTCCTGCTGCTGCCCAGCCACTTCGTGGTGGGAAGCAAGAACAAGGTCAATCCCGGCCTGCCACCGAGCGAGCGGGTCAACCTGGCCCTGATTGGTATCGGCAACCGGGGTAACCTCAACCGTATACAGGTGGTCAATACGGGTCTGACCAACATTGTCGCGCTGTGTGATGTCGACTTGGAAGGACCGCAATGCGTGGAAGCGCTGGCGGCTCATCCGGAGGCGAAATGCTTCACCGACTTCCGCAAGATGTTTGATGAGATGGGCGACGGGATCGACGCGGTGCTGATTTCCACCCCCGACCATTCACACTTTTCGATCACCATGCTGGCCATGTCCCTCGGGAAGCATGTCTACACGGAAAAGCCGCTGGCGCACAATTTCGGGCAATGCGAGCGCCTGATGGACCTCGCCGCACGTAGCGGGGTGGTCACCCAGATGGGCAACCAGGGCCACTCCGGGGGCAATTATTTCCAGTTCAAGGCATGGGTGGAGGGCGGGGTCATCAAGGACGTGACCCGCATCACCGCCAACATGAACAATGCCCGCCGCTGGCACGGTTGGGGCACCGGCGTCACCGGGTATCCCACGGATCCCCTTCCAGAGGGAATGGACTGGGAGACCTGGCTGGACTACGCCCCGGCCAACCCCTACAGCGAAAAACTCCACCAGGGCAACTGGCGGTGCTGGTTTGACTACGGCAGCGGTGCCTTCGGTGACTGGGGACCCCATATCCTCGACACCTGCCACCGGTTCCTGAAGCTTGGTCTTCCGGAATCGATCAGCCCGGTCATGCGCGACGGGCCCAACCCGTTTGTCTTCCCCCAGGCATCAACCATTGAATTCAAGTTCCCCGAGCGTGAGGGCATGCCACCCTGCGTGGTGACATGGTACGACGGGGTCGACAACAAGCCTCTGGTCGAACCGGAATACGGTGACCTCGTCAAGGATGAGGCCACCGGGGAGAGCACCCGCAAGCCGGTGACCATCAAGAGACCCGGCAAAATCATCTACTCAAGGGACCTTGTTTTCCAGGGCGGATCCCATGCGGATGTGCTGCAGATAATCCCGCGGGAGAAGTTCATGGAGATGCGGACCACCCTGCCCCGCTTCCCGCAGCGGCAATCAAACCATTACGAGAATTTCCTGCTGGCCTGCAAAGGAGAAGAGGAGACCCGTTCCCCCTTTAGTGTCGGCGCGCCCCTGACCCAGGTCTTCAACCTTGGGATACTGGCCCAGCGCCTCGGGGAACCCCTGCAGTTTGATCGGTCCACTCGGCAGGTCACCAACAGCAAGGCCGCCAACGCACTCCTTGATCCCGCCCCGCGAAAGGGATGGGAAATGTACTA
Organism: Opitutales bacterium; assembly: GCA_049451775.1. Taxonomy (GTDB): domain Bacteria; phylum Verrucomicrobiota; class Verrucomicrobiia; order Opitutales; family Oceanipulchritudinaceae; genus Oceanipulchritudo. Next base: position 341,096 of record JBMTVW010000001.1, on the reverse strand, counting down.
CAACCTCTAATATCGTTTGATTATGAAAAAACCGTTTTTGCTCTGCCTGATGGCCGGACTGTGCCTGAACTCAATGGTGGCACAGGACAAGGCCCCCAACCCGGACTGGCCGAAAGGAATCGATCCGGCAACGCTGGCCCTCAACGAGGAACCGGAACCAGCGTTCAGCGGCGACGGGTTTATTGAGTTGTTCAACGGCAAGGACCTCACCGGATGGGTCGTTCTGGGAGGAGAGATGCCCTTTGTCGTCAACAACGGGGAAATAGTCGGGACCTGCGTCAAGGGGGTCCATCCGAACAGTTTCCTCTGCACTGAGAAAACCTATACCGATTTCATTTTCACGACGGAATTCAAATGGGATATCCCGGGCAATTCAGGGATCATGTTCCGTGCCGGGGCCCGGGAACCGGACAAGAAGGGCATCCGCAGGGTTTACGGGTGCCAGAGCGAGATGGACCCCACCGAACGGGGATGGACCGGCGGCATCTATGGCGAAGCCATGAAAGGATGGATATACCCGCTCTCCAGGACGGAAGAGCATGAAAAGGCCCGTAAAGCGGTGCAGGAACTGACGGAGTGGAACCGGATGACCATCTACGCCCGGCGCAATGTTCTCCGGACATGGATCAACGGCGTCCCCTGCGCCTATTCCCTCAACGATCTCTGCAAGGAAGGCTTCTTTGGCCTTCAGGTTCATCAGGGACCGGAGGGAACCATTCGCTGGCGCAACATCCGGGTTAAGGAGCTGCACCCGGCAACGGATTAAGGGAGAACCATCCTCATGTCCGAAAATAAACCTGTGCCGCAAGCGGCAAATCTTGAATCCATCAGTACCCGAAGCTTTGCCGGGCGCCTCTCGGGCTACGCCCGGATGACCGGCCCCGGGTGGCTGCAGGCAGCCGTCACACTGGGGGGGGTCCTTGCCGGGGCGCTCTACCTGGGCGTAATTGTCGGCTACTCCCTTCTCTGGCTGCACCCGCTGGCCATGCTGTGCGGAGTCGCCATGCTGATGACCCTGGCCCATATCACCCTCGACAAGGGCGAGTACCCGTTCAACACCGACAGGCGGTCCATATCACCCCTTCTGGCATGGGGCTGGCTGGCGGCCACCATTGTCACCGACATCGTCTTTTGCACGACCCAATCCTCCCTTGGGGTGGCTACCCTGCAGCAGAACCTTGGCCTCGGCGCAACCAACCCATACGTCATCACAGTGCCCCTGTCGGTGGTCGCATTTGTCTCAGCCACCCTCTACGCGCTGGGAAGCGGCGCGATGAGGAAGTTCGAGCTGCTGTTAAAGATACTGGTCGGGATCGTCGTCCTCTCGTTCATCTCGGCAACGTTGTTTCTCCTGATCAGTGGCAAGGTCGACATTGTGGCCCTGTTCGCCGGCCTGGTCCCGGATCCACGGGCCCTGTTCAACCCGACAGCGTCGCTTGATCCCCTGATTTCCGCCACCGAATCCTCGGCCCAGTTCTGGAATGACTTTATCGCTGAAAGCCAGCGGAGCCGCATCATCGCGGCCTTCGGCAGCGCGGCCTGCCGCTCAGGAACAGGATTGCCGTTGAATTGCGGAATCCAGCCGGTGTTGGCAAAGGCAGCCACCGGGAGAATGGCCGGGATAAGAATCGGAAACTTCATCGGTTGGAACTTTGATCCTGTGGCATCCGGTTTCCATAAGCAATCGAAAAGCCTCCAAATTCCCCTCTCCCGACAGGTTGATGTTACAGTCGTGTGACAAATATGGCACCAAGGTTAAATGTGCCGCCACACGAATTATTTCATTTGAAATGCCGCCTTAGTGAAGAATGGTAGGCATCGTGAATCAAGTGATTCGCCTAACCAACCAAAATCTAAACCGCCTTCACATACAATCAATGATACGCACCATAACGACTACCACCCTCGCGCTCGCCCTCATGGGAGCCACCGCACTGAACGCCTTCACGATTTATGAATCGGAGGACAACAGTTTTATCCAGTCGCTGGTCTCCACCGGCCGTCTCCAATACGATTACAGTTACTTCGACGAGGACGACGCCGGATCTCAGGACGAGACCAAGTGGCGCCGGGCCCGGGCCGGGTTCAAGGCCAAGCTTTTCAACAAAGTCACCCTCCATGCCGAGATGGACATGGATCTGGAAAATCACGATCCAATCTACAACGGCCTTACCGATGCCAACATCTCATGGAGCATCAACAGTGCGTGGAAGATTAAGGTCGGCAAACAGTCCGCCGGATTCACGCTGGACGGCCGCACCTCATCCAAGAAGCTGATCGCCATTGAGCGCAGCAAGCTCAACGAGAACGTCTGGTTCACCAGGGAATACTTCACCGGTGTCACCCTCTCGGGATCAAAGGGCAAATGGAAATACAATTACGGGATCTTCTCCAATGACGCCTCCAAGGATTTCGAGAACGTCGGGGACGAAAAGTACTTCATCCTGATCGGCGGATCCTACGACTTCGGCAAGGACCTGAATGTGGACCACGCCATTGTCCAGATGGACTTCGTTCACAACCGCGAGTCCGGCAATGTGGGCACCAAGAAACTGGAGAACGTCCTCTCCGTATCGGGACAGTATGACAATGGCGCCATCCACCTGTGGGGCGACATCTCCTACGGTAAGGCCTTTGACGGCGGCGACATCTTCGGTATCGAGATCATGCCCTTCTATGACATTAACGAGACCTTCCAGGTGGTCGGCCGTTACACCTACGTTGACGGCGACAGCAACAGCCTCGGCCTGGGCCGCTACGAGAAGGATCTGGTTAGCGGCAAGGGTGACTCCCTGCAGGAGTTCTATGTCGGCCTCAACACCTACTTTAAGGGCCACAAGCTCAAGTGGCAGAATGGTATCCAGTACACGGAGATGAAGGACGCTGCCAATGACGGGGGCGAATACTCCGGTATCGGGTTTACATCGGCCATCCGTTTCTCCTGGTAAGCATTAACCCATTGAAAGGAAATATAAACCATGAAATCCATGAAGACCCTCCTGTTGCTGGCCACCACCCTCCTGGTTGGCATTCCCGGCAAGGCCAACGTTGATCCCGGCCTGCCGGTCTACCAACCCGTGTCGGGCGTTTCCGGAAATCTCGACTCGATCGGCTCGGACACGTTGAACAATCTGATGACCCTGTGGGCGGAATCGTTCCAGGCCATCTACCCGAACGTCCACATCCAGATCGAGGGCAAGGGTTCGTCCACTGCTCCGCCTGCCCTTATCGAGGGAACAGCCCAGCTCGGTCCGATGAGCCGTGCCATGAAGAGCACTGAGATCGACAAGTTCGAGTCCAAGTTTGGCTACAAGCCATTCCAGATCGGAGTCGCCCTGGACGCGTTGGCGGTATTCGTCCACAAGGACAACCCCATCGACGCCCTCAGTCTGGAGCAGGTCGACGGGATTTTCTCCAGCACCCTCAAGCGCGGCGGCAACCCTGTTGAAACATGGGGCCAACTCGGACTGGATGGCGAATGGGCTTCCCGCAGCGTTTCCAGCTACGGTCGCAACAGCGCCAGCGGCACCTACGGGTTCTTCAAGAGCGTGGCCCTGCTCAAGGGCGATTATAAGTCCACCGTCAAGGAGCAGCCCGGTTCTTCCGCGGTTGTTCAGGGCATCGGCAGCGACCTCTATGGTATCGGCTACTCCGGGATCGGCTACAAGACATCCGGTGTCAAGGTTCTGGCCCTGTCTGTCGACGGGGGGAAGCAGTTCGATGCCACCCTGGAGAATTGTATCTCCGGTGATTATCCGCTGGCCCGTTTGCTGTACATCTACATCAACAACAATCCGGTCGAACCGCTGGACACCCTGACCAGGGAGTTCCTCAAGTTTGTCCTCTCCAGGCAGGGGCAGGAAATTGTCGTCAAGGATGGCTACTATCCCCTTCCGGCGCAAATTGCCCTTCAGTACATCGCGCAACTGGAGGGCCGGAACTGACCCGATGGGATTCGGTTAGCTGAGAAATTCCTCCATTTGCTCTGCCTATGCTGGACAACCAGATTGACCCATCCCATTCACGAAATCGCTTGCGGGCACCTGACCCGCAGCGGTTTCGCGTTTCCGGGAGCACGCTGCGAATCGACGCCTTCATGACCCGCTTCATTTTTGTCGGCGGGCTTGGGGTGATCGTGGCCATCTTCGGGATTTTCTTCTTCATCCTGGCGGAGGTCATTCCCCTCTTCAAGGGGGCCACCGTCGTCGAGGGACCCGTCATCGATACCGGCGTGAGCGAGCCAATACTCCTCGGCGCGGATGAGTGGACTGAGCTGCCTTTCATCGTCAGTGAGAATGGAACGGTAACCTTCTTCGATCTTGCCGGCACCCTGATGCCGCACGCGGAGGCCTCCCCGTTGCCGGAGGGTTCCACCATTACCAGCGCTGCCTACCTGCAGGAATCGCAAAAAATCAGTCTCGGGCTGTCCAACGGGGGATACCTGCTGGGGGATGTCAATTACCGGCCGGAATTCTCCCAGGATGGCACCCGCACAATTCTCGCTTCCATCAACTGGGAGCATGCCAGCTTCACTGTTGCAGGATCGGCCGTCACCGGAATTGACACCGCGATCAGCGACAACCGCATGACCATCGCCGGCATCCTCGGCTCGGATGAGGAGTCCCGTTTGCGGGTCAACACCCTGGTGCAAAAGCGCAGCCTCTTTGGAGCATCGGGATTCAAGCTGGATGACCAGGCTGAGTTGACCGGTTTACTTGCCGCCCCCCCCGTACAGGTGCTGGTGGGAGCCAATGCCGGCGCGCTGGTGGTTCGCACCGACGATGGCAGCGTGCATTACTTCCGTCTGGATGAGGGCACATGGCAACTGCGGCAACGGTTCCGTCCCTTTGCGGAGGGAACTGGCCCCATCACCAACATGGCCTTTATCAAGGGCCTGGTTTCCCTCTCCTTCACCAACACCGATGGTGAACATGTCATCTACAGCCTCTACCGGGCGGGAGAAAACGGGGAACGCCTTTTCGGCCGGACCAAGACCTTTGAACCACTTCCGGGAGGGGCCACCGCCTATGCCCGCAGCTCACGCAACAAGGCTTTCCTGCTGGCCAATCCGGACCGTCTCTCACTCCGGTACGCCACCACTGCCGATATCCGCTGGGAGGCTGTCACCGGAAGCCGGATGGAGCACATTCTTATCAGCGGCAAGTTCGACCAGATCCTCGGTCTGGATGGCAAGGGCAGGCTGCACCTTTTCAGCCTCAACGACCCTCACCCGGAGGCCGGATTCAAGGCCTTCTTCAGCAAGATCTGGTACGAGGGTCAGGATTCGCCGCAGTATCTCTGGCAGTCCACGGGTGGCTCGGACGACTTCGAGCCCAAGTTGTCCCTCATTCCACTGATCGTCGGGTCTTTCAAGGGCACGCTCTACGCCCTCCTGTTCGCAGTCCCCATCGCCCTGCTGGCGGCGGTCTACACTTCCCAGTTTCTCAATCCCGGACTGAAACGGGTCATCAAGCCCGGCATCGAAATCATGGCTTCCCTGCCATCGGTGGTCCTCGGGTTCCTCGCTGCCCTCTGGCTGGCGCCGCTGCTTGAGGACCGGATCCCCTCGGTCCTCCTGATTTGCCTGGCCATCCCGGCCACCGCCATCCTGATGGGCTACCTGTGGAACCTCCTGCCCGTCCGGATCCGTATACTTATTCCAAAAGGATGGGAATTTGTCATCTTTCTGCCGCTCATCGTCATCGTCTCCATCCTGGCATGGAACCTTGGCCCATGGGTGGAATCCCTGCTCTTTCGCACCACCGATCCAGTCAGTGGGCAAACCCTGGCCGATTTCCGTCTCTGGTGGGAGGCATGGACCGGCAGTCAGTTCCAGCAACGCAACTCCCTGGTGGTCGGTTTCATGATGGGATTTGCGGTTATACCGATCATCTACACTATCGCGGAGGACGCTCTCTCGGCGGTCCCCCCATCGCTCACATCCGGCTCCCTTGCTCTTGGGGCCAGCCGCTGGCAGACAACAGCCAGGCTGGTGCTCCCCACAGCCTCAGCCGGCATCTTCTCCGCCTGCATGATCGGCCTCGGCCGGGCGGTCGGCGAAACCATGATTGTCGTCATGGCCACCGGCAACACGCCCATCATGGACATGGATATTTTCTCCGGGATGCGGACCCTGTCCGCAAATATCGCCGTGGAGCTGCCCGAGGCGCCCCACGGGGGAACCCTTTACCGGACCCTTTTCCTTGGGGCCTTCGTGCTCTTTGTGCTCACGTTCCTGGTCAACACCGTGGCAGAGACCCTGCGCCACCGGTTGAGGGAAAAGTATAAGGTGATCAATTGATGGCTTCCTCAAATCAAAGCCCTGGAAAATCTTCCCCCGACCGCCCCAGCGGCGAAGCCCTGGTCTGGCTTTGCTCGGCCGGACTGGCCCTTGGCGTCCTGATGGTGGTATCCCTTCTCGGTCTCATCTTCCGGGAGGGAATCACCGTGTTCTGGCCCAAGCAAGTTGTCGAAATCACTCTCCGGGAAGGGTCATCGGCCCGACTTGGGGAAGCTCCCCGAATCTCAGGGGTGGTGGTGAAGAAACAGCACAACGAACGGCTTGGCTCCGAAGAGTGGCAGTTCCTGACCGGAAACAAGGACGTCTATGGCTCAATGTTCAAGTACGTGGACACGGCGGATTTCAAATCCGTGAACCAGCCCGGTGGTATCGTGGTTGCCGAGCGGATGGAATACGGGAACTCGATCTTCTATCCGGTTTCCTTCACGCAGGCCAACGGGAGCCGGATCCACGCTGAGGCGGACCAGTTCTGGCCCACCCTCTCGCGCGCTCTAGAGCAGGTCCGGTACCGCTACAAGGCCATCCATCGGATGGAAAAAAAGGAAATCGGCAAAATCAATCGCGAGGTCAACCGTCTGACCGTTGAGAAACGTAATCTCGAACGGATGAGAGCGGGTGGCCGGGAGATTCCCTCCGGCAGCCTGGAAAGCATCGACAATGAGCTGGCCCGGCTGCAGGCATCGTTTGAACTGCTGGCGGCAGAGGCCCGCGAGCTGCGTCAGCAACAACGGCAGGAAATCCTCGAGTACCGTTTATCCAGCGGGCAGGTACGGACGCAGGCCATCGGCGACTTTGTCGGGTTTCATCGCCCCAACGACATGAGCTTCCCCGAGAAGCTCGGATTCTTCCTTCACCACATCTGGTCGTTCCTCAGCGAGCGGCCACGCGAAGCGAACACCGAGGGTGGTATCTTTCCCGCCATCTTCGGCACCTTTGTCATGACCGTGCTGATGAGCGCGGCGGTCATGCCGTTCGGTGTGGTCGCCGCCATTTATCTGCGCGAATACGCCCACCAGGGACACTTTGTCCGCTGGGTGCGGATCGCCGTCAACAACCTAGCCGGCGTCCCTTCCATTGTCTATGGCGTCTTTGGGCTGGGCTTCTTTGTCTACATGGTTGGCGGGACCATCGACCAGTTGCTTTTCGCCGAACGCTTGCCGACGGCGACCTTCGGTACCGGCGGCATCCTCTGGGCCTCGTTGACGCTGGCTATCATGACCGTACCCGTGGTCATCGTGGCCACCGAGGAAGCGCTGACAGCCGTCCCGCGCGGGGCCCGCGAAGCCAGCCTGGCCTGCGGCGCCTCGAAATGGCAGACCATCCAGCGGATCGTCCTCCCGGCCTCCGCACCCGGTATCCTCACCGGACTGATCCTCGCCATGGCACGGGGTGCCGGTGAAGTAGCCCCCTTGATGATTGTCGGCGTGGTCAAGCTGGCCCCCAGCCTGCCCATCGACGGCGCCTTCCCGTTCATCCATCTCGAGCGCAAGTTCATGCACCTGGGTTTTCATATTTACGATCTTGGATTCCAGTCCCCCGACTCCGAGGCCGCCCGCCCAATGGTCTTCGCCACCACCTTTCTTCTTATCCTCCTGGTGATCCTCCTCAACCTCGGGGCCATCCTCATTCGCAACCACCTGCGGAAGAAATACGCCACCAGCACCTTTTAAAACTGTAGTTAAAAATGGTTACTTCATTATCAGCTTCCAGAACGGCCGGCCTGCCGGAACCGGTTCCCTCCCCAAACCCTGGGTTCATCAAGGTCAAGGACTTCAACTTCTTCTACGGCAACTTCCAGGCCCTCCACGGACTGAACCTTGACATCCCGCAGAACGAGGTGACGGCCTTCATCGGGCCCTCCGGATGCGGCAAGTCTACCCTCCTGCGCAACATCAACCGGATGAACGACCTCATCGACGGAATTCGTCACGAGGGCGACATCACTGTAAACGGCAAGAGCGTCTATGACCGCCTGACGGAGGTGATTTCGCTGCGCAAACGCATCGGCATGGTCTTCCAGAAATCCAACCCTTTTCCAAAATCCATCTATGAGAACGTGATTTACAGCCTGCGCGTCTCGGGGCGGAACAAGCGGGCCGAACTGGATCAGATTGTCGAGGAAAGCCTCCGCGGGGCGGCCCTCTGGGAGGAGGTCAAGGACCGTCTCCATACCAGCGCCCTCGGACTCTCGGGCGGACAGATGCAACGCCTCTGCATCGCCCGCGCCATCGCCAACCAGCCCGAGGTCATCCTCATGGACGAACCCTGCTCCGCCCTTGACCCGATTGCCACCGGCAAAATCGAGGAGCTGATCCATGAGCTCAAACGGCAGTACACCATCGTCATCGTCACCCACAACATGCAGCAGGCGGCCCGGGTCTCCGACAACACCGCCTTCTTCTACCTCGGCAAGCTGGTTGAGTACAACACCACCCAGAATATCTTCTTCAACCCAATCGAACAACAGACCGAGGAATATATAACCGGGCGGTTTGGCTAATCCTGGTGACAAACAGCAATTATTACGATAGGAACAGGAAATGAGACGATTCTTCCACAATGAACTCGAGACCATGAGGTCCCACCTGACCCTGATGGGGGAAAAGGCCATCGAGGCCACCCGTCTGGGATTCACCTCCCTGATCGAGAAGGACGTTGCCCTCGCCGAACAGGTCATCGCCGGTGATGACGCCATCGACGATCTGGAAATCGAGATCGACCAGGAAGCAACCCGCTACCTTACCCTGCGGGCTCCGGTGGCCTCCGACTTGCGCCTGATAACCGTCGCCATCAAGGCCAGTCACGACCTCGAACGGGTCGGCGATGAGGCTCACACCATCGCCAAGCGCAGTCGAAAACTGCTGGTCAAGGGGTGCGGCAACTACAACCTGGGAGAATTGCCGCAAATGGCCGACAAGGTGGTCAACCTGTTTGAGAAAGCCCTTGAATGCTTTATCCAAGAAGATGCCGAGAGAGCCCGGGAAGTGCTGGCAGGCGACCAGGAGGTCGATGATCTCAATGCCGCCAACATTAAGTTCTTCATTAAGCAGGCAAAAATGGACCCGAACGATATCAACTGCTTCGTGGACCTGATTTTCATCTCAAAATCGCTTGAGCGCATCGCCGACCACGCCACTAACCTGGCTGAGGAGGTCATCTTCCTGACCACCGCCCAGGAGACCCGCCATCGAGCCTGAAACCACGGTTTTTGAGGAGCTAATTTTAATTTGTGTTTTTGGTATCAATAATGCTTGGTAGAAGTTGCTCACTTGAATGGGCAACCTGATTCATTAAACCGAAAATAAAAATGCCAAAGAAAGTAACAACCAAGAAGGTCGCCAAGAAGGCCCCAGCCAAGAAGACCGTCGTCAAAAAGGCTGAAGTCAAGAAGACCCCGGCCAAAAAGGCCGCCGTCAAGAAGGCTCCGGTCGAAAAGGCCGCTATCAAGAAAGCCCCGGCCAAGAAGACCACAACCAGGAAAGCTCCGGCCAAGAAGGTCGCCATCGTCACCACCGTCATCGCCAAGGTTGACGCCGGTTTCGGCAACGAAGTCTACATCCGGGGCAACAGCTCCGGGCTCACCTGGGATGCCGGTGAAGTCATGGTCAACCAGAGCGCCGACGAGTGGGCCTGGACCAGCACCGCTGTAACCAGTGAGCTGGAATTTAAGGTCCTGATCAACGACACTGTCTGGTCGGTCGGCCCCAATGGGGTTGTCTTCCCGGGCGCCACGGTGGTCTTCGAACCGGGTTTCTAAAACCTGACCCTAAACTATTGCTTGGCAGGCGGGCGGTGACGGTCCTCCGTCAACATCATCAGCCTGTCTTGAATTAACTTCTGGATCGCTTTGCGCTCCTCCTTGCCTCCTTGCGGAGAAGGGGGCGCAAAGCGATCCATTTTTATTGTCACCCTGCTGAAGGGCTTGGGGATAATAAACCTGTCCCAGCTTTTCAGTTCCCAGCATGAGTGGCACTCCGCGCCGACAAAGTTGACCGTTGCTCCGGTTTGCTGGATGAGCAGGGCCGCCCCTTGTTGGGCCTCATAACAAGGTCCCCTGGGTCCGTCCACGGTGATGGCCACGTGGTTGCCTCCCCGGAGAACCCCGAGCAGTTCCTTGGCGGCGGTCGATCCCCTGCGACTGCTGCTCCCTCTGACGGGCACCACCCCCAGGCCCCTGATAAAACAGGAGAGCTGGGCGCCGTCCTTGCTGGCACTGACCAGTGCGTGCAATTTGTGTCCCTTCATGTCGACTTTTCGCAGGACGCCGATCCCAGTGAAAAGGCGATTATGCCAGATCAGGAGAAGGGAGCCATTTGGATTGTCGTAAAACATCCCCTTCAGGTCCGGCGGCACCTCGTACCTCAGGGTAGCCTGCCAGAAGCGGACTATCAGGCCGAGCAAGCCAAGGGCGAACCTCTGCAAACCAGTGACGGTATACACGTGGTTGGACGGGGGAGCTGGTTCCGCGTTCGCCATCCCTGTCCTCAGGATTTGGGCGGATAGATCACATCGCCCGGAATCCTGATCTCATCCGGTTTCTCCACCGGTGATTGCAGGTCCTCTTTAAAGGGAAACCGGAGCGCGTCCTGCGCCTCCGAAGAATCCTTGACGGGTGCAATGGGGGGCTCCGGCTCGGCAGGCTCGATCACCTGCATGGGCTCACTCTCCGGACGGGCGGTTATCTTCACGCTGAACCTCCGGGTCTGCGATTCCCGGTCCAACACTACGTCAACGTACTGCCCCACCCGGGTATAAAACATCGCGTTGCGGAGATCATCGAGAACACGGATCCGGTAATCCCCTATCTGGCGCAACACATCACCCGCCAGCAGTCCCGCTTGCTCGGCCGGACTGCCGGCGAAAACTTCACTCAGGACCAGACGGCGGCCAAATTCGATACTGCTTTGCACCTCCACCTCGAAGCCAATCCATCCGTAGGTGACTTTGCCGGTAAAGAGAATGTCGTCGCGGATACGCATGGCCGCCCGGGCGGGCAATATGTAGGAAGAATCAACGTCCGGAAGTGAACCGACTTGGATCCCCAGAAGCCGGCCGGTCAGGTCCATGTAGGCCGATCCCCCGTCTCCCGGTCCGGCCGAAACGCTGGTCCGGATGTAGGTACAGGGAAAGAACCGCTCTCCAAACCGGCTTTCATATCCGGAAACAAGACCCAGACTGGGACTGGCCTTGAATTCCAGGGGCATGCTGAAGCGGAGGACAAAACTCCCCAAGCGCGGCAGTTCCGGACTGTCGACCAGATGGAAAAAACTGAAGGCCGGAGGCAGGGAGTGGGTGCGCAGAAAAGCTATATTGGTGCGCTCGTCGAGCCCCAGCACCTCGGCACTGTAGGCAATGTCATCATGCTCGATCCAGACCCGTAGGGGTTGCGCCACGATACTGGCATTGGTCAGGATAAGTCCTTCACGGCTGATGAAGAATCCTGTTCCAATGACAACCTGGGGAACCTCCTCGTTCTCCTGGGGGGGGTAGATAGCCTTCACCCTGACCAGGGCTGTTCGGTTTTCCTCAAACAGGGTGTAGGTACGGTCCTCAAGGTTGCGGAACTCTCCATTGCCAAAGCAGGAAACCACCCCGCACAGAAGAAACATCAGGGCTCCGGCCATGCGGACACCGCCCATTCCAAAGGCAAATCGTTTCATGCCCGCACCTTTAGAAATTGCGACCCAGCCGCAGGTCGGCCGTTGTCACTTGGTAACTGCCCGATTGCATGGTATCACGGACATAAAACGCACCACTAGGAGCCGACAAGCTGATCGCCGGGGTATACAGGACCTTGCGGAACTTGGCCGAGGCACCGGGCCCCTCGCGAATCGCATCAACCACGAACTGGCTGGATGCCAGACGGCTGTCCATGCCGTAGTCCATTGGGTCAATCTGCACGGTGGCCTTTCCTGCCGGGCTTTCCTGTTCAGTCAATCCGGACTGCTCACCGGATAGAACAAGCGGAGAGGGTTCCATGACCGCTCGCTCCCCCCAGAAGAAGGCCACCGCCACCAGCATCAGGGCCGGCAGGGCCAGGCCAACAGCCTTCATGGAGGGATAAAGGAAATCCTGCCAGACAGGCCGTTCGACCAGCGCGTGCAGGCGACGACGCTGAAAATCCTGCTCAAAGGAATCCCAGAATTCGCCCTTTGGGCGCTCGTTGCGCTTGATTCGCAACAGGGCCTCGACGGTGATTTTATTGTTATTCTTGCTTCCGGGCATGTATTTCGGACTCAATCAATGAAGTGTTTAAGGTCAGCCTGTAGTTGCTGTTTGGCATAATGCAGACGGGAGCGGACGGTACCAACCGAACACCCCACGATGTCAGCGATTTCCTGATGGCTCAGGCCTTCTATCTCAAAAAGCACAACAACGGTCCTATGTTTAGGAGACAGTTTCTGCATCGCTTCGTTCAATTTTTCCTGCAACTCGCTCAACAAAGCGCCCTTTTCCGACTTATGTTTAGCGGCCAGGGCCTCAACCACCTGGGCATTGCTACCCTCCTCCTGGATGTGCTCCAGACTGAAAAAGCGACGAAAGCGGTTTCTCTTCAAGTGACTCAGGGCGGTATTGACACCAATCCGGTAGAGCCAGGTGAAAAAAGCGGATCGCCCCTTGAAGCGGTTGATGGAGCTGAAAGCCTTGATGAAGGCTTCCTGAGTCAGGTCAGCTGCGTCCTCGCGGTTGGAGGTAAGATTGTAGATGATCCCATAGAGGCGTTCACGGTACTTGCGGACAAGGACATCAAATGCTGCCACGTCCCCGTCCTGGACACGCTCCACCAGGAGCTGATCGGCATTGGCGGCACTGGACTCCCCAGATTCCGCCTGCAAGGCGACTGCACTATCGACTGGCTTGCTCATGGACATCTATTTTCAGGCTATTCAGGAATGATTGAGGTTCAAGCACTATCTAGTGCGCACCCAGTTGGATCACCTGATGTTGAATTTATTCCACGCCCCGGCGACAAAATCCGCCAGACGAGTCAACTGTGCCTGCTTGGCCTCACTGGGAACCTGGGTGATGGCTTCCCTGGCCTTATGGATTTCCTCAAAAAAGGCCTCGCCCGTGCGCCCGGGAATTCCCTCCCGGATAAGTTCCTCCCGCAGGTCCATTGGCTGAGTAGTGCCTTTCTTCAAGGCATCGACTCTTGCCTGCCGCGGCCCCGGTTCCATCCCGTTGAGCCAGATCAGCAGTGGAAGGGTAAACTTTCCGGTGGCCAAGTCGGTCCCGAGGGTCTTTCCCGCCACGGATTCCTCCGCGAATATGTCAGCGGCATCGTCATAGATCTGGTAAGCGATCCCCAGATGCCGGGCAAATGCCTGGGCCGCCTTAATCTGGTGGTCATTAAAATCAGCTAGCAGCCCTCCCAGATAGGCCGACACGGCGAACAGTTCCGCCGTTTTCAGGTCAATCATCCGGTAGTAGGCGGCCAAGTCCGGCAATTCCTCGCCCCGAGCAAAGGTCTGGGCGATTTCCCCCGAGCAGACCTGCCGTGTTGCCAGGGATACTTCCCGGCAGACTTCCACCCCCGGAAACTGAGCGGCCAAATGCAGGGCATGGGCAAAAAGGGCGTCCCCCAGCAAGACCGCCACATGGGGCCCGTATTTACTGACCACCGTCTCGGTCCGGTGACGGATGTCCGCTTCGTCGAGAATGTCGTCATGGACCAAGGTGGCCAGATGCACCAGCTCGACAATCGCCGCGGCCTTGATGATCCCCGGGTCCAGTTCCTCACCCGGCCCCAGACCCACCATGAAGACGAGGATCGGACGGAGCTTCTTCCCGCTATGCCCGAAACAGTACTCGACCAGAGGCTGGACCTCCGGCTCAAAGGATTTCACTTGCTCAAGGAGGAATTCCTCCAGCTCGGCGAAAGCCGGCAGAAGCGGCTCAACGATGGATTGAAATTCAGCATTCCCCGGCAGACGGGAGGCGGTTGAACCGGAATTCTCCATATATAGGGATCAGGCTACGGTCCTTATCGGCCAAAATCAAGCCCACCGGGCCCTTCCCGGCAAGAATATGCACTTGCAGGGCAACCGCTGGAATGGATATTCGATTGCCATGACCGACTCACCTCTCCTGACAATCCTGCTCTTCGCCGGGGCCGTCTGTCTGGCCAAGCTCTGGCTCGACGATTACCGTGCCACTGAGGCTGGACAGCCCAACCCGAAAGCACTGCCGGGGGCCTTTTCAGCCTCGGCGGTGGCCATCTGGATCGGGGTTATTGGGGCAATCCTCCTGGTCGCTCTGGAAACCGCCGGGGAAATTGCCCTTGGAGTGTCCACCGAGCAATCCGACATCGCCGCCATCTTCCTGCTGGCCATGCTGGGGGCAGGCATCCTCGAGGAAATTCTTTTCCGGGGATATTTGGTCATCCAGACAAAGGGAAAAAACATCCTCATCCTGAGCATTCTTGGCTTCTCTCTGGTTTTCGCTCTGCTGCATTACCAATACTACACCAGTACGGAGGAAACCGGTGATTCGCTGACCGTGACCTTCAACCTGAACGCAAAAGCGGGATGGTCGCTCCTCATCCTCTTCCTCAATTCGCTTTGGTTCTACACGGTTCGATTCTTCAAATGGAATCCCCTCCGCTCCCTCCTGCCCTGCTTTGCCGCCCATATCGCCAGCAATGCGGCGGTCTTTCTTGTCAAGCTGGCCCAAGGCCACGTCACCTCCCTGTGGTGACCTGCATAAAAAAGGCCCCGGATTTCTCCGGGGCCCTAAATTTGCACGAGCTGTCAAGCTGCCTCAGGCGCCGATCTGGAACCGGGCAAAGCGCCGGATAACCATGTTCTCGCCCATCTTGGCGATCTGCTCCTTGAGGAGATCCTTGATGGTCACGTCGGTGTTCTTAACGAAGGGCTGTTCCATCAGGACGTTCTCCTGATAGTACTTCTCCACCTTGCCTTCGACGATCTTCTCGACGATGTTGGCGGGCTTGCCCTTGATCTGGGAACCGGCGATCTCCCTTTCCTTATCGAGGATGTCAGCCGGAACGTCCTCCCGGTTCACGCACACCGGATTGGTGGCGGCGATGTGCATGGCGATATCGCGCACAAGAGCCTTGAAGTCGTCGGTCTTGGCCACGAAGTCGGTCTCGCAATTGAGTTCAACCAGGACGCCGACCTTGCCACCCATGTGGATGTAGCAATCAACCAGACCGTCCGAAGCGGAACGGTCAGCCTTCTTGGCGGCGCTGGCGATACCCTTCTTGCGGAGGATGTCGATAGCCTTTTCCTCGTTGCCCTCTGCCTCGGCGAGAGCCTTCTTGCAATCCATGAGACCGGCACCCGTCTTGGCGCGAAGGTCTCCAACCATTTTAGCGGTAATCTGACTCATTATTATAAAGGGATTGAAATTAGTTATCTTCGTCGTCGGTGCTGAAGGATTCCGGCACGGCGTCGCTGTCTTCGTCATCGGAACGGATGGCGGTCACCGGGACCTGGTTTTCCACTGTCGGGGGCTCAATGATGGGCTTGACGGTCCGGGTCTGGATGGCCTCCGGCTGAGCGCGCTGGGCCAGGCCGGCCTGGATGCCATCCATGATCGCCTCGACGATGATGCGGACAGACTTGATGGAGTCATCATTGCCCGGAATCGGGTAGTCCAGCTTGGACGGGTCACTGTTGGTGTCGACCAGGGCGATCACCGGGATCTTGAGGCGATTAGCCTCGGCAACGGCGATTTCCTCGGTCTTGGTGTCGACCACAAAGAGGGCCCCGGGCATCTTCTCAAGATCAACGATACCTTCAAAATTGCGGTTCATCCGGGACATTTCACGACGGATAGCGGCGCTCTCCTTGTTGTGCATCTTGTCCAGGGTGCCGTCCCCTTCCCACTTCATGTACTGCTTGTACTTGTCGATGGAACGACGAACGGTAACGAAATTGGTCAGTGTGCCACCGAGCCAGCGGGATGTGGCGTAGGGCATATTGCAGCTGACGGCGGCTTCCTTGACCAGGTCACGGGCCTGGCGCTTGGTCCCGATGAGGAGGACATTCTTGCCACCAGCAACGGTTTCCTCGACGAACTTGACCGCCTTCTCGAGCTGGGCGTAGGTCTTCTCCAGGTCAATCACGCTGATGCCGCTGCGATTGGCGAAGACGAACTTCTTGGATTTCGGGTTGAAACGGCGCAGCTGGTGACCGAAGTGCACCCCTGCGTCCAACAGGTCCTTAATGGTAATATTCATGATATGTTGTGTGCGGCACCCCGCTCCCGCGGGACAAACTGGCTGGCCGCACCGCCAGCTTTCATTATTAACTGAGGTTTTATCCGTTGCCCGCGAAGTGCCGGCAATGAGACGGAAAAGCAAGGAAGGAAAGCGTCCTTCACCCGTAGTGCAAGCGTAATATGCCCGGAAACGGTTAATTCCCTAGCCCGTCCAGGCATGGCAAAGGGCCGTGGCCGCGGCATCCGCCTCGTCAAATGGGAGTTCCACCTGCAACCTGAGCAACGCTTTCATCTGCCGTGCCACCTGTTCTTTGCTGGCCCGGCCAAATCCCACCACTGCCTGCTTAATCCGCAGGGGCGGATATTCTGCCACCGGAATGCCCCTCAAGGCAGCTTGCCCGATGGCAGCTCCCCGGGCAGCTCCCAGTTTCTGGGCCGTCCGGAAATTCTGGACGTAAATGGTTTCCTCGATGGCCACCGCATCAGGCGTATAGAGCCGTATCAGCCGTTCTACTGCTTCGGCAATGCAACCGAGGCATTCCGGCAACTGGGCGGTCTTGGGGGGCGAGACCGTCTCACTGTGGATGAGCTGGCCCACGTCTCCTCCGTCAAACTTCAGCACCGCCAACCCGGTTCCGCGCAGGCTGGGGTCAACGCCGAGGATGATTCCATTGAAGGCCTTCCGGCCGGCCAAGGCCGGTGTCGGAACGGTCTGGGAATTACCAAGGGTGCCGTTCTCGATTTGGGCGGCCCACTGGGCCCGAGCGGATTTTCTGGCCATGACGATTGGTGAGTTAAAAGAGGGACAGCTTGATGCCGGCCATGAAAATGAAGAACCACACCGCAAAGGTAAACAGCTTCTGTGGAATAAAATCGACGACCCTGGGGGCAATCCAGGCCCCGACCATGGCAAACGGGGCCAAGGAAAGGCTGGTCTGGAGTGAATCCAGGTTGATGATGCCAAGATGGGCCTGGAGGGGAACCTTGACCACGTTGACGATAAAAAAACACCATGCCCCGGTGCCGATGAAAGCCAGCTTCGAGAGTCCGACACTAATGAAGTACAACTGGCCGACCGGACCGGCGGCGTTGGCCACCATGGTGGCAAATCCACCCAGCAGGCCCAGGGAGGACCGGAACGGAAGGGAATGGGGAAGACGGTTGGCGAAATCCCCCCAGGGGGAACGGGCCGCGACCATCCGGCCGATCTGGATGAGGGTCATCAGGAGGACAATCCAGCCGATCATTTGGCGGACCAGGAGATCACTCATCCTGCCGAAGAGGAAATAGCCCCCCAGTATGCCGACAAACATCCAGGGAAGCAGCTTGATCAGGAGACGCCAGTCGGCGTGTCTCCGGTAGACCGTGATGGCCACGATATCGGCGCTGATCAATACCGGCAGGAGCAATCCGACGGATGCCTTGGCATCGAAAACCATGGCAAAAAGGACCACCGTCAGGTTGCCCACCCCAACCAGTCCGCCCTTGCCCAGGCCCACCATGAGGGCACCAATGGAGACGATCATCCAGTCGGCCGGCGTCATCCGGTTCCCTCCAACAGGCTCCGGGAAAGGACGCCCTGCTCCATCTGCCAGCAAGTCCACTGGTGGAAAGTGTCTTCCCGAGGCAGACTGGTCCCGGTGGCGATAATCTGGTAATCCGCCCCCAGGGTGCGCCAGAATCCACTTCGACGACTGGTATCCAACTCGCCCACAATGTCGTCTGCAAGAATCACCGGCGGGGTGCCGCCGCGTTGCCGGTACCAGTCGACAAGTCCCATCCGCAGTGCCAGTACCAGGCCACGCTGCTGACCCTCGCTGGCGAAATCCCGGGCGGAGTGGCCCAGCAGGCGGAAATCAAGATCATCCCGGTGCGGTCCCTTGTTGGTGGTCCCGCTCTCCTCATCCCGTCGCTGACTGGCTAGAAATACGGATTCATAGCTGTTCATGTCACCGGCATCAATGGATGGCTGAAATACCAGTTCGGGGGATTCATTTATCCCGCTGATTCCCTCATAGGCCACCTTTACATGGGGAATATAAATCGCCAGCAACTGCCGCCTCAATTCTGTAAGGGCTCGCCCTTCGCGGACCAGGGCCTCGTCGAAGACTCGTCGCTGTGCCATGACGGCCCGTTGTTTCAACAAGGCGTTGCGGGATTTCAATGCCTGGTAATACCGGGTCAGGACATCATAATAGGCGGGGTCCATGACCACAAACATCATGTCCATCAGGCGGCGTCGCAAGGAGGGCCCACCCCTGAGGATCTGGATGTCCTGTGAACTGAAGGTGATGGTCGGAAAATCGCCAATGATTTGCCCGAGACGACGAACCGGATTGCCGTCCAGCAGGACCCGCTTCGAACCCGACCGCAGATGCACTTCAAGCTGCGTCTCGCCAAAGCGCTCGTGCTCCACCTCGAAAACCAGAACCGCCTCCCTCGGCTGGGCCTTCCAGTTGATCAGCGAGGGCACGTCGCTGGTCCGGAAAGAGCGAAGCGTGGTCACCAATCCAAGGGCCTCAAGCAGGTTTGTCTTCCCCTGGCCGTTGGCCCCACAGATGAATTGGGCCCCGGCAGTAAAGGACACTTCCATGGTGGGGAAATTCCTGAAATTCTGGGTCCTGACGGTTAAAAAGCGCATGCCTCAGTCGCCGATATTGATCACCTTTCCGGGTCCTTCCCCGGGTGTTCCTGATTCCTCCAGCTCGGCCCGCACTTCCACCAGCGCGGCCAGCAATTCCTGCCAATCGGATTCCGTGGTCTCCCACCCCGCGCTAATGCGAATGGTCCGCCGGGCGGTTGCCTCATCCACACCCATAGCCCGCAGGACAACCGAGGAACCCTTCTTGCCTGCCGAGCATGCCGCTCCCGTGGAGACTTGGAACCCATGCCGGTCCAGGCGGCTGATCCACCGCAAAGCGTTGAAGACGGGCAGGCTTACAGAGGAGGTATTGCCAATTCTCGGTGCCTTCCGGCCATGAATCACCACCTCGGGCCAAATCCGGGTCAACTCACTCTCAAAACGATCACGGGCCCCGGCTTGGCCGGTTGCCTCGGACCTGCCCATCCGGTCCTCAAGGGCCACCGCCATGGCGTCGATACCTGCCAGGTCCTCGGTCCCGGCCCGCGAGCCCAGTTCCTGGGATCCACCGACCTGCCATTGGGTTCCTTGCCAGTCGGGACCAAGGATCATGCAGCCGGTTCCCTTCGGGCCCCCGAATTTGTGGGCGCTCAGGGTGACTCCCGACAGGGTTCCCCAGCCGGAAAACGGTTCAGGATCCTTGCCCGGCCACTGGACCGCGTCGCAATGAAATTCAATACCCCGTGAGCGGCACAGCTCAGCCACCTGGCGAAATGGCTGGAGGACGCCGGTCTCATTGTTGGCCGCCATCAGGCTGATCATTGCCGGTCTATCTTTCTCCAGTCGGGCCACCATCCAGTCCAGGTCAAGAAGTCCGTCTGGAAGAACGGGCATTTGCCGCGCCCGTTCCTCACCCCAGAATCGATGGGCCGCCTCCCGGACGGAGGGATGCTCAATGGCAGAAATCCAGATTTCGCCCTGCGGGAATTTACGGGCCGCCTCCCGGAGAAATCCATTGTTGGATTCAGTGGCCCCCGAGGTGAAGACCACCTGGGTGGGCTCGACCCCCATCAGTCCAGCCACGGATTCCCGCGATACCTCCAGAAGCAGTTTTGCCTGCGCACCGAGGCGGTAAGGAGTGGAGGGATTGCCCCAGCGGGCATCGGATGCATTCAACCAGGCCTCCCGCGCCTTAGACAGGAGGGGCGTGGTCGCATTCCAGTCGAAATAGGCCATCAGGGAATCCTCAGTACCTGGCCAACCTGGAGAGCGTTCGGGCTTGGCAACTGGTCACGGTTGGCCTCAAAAATCTCCGACCAGCGCCCGGTTTCCCCATAAACCTTGGCACTGATTCGGCTCAGGGTGTCCCCCGCCTGCACGGTATAGATCCGCTGACCCGAGGGTTCAGCTGCCGTTCGTTGCTGTGGCTGGATGACAATCGGGGCCACCACCGCTGGCTGGCCGGCCCGGGACCGGGCCTGATTGAGGGCCTGACTGTATTTCAGGAGCTCGCTTTCCTGCTCGGCCATGCCCTGTTGCAATTCCACAATCCGCTGCTTGAGGGCGGTACTCTCGTCCTGCAGGGATTTGACTTTTCCCATCAAGTTGACCCGCTCGACAGCGTCTCCAAAGGGCTCCCCTGGAAGGGTCTGGGCAAAGTCCTTCTGGGCGGTCAGGATCAGCTCGCGGACATATTCCGCGTACTCGCCCTCCGGGCTCATGGCAAGGTAGTTCCTGAAATGGTAAATGGCGGCCAATGGGTCCTTGATGTGATTCAGGTAAATCAGGCCCGCCTCCAGATGCGACTCCGTGGCATCCGTCCGTGCATTGACCACCGACAGGAAGGCCTGCAGAGCCTCTTCCTTCCGCCCTTCCCGGAGCAGGCTCTTGCCCCTTCGGTAGGATCGCTCCTCAGTTTCCCTGGTCGCGCTGGCGGAGGGCCCGCATCCCTGAAAAATGATCCCCAGGCCAAGGATGACCATGGCCCATAAAACGATCTTTGAACGGCTTTTATCTTTTCTCAGGAGGCGCATTTGCTATCAAAGACTTGGGTTCTACCTTTATTTTCCAATCAAACCCAACCATAAAGTTAGCGCAATGACACTTTCTTCAGAAGAAATCCTTTCCAGCGCCCGGAACTGTCTTCGTATCGAGCAGGAGGCCCTGCAGATCACCTCCGATAACCTCGGCGATTCCTTCATTAATGCCATCCGCTTGATTGAGAAAGCCATCCTGGCGGGTAACAAGCTGGTCTTCACCGGTGTGGGCAAGAACGTCCCCATCTGCATGAAACTCTTTGGCACCTTCAACTCGACGGGTGTGCCAGCCGCCTACCTCGACCCCAACCAGGCCCTCCACGGGGACCTGGGACTGTGCCTGGAAGGGGACCTTTGTCTCCTCTTCAGCAACAGCGGGGAAACGGAGGACCTGCTACGGCTGATTCCCGCCCTCAAGCGCCTGGGCGTCACTACCCTGGCCATCACCCCAGTGGGTGACTCCTCGCTGGCCAAGTTCTGCGACCACCGGCTTCTTTACCACTACAACATGGAAGCCTGCCCGCTCAACCTGGCCCCGACATCCAGCACCACCGCGGCGCTGGCCTTGGGCGATGCCCTGGCCATGGTCTACCTTGAGATGCGGGGCTTTTCACGGGAAGATTTCGCCCGCTACCACCCGGCTGGCTCCCTCGGTAAAGTCCTCCTCCTGAAAGTCGAGGAGATCATGCGCAGCGGGGACAAGTTCGCCAAGGCACCCGACACCATCAACGTCAAGGAGGCCCTGCTGGCCATCACCAACGCCCGCTGCGGCACCATTGCCCTGTATGACGAAAGCACCCAGGCACTGACCGGTGTCTTTAGCGATGGGGACTTTCGCCGCGGCTCCCTCAAGACACCGGATATTCTCAGCCGGCCGGTCAGCGAGTTCATGACCCGCAATCCGAAAACCATTGCCTCCGGGGCCCTGGCAGTCGATGCCCTGAAAATATTCGGGGCTTCCTCCATCAATGACCTGTTGGTGGTCGACGCCGACAATCATCCAATCGGGGTCATCGACGGGCAGGACATGCCCAAGCTGAAGATCGTTTAAAGGAGCGGGAATATGCCGCTCCTTCAATGCGAGGACCTCAGCACAGGCTATCCCCTCCCTAGAGGTGGATGGAACCCTGTGGTCAGGAACCTTTCATTGGAAATCAAGGCCGGCACCACGCTCGCACTCGTTGGTGAAAGCGGGTCCGGGAAAAGCACCCTCGCCAAGGCATTGGTCAAGCTGATCCCGGTACGGGAAGGCATCGTCCGGATCGACGGGGTGGATGTCACCCACATGGACGGGAAAGCCTTCCTGCCTTTCCGGAAGCGCATCCAACTAGTTTTCCAGGACCCATGGCAGGCCCTCAATCCACGACTCGAGGCACGACAACTGCTGGCGGAACCGCTGTTGATCCATTCCCCGGAACTCGACCGGACAGCCCGCGATGCCAAGGTCGGCGAATTACTCGAGAGTGTCCATCTGCCGTCGGCCATTGCCCGGAGACTTCCATCAGAACTGAGCGGCGGCCAGCGGCAGCGCCTGCTCCTGGCCCGGGCCCTGGCGGTAAGGCCAAAACTCCTTGTCTGTGACGAACCGGTCAGTGCGTTGGATGTATCGGTCCAGGCGAAGCTGCTGGAACTGCTGGCCGAGCTCAAGGAGGCCCACGGATTGACCCTGTTGTTCATATCCCATGACCTGGCGGTGGTCCAGCAGATGGCGGACCAAGTCGTGGTCATGAAAGAGGGCCAGGCCGTGGAATCGCAGCCAGCCGAGGACCTTTTCCGAAACCCACAGCATGCTTATACGCGCATGCTTCTTGAGGCATCCCCGAAATGGTGAAATGGCAGCGCTAAAAACCCAGTTGAAGCTACCCGACCTGTGGCAGCAAAAAGCAATCCGGGCCCTAGGGGCCGGCAAGGACGTTATCGTGGCCGCACCCACCGGAGCCGGAAAAACCTACATCTTCGAGTTGCTGATTGAGAACGGTTTTGAGGGAAAGGCGGTCTATACGGTTCCGACCCGCGCCCTTGCCAATGACAAGCGCCTGGAGTGGATGCGCAAGGGATGGGATGTAGGCATCGCCACCGGCGACCGCTCCGAGAATCCGGAGGCACAGGTTCTCGTTGCCACCCTTGAGACCCAGAAGGGGAAGCTCATCAGGGGGGAAGGACCCCGCCTGCTGGTGATTGATGAATACCAGATGCTCGGCGACAATCAGCGCGGGCTCAATTACGAGCTTTCAATTGCCTGCGCCCCAGCCTCAACGCAGTTGCTCCTCTTGAGTGGCTCGGTCGGCAATCCCCAGCATGTCGCCGAGTGGCTTAAGCGCCTGGGACGACGGGTGGAACTGGTCCGGCACACCAAGCGGCCCGTTCCGCTGGAGGAAATTCACATTGAGGGCCTCCCGGACAACATCCCCACCTCGGTGCACGGCTTCTGGCCACGGGGAATCGCCCGTGTCCTGAAAGAAGGGATGGCTCCCCTGCTGGCCTTTGCCCCAAGGAGAAAGGCAGCCGAGGACCTTGCCTACGATATCGCCCGAATGCTCCCCGAGGAAGATCCGCTGGTTCTCACCCCCGAGCAGGAGAAGCTGGCCGGGGACGACCTGAAACGTCTGCTCCGGGCCCGGGTGGCCTTTCATCACAGTGGCTTGGATTACAGCCAGCGGGCCGGCCTGATCGAACCACTGGCCAAGGCCGGCCAGCTCCGCGTCGTGGTGGCAACCATGGGCCTGGCCGCCGGCATCAATTTCTCCATGCGCTCGGTACTGGTGACGGACCGTGAATACCGTTCCGGTGAAGGGATGCACGAGGTCCGGCCTGATGAGTTGCTGCAGATGTTTGGCCGGGCTGGCCGGCGCGGGATGGACAAGGTGGGCTACATCGCGGTGGCCCATGGGAAGCCGAGAATGCAGGAGGCCCGCCCCCTGCGCCTTAAGCGAAGCAACCAGATCGACTGGCCCAGCTTGATCGGTGTCATGCAGGGGGCCATTGAATCCAGCAAGGATACCGCACAAGCCGCCCACTCCCTCGCCCGAAGGCTGTTCAGTCTCCAGCGGATACCGCTGGGCCTGGCCAATTTCAATGCCAGGGGCCCGACGCTCGATCCGCGGAAACCCAAGGTGATCTCACAATCGGTCATTGAATTCCAGAATGCGGACGGGGATTGGGAACGGAAAAAATCCCCCCGGGCGGCCCTGCTGGCAACCTGCCTGTTTTACAAGGACAACCAGTGGAAGGACGCTCTTTCCTTGCCGGATTGCCTGGCCGGGCTGGAACAGGGAACCCTCTGCAAGCTGCACCCGGAGAAAACATCACGGTACGGGCGGATGGTCCCGGTGGCCCGTTTCGGACTCAAGGAACCGGAGGGCGAGTTGGTCCTTAACCGCTGGTTGCTGCGTTCGCTCAATCAATTGGGACAGAAGAGAAAAAAACGCTGGCACCGGTTTGGCTGGACCCTTGACCGGGTCGAGAAGGAATTGCTTTCCCTGTTGCCGGAACTGACCCAGGGCGGAAGGTTCCATACCTGGAAGGAAAAGAACGGCATGTTGTATGCGGTTCTCAACTACGAAACGGCCCTCACCTACGCCCAGATCGATTCACGGGGACGCTCCCTGATCAACGCCCCCCAGCGATCGGTTGTCCATGAAGCGGACCTGGACCTGTCCCCGGGCAATGAGCAACAGAACGCCTCCTCCGCACGGACCGCGGTCGACATCTGGTACGAGCTCGGGTTGGTGGACAAGTACGTAGCCCCCACCCGACGCGGGATCCTGTTCAGCTTTTTCAACTATGGTGAGGGGTTGGCCATCGCCGCCGCACTGGAGGACCGGTCCTACCCCATCGAGGACCTGCTGCCCGACCTGGCAAACCTGCGGGCCGGACACCGCTTCGGTGAGCACGAGGCGGGATCGAGCCGTCTCGGGGCGGCCTGCCGGGCTGCTTACGGGCTGGTCACCTATCCGGGCTACCTGTCACGCGGCCTGCCCTCGACCTACGGTGAAGGCGCCTCGGAGGTCCTCTTCCAGCCCGGGATCCGCCAGGCAGTGCTCAAGTCGGATCCGGAGTTACGCATCGGGGACATTGAACGGGTTCGGCTGGAATGGCGCAGCCTGCTCCAGCACATTGCCCACTCCCCCGATCTCAACTGGGACCGCTGGCTGGAGCTGAAAAAGGCAGCCACCGGACAAGTGTCCCGTTTCCCCCGCGAGGTGTCCATTGAGAAACTGCCTCCACTGACCCCACGGCAACAACAGCGGCACCGCAGCTTCCTGACCTTCGAGCAGCGGATGAACCACTAAAAAAACGGCCGGAATGGTCTCCCTTCCCGGCCGCTGCAAATTAATCTTTTCTCCCCGATCAGGGAAGCTGGGTCACGCCCATCAGGAAGCGATCCACCTCACGGGCAGCACCCCGACCCTCGTTGATGGCCCAGACAACCAGGCTCTGACCACGACGGCAGTCCCCGGCGGCAAATACACCTGTGACGTTGGTGGTGTACTTCTGATGCTCAGCCTTGATATTGGAACGCTGGTCCGTCTCCAGGCCAAGCTGGTCCCCGGCGGTTTCCTCGGGACCGAGGAAGCCCATCGCCAAAGTCACCAACTGGGCCGGTAAGGTGCGGCGGCTGCCATCCTTCTTGACTGGGACGAACTGACCCTGCTCGTTCTTAGCCCATTCGATGTCGACAATCTCGAGACCGGTCAGGTTGCCCTTGCCGTCGTCGATGAACCGCTCGGTCATGACGAGGTACTGACGCGGGTCCTGCCCCTGAAGGGCGGCGGCTTCCTGCTGTCCGTAATCCATCTTGTAGACCTTGGGCCACTCCGGCCAAGGGTTGTTATCCTGGCGGGTTTCCGGTGGCTTGGGAAGGATTTCCAGCTGGACCACGCTTCTCGCTCCATGGCGAATGGAGGTGCCAACACAGTCTGTTCCGGTGTCACCCCCACCGATGACCACGACGTCCCTGCCCTTGGCATTGATCTCAGGAAGGGAACCATCCATCCCTGTATCAAGCAAATGCTTGGTGTTGCCGGTCAGGAACTCCATCGCGAAATGGACGCCCTTGAACTCGCGCCCGGGAATCGGCAAGTCACGCGGCTTGGTGGCACCCGTGCAGAAGACCACGGCATCAAACTTCTTCTTCAGGTCGGTGGAACTGATGTCCTTGCCGATCTCGCATCCGGTCACGAACTTGACCCCCTCTTCCTCCATCAACCGGACCCGGCGGAGAACGACCTCGGTCTTGTCCAGTTTCATGTTGGGGATACCGTACATCAGCAACCCACCTACCCGGTCGGCACGCTCGTACACGGTGACCGCGTGACCCGCCTGGTTGAGCTGGTCGGCACAGGCCAGTCCGGCCGGGCCGGAGCCGATCACGGCGACTGTCTTGCCGGAGCGCTGACGGGGGGGATTCGGGATCATCCACCCCTCGGCCCATCCACGGTCGATGATGGAACACTCCATGTTCTTGATCGTGACCGGCGGCTCAATCACCCCAAGCACACAGGAACCCTCGCACGGCGCAGGACAGACCCGACCCGTGAATTCCGGGAAGTTGTTGGTCTTCTGGAGGCGGTTCAGGGCCTCCTTCCAGCGGCCTCGGTAAACGAGGTCATTGAACTCCGGGATCAGGTTGTTGATCGGACAACCACTGGCCATTCCCGAGACAAGATGCCCGGTGTGGCAAAAGGGGGTACCGCAATCCATGCAGCGGGAACCCTGGCTGCGCAAATGCTCCTCGGAAGGATGCACCTTGAACTCACCCCAGTGCTTGATCCGTTCCTTCGGATCCTGTTCCGAGATGGTCTTCCGTTCTACTTCAAGAAATCCGGTTGGCTTTCCCATAATTCTTACTTTCGCAATTGGTATTAGTTTCCGGCTACACGTGCCAGGTCGTTCAGGTTTTCTTCAAAGGCGGCCATGGCAGCCTCGTCACCGGACAAGCCCTGCTCTTCGACCTTCTTGAAGGCGTTGAGCATGCGCTCGTAGTCACGCGGGAGAACCTTGACAAACCTCGGGAGGACTTTCTCCCAGGTGTCAAGGACCCACTGGCCACGCTCGGAACCGGTATACTTGACGTGCAGGGAGATGCGCTCCTTTACGGCGGCAATCTCTTCCTTCCCGCAGTCGGATAGCCGGTACAGATTTACCATGTCGCCGTTGAGCAGGGTTTCGAAGTCACCCTTTTCATCGATCACGTAAGCGGTGCCACCGGACATGCCAGCGGCAAAGTTGCGCCCGGTCGAGCCGATGACAATGACCTCACCACCGGTCATGTACTCGCAGGCATGGTCACCCACACCCTCGACGACCGCACGCACGCCCGAGTTCCGGACACAGAACCGCTCACCGGCGATGCCGTTGATGAAGGCATCCCCCTTGGTGGCGCCATAGAAGGCCACGTTGCCAATCAGGGTTTGCTCCTCGGCCTTGAACTTCGACCCGCGAGGAGGATAGACGACCACCTTGGATCCCGACATGCCTTTGCCCAGGTAATCATTGGCGTCACCTTCCAGCTCGAAGGTCATTCCCTTGGGGGTGAAGGCCGCGAATGACTGGCCGGCGCTGCCGTTGAACTTCAGGTAAACGGTGTCCTCCGGGAGTCCGTTCCCCCCGTGCGAACGGGTGATAGCGCTGCCGGTGATGGTCCCGACTACCCGGTTGACGTTGATGATCGGCAACTCTGCCCGGACCTTGTCCCCGCGCTCGATGGCGGGCTTGCACAGGTGGAGCAGGTGCGTCACGTCCAGGGACTGCTCGAGTCCGTGATCCTGAGATTTCTGGCAATAGGTGCCGACCTCGTCGCCGACATCCGGCTTATGGAAGATGCTGGTCAGGTCAACGCCCTTGGCCTTCCAATGGTCGATGGCGTCCATGGTATCGAGCACCTCGACGTGGCCGACCATCTCGTTGATGCTCCGGAAGCCCAGCTCAGCCATAATTTCACGCAGTTCCATGGCGATGAAACGCATGAAGTTGACCACGTGTTCGGGCTTGCCGGTGAAGTTCTTCCGCAGGCGGGGATCCTGGGTAGCGACCCCTACCGGACAGGTGTTCTTCTGGCAAACCCGCATCATCAGGCAGCCCATCGTCACCAGGGGTGCGGTGGCAAAGCCGTACTCCTCGGCGCCCAGCAGGGCGGCGATGGCAACGTCACGCCCTGTCTTCAACTGGCCGTCCGTTTCCAGGACAACACGGCTGCGCAGGTCGTTGAGCAGGAGAATCTGGTTGGTTTCCGCCAGGCCCAGTTCCCACGGTGCCCCGGCATTGTAGATCGAGGACGAGGGGGACGCCCCTGTTCCACCGTCATGGCCGGAAATCAGAATCACGTCGGCGTGGCCCTTGGCCACCCCGGCGGCGATCGTTCCCACCCCGACTTCCGCCACCAGCTTGACGTTGATACGGGCGTCACGGTTGGCGTTCTTCAAGTCGTGAATCAGTTCAGCCAGATCCTCGATCGAGTAAATATCGTGGTGCGGGGGCGGCGATACCAGCCCCACCCCGGGAGTGGAGTGACGGGTTTTGGCTACCCACGGGTAGACCTTGGATCCCGGAAGTTCACCCCCCTCGCCCGGCTTGGCACCCTGCGAAATCTTGATCTGGATCTCGTCGGAATTGACCAGGTATTCACTGGTCACCCCAAAACGACCCGATGCCACCTGCTTGATCGCGGACCGCTTGCTGTCGCCGTTCGGGAGCGGCTGGAAGCGGGCCGGATCCTCGCCACCCTCACCGGTGTTGGACTTTCCGCCCACCCGGTTCATGGCAATGGCCAAGGTCTCGTGCGCTTCCTGCGAGATGGAACCATAGGACATCGCGCCTGTCTTGAACCGGCGGGTGATCTCCTCCAGGGATTCCACTTCCTCAATCGGGATCGACTTGCGACCGGTCTTGAATCGCATCAGCCCACGCAGCGTGCAAAAACTCTCACTGTGGTCGTTGACCTGCTGGGAATACTCCTTGAACGTGCCGTAGTCACCGGTGCGGACTGCCTTTTGCAGGAGATGAATGGTGCGCGGGTTAAAGAGGTGGTATTCCCCTTCGCGGCGCCACTGGAACATACCGCCCGGATCGAGGGCACGCTCGTCATCATCAATGTGCCGGTCCGGGAAGGCCTTGGTGTGGCGGCGCAGGACTTCCTGGGCCACCTGCTCAATACCAACACCCTCGATGCGCCCTGCGGTTCCGGAGAAGTACTTCTTCACCAGCCCGGTGCTCAGGCCGATAGCCTCGAAAATCTGGGCTCCGCGGTAGGAAGCCACCGTGGAAATCCCCATCTTGGCCATCGTCTTGACGACGCCCTTGGTCGATCCCTTGAGGTAGTTGTAGACAGCCTTGTCCAGATCCATGTCGAGCATGTCCTCCGAGATCATCTGCTCCAGGGTCTCAAAAGCCATGTACGGGTTGATGGCATCGGCACCGTACCCAAGCAGCACCGCAAAATGATGCACTTCGCGGGCTTCACCGGTTTCCAGAACGATGGAGACACGGGTCCGGGTTCCGGAGCGCACCAGATGGTGATGCAGGCCACCCATCGCCAGCAGCGTCGGGATAGCGGCCTTCTTCTTGGTGATGTTACGGTCGGAAAGAATCAGGACATTGACCCCGCTGCGGATGGCGTCGTCAGCCGCCTTGAAGAGGCGCTCAAGCGCGATCTCCAGGCCCTCACCGACCTGATCGGCGGGGAAGAGCGCATCCAGCGTGGCGGAAACGAATCCTTCCTGGTCGATCTCCCGCAACTGGGCCAGAACCCTGTTGTCGATGAGCGGGCTTTCCAGGCGGATCATGCGGCAACTGTCCGGCCCGGGCTTGAGGAGGTTGCCCTCGGACCCGATGAAGGTTTCGGTGGCCGTCACCAGTTCCTCACGAATACAGTCCAGCGCAGGATTGGTCACCTGGGCGAAGATCTGCTTGAAGTACTGGTACATCAGCTTCGAGTGGTTCGACAGCACGGCCAAGGGGGTGTCGTTGCCCATCGAGGTGATCGGCTGGACGCCCTTCTCGGCCGTCGGGCCGAGAATCATCCGCAAGTCCTCGTAGGTGTACCCAAAGGCAAGCTGGCGCTCCGTGATCCGGTCCATGTCCGCGGCCGGAATTTCCTTCGGATCGGGGAGGTCCTGCTGCGAAATGCGGCGCTGGTCCAGCCATTCCTGATAGGGATGGGCCTCGTAAACCCTCCTCTTGACCTCCTCATCGGGAATGATGCGGCCTTCCTTCATATCGACCAGGAACATCCGGCCCGGTTGCAGACGACCCTTCTGGACCACCGTCAGCGGATCCAGATCCGGAAGGACCCCCACTTCTGAAGCCATGATAACCAGGTCGTCATCCGTCACATAGTAGCGGCTCGGACGCAGGCCGTTGCGGTCAAGGACGGCTCCAATCTGGTACCCGTCGGAGAAAGTGATCGAGGCGGGACCGTCCCACGGTTCCATCATGCAGGCATGGAACTCGTAGAAGGCCTTTTTGGCCGGGTCCATGTGCTCGTGCCGTTCCCAGGGCTCCGGAATCATCATCATGACGGCATGAGCGAGGTCGTATCCGCCGAGATGCAGGAACTCGAGAACGTTGTCGAAACGGGCCGAGTCGGATCCATCCTCGTTGACTACCGGAAACAGCTTTTCAATGTCGTCCCCGAAGTTGTGGGATTCGCACAAGGCTTCCCGGGCCTTCATGAAGTTCTCATTGCCCATGACGGTGTTGATTTCACCATTGTGGGCAATAATCCGGTTCGGGTGGGCCCGGGGCCAACTCGGGAAGGTGTTGGTCGAGAAACGGGTGTGCATCAGCGCCAGAGCGGACTCGAAATCCGGATCATGGAAATCCGGGAAGTACTCGGCCAACTGGCAGGGAGTGAGCATGCCCTTGTAGATCATGGTCCGGGCGGAAAGACCAGTGACATAGAAATAGGATCCTCCCGGGAACGAGTTGTTCGTGGTCCGGTGCACATCGTAGAACTGTGAGGGAACCTCGTTGAACTTGATGGCGTTGCCGACCCGCTTGCGGATCAAGTACAGTTTCCGCTCAAATTCCATCAGGTCCTCAATATCGGCCGAACGCTCGATGAAGATCTGCTTGATGAGCGGTTCATACCGGCCCGAGGTCTTGCCGAGAATTTCGCTCTTAACCGGCACCGTCCGCCAGGCGAGGAACTTCTGCCCTTCCTCCCGGATGATATGTTCGAACAGCTGCATGGTGGCCTCGCGTTCGCTCGGATTGGGGGAAAGAAAAATCAGGCCGGACCCGTACTGGCCTTCCGGCGGCAGGTCGACCCCCTTCTCCGCCATGACTTTGCGGAGGAACTTGTCCGGGGTCTGGATAAAGATTCCGGCCCCATCACCCGTATCGGGATCGGCACCACTCGCCCCGCGGTGAATCATGTGCTGATTCATAGTCAGGGTCTTCTGAATAATGTCGTGGGATCGCTTCCCCTTCATGTGAGCGATAAAGCCCACCCCGCAGGAGTCTTTCTCCCGGGAAGGGTCCCATAATCCTTGCGGCTCTGGCCAGCCGAGCGGAGTCTTTGTAGATTCAGGCATATGCTTCAATTTTCAAGTTGTTGTCACTAAACACAGGCTATCTGTGGAAAAGGAGGCCCTGATCCATAGATATTCCGATGTTTGCATGCTTTTGTGTGGTTCCCGCCACAAAAAGCAAGGGTCCAAGCAAAAAAAAAACTTTCCATTGCTATCCCCTTTCAGCCACCTAAAGAGAGCACAACCCATGCCATCAAGAAAATTTATCGCACCCGGCCCCCGATTATACGGAAAATTCCTTTGCGGGGAGTGCCAGTGGTCAGAATTGACCAGCGAAGGGGATCTGGGGTCAATCTACGGTGGCGGCTACCTGCCCTACTCGGGCGACACTGCCGATCCGAGGCACCTGTTTTACATGGCCCGTAGCCTGCGGGTGGAGCTGGACCGCTTCTCGCTGGACAAGAAACGCCGTTACGACCACCGGAAGTGGCAAGACTTCGGCATGGAGCGCATTCTCCTGCCCAAGGAATCCTTCCTCCAGAGGCATGGACACGAGATGCTCGACCTGGCCTACCGGTGGATGGAACCGCGATTCGGGGATGCCGCCCTGGCCCGCCCGCGATTTGCCTACATCATCGGCAAGCCGTTCCTGGAAAACGTCATGGCCTGGTACCGGGACGGCGTCCTGTCGGCCTTTGCGCTGATCGTCATGGGTGATTGGGGGGCGCACTACTGGTATGTCTTCTATGCCAACGGATCTGGGGAAAGATCCCCGTCCGGACACGGTTACCTGGTCGACTTCCTTGATTGGGCAGCAGAAACCGGGCTCCCCCATGCTTATCTCGGAACCACCTATGGAAACAAGAGCCGGTACAAGTCCCGCGGTATCCGCGGGGTCAGTTTCTGGAACGATTCGGAATGGTGTTCCGACCGGGATGCCCTGGCCAGTTTGCGGGACCAGGATGACCTGACCTGATGAATGACAGGGTTTCCAGGAAAATCCCGGTTCGCCAACAATTCTGCCTGCCGTGCTGACTAACAGTTGGAAATTGTGCTTGATCGGCGCAAGCTAACCATGAATCATATCGCCGTGGTCAGAAACGGGTTCTGGCCGGGGTTGTAAATTCCCGACCCCTGTCGAGACCCGGCCCAGTGGTCTGGAATCACCTCACCCATTTACCCAAAAAAAACTAAATTATCATGAAAAAGATCATCACCCTCATCACTCTCAGTATTCTCGCCTGCTCGGCCCAAGCCAAGTGGGATATGTTCAAGGCATGTGACCAAGACAAAGACGGAGCCGTAACCAAGGAAGAATGGATCGCCCAGAGGAAGCAATCCGCCAAGACGAAGGGCAACGAATACGACGAGGCGAAAACCCTGAAGACCTTCGACCGTACAGACGCCAACGGCGACGGCACTATTTCCCGTGAGGAAATGGATGCGCTTCAGGCCAAGTGGAACAAGTAATCCAGTTTTCAGTTCACTTTCAGCCAGACGGTCCCGGTAATTCGCCGGGGCCGTTTTTTTTATTCAGCCTGACGAGTGTTGGGTGCCACCGCTGGAGCGGTTCCACATCTAGCGGGCGCCCAATCCCCGCAAAACTTCCTGATCCGAAAACGGGAACTTGGTGACTCCGATGATCTGGTAGTCCTCGTGACCCTTGCCGGCAATCACGACCACGTCATCGGGATGGGCTTCGGCACAGGCGCCGGCGATGGCCTTCTTCCGGTCGGGT
Organism: Opitutales bacterium; assembly: GCA_049451775.1. Classification (GTDB taxonomy): domain Bacteria; phylum Verrucomicrobiota; class Verrucomicrobiia; order Opitutales; family Oceanipulchritudinaceae; genus Oceanipulchritudo. The sequence goes on along the minus strand of JBMTVW010000001.1, from coordinate 307,783 downwards.
TCCGTCCGCAAATTGACATCTGCCGGCAGGCAGCCAGCGAGGGTATCCTCAATAATGCTAACGGGGTCCTCCGTCCGGGGATTATCGGAGGTAATCCAGACCACGTCGGCGATCCGGGAGGCCAGCTCCCCCATGATCGGGCGTTTGCCCTTGTCACGGTCCCCACCGCATCCGAAGACCACATGCAGCCGGCCCCGGCACAGCAACCGGGCGTTCTCCAGCACATTCTTCAGCCCGTCCGGATTATGGGCATAGTCAACGATGGCGGTTGCGCCTCCCGGGAGAGTGAATCTTTCCATCCGCCCGCAGACCGAAGGGAAACTGGCCAGTGCTCCGGCAATCGATTCCCCGGAGTGTCCCAGGGCGGCCAACAGGGCGATGGCAGCCATGATATTCTCTACCTGGAAACGGCCGACCAGCCGGGTTTGCAGGCCCCACGATTCCCCACGGAAACAAACCGAAAAAAGTGACCTGTCCGGGCGCAGGTCCAACCGCTCAAGAACGAGATCCGCACCACTGCCTGAGGGACCGTAGGTCACCACCTCGCCGGTGCTGGTCCGGGCAAATGCCTCGCAGTAAGGGGATTGTTTGTTGAGAACGCAGCAACCGCCTTTCCGGACCATCCCGAATAGTTTCCGCTTTGCCTCGGCATAAGCCGCCTGGGTCCCGTGGAAGTCCAAATGATCGCGCTCCACATTGGTCAAGATCGATCCGGCGAAGTGAATCCCTTCCACCCGTTCCAATTCCAGTCCATGGGAGGAAACCTCCATGGCCACCGCTGATGCCCCGGCTTTACGCATGCGGGAAAGGGTGCGCCATACATCGGGAGCCAGCGGAGTTGTATAGGTTCCCGGCTGATCAAAGACAGCCTCCAGTCCGATACCCAAGGTGCCGATACTCCCGCAGGGAGTCCCCATTCTGCCCAGCATATGGGCCAGCAAACGGGTGGTGGTGGTTTTTCCGTTGGTCCCGGTGACCCCGTAAACATCCATCTCCTCGTCCGGGGCTCCTGCCAGCAGACGGGCAATGAGCCCGAGGGCGCGGCGGGGATGGACGGTCACCAATTGGGTCGCATCCAGGCCCTCAATGGGTTCGGGGACAACCACCGCAGCGAGGTCCAGTCGGCTCAGTTCCTCCAGATGGCTGCCCCAAGTCTCCCATTTATTGTATTGGAGATACTCGTTGATACAGGCAAACAGGCAACCGGGACCGCTGACTCCCGAGGGATGACAGGCGACCGATGATATCTCCACTTCCCTCGGGTTTCGGACTGTCTCCGGTTGGACCAGCTCGATGATTTCGTGGATCGTTGCCACTACCCTTCGTCCACTCCCTGCCTAGTCCAGAAGCGCTTCATCGAGCGTTGCGGCGGCTTTGATCTTGGCGATGTTCTCCATGTCCGGAGGAACCCCGGCGATGGCTTCCTCGATGGTGGTGATACCTTCCCTCACCTTGAGCATGCTGTCCTGGTGCAGGGTGCGCATGCTGTTGCGGACGGCGATTCGCTTGATCTTGGCGGTATCGTACTCGGAATTGATTCCCTTGATCAGTTCGTCACTGGTCGGCATGAGCTCGTGAATACCCACCCGACCCTTGTAGCCAATACCACCACAGGCCGGACAACCCCCGTTCTTGGCATGCGAAATGGAGCCGCTCCAGTCGATGGCCCGGCGCAGGATCTCCTCCTCGCGACCCTCCGCCTCAATGGTCAGCTTGCAGGTCTTGCAGACCCGACGGAGCAGTCGCTGGGCACAGACACAGACCAGCGATGCCGAAATCATGAAAGGCTCGATCCCCATCTCGGTCAGTCGACTGATGGTGCTCGGGGCATCATTGGTGTGCAGGGTACTGAACAGCATGTGACCCGTCAGGGCGGCTTCCACCGCGATCTGTGCCGTTTCCTGGTCCCGGATTTCCCCGACAAGGATGATATCCGGGTCCTGCCGGAGAAAGGCCCGCAGGGCACTGGCGAAGGTCAGGCCGATCTGGCGGTGCATCTGCATCTGCAAGAGGCCGTCGAGGGTGTACTCGATCGGATCCTCAGCGGTACGGATACACTTTGTCGGGCTGTTGATCTCGTTCAGGGCACTGTAAAGTGTCATCGACTTACCTGAACCGGTCGGGCCGCAGTGGAGGATCATCCCGTAGGGCCGCTGAATCAGGCCGCGGTACAGTTCCAGATTGGCGTCACTGAAGCCAAGCGCCGTCAAGGGCAGGGTCGATTTCTGCTTGTCCAGAAGACGCATGACGGCGCCTTCACCATGGTTCAGGGGAGCTGTTGCGACACGCAAGTCGACGTCTATCCCCTTGCGGTTAAACTGCTTATAGATGATCCGCCCGTCCTGGGGAAGCCGCTTCTCGGCGATATCCAGGTTGGCCATGATCTTCAGGCGGGCCATCAGGGTTGCGCTGGCCTTGCTCGGTATGCGTAGCTTTTCCTGGCAGACGCCGTCGATCCGGACCCGGATTCGGGCCTCGTTTTCAAAGGGCTCGATATGAATGTCCGATCCACCGGAAAAATAGGCGTCTTCAATGATCCGGGAGGCCAACTGGACAATCGGGTTGTTGTCGTTCTCGAGGTCCTCCTCACTGAGGTCACCTTCCTCGCCATCCGAGTCGAAGTTGATGTTGAGCGACTCCATGACATCGCCAAACCCTTCCGGCCGAAACACTTCCTTTTCCTTGACCAGGAACTGTGCGACATCGCTTTCCAGGCCCAGCATCGGATAGACCGGGCATTTTTGCTTCTGCTGGATGGTTTCCAGCAGGGCGGTGTTGAAAGGATCACAGATAACCACCACCAGGTGGGTCCCGAAGGTGCCGATGGGCAGGACCTTGTTCTCGCTGCAGAAATCCTTGTCGAGGCGCTCGAAGGTACGCTCGTTGACCTTGAAATGCTTGGCGTTGAAGGGCTCGATCTTGAAGGCGGAAGCCTTGGCCAGCATGATGCTGAAGGCATCGACCCCGTACTTTTCCAACAGGATGGCTTCCAGTTCCTCACCGGAAATGTCTTCCTCCCCACCCGTGATCTCGGCAACCGCCTCTCGATCAAGGAACTTGTCGATCACCAACTCATGCAGGACTGAACGCAGTACTCTGGGTATGGCCATGTTATGCCTCGCTTTCCACGGATTGTTCTACCCCCGCCCTGCTTGATTCGGCCTCCGCCAGGGACGCAAAAACTGTCTCCAACTGCCCGAGCGAACTCATGTACCAGGTGATTCTGCCCTCCAGCCGCTCTTCCCAGAAGCTCTTCACCACGTCGCTCATATAGTAAGCAGTGGCAAGGAACCAGCGGTCCCCGATCCGGTCGATCGGCAGAGTCCATGAGGCGCGGATCAGCTCCAGGGGGATATCCTCCAGCAAATCCTCCCGGAGGTCATAGTTTTCCAGCATCACCGCGCCGACCCGGTAATGTTCCAGCTGGTAATCCAGGAGGCTCTCCTCGCGCAGGGTCTGGTCGTCATAAACCATTATCCTCAACAGGCTGGCTCGCTTCAGGTCCTTGGCCCGGGCCAGGCCGATAAAGGTCTCGTTAGCCTTGTCCATGTCCTCGATGGTGGTCAGGCCGGCCTCCACCAGACGGGTCCCCAGGACACGGTTTGACTTAATGAGCAGACTCCTGGTTTTTCGTTCCATACCCTCTCCTGTTGTTATTCCTCAAGCACACCCGGAAAAGCGAGACTCTTGTCTTCGAGCACATCATCGACAGTGACCGTATCCGAGTCGATACCTAACCTCAGGACAGTGTCCTTCAAGTCCTCACCCTGCTGACGATGCAAAAGAATATACTCACGCTGCCGCCGTTTCAGATAGGCCACCACATTGGGTTCACCTCCGGCCGGGACCTCACTGATGACATCGGCATGCAACACCCCGTGCACTTGCCCCTCATCCAGTTCGCCCTCCTCCTCAACCAGCCGGGTGATCTTGCAAAGTTTATCCTGAAGTTCCATGTATCCACCCGACCACGAATGGTGCAGCAACTGGGCCAGTCCCTTCCTGCCGAGGGCCTTCTTTTCCTTTTCCCCCAGCAGGCGGCTGATGTAGGTCGCCGTGTCCAGCAGCCGCTCCCGCAGGGACAGCAAGACCGGCCACTCGGTTGAGAACAGGGCCTCCAGCTCCGCCGGCAGTCCCACTTCCCCAAGATCAAAGCGGATGCCCATGGGGAGCACGTAAATGATCCGGGACATCGACAGGTCCTTGCCACACTTCTCAAGGAACTTGACCCAGTCGGCCAGCTTGGCCCGGGCCTTGTCATCCCATTGCACACCCCGCAGGTCAACCAGCAGGGCCCCCGGAAACGGATCGCAGGCAGCCACCCAGTCCCGGGTGATTTCCTTCGAGGTCTCGGCAAATTCAATGCGCACGACATCCGACTGAACTTCCTGGCCGGTCCAGTTCATCAGTTCCATGGCCACGAGCCTGACTTCCGCTCCATGCTGGGCGTAGAACGGCAGGTGACGGCACCCGTTGGCGGATTTCCACAGGGTTTCCAAAAAGCGCTTGTTCTCATTGCTGGCATCAGCCAGACAGGATGCCGGAGAGGGATAAGTGACGGAAACCTTCTCCTGCTGGAAGCTGATTTCGGAGGCCTCCATATCCATGGCCTCGGCACTGGCCTGCCCGCTGGCCGAGGGCTTGACGAAACGAGCCACGTTTTCCAGCAGTTCCTCGATATTAAAGGGCTTTTCCAGCACCAGGGTTACCCCGATATTGGCCACCTTGATCAATTCAGGCATGTTCATCAACCCCGAGATCATGATCACGGGCAGGTCCGGATTGATAACCCGGGCCTCCTGCAGAAACTGGCCACCGTCCATCTGCGGCATCTTGTAGTCCGTGATGACGAGCTGGTAGTTCTCCTGTTTTAGGCGAACCAGGGCCTCTTCCGGATTCAGGCAGTAATCCGCCTCGTATCCGCTTCCCTGCAGCAGCTCGTGCAGCATGAGGGCAAACTTTTTCTCGTCGTCGATGAGTATGATTGGCTTGGACATGACAAACTCCCTCAGCCGGATGTCCCGGTGACCAGTTGCATGGCCTCTTCGTAGCGTTGTTTTTCCTGGAGCAGGAAGCGCTCAAAGGTCGACCGGACATCGTTCAACCGCGAGGCATCGGCTTGGTGCGGGTCCAAGGCAGCCTCGAAATGACGCACCGTCGGCGCCATCGGCTGGGCCAGCGTAACCGCGCGGACAATTACCGATTTCAGTTCAACAAAATTCTCCTCCCAAGGATGCGAGAGGAGGAGGGTTCTCAGCTTCATGTCGAAGATAGCGTCCTTGGACTGGGCCATGATTTCATCCCGGGCCATTTCCAGCAGGTCCTCCGGCATCTTGTCCAAGGGTGGGACCGTCAGTTCATTGGCCCCCAGGAAAAGGTAAAAGTCCTCATCAATGATCTCATTGTCGTAGAGCTCCTCCACCGACTGGCTGAGACAGAAAATCATTCTCAGGGGGCTGTCGGATCCGCCCTTCTCGTCTCCCAGCTGGATCAGGCGGTCCACTTCCTCGGCGGACAGGCTTTCCGCCTCCGTCAGGATCAGGGTGACCGGTTCCTCGGCTTTTTCCTCGGCAAAGAGGTTCCCGATCCGTTCCTCGCTGACCGACCCCGGGGACATGATCTCGGTGCGCTGCTTTTCCTTGGCATGAACGACGATATCTCGGGCAATCTCCTCAAAGAGGGTGCCCCTGGGACCTATCAACAGTAGATTGCGCCGAAACTGGGCCGCTTTCCGGGCCCGCTTGAGGAACTCTTGCCCAGCGGAAGATTCCCCCTTGATCCGTCCGATCGAACGGGAGGCTGAAGCCCCGTCATGGGAGGACTCTGCCCCGCCGGATCCGCTATCCCTTTGGCGGGCCTCCAGGGTGTCTGATGCCTTCTTTAAAAGTGAGAAAATGTTCAGGGGCTTGATAAAGATACCTTCGACACCGTCACGGATCAGCTCCCGGATGGCCTCGTCATTGAGGAATCCCGAGACCACAATCACCGGCAGGGTGATACCCTTCTTGCGCAACTTGGCCACAAATTCGGCCCCGGTGATTCGTCCGGGAAGACGATGGTCGGTGACAATCAGCTCGATATTCGCCTTTTCCAGCATTTCGAATCCCTGATCGGCACTGAACGCTAAATGGACGGTATAGCCGGCCTGCTGGAAGATGCCTTTCAGGAGATCACTGAAATCCTGATCGTCATCGACGATGAGTATGGACTTGTTCATTAAGAAGGAGGGTTGTCTGGTGATTGGGTTACTTTCCTAGCAAAGGAGAAGAGTGACTTCCTCAGCTCCGGCATTCCCTCCCCCAGCAGGCAGGAGACGGTGACAGAGTCCACGTCCACAGCTTGGCGGAACAATTCGAGGTTTTCTACCGCTGCTGATTCATCCATCTTGTTTAGTACAACAAGTCGGGGCTTCCCGGCAAGGCCTTGCCCATAGTGATCCAGCTCTTTTATAAGATTTTGATAATCTTCCCACGGGGATCGCCCATCCTGGCCGCTGAGATCGATCAAGATTACGAGTCCTTTACAACGTTCGACGTGCCTGAGGAACTTGTGCCCCAGTCCCTTGTTGGCGTGCGCGCCCTCAATCAGGCCCGGAATGTCCGCCAGCTGGATCCTCAATCCGTCCTCCTCCGACTCCAGCACCCCGATCACCGGGTTGAGAGTGGTGAAGGGATAGCTGGCCGTCTTGGGCCGGGCGGCGGTCAGGGCGCTGATCAGGGTCGACTTGCCCGCATTGGGATAGCCGACCAGCCCCAGATCGGCGATCGACTTGAGGATGAACTTGAAAACGCCGTGCTGTCCCGGGGTTCCCTCCTTGAACTGGCGGGGTGCCTGGTTGACGGAACTCTTGAACCGGAGGTTGCCCCAACCTCCGCTTCCGCCCTTGAGGAGGACCTCTTTCTGGCCGGACTCCATCAATTCCATCACCGTTTCACCGGTCTCCTTGTTGATCACCACGGTTCCCGGCGGGACCTTGAGCTCGCAGTCCCTTCCGGTCCGGCCGTGCCGGTTGCGGCCCATGCCACCAACTCCATTCTCCGCGTTCCAGTGCGGCTTGAAAAAGTAGGTCCTCAGGTCGGCCGAGTTTTCGTCGGCGACGAGGATCACACTTCCTCCGTTGCCTCCGTCGCCTCCATCAGGACCCCCCTTGGGAACATATTTCTCGCGGCGGAAACTGACGCATCCGTTCCCGCCATCGCCCGCTCGTAGCTTGACTTCCACCTCATCGACAAACATCTTCCTCAATAGGGGTGTTCCCGCTTGCCTTGGCAAAGGAAAAATGATCATTCTCCCCGGGAAACATTCTCCACACATGCATATGAAAAAGGTCGCTATCATTGAAGATCACACCGCGGTAAGGGACATGATTGCCCAAATTGTCCGGACCATGGAAGGCTGGGAAATAGTCACCGAATCGGGGGACGGGCGTCACGCCCTGGAAGAGTGCCTCAAGACAGAGCCCGATTTCATCATTCTGGATATCATGCTTCCGGGCCTGAACGGCTCTGAAATACTCCGCAGGCTGAGGCGGCAGTTGCCCAACGTGCACGTGCTGGTCTTCTCCGGGTACCAGGACCCGCATCTCCTGCGCGACCTGGTGGAGGCGGGGGCCCATGGCTTCATCGGCAAGACAGCGCCCCTGACCGAACTGCAGAAGGGCCTGGAAATCGTTGCCACCGGGGGCACATACTTCAGCCCGGAAGTGGCCGAAGTCCTGCGCCAGTCAATGTTCAACCCGGCTTTCAGTGGAATACCTCCCCTTCAGCGGCTCACTGCCAGGGAACGCGAAATCCTCCAGCTCATCGCCGAGAGCAACAGCACCAAGGAAATCGCCAACATCCTCAACATCAGTGTCAAGACGGCGGAAAACCACCGGACCAACCTGATGCGCAAGCTGGACCTGCACGACGTGGCCAGCCTGACACGTTTCGCCATCGAGCACCGGATCATCGAGCCCCCGACAAGCCCCCGCAACCAACAATCCTCCTGAAGGTGGCTGCAAATCGAATTTCCTTGAATCAAATCAATCCCGGCTAATGCTGAGTTTCAAAATGGCTAACTTTAAACAATCCTACCGCCTTGTTCTCGCTGCATCACTCCTTGCTGGAGTCCTTCTATCGGGTTGCCGGGGTCCACAAACTCCAGACCCGTCCATGACCGCGGTTCGCGGTTCCGGTATGGAAACCTCCGCTGACTGGATCAATCCGGAAGACGTCGCCCGGGCCGAAGCTCTTGGCCTGAGCACCCGCGCCCCGGGCATGGGAGAAGGCAACCGTGTCGAGAACCTATTCTCACCCGTCTACTTTGACTTTGACCAGTCCTTCATCCGCCCCGCTGACCGTGGGACCTTGCAGGAAGTGGCCCGCCACCTGGGGGAAAACCCGTCGGACCGCCTTCTGGTCGAGGGACATTGTGACTGGCGCGGCACCACCGAGTACAACATGGCTCTTGGCGACCGCCGGGCCACCAGCGTCATCGCCTACCTGGAGCAGTTGGGGGTATCCGCCGGGATCATGGAAACGGTTTCCAAGGGTGACCTGGAAGCCGTCACGGAGGGCAACGAGGAGCAGATGCGGCAGGACCGCCGGGCCGACCTGGTTATCCTTCGATAGCACCTGTACGCCTTTTCTTAAAAACAAGCCCCGGTTCTCTTGGCGAACCGGGGCTTTCTTTTTATTAAATCCGACCAGAAATCGGCTTAGCTGGCGGAGGATTATTTCGCCGTGATGAATCGCAGAAACTCCTCAAGACCGCCCTCGGGGAAGCCGACGGACTTGTCGAGAACTTCACCCTTGCTGGTGAGAATCAGGATCGTCGGGAAATAGCGGACACCAAATTGCGATGCCAGCTTATCGTTATGCTCCTTCTGCTCGGGCGAGAGCTTGGTCTTGCGGGGGAAATCTGCATCCACCAGGACCAGGGCCTTCCCGGCCAATACCTTGAAGGCCTCGTGGCTGAGGATTTCCTCGTTCAGCTTGATACAGGGGGGACACCAGTCGGATCCGTGAAATTCGACGAGGATATTCTTACCCTCGGCCTTGGCCTGGGCCTTGGCCTCCTCAAAATTCGTCAGCCAGCCATCATGGCCGGCCTGGGCACTCAAGGCCCCCAGAAGGAGACCCGTAATTAGGGTAATAAAGGAACTGGATTTCATGTTTTTCATAAAAGGTGATGATACGGACAAACAGGTGTCGCTTTTCCTAGGAGCAAGGCACTCGTTCTTTATTCCAGCAGGAATTGATTTTGCTGTCTAAAGCACTCAATTGAGGGAAGGATTCTCCGGGGAGTCAGCCAGAATGACCCACTCCGGGCGAACAGTGTCAAGGAGGCTTCTCCACAGGTATTGCGGGGCCATCTTGCCGAAGGGCTGGGCGAAGGGACTTATCGCCCAGTCCGACTGGCCCAGTTCACTCTCCAGCTGCCCGCTGGTCCAGCCCGAATAACCGAGGAAAGCCCGGGCCTCAATGGTGGGGTCCGTATCCACAAGCTTTTGCAGGGCAGACGGTTCCAAACCCAAGAAGAGACGGAAATTCCGCTGCTGAAGGTTCCACTTCCACGCTACCAGAAGAATCTCATCCGGCGAAACGGGTCCCCCCTCATAGACCGGAAGGTTCCGAAGCAGGGGTGTCTCAAGGTCCGTCCGGAAGGAACCGAGGGTTTTGTCGAGGGGACGGTTTATAATCACCCCGAGTGCGCCGTCCTCCCTGCTATGCGCCGACACCAGGACCACCGAGCGGATAAAGTTCGGATCCAGCAGTGAGGGGTGTGCACCCAGCAGAAATCCGGCCAGGCTGCGGACTGGTGTCGGGGAGTCTTCCATTGTCTGTTTTTTTTGAAATCCTTTCAGTATTGGCAAACGGTCACACCGGCTTCCCTCAGCAGTTCCCCCGCCAGAGGATCGTTGCGGTAATCCCAATGGTATCTTATGGTCCGGATACCCGACGAGGCGAGCAGTTTGGCACAATTAACACAGGGAAAATGTGTCACATAAGCGGTGGCCCCGAAAAGGGAGACCCCCCGCCGGGCGGCGTCGGCGATAGCGTTCTGCTCGGCATGGACGGTTGCCAGTTCGTGACCGTCGCGGACATGGCTTACATGTGGAGCCCCCGGCAGGAATCCGTTATAGCCGGCGGCAACGATCCGGTTCAACTGGGGACTGCCAGAGACCAGAACACACCCCACCTGCAAACGGTCGCAGGCTGAACGGAGACTGATCAGCAGGGCTGTGCTCATGAAATATTCATCCCAACTGGGCCGCTCCTTGCGCCCGGACACGAGGTCAGCGACCTGATCGAGTAAACGGAGCGGGTTCGTCCCGGGCGGTTGTTCTTTACCCTTCATGGGGGACAGATAACGGGTCTGCACGGCCAAGATCAACACCACAATGACGTAAGGGGTCAAACTTGCTGGAACCACCAGCAGGGGCTTGCACGATCCCTTCCTTTTTCCTAGAACCCTCCCATGACACGTCGTCTAAAGATCGACTACAACGCCCCATTCTGCCTGACCTTCTGCCTGCTGGCCATGCTGGTCTACGTGGCTGCCCTTTTCACCAACGGTTGGGTCACGGCCCATTGGTTCTCCATTCCTGGATCGGCCGGATTCACCGACTGGACCACTTACCCGCGGTTAATCCTCCACGTTCTCGGGCATGCCTCAGCGCCTCACCTCTTCGCCAACCTGACCATCCTCCTGCTCATCACCCCGATGCTGGAGGAAATGTACGGGACGGGGTTATTGGTGGCCCTGGCCCTGGTGACCGCCGTCATAACCGGACTGCTGATGGTCTTTCTCTTCCCGGGAACCCTTCTGGGTGCCAGCAGCATCGTCTTCGCTTTCATCATCCTGTCGAGTTTCGCCAACGCCCGTTCAGGAACAATCCCGCTGACCTTCATCCTAGTTTGCCTGATCTTCATCGGCGGGGAATTGATCAGGTCCCTCAACCGGGAAGATACCATCGCCCAGTTCGCCCATGTGGCGGGCGGGATACTCGGGGGGATGGCCGGATTCCTGATGGCCAAACGGGCCGAGACTCCGCGCTGGTGAGGATTCCCTATTCCAGGACGATCTCCCCGCGTTCAAAAGCGGAAACAACTGCACCGAGGTCCCGGTAGACTCGGTCCACCTGTTTCTGGATCTCCGTTGCCACCGGGCCAATGTCCGGCACATGGGCAGTGGGGCATCCCGCGGCAAGCGCTGAACGGAGCCCATTCTCACTGTCTTCCAACACCAGCAACCGCGTTGAGGGCTGCCCGAGCCGGGAGGCCGCCTCAAGATAAATGTCCGGGGCAGGCTTGCCATGGGCGATCTCGTCCCCGCAAACGCGCAGGGGAAGATATCCCGACAGCCTGGACCTCTCGAGCTTGATGCGGCAAAGATCCCTCCCGGTCGAAGTGGCCAGGCATCTGGGGATTGCCTGCTTCTCCAGGTACTCAAGGAAATCCCGGGCATGCTCCTTGACCGGGACCTCCCCGCCGGTCAGGGCACCGGTGTAGATCCTTCCCGCCTCCCTCATGAAACCGCTGACATCGCAAGCGGGATCCATCACCTCGTGTAGTCTTTTCTCGATACACCTCATGGACTGGCCGATCAGGGAATAATAAAACCCCTCCGGCATCCTGAAGCCGGTGGATGCCTCCGCCTCTTTCCAGCATTTTTCGGAAAGCCGCTCGGTGTCCAGGAGCAGTCCGTCCATGTCAATCAGGAGGCCCTTGATGCGAATGACAGGTTCCATTGAGGGGGAGGAAAGACGCGGATCCTGCCCGGTGCAACCGCAAAGAGGATGACTGAATCCACTTGACAGCCCAGTCAGTCGCCAAGAGAAACGGACTATTCCTGGGGTGACTTGAATGAGTCTGAGACACGGCCCTCCACCAAGATGGATCAGCAGTGGACCCATTGAACCTGATACGGTTGATACCGGCGGAGGGATGGAGGTCAGTGTCATTGGGGGCGCAACATCCGGCCCCTCGCTGGAAAACCGGAACCGATCCGCAACAATGACCAAGCCATACAAAAAAATCCTCCCGGCAACCGCCCTTCTGGCCTCCATTGCCTTCTCCCCACTCCATGTCCTGGCCGCAGCCGAGGTCTACGAACTGGAGCCCCTGGTGGTCTCCGGCGACCTCCTGCAAAGCCCGTCCGACCGACTCCCCTCCAGCGCCACTATCTTCCGCGCGGGCGACCTGTCCGCTTCCGGAGAGCAGCACTTCGAGGAGCTGCTGGGCCGCATGCCCAACGTCAACTGGACAGGTGGGACGTCCAGGCCCCGTTTTTTCCAGATCCGCGGCATCGGTGAAAACAGCCAGTTCGGGAATGAAATACCGGCTTCATCGGTGGGCTTCATGATTGACGGTATCGATTTCACTGGAATCGCCACCGTGGCGGGCCTCTTTGATGTCCAGCAGGTGGAGATCCTTCGGGGACCCCAGGCAGCCGCTTTCGGGGCCAACGCCATGGCCGGGATGGTTATTGTCACTACCAGCCCCACCGGCGCAGGGGATGGCAAGGCGGAACTGACAGCCGGGAACGACGGCCTTATCTCCGCCGGACTTGCCACGGGCGGTGTTCTGGGTGATTCCGGGATACATTTTCGCGCCTCGGTGCATCATTACCAGGATGATGGTTTCCGCCGGAATCACTTCCTCCAGAGCGACAAAACAAATCGCCGCAGCGAGTGGAGCAGCCGGGTGAAAGCGCAATGGAACCCGGTTAAAAACCTGTCCCTTGACCTGAACCTGATGTATTTTGATTTTGACAACGGTTACGACGTCTGGGCCCTCGACAATGACAGTTTCAACACCTCGACGGATAAACCCGGCGAAGACAACCAGCAAACCCTGGCAGTAGGCCTCAAGGCGGTTTACCACTGGTCGGATTCACTGGATATCAGCTATTCCGTCTCCGCTACCGACAGCGAACTGCTCTACAGCTACGACTGGGACTGGAGCAATCCGGATGAGCTCAGGAACGCATACGAGGATGAGGTTTACTGGGGAACGGACATCACCCATCGCACCCGTGATGTCTGGAGCAATGACCTGCGGGTCAACTCGCGCAATCCCGATGGACCCGTGGAGGCATGGGTGGCCGGGATCTACACCCGCGACTTCGAGGAAGAGCAGGCCTACTTCGGCATCGACAGCACCTACGCAACCAGGACCGTCTCCGCCTACGCTCAGGCCCGCATCCTGCTGGGCGATGCCCTCGCGTTGACCGCCGCCGGACGGATCGAGTCATCCGAGATTGATTATACCAGTTCCAACCCATGGGCGGGCGACCCCGCCCCTCTGATGACTGCACTCGGTAGCAGGGAACACCCATGGGGCGGTAAAATTGCCCTCGAATTCACACCGGATAAGGACCACCTGTTTTACCTTTCAATTGACCGCGGCTACAAGGCCGGCGGGGTCAACCTGGACGACGAGGTTCCCCTCGATTTCCGGGTCTACGGAACCGAGACCCTGGAGAACTACGAGCTGGGATGGAGGTCGCTCCTGGGCGGCAACCGGCTTCGCACCCAGGTTACCCTGTTCTACATGGACCGGGACAACATCCAGGTCGACTCCTCGATCCAGCTCGGCGACGGGAACACTTTCGCCCTCTACAAGGACAATGCGGCCTCGGGGCAGAACTACGGGCTGGAGTTGGAACTGGAGTATCTTGCCACCACCCGCCTGGCCCTTTTCGCCACCCTGGGAATCCTCAATACCCGGTTTGACGACTACAGCTACATCGATCCATCCAATCCTTCGGCATCGGTCGTCATGGACGGGGCTGACCAGCCCTACGCGCCCCGGTACACCTATTCGATCGGGGCTGATTACCGTCTCGACAACGGGCTATTCCTCGGCGCCACCCTCGAGGGCAAGGACGATTACCTGTTCGATGTCATCAACAATCAGTCAATTGACGCCTCCAACCTTGTCCGCCTGCGGGCCGGCTACCGCAAGGACGACTGGGCCCTGATAGTGTGGGTCAACAACCTGCTCGACGAACGGTACGATGTCCGTGGATTCTATTTCGCCAACGAGCCGCCCTACTATGACACACCGAAAAAGTGGGTCAGCCAAGGGGCTCCGCGGCGCTGGGGAATCTCCGTGCGCAGGGAGTTTTAATCTTCCCGGCGCAGATACAATCCCGCCGACCAAATCAGGGCACTGGCCGCACACCCCGGATAAAATGGCTCTATCCCGGGCAGCGTCCCGGGCTGGAGGTATTCCAGCAGGTACCAAACCGCTGAGACCAAGGGCACCGCGACCAGGTGCAGCGCCACCCATCCGCTCGGAATGCGGGGGAATACACCCGCGCCGCTGAGGACCGGCAGAAGCAGGCCCGGGACCGCCAGCGTTCCTATCGTGTAGTACATATCCACTACACTCGGGACAAAGACGGCGAAGACAACCGACACCACGGTGACAATGGCCATTCCGATGCGGGTGATGACCGGCTCCCTTAGTTTTTTAAAGAAGGGAATCCGGCCCAGCATGTCTGGCCCGAGGGTGACCCCCGAGATAAACATGTCGCTGTCGAGCGTCGACATCACCACACTGAAGATTCCAGTCAGGAAAAGACCATAGATTCCTACCGGAAGAACAGCTTCCCCAAGGGCCAGGTGGGCCACCCGGGGATCACCCAGGCCGGATAGATGAGCGAAGGCGTACAGCCCGGCAACGGTGGTCAGGAAATCGAATATGCACCAGAGCAGGATGGCCATAAAGATCCCACGTCGGGCGTTCCGGTCATTCTTGAGTGCATAGACCCGCTGGTGGAACATCGGGGATACAAGCGTCCAGCTGGCCATGAAAAACCAGACCAGGATGTAGGAGACCGGCTCGCCACCCGTTGCCGAAAGATGCGGCGGGGATAACTTTCCGACGGTTTCCCAGAGCTCGACCGGGCTCCCCCACTCCAGCCAAGCGTAGACGAACAACAGGATGTATCCGCCGTACATCAGCCCACACTGGAATAGATCCGTCCGGATGATCACCGCCAGTCCGTCACGGTAGACGTACAGGTAGGAAAAAAGCGCTCCGGCGATAATCCCGGGGACGAGGGGGATCCCGAAAAGGAAATTGAGCAGGACCCCGATGGTCAGGACATAGGGCGCCGGCGTCGCCAGGACCAGGACCAGAACGGCAGAGAGCACCCGGCCTGCAGTCCCGTAGTTCTCACCGATCAGGTGCGGTATCGAGATGACGTACTTTTGCCGGGCCTTCTTTGCCAGCAGGAGGGCGAACACCCCGGCAAAGATGTAGTACGGAACCCCGAAGACAATCCAGTTGCTGATCCCGTAGGTGTAGGAATATTCGCTGGCCCCGAGAATTCCGCCATACCAGGTCGAGACCAGCGACAGGAGAAATCCCGGCATCGTCAACCGTCGCCCCATCAACAGGTAGTCCTCGTCCTTCTGTTGCCCTCCCTTTAACCAGCCAAGGAAAACAACGATCCCGAAATAAGCACCGATGAGGGCGAAATCGATTGCATGAAATCTCATATCAAGAATGATGGGTCACAGGTCAGCTAACCGGCGGAATCCTTGCCACCCCACCGGACAAGGCAACCCTAAGCTGCAAATTTGATTAACTGCAATCCATGTCTGTTCTCGTATTTCTTGGAGGCCAAAAACCTTCCCCTGGTCTCGCTGGAGAAGCCGCCCGACGGGCTGGCCTGATAATCGCCGCCGACAGCGGGTACGACACCTGCCGCAGCAACGGAATCACCCCGGCAATCGTAACCGGTGACTTTGATTCCATCGCCAGCCTCCCGCACCACTCGGGAATCAAGGTTGTCCCCTGCACCGAACAGGACGCCAACGATTTCGAAAAGGCCCTCCGCCACGTGCCGGAGGACGCCCCCATCCTTGAGATACTGGGAGGGACCGGACTGCGGTCCGACCATTTCCTGACCAATCTTCTCATTGCCGCCAACCGGCCGGCCCGGCAGGCGGTTGTCTTTCACGACGACACCCAGTCCATTCACCGGATCACCGCGGACTGTCCCTTTGAGGGTCAGGTGGCACGAGGCACAACCATCAGCCTGATACCGTTTTCCGGTTGCGAGGGCGTTACCACCAGCGGCCTGCACTGGGACCTGACCGGGGCCCGTATGGGACCCTCTCACCAGCTCGGACAAAGCAATCGCTCAGACTCGGAAACTGTCAGGATCCGTATCGAGGGAGGCACCCTTTACCTCGTCATCAACCACCACCTGTAGGCGGAATCCAGCTACTCCCCGCTAGAGCAGGATCCGCTCTTCCACGGGCACCCCGTTGAGACCCGGCAACTGACCATCGATGGTCAACGGGTAGCGGTATTCCTTCCCCTCGAAATTGCGCATGACGATCTCCGTGTCGGTGATCTCCCGGACATATTCAGGGTTGATCGGGATCTTTCCGCCCCCGCCCGGAGCATCGATGACAAATTGGGGGACCGAGTATCCAGTCGAATGCCCACGGAGCGCCTTCACGATCTCAATCCCCTTGCGAACCTCGGTCCTGAGGTGGCTCGTCCCCGTTATCAGGTCCGTCTGGTAGAGATAATAGGGCCTCACCCGCATCATCAACAGCCGGTGCACCAGCGATTTCATTACCTCGACGTTGTCATTGACCCCGCGCAGTAACACACTCTGGTTCCCCAACGGGGTCCCGGCCATGGTGAGCTTTTCGGTCGCCTCGTACAGCTCCTCCGTGCACTCCCTGGGGTGGTTGACGTGGATGCTCATCCACACCGGCCCGTGGCGTCTCAACACATCCTGCAGACCGGGCGTGACCCGCTGCGGCATGAAGACCGGTATCCTGGAACCAATCCGGATGAATTCCACATGCTCGATCTGCCTTAAACGACCCAGCAGATAGTCCAGCTTCTTGTCCGACAACAGGAGCGGGTCGCCCCCGCTCAGGAGAACATCCCGGATCTCAGGATGGGACTCAATGTACTTCAGGGCGTTCTCGAAGTTCGGGTGAAAATCATACCCTTGTGCATTCGAAACCAACCGGCTCCGCGTGCAGTAACGGCAATAAGCCGCACACACATTGGTGACCAGGAACAAACACCGGTCAGGGTACCGGTGCACCAGCCCGTCCACTGCCATCGAGTCTTCCTCGCCCACCGGGTCCAGCAATTCTTCCGGCGTCGTCCGGAACTCATCAGCCCGCGGCACCACCTGCTTGCGGATCGGACAATCCGGGTCCTGCCCGTCGATCAAATTGAAGAAATACGGCGTGATCGCCAACGATAGGCGGTTCCCCGCCAGCAGGCACCCTTCACGCTCCGCATCCGTCAGCTCAAGCCGCTCCTCCAGCTCCTCCAGACGCGTCACCCGGTTGCGCATCTGCCACCGCCAGTCACGCCAGTCGCTCTCCGCCACCCCGTTCCACGCGCCTTGTCCTCGATACCAGTTCTTCCTGCTGTCTTCCGGATACATCCTTGTTCCCGTTGGTTAAAAATCTTATTGCATTTGAATGTTCATATATCCTAGCATGTCAATACATCAGCTGGAAATAATCCCCCGATGGTAAGCGAAGAGAAAATCAACGAAGAGGACCTGGCGCGCTGCCTGTGGACGATTGGCGACGTGACCCGGTTGCGCATATTGCAGCAGTTGCCAGGGACCCCGGATTGCTGCGAGGGGAAGAACGTATCCCAACTGGCCGAGACCCTGGGGTTGACCCAGTCGACCATCTCCAATCATCTGGCCCGCCTGCGCACGCTGGGCATTGTCCGCCACACCAAGCAGTGCCGGGATGTCTATTACTGGATTGATCCCGAGCGGGCGGAACAGATCGCCCAGCAGGTCGAAGCCGCCCTCAAGCTGAAATAATCCCTCTCGGGCTTGCCTTTGGGCGAAACCCCGTGGGAACAGGATACCAGGAGGTGGGCCTCTGGAGCCTGGCCAGATGACGCCACCGATGAGGAATGGTAGGGAATCATCCGCAAGTGATCGTCAGTTCCAATCTCCCGAAAACAGGACCCATCTTCCTCAGGGCCAGCAATTCGGGACGCTAAAAATCCCCCCTGGAAATAAAAATGGCGGAAAGGAATTGATTTCTCCCGGAAGGTACCCTTAATGCCGTCCCTTTAATGGTGGATCCTATCAAACCCGGAATTTTGGCCCTGGAAGACGGAACAGTCTTCAGGGGAGTCGCCTTTGGAGCTAGCAAGACGGTTGTCGGTGAGGCTGTTTTCAACACCTCGATGACTGGCTATCAGGAAATCCTCACGGATCCCAGCTATTACGGGCAAATCGTGACCATGACCACGCCTCAGATCGGCAACTACGGGGTCACCCCGGAAGATGAGGAGTCGGACGGTCCTAAAGTGCGAGGGTTTATCGTCCGGGATATCAGCCCGGTGGTTTCCAACTGGCGCAGCCGTCAGAGCCTGCCCGATTATCTGGAGGAGAATGGCATCCCGGGCCTGAGTGGGATCGATACCCGCGCCCTGACCAAGATGATCCGAGTCCATGGCGCCCTCAAGGCCTGCCTGAGTACGGAGGATATCAGCGACGAGGAAGCCGTCCGGCGGGCCCGCGAATGGGAGGGCCTGGTCGGGTTCGACTACGTCAAGGAAGTCACCTGCAAGGAAGTCTACCAGTGGACTGATGGACCGGCCCCGTTCACCGTCGTCGGGACCCAGCTCCATCCGGAATCCCTGGGGCGCAAGCGCTATCCGGTGGTCGCCTTTGACATGGGGGCCAAACGCAACATTTTCCGCAAGCTGGCCTTTCACGGTTTTGATGTCACCGTGGTCCCCGCCAGCACCGATGCCCAGACAGTGCGCGATCTCAAGCCGGCCGGGGTCTTCGTTTCCAACGGCCCGGGGGATCCCTCGGCAGTGACCTACGCCCACAAGACCATTGCCGAGCTGATTCCCGAGTTCCCCATGTTCGGCATCTGCATGGGCCACCAGATCATTTCCCATGCCATGGGCGCTGATACCATGAAGCTGAAATACGGTCACCGGGGGGGCAACCAACCGGTCAAGAATATCGAGACCGGCACCGTCGCCATCACTTCACAGAACCACGGCTTTGCCTCCAGCAAGGAATCCCTCGAGGCCTGCGGCGCCGTGGTCACCGAGTACAATCTCAATGACCAGACCGTGGCCGGACTGCGCCACAAGGAGTTCCCGGTCTTCAGCGTCCAGTATCACCCTGAGGCTGCCCCGGGTCCCCACGACAGTGATCCCCTCTTCGACCACTTCTACCAATTGGTGGCCAAAAGCCAGGGCGATTAAGCGTGTCTTTTGGCACGAATTGGTTTAGTCTCCTGACAATCGACCTCAGTTGGCCGATTGAACTTGCTATCGGCCGGCTGCATATTAGCCGTATTACTAGCGAGATTTAAAACCAATAAGAGTTATTAATATGAAAGATCCAATTCGCGTAGCAGTAACCGGAGCAGCTGGCCATATCGGCTACAGCCTGCTTTTCCGTATCGCCTCCGGAGCCATGTTCGGCCCCGACCAGCCCGTGGCCCTCAACCTGATTGAGATCGAGCCCGCCATGAAAGCCCTCAAGGGGGTCTGTATGGAACTCGACGACTGCGCCTTCCCTTTGCTGAGGGAAATTGTCGCCACGTCCGATCTGGATGAAGGATTCAAGGATGCCAACTGGGCCCTCCTGGTGGGATCGGTCCCGCGGAAACAGGGAATGGAACGGGCTGACTTGCTGGGCATCAACGGAAAGATCTTCACTGGCCAGGGACAGGCAATCGCCCGCAGCGCCGCCAAGGATGTCCGCGTGCTGGTGGTCGGCAATCCCTGCAACACCAACTGCATGATAGCCATGAAGAGCGCCCCCGAGGTACCGGCCAACCGCTGGTTCGCCATGACCCGTCTCGATGAGAACCGCGCCAAGACACAGCTGGCCCAGAAAGCGGGAGTCGACGTAACCGAAGTCAGCAACATGGGCATCTGGGGCAATCACTCCCCCACCATGTATCCCGATTTCTACAATGCCAAAATCGGCGGCAAGCCGGCCAACGAGGTCATTGCCGACGAGGCATGGCTGAAGGACACCTTTGTTCCCACTGTCGGTAAGCGCGGGGCCGCGATCATTGAGGCCCGTGGTGCCTCCTCGGCTGCCTCGGCCGCCAACGCCGTTGTCGACACGGTTGTGTCCCTGACAAATCCCACTGCCGATGGCGACTGGTTCAGCGTCTGCGTCTGCAGCAATGGCGAATACGGCACTGAGGCCGGCCTCCTGACCAGCTTCCCGATCCGCACCAAGGCGGATGGCAGCTGGGAAATTGTCGAGGGACTGAAGCTGAATGACTACAGCAAGTCCAGAATCCAGGTCAGCATCGATGAACTCATCGGTGAACGGGATACCGTTTCTGAACTCGGCATCATCTAATCAGGTCATACCTTTAAACAAAGCCCTTCGCTGGTTCTTGCCCGCGAAGGGTTTTTTCTTGCCCTGAATCTAATCGGATACCGGAAGTCCCGCCGGCTTGATTCTCGCAGGCCGCGAAGGGAGAAGCGGAAACTGACCGGCGAGGCGGGCGGCGGCTCCTTCCCGGGAAATGGAGGCTCCCGTCTGGATCTCCAGCTGGACCGTCTGCAACCCCTCGTACCTTGGATTGATGGTTTTCGCGATTTCCAGCAAACGCCCCCCCTCGGTTGGATCACTGCCACCGATGGTCAGGATCGCCCCGAGGAAGGCCACCGGCTCAACCCTTCCGGGAGCCTGCTTATGGGCCTGTCGCAGGAGTTGCTCTACTTCCCCGGTCGGGGCTCCGGTCAGAGCCCTGGCCCGGGCCAGGTTAAAGGTTGCTTTCCATGAAAAGGGGGCCAGCTCCTGCGCCCTTTCCAGAACGGGCAAGGCTCTTTCGGCCACCGCCTCGGGCGACTCCAATTGTGTCTCGAGGTGAGCCATGCCGGCGTTCCCCAGCAGGACCCATGCCCCACCATGGTCCGGTAGCAGGTTAACAGCGGACCCGACGGCCGTCTCAATATAGCCCAGTTTTTCCGGATGGGCGAAAATTTCCTCCGGGTCTGCCAGCAAGGCGTCCAGAGACTCTGATACGGTATAGGTCAAATGATTTGCGTAGTATCTCGGCAGTCCGACCGAGGCGCCAACGACCGACAACACAACAGGCAAGGCCGCGGCAACGATCCAGATCCGGCCCTTGGCCGGGACAGGCTGGTATCCCCTGGAAAAGGCGGCCAGCGCTCCCGCCCCCATGGACAGCATGAACATCAGCACCGGCAGCTTCAGGGAATAATCCCATCCAAGGTAGCCCATCAGCCCGAGCAAGCCCAGCGACAAGCTCCCCAGTGCCGCCTTCCGGGTCGACATCCTCCCCTTCTCTTTCAATAGACGACGGTGGATCGGATCCCCCTTGGGAAAGTTCATCAGGCGGTGGGCTACTTCCTTGTTGAGGCGCAGGTAGGGAATTTCCGCCCATGCCCGGAAGGCCATCAGGCCAAGGGCCGCCACCACGACCGCAAGGAGGAGGAAACCGGTCAGACCTGTCTCTGCCAGGATGTCAACGTACCCACCCACCGGATACAGGACCTCCATTGCAGCCGCTGCAGGAGCCCGGGCCTCCCATCCGGCGCTGAAACTGCCCAAACCCTGCCCAAGCAGAGGGTTTTCCAGGAATATGTCCCATGCCATTTCCCGGCTGGTCTCCCCGGCGGGATCGGTCGCGCCACTGAAATAGTAGCCCAGTCGGTCCCGCAGGGCCTGCGTGCCAAACCAAAGCAACACCGACCCGATCAATCCGGCCAGGAGCAGATACGTGCCCATGCGGACCCGCTCAGGCCACCTCTCGCAGGTAACAAGTGGGGTCGCAAGAACCACCAGTCCAAGGATGACCAGCCCCTGCAAATGCGAGGTGAGAAGAAACCCGACCAGCAGGGTGGCCCCCAGGGCACAGTAATAGACCCAAGCCGGGCTGGTACGGATGTGCTTCACCGCGAGAATCACACACATGGGAACCAGCAGGATAATGAGCGCCCCCATATTGGCTGGATCCTGTAGGAATCCACCTGCTCCTTCCGCGAAGGCGGGATCGGACATCCGGGAGGGTTCCTGGATCCACTCCGGAAACAGGTAAAACCTGAGAAACGCTCCCCCCAGCCCAAAAATGATCGGCATCTGGATCAAGGCCAGGGCCCAACGGGCCGATCGGATACTGTGGATGCTGTTGTAGACAACGAAGAACAGAACATAGGCCTGCAAATAGGCCGCCCACAAGGCACCCGCCTCCCAACCGGCGGGGGAAATGAATCGAAAATGGAGCCAGGCATAGATCAGAAACGGAACAGGCAACAGGAGAACCGGGTCGATTCCCGGCCGGTTGATCCGGAAGACCAGCATCACCGCGTGAAGCAGGCTCAGCAGAATGACCAGCTTTGAGACCCCGGCCATCGGTTCCCCGTAACCAAGAAAACCGCCAAAGCCCATCAGTGCGGAAATCACCACCCACGCCAATAGGGCAAATTGAACCGACTCAAGGGCTCTCAGCGGGGTGTGGCTGATCGACCAGACCAGGCGATAGAGAATATTCTTGTGGCGGGGACCGGGCATAAACTGAACATTTTAATTCGCGCCCAACTCATCAATCCAAAAATCACTTGCAGGACCCGCTCGGCCTATTGAGGCTTGATGATTCAAGGAATCGCTCCTTATTTTGAATTTTTTCCATTGAGCTGGGTCTCACCTTCAACTCAATATCCATAGATTATTTATGACAGAACCATTTAACCTCGAAGCCGTGAATGAAAAGGTCCGCCAGCAATCCGTATGGATTGACAGCCTGCGCGCCGAAATTGGAAAGGTTATCGTCGGCCAGCGGTACCTTATAGACCGCCTGCTGGTGGGGTTGCTGGGCAACGGCCACGTCCTGTTGGAAGGCGTGCCGGGCCTGGCCAAGACCCTCTCGGTGAAAACCCTCGCGGATTCGATTCACGCCGGATTCTCCCGCATCCAGTTCACGCCGGACCTGCTGCCAGCGGACATCATCGGTACGCTCATCTACAACCCGAAATCGGGGGAATTCTCCACTAAGAAGGGACCCGTCTTCTCCAACATCGTTCTCGCGGACGAAATCAACCGTGCCCCGGCCAAGGTGCAAAGCGCTCTTCTGGAAGCCATGCAGGAACGCCAGGTGACCATCGGGGACCAGACTTTTGAACTGCCTCATCCGTTCCTGGTCCTGGCCACGGAGAATCCCATTGACCAAGAAGGCACCTATCCCCTCCCGGAAGCGCAGGTCGACCGCTTCATGCTCAAACTCCAAGTCGGTTACCCGACCCGTGAGGAGGAAGCGAAAATCCTCCAGAGCATGGCCACCACTGGGACAAAGCCTTCAGCCAGCGCTGTTGTTTCGCCGGAACAGATCCTTGAGGCAAGGGGAATCGTCAACGAAATCTACCTCGATCCGAAAATTAGCAACTACATCATCGACCTTGTCTTCTGCACGCGGGAACCGGAAACCCACGGACTGAACGAATTAAAGCCGCTGATCCAGTTTGGCGGGAGCCCGCGGGCAACAATCTTCCTGACTCTGGCGGCGAAAGCATGGGCTTTCCTCAATGGAAGGGGCTACGTCACCCCGCAGGACGTCAAGACCATCGCCCCCGACATTCTCCGTCACCGCATTATCCTCACCTACGAGGCGGAAGCGGAGGAATGGTCCACTGAGTCCGTGGTCCAGCGCATTCTGGAAACGGTGCCGGTTCCCTGATGTCTGACGGTAATTTGTCCCAGTCACATCCACCGCAGGTGATATGACGGATTCACAACGCACACGCGAAATCCTCCGCAAGGTCCGGCAGGTGGAGATCCGCAGCCGGAAGTTTGTCGACGAGTCCCTCGTCGGCGCCTACCACAGCGTCTTCAAGGGACAGGGAATGGATTTCGCCGAGGTCCGTGAATACCAACCGGGAGACGATGTCCGTTCCATCGACTGGAACGTCACCGCCAAGATGGACCGGCCATTCATTAAGGTTTACGAGGAGGAACGCGAGCTGACCATCATGCTGCTGGTGGACATCTCCGCCTCGGGGGATTTCGGCAGTGTCGCCAATACCAAGCGCGAGCTGGCCGCCGAACTGGCCAGCGTCCTCGCGTTCAGCGCTACCCGCAACAACGACAAGGTGGGCCTCATTCTCTTCTCCGATGAAGTGGAGAAAATCATCATGCCCAAAAAGGGACGCTCCCATGTCCTCAGGGTCATCCGGGAAATTCTCTTTTACGAGCCACAGCGCAAGGGCACCCATATCAACACCGCCCTGCGCACACTCAACCGGCTGGTCAGGCGCAAGGCCGTTTGCTTCCTCCTCAGCGACTTCCTAACCGAGGAGAGCCAGGCCTGGATTCGTCCCGCCATCCGTGAAAAACAGGGGGACCTGCAGAAAATGCTGACCCTGACCGGCAAGCGCCACGACCTCATTTGTGTGGACCTGCACGATCCCCGGGAGTCAACCCTTCCCAAAGTCGGCTGGGTAGTGCTGGAGGATGCCGAGACCGGTCAACTGGTCGAGGTGAACACCTCGGACCCGCGCCTGCGGGGAATGTACGAGCACCAGAATAAAAAGCGGCTGCAGGGGCTGAAGGAAACATTTCTCCGTTCCGGGGTGGACCACTTCCGGGTCCACACCCAGGAGCCCTACATCAACGCTCTGCGGGCATTCTTCAAGCGGAGGGAGAAAAGGCGATGATGGAAGGATTTGCCGACATTGAGGCTCCCTTACGTGTTGGCTGGCTGGTCCTGGTGGCGTGGTCGGCCCTGGCCATCCTGTTGGTTCTCGGCCTGGCCCTGCTGGCCGCGACCATCCTGAGGCGCCGAGGCAAGGCCGCACTGGAGTCCTCCCAGACTAAAATCAACCCGCTGGAGGAGGCCCTTGCCCGCCTCAATCACCTGCGCACGGAATGCGACCACCTTGAAGCGGACCCGTTTGTGGTCCAGGTGTCGGATGTTGTCAGGAATTACCTCGAGGCAGCCCTCATGGTGCCGGCTCGCGAACAAACATCGGAAGAATTCCTGCACACCCTGCAGATCAAGGGTGACCTGCCCCCCATCCTCCACGATCATATGCCCGGGTTTCTTGCCCAGTGCGACCGGGTCAAGTTTGCCCGCCAGTTGCTGGCTGAAGGACAAAAACAGGATCTTCTCCAGACAGCTGGTACGGTTGTCACCGAGACGGACCAGGTGCTGCATCGGGATTCCATTGAGCCACGGGAGGCCGAGGTATGATATTCGATTTTGCCGAACCCCTCTGGCTGTACCTGCTGTTGCTGATCCCCCCGCTCTTCTGGCTGCAGGGCCGGGCGGGAACCAGCTCCGCCATCCGTTTTCCCTCGACCCTGCTGGCTTCACAGGTGGCCGCCTTCGTCCGGCAGAAGCCCGGCAAGTGGCGCGCCGCCCTGCGCTGGCTGGGGGTCGCATTTCTCATTATCGCCCTGGCAAGACCCCGCACCGGGGAGGAACTCAGCACCACCGAGTCCAGCGGGATCGACATGGTCATAGCCCTTGACCTGTCCACTTCCATGTGGGCTCACGACTTCGAGATGCGGGGCGTCCGACAGGACCGGCTCACCGTTGTCCGTTCGGTGATCGAGGACTTCATTGAGGCACGGCCCCACGACCGGATCGGGCTTATTGCCTTCGCCGCTGAACCCTATCTGGTCAGCCCCCTCACCTTGAACCATGACTGGCTGCTACGCCGCCTCGAACAGGTGCGCATCGGCCAGATTGAGGACGGGACCGCCATTGGCAGCGCCATTGGCGCGGCCACCAACCGGCTCAAGGACATTCCCGCCAAGTCCAGAAGCATAATCCTCGTCACCGACGGGGCCAACAACCGGGGCCAGCTGGATCCCCCGGCAGCGGCAGAGGCCGCCAGGGCCTACGGGATCAAGATCTACTCCATTGGGGTCGGGCAGGCCGGGATGGTTCCCTTCCCCGCCCGGTTCGATGACAACGGGCTCCCGGCCCGGCGCTCGGACGGCAGCATTTTCCTCCGGGCCGCCCGCTCGGATATTGATCTCGCGACACTGGCTTCCGTTTCCGAAACCACCGGGGGACGGTACTTCCACGCCACCGATTCCGAGGCTCTGCGTGAAGTCTACGCGGAAATTGACCGAATGGAACGGACCGAGGTGGAAATCCAGATCCGCCGCCTCTACAATGAGGCGTTCCCCCTCGCCCTGGCCATCGGTCTGGCACTCCTGATGCTGGATATCGTCCTCAAGCGAACCCTTTACCGCCGCCTTCCCTGATGCCGCCCACATTTGCCCATCCCGAGTATCTTCTCTTCGGCCTGCTGGCTACGGCCTTGGCGGGACTCTTCTTTTATGCCACCGAAAAGAGGGCCTGGCGACGCCTGACCGGATTTGCTGAATCGGCCCTGCTTGAGCGCCTGACCCAGTCCCATAGCCGTCGGCGGCAATGGTTGAAGAACGGGCTCCTGATGTCGGTCATCCTGCTGGTCTTCGCCGGATTGGCCCGGCCCCAATGGGGAGCCAACTGGGAAAAGGCGGAGACCCGGGGAATCGACATAATGATCGCCCTCGACACCTCCCGCAGCATGCTGGCCGAGGACATCTCCCCCAATCGCCTCGACCGTTCCAAGCTAGCCATCCTGGACCTTCTGGGGACCCTGAGGGGCGACCGGATCGGCCTCATCGCCTTCGCCGGCAATGCCTTCCTGCAATGCCCGCTCACCCTGGACTACCAGGCCTTCCGGCAAACCCTCTCCGCCATTGACACCGAGACCATCCCGGTCGGTGGAACCGACATCGCCGCCGCTATCGACGAGGCGGAAGCCTATTTCGAGCAATCCGGCAACGAGCGTATCCTGATTCTCATTACTGACGGGGAAGACCTCGAGGCCAGCGGGCTTCAACAGGCCAGCGAATCAGCGGGAAAAGGCATGCGGATCCTCACCATCGGTGTGGGATCAACCCGTGGGGAGTTGATCCCCGTCCGTGGACCGGCCGGTGTGGATTACCTTCGGGATGCAACCGGCAAGCCTGTCTCCACCTCCCTCGACGAGGAAACCCTTCGGCAGATTGCCGCCCTCAGCAATGGTGTCTACGCTCCCCTAGGGCCCACCGGCGCGGGACTGGCCAGGGCCTACGAATTCTGCCTGGCCCAGTTGCCCGCGGCCGAGCGGAAGGAATCCCTCCAGCGCATTCCCATCGAGCGCTTCCAATGGGTGCTCCTGCTGGCGGTGCTCCTGCTGGTCGTTGAAACACTGGTTTCCACCCGCCGGGCGACCGGTCCGGGAATGGAAAACCGGCTCAACCTGATTCTTCTTGGCCTCACCTCCCTGAGTTTGGTCTCCCTTGGCAACCCCCTTGAAGCGGGCCCCGCCTCCGATGCCTACAAGGCTTACAAGGAGGGCCGGTTTGAGGAGTCCGGCACCCTGTACGCGGAGGCGGTTTCCCGGGATCCCGAAGACGCCCGCCTCATCTACAACATGGGAGATGCCAATTACCGGTCAGGGAAATTTGCTCAGGCAATCGCCAACTTTGAAACGGCACTGAGGTTGGCCCAGCCCGGCCTGCAGGAAAAGATTTTCCACAACAGCGGCAACAGCCGAGTGGCCCTTGGATTCGATTCCCTTGAGGAGAACTCGCAACAGACCCTGGCCCAGTGGGAAGCAGCCCTCACCGACTTTGAAAACGCCCTGGCCCTGGATGAATCACGATCCACCAGCCGGCAGAACCTGGATCTGACCCGCGAGGCCATTGCCAGCCACACCTACCAGTTGACCATCCTCGCCGATCCCGAGGCAGGGGGAACCGTCACCCCCGGCACTACGATTTTCCACAACATCCCTCTCCGGGTGGAGGCCAAGGCGAACGAGGGTTACGTCTTTAACGAGTGGACCGGCGATGTCCTGGAGGACCCCACCAAGGCCTCCACCACTGCCCGGCTCAAGGCTGATGCCACCATCACGGCTTCCTTCGTCAAGACCTGGAACCTGACGGTCCTCAGCGAGGACCAGTCGATGGGAACAGCGGGCACCTCGGGAACCTACCGGGAGGATCAACCGGTCAAGATCAAGGCCGAGGCCAGCGAATATTTTGCCTTCTCCAAATGGAGCAGCGAGGAACTTGAACTTCAGGACCCCTCCCAGGCCGAAACCGAAATCAACCTCACCTCCGACGCCACGATCACCGCATCCTTTGTTCCCGCCTTCAAGCTGTCGGTGAAACTCGATCCTGAGATTGCGGGCAAGGCCGGCAACTCGGGGTTCTACGAGGAATATTCGGTGGTCCCCATCCAGGCGGAACCGCGGCCAGGGTTTGAATGGGAGAACTGGGTCGGTGACGGCATCAAGGATCCGGGACAGCCGCAGACCACCGTCAGCCTCACTAAGGACAGGATAGCCGTCGCCAAAATGAAGCGGATCTGGAACCTGGTCATAGTCCCTGATCCGGAGGAAGGCGGTTCCGTCGAGGGTGCGGGTGACTATCCCGTCGGTTCGCAGGTGGAAATTTCGGCCACCCCCGCAGAAGGGTTCACCTTCGCCGGTTGGGAGGGACCCGGGGTCGCCAACCCGGATGAGCCACGGACTTCCGTGACCGTCCAGTCAGAGGAGCATACCCTTTTTGCCCGTTTCCAGCAGGACCAGAACCAGAACCAAGACCAGGACCAGGAGGATAACCAGCAACAGGAACAGGATCCGGGAGAACCGGACAACCAGGATGAATCCGGGGAACAACCGGAAGACCAGTCCGGGGAACAACCGCCCGGAGATGAGCAACCCCCCGACGAGGAGCAGGACCCATCCCAGCCCCAGTCCTCCGGCGAGGAGGAACAGCAACCCCAGCCGGGTGAAATGACCCGCGAGGAGGCCCGGCAATTGCTCAATGCCCTCAGCGAAAATGAAAAATTCCTTCCCGCGGGCGAGATTTCCGACGATAAGAGACGACAACCAACCCCCACTGGCAGAGACTGGTAAGATGGGCCCACTAGCGAAATTCAGAATGGCCGTCCTGATGGCGGTGCCCCTATTACCCGGAGCGTTGACGCTCTGCGGGCAGTCGGTGCTGGCCCGGGCCGAGGCCAATCCCTCCGTGGTCATGATCGGCGAGTCCTCAACTTACTCCATCCGCTTCCTCAATACGGACAGCATTCCCAACCTGATGACCCCGCGGGTGACCGGGTTGGAATTCAACCCCACCCCCTCCACCTCCTCCTACCGGCAGATCATCAACGGCAAGGTCAGCATTGAGACGGAAATCAGCTGGAGTTTCAGGCCCGCTGAAACAGGAACCTTCGTTATTCCCGGCCGGACACTGGAAATCAGGGGAGAGGAGCTGACCATTCCCGCGGTGGAGGTGAAAGCTGTGCCCATGGATGAGGAAACCCGTTCCCGGGCACTGCTAGTACTGGAAATCCCCGAAGGGCCCGTCTATATCGGCCAGGCCCTGCCCTCACGCCTGAGCCTGCTGGTTCGCAGGGACCTGAATATATCCAGCATCGAGTTCCCGCAGGGCGAAGGGGACGCTTTCCAGCACAGCGAATTCAGCAAAAACCCCGTCCGCGGAACCGTCCAGTACCAGGGCCGGTCCTACAATGCCCTGGTATGGAATATCCTCATCACCCCCATCAAGTCCGGGCCTGCCGAACTCAGATTCAAGCAGAACCTCGCCCTGCAGGTGATTGACCGGAACGGCCGCTTTCCCAGCATTTTCAGCATGGCCTCAACCCGGACCGAAGCGGTGACGGCCACCACCGAGCCACTGGCCAGGGATATCCTCCAGTTGCCAAGGGAAAACCAGCCCGAGGCCTTCTCGGGAGCCATCGGATCCTTCGAGGTGAACAGCCGCCTGCAGTCGAAGGATCTCAAGGTGGGCGAGCCGGTCACCCTCCAACTCACCCTCACCGGGGAAGGCAACTTCGAGAGGATCACCCTGCCCGATCTGCCCCAGTGGGACGACTGGCGCATTTATCCCCCCAAGGTTGAATTTTCACCGGAGGACGAACTCGGCTTCAAGGGGAGCAAGTCGTTTGAGTTTATCCTCATACCGCAGTCGACGGACCTGACGGAAGTTCCTCCTCTCCCCTTCGCCTCCTTCGATCCCGACACCCGGGAATACGTTTCCCATTCCGCTGAAGCAGTCGCGGTCACCGTTGCTGAATCCGACCTGCCCGCCACCGAAGGGCCCCTGGTAGCCATCAACGGCAACCAGGAATCCGTCCAGCCCTCAGCCCCGGAGAAAATCCTTCCCCTGAAACCGGCGGCCGGGAAGCTGTTGATCTCCTCCGAGCCACTCTGGCAATCCCCCCGGTTCCAGATCCTCAACGGTCTCACCGGCCTTTCCCTGATGGCCACCGCCCTCTGGTTGCTCCGGCGTAAGCGGCGTCTCACCGACCACCGCCTGGCCCGCCGCCACACCGGGAGCCGCAAGGTTCGCAAGGCCCTCGCCTCGGCCCAGAAGGCCGCTGCCAAGGGCGATGCAGGAGCTTTCCTTGAAGCCGCACGGTACGCCTTGCAGGAAAGCATTTGCCACTTGTCAAACCGTCCGGTTGAAGCCAAAACCCTTGTATCCTCGGAATGCCTGAACATCCTCAGGACCCACGGTGTGAATGATGCCTTGCTGGCCAAAGTCGAAAACCTCCTCCATCAGGCCGATGCCTGCCAGTTTGCCGGCGCATCACCTGGAGCGGATGCTTTATCGTCCTTGATCAAAGACCTGGCATCTGCATTATCAGAATTAAACCGTGTCATTAAATAATCCAATGAGTCCCTTCCGATTCCTCATAGCCGGGCTTCTCCTGGTCACCCTGATCGGCACTGCCCAGGCCCAGTCCTTGCAGGAGGTGTTTCTCAAGGGGAATATCGCCTACGGGAATGGCGATTACCGGGAGGCGGAGCGGTTCTACCGCCAGGTCCTGCAGGAAGCCAGATCACCGGAGATCCACTACAACCTGGGAAATGCCCTCGCCCAGCAAGGACAATGGTCGGAAGCCGCCTTCCACTACATGAAGGCCTACTCACTGAATCCCAACATGGAATCAGCCCGGGACAACCTTCGCCTGGCGGCCAACCGCATGGGGCTGGAATCCGACTACCCCGATTTGGCCTGGCCGGCCCGCTGGTTCTCCGGGCGGGAGTATACCACCTTCGCCGCCATTTTCTTCTGGGGAGCACTGATTTTCTTGTTTCACGGTGACTTTATCCGCTACCGGATCCCCTTCAGCAAAGCCCTGGGAACGGTCTGCATTCTGGTCACCCTGGTCTCGATCGCCGGCGCCATCCAGCACAAGCTGTTCCGGGACTGGGCCATCGTTTCCTCATCGGTGGTCTCTCTCCGGGTCGCCCCAACAGAGAGCAGCCCGGGCGAATCCGTCCTCATCAAGGGAGACCCGGTCCGTATCCTGGGTGAGCAAAAGGGATTTTTCCATGTCATAACCTCTTCCGGCAGCGAGGGATTCATTCTTCCCGAAGAGGCCTACCAGCTCGGCAAGGATTGATTTTTCCTGCAATTTGCCCTATACTCTAGGGTCTTATGATCGATTCACTCAAAAAAACCCTCTATGTGGGTCTGGGCGCCACCGTCGTCACCGCGGAGAAAATAGAAGCCGTTTTGCAGGAGCTGGTCGAGAAGGGCAAATTGTCCGCCGATGATGCCAAAGCCACTGCAGAACGTATTTCTAAGGAAAGCAAAAAGGAGTTTGAGGAAGCGCAATCGTCACTGAGAAGCCTCTTCGACGAACTTCTGCACAAGGCACCAGTGGCAATGAAAAAGGATCTCGAGGTCCTCGAGAAACGCCTGGACACAATTGAGAAAAAACTTTCCCGGAAAAATCCCTCATCCTGAGAAGCGGTGTGAAGCTCCACCTATTAAGGGACGCTGTCCGGGCAAAGGAGATCGTCACGATACTCCTGAAGTATCGTTTCGACCAGATCTTTGAGCGCTCGGACCTGCCGGCGGCCTGGCTGACCCGGCTGGTTCCGCCGATCCACGAGAACCTCTCCCTCTGGAAGCGGATCCGCCTGGCCGTCGAGGAACTGGGCCCGACTTTTATCAAGATTGGCCAGGTCCTCAGTACGCGCCCCGACATCCTTCCCCTGGACCTTATCCGTGAACTCGAGGGACTTCAGGACCAGATCAGACCCCTCCCCTTCGAAAAGATGAAGCCGGTCCTCGAAAGGGAACTGGGGTGCCCAATGGAGACGGTCTTTTGTGCATTTGAGATCGAGCCGGCCGCCTCTGCTTCCCTCGGACAGATCTACAAGGCCCGGCTCCGCGAGGACAACCGGCGGGTCGCGGTCAAAATCCAGAAGCCCGGCCTGCGCAAACCCATCCGGACCGACCTGGAGATTATCGCCTGGCTGGTCGAGCAGATGCATCGCAATCTTGAGACCCTGCGTCCGTTTGACCTCCCAACCGTCCTTGAGGAATTGAAACAGGGCATGCTCAACGAACTGGATTTTGCCATCGAGGCCCGCAACGCCTCGGTGTTCAATTCCCTCAACCAGTTCCCGGCCAAGGTCTTTGCCCCGGAAGTGATCAAGGCCTATACCACCTCCCGTTTGATCGTCAGCGATTGGGTCGATGGACGCCCGCCCGGCAAGGCGGGTCTCGATCCGGAAACGGCGGCCCGGATCGCAACTACCGGGGGCGAGTCCTTTTTCTCCCAGATCGTCATCACCGGCTTCTTTCACGGCGATCCCCATCCGGGCAATATCCTTGTCACTCCCGACGGGCGACTTTGCCTGCTCGACTGGGGCCTCGCGGGTCAACTGACACGGCGCATGCGCTATGCCCTGATCGACCTCTTCGACGCCTGTGCCAAACGGGACCCGGCCATGGTTACCCGGGTCGCCCTCCAACTGGGCCGAACCCCTCACCGGATGCAACGTACCCAGCTGGAAAAGGCCATCACCACCCTCCTCTTCAAGCATGAGGCCGACCTCCGGGAAATGCGCAACCTCGGCAGCGTCATCTTCGAATTGGTCTTCATCTTCGGCTCCCACGGGATCCATGTGGCCCGCGACTACACCCTGCTGGCCAAAGCCATCATCTCCATCGAGCGGACCGCCATCCTGATCGACCCGAAATTCAATCTGGCTTCGGTCGGCGAACCTTTCATCCGCAAACTGAATTTCGAGCGCTGGAACCCCTCCAACCTGGTTCCCCAGCTGTGGGGCGATTGGCGGGAGAAATTCACCCAGCTCAGCGAACTCCCTCAGGACCTGCAGCGGGTCCTGCACCGGTTGGAGGATGGTGAACTCCCGCTCAAGCTTGACCACCGGGGCGTCCACCGGGCCTCCAATACCATCCATCACGCTTTCAGCCGCCTTTCCCTGGCCGTCATCATCGGGTCCCTGATCATCGGCAGTTCGATCGTCATCCAGACCGGTATCGAACCCCTGGTCTGGGGCTTCTCCGCCATCGGCCTCGTCGGCTACCTCCTTTCAGCTGCCATCGGGGCCTATGTCGCTTTCGATATCCTCCGCAGCGGCCGCGCCAACCCCCGTAACAATGACGAGGATTAGCCGGCGGACAATCCCTTGGACAATTCTTCTTTTTACATCATAAATTACCGTTCCATTTGTTCTTGTGTTGACAGCCAAGTCCGTAAGAATCCGTATCCTTTACTGTCTACCCAGCTGAACCCTCACCTACTTGCCGACTTCCACAAACAGAATACCCTCCCGATTGATTATCAATCTTTCTAATACTGCTTTGTCTTAGCATGAGCAGGACTTTTAATCCATAAAACCCACTAACCTATGAAGAATAGTATCCTATATGGTTTGGCCGCCCTCGTCGTGGGCCCCTCCCTGAACGCCCAGGAGCAACCCGCCGTCCAGGCGGAAATTGCCAAGGCCCGCACCGTGATTGAAAAATACGTCGAGACCCGCCAGGAGATCGCCGTGGCCAAGAACGAGTGGAAGTCCTACAAGGAACTGACTGAACGCCGAATCGGCCTCTACGAAGACGAGATTGCCGAACTCTCCGAACTGATCCAGAAGGCTGAGGAACAAACAACCCAGGCCGAACGAGAAATTTCCGGAATCCGCTCGGACATCACGGATCTCCGCAGCGCCAACGAGGTGGTTGCCTCCGCCCTGCCGGCTTTCGAGGACAAAGTCCGCGAGCTCCACCAGTACTTCCCGACCCCCCTCAAGGACAAGGTCCAGAGCCTCATCCCCCAGTTGGGCAAGGGCCGTCAGGCCTCCGACCGGCTGGCCCTGGTCATCGGCATCCTCAACGAGGTGGACAAGTTCAACTCCGACTACACGGTCGACACCTTTGAAAAGAAGCTCCCCGACGGAACCACCAAGCTGGTCGACGTGGTCTACCTCGGACTGGCCGTTGCCTACTACGCTGACAGCGAGGGCAAGGTCGGCGGTATCGGGGTCCCGGCTGAAGGCAACTGGATCTGGACCGACCGCAACGAGCTGGCCCCGGCCATCCGCGAAGCAGTCATGTACTACAACGGGGACATCAAGCCTGCCATGTTGGTTAATCTCCCCGTGGAGATCCAGAACCTGAAAATCGGTAACTAATTTATTCCCGAGGAGATTTATCCATGAAAAAAACCGCAACGATTCTATTTTTGATGGCCGCCTTGGGCCTGAACGCACAGGGCACTGCCCAAGCCTTCGCCCAAGCCTCCAACCAGGCCCAGCAGCGTCTGGAGCAAGCATTGAATGAACTGGACCAGATCCAGTCCGGAATCCACGCTGAAAAGCCGGTCCTCGGGGCCAAGCTTGACGACGTTGAATCCAAAGCCCTGACCCTGCGGGACGAGGCCTCCAACGCCGCCCGGACCAAGGCCACCTTCGATGTCGAAGTCAGCCAGCTCATCAAGGAGCGTCAGAACGTTATCGACACTAACAATTACATCCAATCGACCCTGCTCAACGAGTACATTCGCCGACTGGAGCTGACCATTGACCCAGCCGAGATCCCCGCTTACGCCAGCACCATCCGCGAGACCCTCGCCTACATGGAAACGGACGAGGAGATTGACGACGCAACGATCTTCCAAAACCAGCTCAAGATTATCGATATGGCCCTGAATCGGGTTGAAAAGGTCATCGGTGGGACCAGTTTTGAAGGCCCGGCGATCATCGACGGCACCCTGGTTGAAGGTTCCTTCGCCCTAATCGGTCCGGTCTCCTACTTCACCGACGGCAAGGGCACCGTTGGGGTAACCAACGGCATGCGCGAAGACCGTGCCAACATCTACCTCCTCGAGGCGGAGGGGGCCGGGATCAACGCCACCGCCACCACCGGCAGCGGATCCATCCCGGTCGACACCACCGACGGTGAGGCCCTGGAGGGCATCACCCACTCCATCACCCTGCTGCAGGAGTTCGCCTTGGGTGGATTCGTGATGTACCCGATTCTCAGTCTCTTCACTCTGGCCATCCTGATCGCCGTCTACAAAGCCATCGAACTGTTCCGGGTCAAGGCCGCCAACTCCAAGGACATCGACGTCATCCTGGACCACCTGCGCCAGGGCAATGGTGACGCAGCACTGGCCTACGCCAAGTCCGTCGGCGGACCCGTGGGCGAAATGCTCTGGGCAGCGGTGGAGAACGCCTCCGAGGACCGTGAGGTCATCGAGGAAATCCTTTACGAGAACATCATCAAGACGCAACCCAAGCTGGAGCGCTTCCTGGCCTTCATTGCGGTTGTCGCCGCCACTGCCCCGCTGCTCGGTCTTCTCGGAACCGTAACCGGTATGATCAAGACCTTCAAGCTGATCACCATTGTCGGCACCGGTGACGCCCGGAACCTTTCCTCGGGTATCTCCGAGGCCCTGATCACCACCAAGTGGGGTCTGATCGTGGCCATCCCGACCCTGATCATGCACGCCCTCCTCAACCGCAAGGCTAAGGGAGTTGTCGGCAGTATGGAGCAGGCAGCTGTCAGCTTTATCAACGGTGTTGCTGAAATTCGCGGAGAGAATCAATAAGGTTCCCAAAAACGCACCCTAATTTTCAGGAACCCATCAAATGGCAGACCCTGCAAACATCGATAGCGCCGCCGCTGCAGCCCAACAGCTGAGCGACAGCATGTCGTCGCAGCAATTCATGGAATTTGCGTGGCAGACATTGACTGAAGGCGGATGGCTGATGATCCCGCTGGCTGCCTTGGCACTCTTAATCTACTTCGAGGCAATGTCCCTGATATTGCGCATGTCGAAGGCCAAGGTGAAAAAGACACCGCGATCCATCTGGTCCAACTGGCTGGATAATCCCGCGGAGGGTATCGGACACATCGGCGAAGTTATTCGCTATGTAGTTGGTGACGGCATCCGCTCGGACGACGCAATCCTGCGTGTCGAAGCCGTCAAGTCGAAGCTCCTTCCGGACGTCAACGCCCGCATCGTGGTCCTAAGTATCCTGGTCACCATTGCCCCGCTAATGGGGTTGCTGGGGACCGTTATCGGGATGCTGACCACCTTCCGTGGACTGGCGACTGCCTCCGGGCAGGCTGTGGACCTGGTTGCTGAAGGTATCCGGGTAGCGCTCATCACCACCCAGACGGGACTGATGATCGCCATTCCGGGATACATCTTCATTTCCCTGGTCATCCGGTCCCGTAACACGTACCTGACCTTTTTGGCCGAGCTGGAAACAGTAGTCGTTCAGCGGGTCCACAAGCTGGAGGACGAACAATGAGCAAGCGAGGAACTATTCTTCAGGACGAGGCGGAAATGAGCGATATCAACATCTCCCCGATGATTGATATGGTTTTCATTCTCCTTATCTTCTTCATTGTCACCACCGTGTTCGTTCAGGAGCCGGGGGTAGAGGTGGAGCGTGAAATAGCCATGTCCGCCCTGGATCTGGAAAAGAACTCCATCCTGATCGCCGTCACTCCCGAGGGCGAGGTCGTCTATGGCGGCGGCCCAATCGGAGTGGTCGGGGTTCGTGGGGTTGTCAAGCGCCTGA
This sequence comes from Opitutales bacterium, assembly GCA_049451775.1. Lineage (GTDB taxonomy): Bacteria > Verrucomicrobiota > Verrucomicrobiia > Opitutales > Oceanipulchritudinaceae > Oceanipulchritudo. The sequence goes on along the minus strand of JBMTVW010000001.1, from coordinate 270,893 downwards.
CCGCCGACAACAAGACCATGCCCGTCATTCTTCAGGTGGACCGATCGGCCCCGGCCGGCATTGTCATCCGGGTAATCGACGAGTGCAAACTGGCGAATCCCGCTTCAGTGGTGAGTATCTCCACAGAATCCCCGTAATTTGAACGAGCATGTCTGAGAAACACTTTACACAGCCACCCAATCTCAAGAATGAGATCCCGCTCTCGCTCCTGTTTGGCTTCATCTTCATGTTTGCGGTCTTGCTCGCCCTTCCCATCAGTCAGTGGATCACCAGTATCCGCGACCGGGACCGGACGGAAGTCGACGTCATCGAGATGAAACCACCGACGCTGATGGACCAACCTCCCCCGCCGGAAGAGACTCCGCCGGAGGATGATATTGAGGAGATTCAGCAGGACCGGGAACCTCCCACCCTTGAGCAATTGGAATTGTCCATGAATGCGGACTTGTCCGGATTCGCCAGTTCCGACTTCACCGTCCCGACCATCGACTTGGGCAGCCAGATTGACGAGCTGGTCTACGAGTTGGCCGACCTGACCCGGGCGCCGCGACCCATCAAGCAAGCCGCTCCCCAGTATCCCCCGGAATTGCGCCGGGCGGGCATCGAGGGAACCGTGGTGCTGATGTTCCACGTCCGTTCCGACGGGACCACAGAGAAGATCACGGTGACGGATTCCAACAATCCTGGTTTCAATGAGCCGGCCATCCGCGCTGTCCGCAAATGGCGCTTCGAACCGGGTGAAAAGGACGGCAAGGCAGTCACCTGCCGGGTCCGGATCCCCATTCCCTTCAAAATCCGATAGTAACTCGAACCATAATTTCCCATGAAACGAATCATTACACTTATCACTCTTGTTGCCATCAGTGTCCCGATGCAGGCACAGCAACAATTCACGCAAGTGGACTCTTCACCCGCCCTGGCTTTCTACGCCACCCCTGAATGGCAGGAAGCCTTCATGGGCAACCTCGGGGTTGACCCGGGAGTCGAACCCGGCCGCCCGGAAGACAGCAAGGAGCTGGAAGTCCTCGGCCAGGTCCGTAACTTACTCCAGACCGGCAACGACGCGAACGTTCTCAATGCGGTGACCGCCATCTCCACCCTGATGCAGCAACAGCGTTCCACCGGAACCTCGACCAGCCCAATGATGCTGCAGATTGCCGGCACCCTGGAAATGCGTATGGGTGAGCTAAGCAAGGACCCGGTCAAGGCGAAAGCCGCGATGGAACGCTCCCAGCGCTACCTTGAACAGTCGGTTGACCCTGCCAAGGGCTTCCCGAACTTCCTCCGGGCCCACAAGAACCTCGCTAACCTGCTCTTCCGCATGGACAAGCCGGCCCTGGCCAAGAAGCACTTCATCAAGGCCATCGAGCTCGGGGACCGCGATGCGGTCACCTTCGGTATCCTTGGAGCCATCTACATGGACGAAGGAAAGTACGTTTCCTCCGAGTCCGCCCTGCGCAACAGCATCATGATCAACCCGAATATTTCCCAGTTCAAGCAACTGCTGGGGAACGTCCTGCTCCAGCAGGAGCGCTATGCCGAGGCCAAGGAGATCTTCGCCGAGTTGCTGATCAAGAACCCGAATGATGCGCAGTTCTGGATGGCCCAGGCCAACTGCTATGTAGCCCTGGACAATATCAGCGCAGCGGCCCGCAACTTGGAAATCGTCCGTTTCATGGGCAAGGCCAACGTTCCTTCACTTATGCTTCTGGGGGACGTCTACATGAACAAGGAAATGGTCAATGAGGCAACCGAAGCCTACCTTGAGGCAATCGTCGCCGAGCCGAACCAGACCAACCTGCCGAGCTTCATTCGTTCAGCCGAGACCCTGAACAACTTTGCCGCCTACGATCAGGGGATGACGGTCATTACCGCCATCGCCAATGCCTACAGCGGCGAACTGTCCGACGAACAGGAAATCGACCTTCTCTCCCTCAGCTCGGAAATCAACATTTCTCTCGGCAAGGGTGAGGAAGCGGCCAAGAACCTCGAGTCACTCCTGCGCAAGGATCCCTTCAACGCACGGGCACTGCTCAGCCTGGCCCGCTACTACAGCTATCTCGAGCCCGACCTTGACCTTCCCGATGAAGAGTACACCCGGCTGAAGCGGCGCCATGAGCAGACCGCCATCCTCTATTACGAGCGCGCCCAGCGCCTCGAAAGCGAAAAGGATCTCGGTGCCCGTGTCCGCGCCTATGTCGGCGAGGCTCAGCTCCGGGTCAAGCGCCGCGAACTCGACTTGGCCGCCGACCTGCTCGAGGAGGCCCAGACCTTCGAGTATCAGGACAACATTCAGGCTTACTTGAACCAGATCAAGGAAGCACTGAAGCACCGCCGCAGCTAAGCTGCCGATACAGCATCCTCAATTTCGCCGGATGGGACTTCCCCATCCGGCTTTTTTTTGTCTCAATCTCAACCATGAGGAAAATCGTGGAGAGAATCCTTTGCGGGGCGGGATGGGCCCTGACCCTGTGTGGACTAAGCGGATGCCAGCCAGCGGGCGAGGAGACCGGCCTTGACAAGGTAGTCCTCCAGACCGACTGGTTTGCCCAGCCCGAACACGGAGGATTCTATCAGGCTCAGGCAAATGGATACTACCGGGAGGCGGGCATCGAGGTGGAAATCCTTCCCGGTGGACCCAACTCCATGGCGACCCAGAAAATCATCAAGGGCAGGGCCCACTTCGCCATGAACCGGGCCGACACCATCTGCAACATGGTCGCCCGGGGCGTCGATGTCCGCATGGTGATGGCTACCCTCCAGCATGACTCGCAGGGGATTCTCCTCCACGACAGCAGCCCGGTCCGGCAATTCGAGGACCTCGACCGCCGTCGTGTGATGGCCATTCCCGGACTGGCATGGATCCGCTGGCTTGAGGCCAAATATGACATTCATATGGAAATCATTCCGCACGACTTCAGCCTGCAACGGTTTTTCAATGATGAATCCTTTATCCAGCAATGCCTGGTGACCAACGAGCCCTTCTATGCCCGGCAGGCCGGGGCAAACCCCCGCGTTCTTCGCTTGCGGGACTCGGGGTTCGATCCCTATCACGGGATTTACTGCCGTGAATCATTTGCCCGTGAGAATCCGGACCTCGTCAGGAGGTTCATTGCCGCCTCCATTCGCGGCTGGAAGGACTACATCATGGGGGATCCCTCCCCTGCCCTTGATCGCATTGCCGGGCTCAACCCGAAAATGAATCCTGAATTCATGGCCTATTGCTATGCCGCCTTGAAATCGGAGCAGTTGGTGACCGGGGTGGATCAGGAAGGCAACGACATCGGTCGGCTTGATCCGGAACGAATGATGGGCCTCGAACGGGAACTGGTCCGGCTTGGCCTCCTGGAGACTGAGGACGGCCTGGTTTCCCCGTGGTACTCGACCGAGTACCTCCCTATGCCCGGGGATGAGCCCGTGAATGCGCTTCCTTGAGACGCTTCAGGCCGACGTGGGTGTAGATTTGGGTGGTTGAGAGACTGGCGTGGCCGAGCAGTTCCTGCACCACCCGCATGTCGGCACCGGCGTTCAAAAGGTGGGTGGCGAATGAGTGCCGTATCTTGTGGGGCGTCAGGTCTTCCGGAAGATCGGTCAGTTTCAAGTAAACCTTCATTCGCTTCTGTATCCAGAACGGGGTTAAACGGCAACCGTCGAGCCCGTGAACAATCGGATCCTCCGGTCCCTTGACCACCGCCTGCTCCGTCCTGAAGGATTCCAGCAACCTTGCCACCAGCTCACCCACCGGGCAAAGCCGTTCCTTCTTGCCCTTGCCAAGGACTTTCAGGCACCGGGTTCCCTTGTCGTAGTGGCCCCAGTTGGACTGGACAAGTTCGCTTATCCGGAGGCCGGCCCCGTAGAACAACTCGAAGAGCAGGGCATCGCGGGCCGCCGTGAACGGGGTGCTTTCCCCTTTTGCCAGCAAAAGTGCCGGAGCACTGAGAAAGCGGTCCATCTCCCGTTCGGTGAGGAATTTCGGCAGGGGTTTGCGGAAGGTGGGCACACTCACCCCCGCCACCGGATTGTGATCCAGCACGCCGTGCCGGCGCAGGTAACGGAAAAAGGACCGGAACGCCGACAACCGCAGATGAAGGGTCCGCTTGGAGACCCCGGAGCGCTGGGAATCGATGACGTAGGAACGAATCGTTACCGCGGTCAAGCGCTCGAAGGACCCGCTGCCCCGTCCCTGGCAAAGGTAATCCAAGAGACCTTCCAGGGCCTGACGGTAATTGCGCAGCGTGTATCCGGAGTAATGCTTTTCTGCTTCCAGGTGTTTCAGGAAGCGGTTGACCAGGCGCAGCTCTTCAGCAGGGAGTTCCACGAAAATGGGGACTAGTCTAAACCGAGGATTTTGCGGGCCTCGTCCGAAATCATGTGTGGTGTCCACTGCGGGTCCCAGACAATCTCCACCTTGGCGGACTCAACCGCGGGAATCGCCTCAATCTTGGCCTGGGCGTCAGCGGCAATTGTCGGGCCCATCCCACAACCGGTCGCCGTCAGGGTCATTTTCACACTGACGTGGTTCTGTCCGTTTGCGGATGGTTGGATCCCCAGATCATAAATCAATCCCAGGTCCACGATATTGACCGGGATCTCCGGATCAAAGCACTGCCGGAGGGCATCCCAGACCAATTGCTCACTGAAGGGCGCATCCTCCAGCCCCACTTGGGCCAGGTTGCGCATCTGTTCCTCGATGGCACTCCCGAGGGCCGCAGCCTCCTCGAGCCCAACCCGGTACAGGCCACTGCTATCGCTCAGGGTGACACTTCCGCCCAGGGCCTGGCTGATGACGTAGGTTTCGCCAGCATTAAGGTGTATGGATTCCCCTGAGGGAATGCGCGTTGCCCGGCAGGGGGATTCAAGCGTTATCGATGTTCCTTGTAATGACATGTTACTGAGCTCTCGGGATTAATGGATACTGATAGAATACGGAAGGATGGTGTACTGTCCATGCGGATCGTCAAATGCCCGCAAGCGGATGAATTCCTTCTCTACCGCTTGCAGGGCGCTGCGGAGCCCGGGTCCGTGGGCGGTTCGGATCCGTTCAGCCTGCGATGCTCCCAGCATCTCTTCCAGTTGCTCCTCGAAGGTCAGGAGCCTCGGACGCTCGACAATCCGGTAATCGTTGCCGATACCGGCCATCTCAGCGGCTTTTTGCACGGCATCCAGAAGCCCCCCCCCGGAATCGGCCAGACCCAGTTCAAGGGCTGCCTTGCCGGACCAGATCCGTCCCTTGGCCAATTCCCGGACATCCTTCAGGCTCATTTCCCTGTTCACCGCCACCAGCTTCAGGAAATCCTCGTAGATGCGCGCCCCGAAACTCCGGAGTTGTCGCATCTCCTCCTCCGACTTGGTTCTGGACAGCGAAAAGGCTCCCGCGAAGGGATGAGTCTCCACTCCATCAAAATTGAGCGACAACTTGCCTGCCAGCTTTTCGATGTTGGGCAACATCGAGACCACACCGATGGATCCGGTGATGCAGGAAGGTTCAATGAAGATATGGTCGCCCGGCGCGCTCACCATGTAACCCCCACTGGCGGCCACTCCGCCCATTGATATCACCAGCGGTTTCTCCCCCCGGGTCAATTCCAGTTCACGGGCGATCCGGCTGGAAGCGGACGCGCTCCCTCCCGGGCTGTTGACCCGCACCACCACTGCCCTGACGGATTCGTCCTTGCGCAATTCGCGGATATGGGCGTTGACGGTATCGGCCCCAACGGCCCCGTCATCACCCTTTCCGTCGACGATGATACCCTCGATGTAAAGGATCGCCACCTTGTTGCCGGAACCGTTGAATTCCAAGGCACTGGCGAGTGATGTATTCAAATATAAATACTCCGTGAATCCAAGCTGGCGGAAGGTTTCGCCGGTCGGGTCCGTGCCGAATTCTCTGGCCAGGCGCGACTCCAGTTCATCCACGTTCATGGCCTCGTCGGAAAGATGACCGTGGGTCAATTCCTCGCCGTAGAGGATAAGGTTCCGTTGGGCGAGCTTGTCCAGGTCATCCTCCCTGACGCCCCGTGATGCTGCCATGTCGGCCAGCAAGGTTTCCCAGATGTCATCGATGACGTCGGTCATTTGTTCACGCTCCTGGGGGGACATGGCGCCCTCCTTGAAGGTCTCGGCAGCCGTCTTGTATTCCTCGTAGGCGGAAACCTGGACCTCAATGCCGATTCGCTCAAAGGCATCGCCCCAATAAAGCCGTTCTGCCCGCAGACCGCGAAAATCAACCATGGCAAATGGATCGCTGACAATGTTGGTGGCGGCGGACTTGATGTAGTAATCCTTGAGGCTGTCCCCCCGCACCAGGGCCCAGACCGGCTTCTCCCGGCTAAAGGCGCGAATGGAGCGGCGAAGTTCACCCAATGCCGCGAAACTGCCCCCGTACCCGTCCGTGGTCAGGTTGCCTTGCAGAAGCAGGCCCCCGACATCGGGATCCCGGGCCGCCTTCTCCAATCCCTCAAGAACCTGACGCAGGGTCACCGTTTCGCTTAATTCACCAGAGAGGGCATCCCTGATCAATGCGGCAGGACTCCCCATCGATGGTTGCTCGGTGAGGTTGAGCCGCAAATCCAGTACAAGGACGGAATTCTGGTCCAATTTCCGGGGAACGGGTTGGAAGGCCACACCGATCATCATGAAGCCAAATATCACCAGCAGAAAGAGCAGGAAATAGGCCGTCACCAGGGCGGCCAGCCATTTCAGGACACGAATTATAAACTCAGCCATGTAAGGACAGCTTTATTCAGCGAATCATGGATCACAAGTGAAATGCATGATTCTTTACCCCGACTGGACCCGTTGGAGCATGCCGTTCAGGGCCTCGACAAGGGCCTTGTGCCTGAATGAATGACCTCTGCGGGTCAGGATGGCAGGCTCCACATTCAGATCGGCCAGCAACACCTCCCGACCCAGCTGGCCCAGAAGGATCCGAACCGCCCAGGACGGCAAGGGAACACAGCAGGGCTTCCCCAACACCATCGCCAGGGAACGGGCAAACTCCATCTGGGTGACCCGGTGTGGATGAACCGCGTTGACCGGACCGGAAAGCGATTCATCGCTGATCGCGCGGACATAAATATCCAACAAGTCGTCCATGCTGATCCAGGGAAAGCCCTGCGAACCCGGTCCCACACGGCCCCCAAGTCCCAACCGGAAGGCCGGAAGCATTTTCGCCAATGCCCCGCCGGAGGGATCCAGGACAGCCGCCGTTCGAAGACAGACTGTCCGGCAGCCAAAGGTTTCCGCCTGCCGCACCTCTGACTCCCATCGCCGACAGACATCCGCCATAAAACCGGTCCCGGGCGGACTGGACTCATCCCGCAGGCCCGGACCGGGCTGATAGATATTCACTCCCGAGGCGCTGACCAGGATCCGGGGCGGGTTCGCCAGCTCACGCATGGCTTTCACCAGGCATCTGGCCCCGAGGACACGGCTTTCAAGGATCCGTCTTCGACGGGAAGCCGTCCATCGGCCCGAGGCAATGTTCTCTCCGGCCAAATGAATCACACCGTCGACATTTTCCAGAGACTGGGGATCAATTTTGCCGGCCTGGGGATCCCACTGAAAGAAGCCGGGAGCTGAAGCCCTCCTGCTCAGGCCCCTGACCTCATGACCAAGGCTTTCCAGATGCGCCATCAATCGCCTGCCAATCAGGCCGGCCCCACCACTGACCAGAATGGTCATCGCTGTGTTTGACATCGGTCCAGCGTTCATTTGCGGAATTCCTTCCACGCTGCCAGGGCCCGGGCACGCCCCTCCGTGTGTTCGATGACCGGCTGGGGGTAGTCCCTGCCAATCCTGCAATGCGACTGCTCCTGCTCAGTCTGTGTCATCCCCCACGGGGCATGGATATGGCGCACCGGAACAGATTCCAGTTCACTGACGTATCGCCGGATGTAGCGGCCCTCCGGATCAAATTTCCTCCCTTGAATGATCGGGTTGAAGACCCGGAAATAGGGGGCCGCATCGGCTCCGCATCCACCGGCCCATTGCCAGCCCAGAGTGTTGTTGGCCAAATCCGCATCAACCAGCGTATCCCAGAACCAGCGCGCCCCGGCCTTCCATGAATGGAGCAGGTGCTTGACCAGGAATGAGGCCACAATCATCCGCACCCGGTTATGCATCCATCCGGTCTGCCAAAGCTGCCGCATCCCCGCATCAACAATCGGATAGCCGGTTTTCCCCTCGTGCCACAACTTGAGCTCCGCTGACTCGTGTCGCCAGGGGAATTGCCCAAAGGCCGGCTGCAATGGCCGTTCCGTTGTATCTGGAAAATGATAGAGGACGTGGTTGGCGAACTCGCGCCAGTAAAGCTCCTTCAGAAAGGTGGCCTTGCCGCTGGAATCCGGGCAGTGGGACACCCGGGCCACCACCTCCCGTGGTCCGATCTGGCCCCACTGGAGATACGGCGAGAGCCGTGATGTCCCGTCAATCCCCGGATAGTCACGATCCCGGTCATAGGGCCCCAGGGCAGTTTCAATGAAGTTCCCAAGGCACTCCAGCCCAACCTTCCGGCTCGGGATCCAGGCTTTGGCCAGGCCAGCGTCCCAGGGGACCGCGGGCAACAAGCTTAGCGAATCCAAGGCATCGCCGTTTGGCCAACGGTCAGGGACGGCTGGGGGACCCAATGTTCCCAGGGGACCTTGAATCGGCATCCGGGTCAAAGCCCTGGCAAAGGGCGTGTAGACCTTGTAGGCACCCCCTTGGGCAGTGGCCACCTCCCATGGCTCTCTCAGGAGGGAACCGTTCCCGCTCCAGACATCCAATCCCCTCTTGGACAGGGCCGTTTTCAGGCGCCCGTCCTCCCGGACCCGCCATGGCTCATAACACCGGTTCCAATAGACGCCTGTTGAGCCGCTTTCCTGAACCAGTTCTTCCAACACCTGTGCCGGTATACCGCTGCGGAGGATAAGACGACTGCCGGTCTTCTCCAGTTGGGCCGCCAGGTCTTTCAAGGCATGATGCAGCCACCAGCGGGACGCCGCCCCCGGTTCCCATCCGGAGGCTTCTCCTATGGAATGAATGTATACTGGCACCACCGGTTGGCCGGTGGCAACTGCCCTGCCCCAGGCTGGGTTATCCTCCAGACGCAGATCCTTTCTAAACCAGACAATCACCGAGTGCATCTTTGGATCTTATGGAGGATTCCTGACAAGTAAAGGGACGGGCATGAAAAAGCCCCGTCTCCACAGGGAAGACGGGGCCTTAATCTTGGTTTTGGGTTGGAGTAAAATCAGACTTCCTGGGTGACCAGGCTCGCTGCCCGCTCTCGGGATGCTTCCGCCAGCGGTGTACTCAGGTAACGCTCGCTCGGGCTGGCTGCCACCACCACAATGGTCTTGCCAGCGTTTTCCGGCCGCTTGCCCACCTGGATGGCGGCCCAAATGGTCGCTCCCGAGGAAATACCCACAGCCAGACCGTCCGAAAGGGAAACTGCCCGGGCCGTGTCAAAGGCGTCCTCGTTGGTCACCGTCACCACTTCATCCAGGATGTCCACGTTCAGGTTCTTCGGGATAAACCCGGCACCAATGCCCTGGATCTTGTGCGGACCCGGCTTGCCCCCGCTAATCACGGGGCTGGCCGCCGGCTCCACGGCAATTGCCTTTACGTCCGGCTTGCGCGATTTCAGGACTTCGCTCACCCCGGTGATGGTGCCACCGGTGCCAACGCCGGCCATGAAAATATCGATATTGCCCCCGGTCGCCTCCCAGATCTCCTCGGCAGTCGTCTTCCGGTGAACTTCCGGGTTGGCAGGATTGTCAAACTGGCCCGGGCCAAAGGATCCTTCCCCGTACTCTGCCAGCAATTCCTGCGCCTTGGCAATCGCCCCCGGCATCCCTTTCGGACCAGGGGTCAGGACCACCTCCGCGCCCAGCAGGTCCAGCAGCACCCGCCGCTCCATCGACATCGTCTCCGGCATCGTCAAGATGCAACGGTACCCCTTTGCCCGGCAGACAAAAGCCAGCGCGATGCCAGTGTTCCCACTCGTCGGCTCAATCACTACCCCGCCCGGCTTCAATGTTCCGTCAGCTTCCGCCGTCTCGATCATCGCCCGGCCAATCCGGTCCTTCACGCTGGCCAGCGGATTGAACCACTCGCACTTTACGTAAATCTCAGCCCCACAGCCTTCCGCAGCCGCGTTCAGCTTGATCAACGGGGTGTTGCCTATCGTTTCCACGATGTTGCTCGCTCGCAAATTCATGCCCTTCCTTTCCTTTTGGTTTGTCATTCGTTATAAAATTTTCCCCACCCTAGCATACCTTTACAGTTATTTCCAGAGTAAATTAGGAAAATTAGTAATAATAAGCCGGTTCAGATGAAACCTGCCTCGGCGAACATCATCCGGGCCGAACTTAGCGACGGCGGGGGCCGAAACTGCGCATGGGGGCATTCCGGTTGGAAGGGGCGTTCCTCAGTCGATAGATGATCCGGGCCTTGTTGATATCGGTCGGAGTCATCTCCATCTTTACCATATCGCCCACGGTGATCTTAATGAAGTGCTTGCGGAGCTTGCCCGAAATATGGGCCAGGACTTGGTGTCCGTTTTTCAGTTCCACCCGGAACATGGTGCCGGGCAGGACGGCAGCGACCTTGCCCTCGACTTCAACAACTTCAGATTCAGCCATATGGATAGTTTGGATTTCAGATATGTGAGGAAAGGGAGATCACGATCACTGACAGGCCTAAAGTCAAGATAATCCCAAGAGGCCGGAATCCGGGTGCCGGCCGAGGGAGAAGTAGGCAGGTCGGGCGCATTGGCGGGTACCTGATGCGAATCAGCGTCAGCTTGGGATTGAGATTATCGGGATGAAGGGTGTAGGATTGGTAAAAATGAAAGAATCAACGCCACCGCCCTGCCCTTTTGAACGGTTGCATCCCTCGGAGTTGAACCGGGATGCCGGGTATTACATGTCGCACGCCTACAACGAATCCCTGAAGGCATGGAAGGCCAACGAGGTCCCCATCGGGGCGGTGATTGAGTTCAACGGGGTGATAATTGCCCGGGCCTACAACCAGGTGGAGTCGCTGAACGATCCCACCGCCCATGCGGAGATCCTAGCCATCACCCAGGCCACTGAGTACATCGGGGACTGGCGTCTCAACGGGGCAACCCTCTACGTTACCAAGGAACCCTGCCCCATGTGTTCAGGAGCCAGCATTATGGCCCGCATCTCCAGGGTCGTCTATGCGGTTCCGGATCCCAAAATGGGTTGTATGGGGGGAGCCACCTCCGTGCAGGATCTTCCCCAACTGAATCACCGGGTGGAGGTGATGGGCGGAATCATGGAAACGGAATGCAAGGCCGTCCTGCAGGGATATTTCCAAAGAAAACGTGCCGACAGTTGACGCCATCCCCAAGGTGGAGTTTTTTAGGTGTCTAAATTTAACAACTAAAACTGAAAGAAAATGGCATACACATTACCGAAACTGAATTACGCTTACAACGCACTGGAGCCGCACATCGATGCGCGCACCATGGAAATTCACCATACCAAGCATCACAACACCTACATTGCCAATTTGAACAAGGCGCTTGAGGAAGCCGGGATCGAGGGTCCTGAATGTCCTGCTGATTTGATCAGCAAAATCGGCGATCTCCCCGAGAGCGTCCAGGGAGCCGTCCGCAACCAGGGTGGCGGCCACGCCAACCACAGCCTTTTCTGGTCGATCATTTCCCCCAGCGGGGGCGGTCAACCCAGTGGCGCCCTGGCGGCCAAGATCAATGAAACCTTTGGCAGCTTCGAGGAGTTCAAGACCAAGTTCAACACCGCTGCCGCGACCCGTTTCGGATCCGGATGGGCATGGCTTTGCGTCAAGCCGGACGGCAGCCTCAGTGTCACCAGCACCGCCAACCAGGACAACCCGCAAATGGGCAAGGCCTTTGGCGGATGTGACTGCGGTTGTGTCGCCATCCTCGGGCTGGATGTGTGGGAGCACGCCTATTACCTGAACTACCAGAACCGCCGCCCGGACTACATCGCCGCCTTCTGGAATGTGGTCAACTGGGACCAGGTGGGCAAGTACTACGACTCTGTAGCGGGCTAACCCCTACAGGACATACGCATTTCAAAGGCGTCCGGCATCTGCCGGGCGCCTTTTTATTTGAGACGAAAAAAGCCCCGGGTCGTTTCCGAACCGGGGCTTGGGTAAGATTGAATGACGGGACAGGACCGGCTTACATCATGCCACCCATGCCACCCATTCCGCCCATGCCACCCATGTCAGGGGCACCAGCCGACTTTTCTTCCGGCAGGTCGGTGATCAGGGCTTCGGTGGTCAGAAGCAGACCCGAGACGGACGCGGCGTACTGCAGCGCGCTCCGGGTTACCTTGGCCGGATCGACAACGCCCGCCTTAACGAGGTCCTCGTACTTTTCGGTGGCCACATTGTACCCCATGTTGCCCTCGATGTCGAGAACGTGCTGGACGACGAGGCTACCCTCAACACCGGCGTTGGTGCAGAGCTGACGCAGCGGATACTCAAGGGACTTGAGGACGATGGCAGCACCGATCGCTTCGTCGCCTTCGAGCTTGATTTCACCGACCTTGTTACGGATGCGCAGCAGGGCAACACCACCGCCGGGGACGATACCCTCTTCGACAGCGGCACGGGTTGCGTGCAGGGCGTCTTCCACACGGGCCTTCTTTTCCTTCATTTCCGGTTCGGTGGCAGCGCCAACGTTGATCACGGCAACACCACCAGCCAACTTGGCCAGGCGCTCCTGCAGCTTCTCGCGGTCGTAGTCGGAGGAAGTCTCCTCGATCTGGCGACGGATCTGCTTTACGCGGCCCTGGATATCGGCGGCGGAGCCAGCACCTTCAACAATGGTGGTGCTTTCCTTGTCAATGGTGATGCGCTTGGCACGACCAAGATCGCTCAGATCAAGGTTGTCGAGCTTGATACCGAGGTCCTCGGTGATGCAGCGGCCACCCGTCAGGACAGCGATGTCCTCGAGCATGGCCTTGCGGCGGTCACCAAATCCGGGAGCCTTCACGGCACAGACATTGAGCATGCCACGCAGCTTGTTGACCACGAGGGTGGCAAGGGCTTCACCTTCGACGTCCTCGGCGATGAGGAGGAAGGGCTTGCCGCTCTGGGCCACCTTCTGCAACAGCGGCAGCAGGTCGTTCAGGTTGGTGATCTTCTTCTCGTGAATGAGGATGTAGGCGTCCTCGAGAACCGCTTCCATCGCTTCCTGGTCGGTTGCGAAGTACGGGCTCAGGTAACCCTTGTCAAACTGCATCCCTTCAACCACGTCGAGGGTGGTCTCGATACCCTTGGCTTCCTCAACGGTGATGGTGCCGTCCTTGCCAACCTTGTCCATTGCGTCTGCGATGATGGAACCGATTTCCTCTTCCCAGTTGGCGGAAACGGTGGCCACGTTCTTGACCGCTTCACGGTCGGTGACCGAAATGCTCATTTCCCTGATGGCGGCAACACCGGCCGCAACTGCCTTGTCGATACCGCGCTTGATGTAGACCGGGTTGGCGCCGGAGGTGACGCTCTTCAGGCCTTCACGGAAGATGGCTTCCGCCAGCACGGTCGCAGTGGTTGTACCGTCACCAGCGATATCGCTGGTCTTGGTGGCCACTTCCTTGACCATCTGGGCACCCATGTTTTCAAAAGGATCGCTCAGCTCGATCTCCTTGGCAACGGAAACACCATCCTTGGTGACCGTGGGGCTGCCGAACTTCTTGTCGATGACGACATTGCGTCCCTTGGGACCGAGGGTTACCTTGACCGCCTTGGCCAGGGTCTCAACCCCCTTGAGGAGCGAGCGGCGTGCGGTTTCGTCGAATTTGATTTGTTTAGCCATGATATTGAATTTCTATGCGTTAATGATTGGGAGCGATTAGCCAACAATGCCGAGGATATCGTCCTCGCGCAGGATGGTGTACTCGACGTCCTCGTACTTGACTTGGGTGCCGCCGTACTTGCTGATGATGACCTGGTCGCCGACCTTGACGGAAAACTCATAGGTTTCGCCGTCCTTCTTGCCGTTACCAAGCGCAAGGACTTCAGCCGTGGTCGGCTTTTCCTTGGCTGAATCGGGGATAATGATCCCGCCTTTAACTTCTTCCGCAACTTCGATCGGCTTAACGAGAACGCGATCTCCGAGGGGTTGGATTTTAACTTTGTTAGCCATTTGTATTCGTTTTATTGTGTTAAATAAGGATTGTTGGTTGATGAAACAGCCGGCCATCCCGCCAGGGGGTGACCGGCTAAAAATCAGTTCTTTTCGTCCACGTCCTCGACCTCAGCGTCGACCACGTTGTCGTCCGCTGAATCGCCCGAGGCAGCGGCGCCCTGGTCAGCGGCGCCCTGCGGCCCCGCGCCCTCGGCAGCAGCCTGTTCCTGATACATGCGGGCCATGGCCTGCTGCAGTTCCTGGCTGTTATTGATCTTCTCGAGAGCGGCCTTGATCTGCTCGGCATCGTTCGACTCGAGGGCCTTCTTGCCCTCGTCGACGAGGCCCTGGATCAGGGTCTTGTCGCTGTCGCTGAACTTGTCGCCATTCTCCTTGAGGACCTTTTCAGTCCCGAAGACCACGTTGTCCAGCTGGTTACGGCTCTCGGCGGTCTCCTTGGCCTTCTTGTCCGACTCGGCATTGCGCTCGGCGTCCTCCTTCATCTTCTCCACTTCGTCCTTACTGAGTCCGGAAGCGTTGGTGATGGAGATCTTCTGCTCCTTGCCGGTCCCCTTGTCGGTGGCTGACACGTGCAGGATACCGTTGGCGTCGATATCGAAGGTGACCTCGATTTGCGGAACCCCACGGGGAGCCGGCGGAATGCCATCCAGCCGGAAATTACCGAGCGACTTGTTGTCGTGAGCCATCGGGCGTTCACCCTGCAGGACCTTGATATCCACCGCAGTCTGCTGGTCGGCATAAGTGGAGAAAATCTGCGACTTCTTGGTTGGGATGGTGGTGTTGCGCTCGATCATCGGGGTGGCCACTCCACCGGCTGTCTCAATGGCCAGGGTCAGTGGGGTGACGTCCAGCAGGAGCACATCCTTAACGTCACCGGCGAGAACCGCTCCCTGGATGGCCGCACCAATGGCAACCACTTCGTCCGGATTGACGCCCTTGTTGGGCTCCTTGCCGGCGAGCTTGCGGGCAACATCGGTCACCTTGGGCATACGGGTCATCCCTCCCACGAGGACCAGGTTGTTGATATGCCCTTCCGTCAGGCCGGCATCCTTGAGACAGGACTTGAACGGGCCGACGGTGCGCTGGAACAGATGATCCGTGATCTGTTCGATCTTACTCCGGGTCAGCGGCACATTGAGGTGCTTGGGACCGGAAGCATCGGCGGTAATGAAGGGAAGGTTAATGTCTGTCGACTGCGAACTACTGAGGGCGATCTTGGCTTTTTCCGCTTCCTCCTTGAGGCGCTGCAGAGCCATCTTGTCCTCGCGCAGGTCGATACCGTGCTCCTTCTTGAAATCTTCCACTAGCCAGGTGATGATGGCATCGTCCCAGTTGTCGCCCCCAAGGTGGGTGTCACCGTTGGTCGCCTTCACTTCAAAGACACCGTCACCGATTTCCAGGATGGAAATATCGAACGTACCGCCACCGAGGTCATACACCGCGATGGTTTCCTCGCTCTTCTTGTCCAACCCAAAGGCCAGGGATGCGGCCGTCGGCTCATTGATGATGCGAAGCACCTCCAGACCGGCAATCGTCCCGGCGTCCTTGGTCGCCTGCCGCTGCGAATCATTGAAGTAAGCCGGGACGGTGATGACCGCCTGGGTCACTGGTTCCCCGAGATAGGCCTCGGCGTCGGCCTTCAATTTGGCCAGCACCATGGAGCTGATCTGTTCGGGGGGGAAACTTTTCTTCTCCCCGTTTTCCTCGACCTCGATCCATGCGTCCCCGTTCTTGCCTTCGATCACATGAAAGGGAACGTGTGTCGCTTCCTCCGATACCTCCGTGAACTTGCGGCCAATCATTCGCTTGGCGGAGAAAATTGTGTTGCTCGGATTAGTGACGGCTTGCCGCTTGGCAGCCTGCCCCACCAGACGCTCACCGTTCCTGGTAAACGCAACCACAGACGGCGTAGTCCGCGATCCTTCGCTGTTTGGAATGACCACCGGTTCGCCCCCCTCCATGATAGCCATGCAGGAGTTGGTGGTACCTAAATCAATTCCTAAAATCTTACCCATATCGCCTCATCCCTCTGCAGATGCTGTGCCATCTAAAAATAAATTAGCTTAACAACTTATTAACCAACATTTTATAGACAAACCAATCAGCCTTTTCCTCTACAGCCTACAGCCGGCCTGTCACACCGTGTCACACTCCTGTCACACTCTGCCCTCTCCCTGTCCCACCCATGACACACCCTGCGCGTGCAAAATCTTGCCAATCTGAATTTCAATTCCCAACCTGCCCCTCATGGATGAATTGCTGGCCACCCTTTCCGGGAGAAGGAAAAAGAAGAAGGTCGACTTGGAGGCCCTCCAATCCCCCTTCAAACGTATCCCGGGAATGGATATTGCCACCGCCCGGGACTTGATCGATCTCGGATTCCGCGACATCGACGAGGTCCGCGGCCGTTCACCAGAGGCCCTTTTTGAGGAATTGTGCTCGGAAAAGGAAAACACTCCCGCTGACCGGCTCCATTACCTTCGCATGGCCGTCTATTACGCGGAAACCGATGACCCGGACCCGCAACTTTTGGAGGCATGGCGTTGGGCCGATCCTTCCAGCCCTCGTTAGTTGCGGAATTTAAAAAAGTGGCCTAGGTTCTCACACTGGCATGGAGATTACAGAAGATATTCAGATCCCCGAGGTGGTTCCAGTGATGACACTGCAGGAAACTGTCCTCTTTCCCCACGCTGTCATGCCGTTGTTCATATTTGAAAACCGGTATCGGGAGATGCTGAAGGATGTCCTCAGAGGAAACCGGCTCTTCGCCGTCTTCAACGAGTGCCGGCAGGAAGACGAGGAGGGCCATGAAGCACCGCTGTGCAAGATGGGGACGGTTGGTGTCATCCGGGCCGCCCACCAGAATCCCGACGGCACGTCCAATCTGGCCCTTCAGGGGATTGCCCGGGTAAAATTGCAGGAGGTTGTCCAGGAAGCCCCCTACCGGCTCATCCATGTAGCCAAGTGCCAGGATGCACAGGTCGATGAGCCGGCAATCCCGTCCCTGCAGGGGGAAATCATTGAACTGATTCAGGGGAATCCCCACCTGACACGGGGCCTGCCCAGGGAATATGTTCAGTTTATCCACTCCTTAAGCGGACCGGGCCCGTTCATTGATGTCGCAGCCCACTCAATCTGCCATGACAGCCAATTCAAGCAACGCCTGCTGGAAACGCTTTCCCTGCCGGCCCGGTTCGACCTCATGCGGGGATTCCTGGCCGGGGAATGCCGACGGCACGAACTCTTCAAAATCCTCCAAGGCACCACCCGGGATGATAAAATAGAGCTAAACTGATCCTTATTGCAGGATTTTTACAATTAAGTAATCTATTTTATATTTGACTTCCAAATCCCAACGAATTGCATGGCGCAACCGATGGGCGGACGGAAATACAACAGCTTCTCACCCATAGAGCTATCCATTCACGTAGCCATATTCGGGCTGCTGGCCTGTGTGATCCTGCCATCCTACCATAATCATCAGCACCAGAAAGATCTCGCCCTTCTTGCCACCAGTTTCCGCACTTACACCGGCGCCCTTGAGGAGTATCTGGCCACGGGCCCGGATCAGACCGGACTCCCGGTTGACCTGGAGGAGGTTTACAACGAGTTTCCGAAACTTTCCAAGGCATCATCATTGGGCGGTTACTGGGATTTAGACTGCGGCAAATCGGGAAAGTCCCCCCGACTGAGCCTGGTCAATGCCTCGCTACCAAGCGATTTCCCTTCCCGATTGGACAGGATGCTGGACGATGGTGATCTTGCCACCGGAAGATTCTATGGGGACGCCAGCCGGCTGACGATGATTATTGCCCGCTGAAGGACACCTGAATCCGGGTGTTGATACCGGGCAAAGATGACCATTTGCCCGCCTTGCAGGAACGAGGACACGAGCGGAGGCTGTCTCGCGTGATGAGACAACACAGCCAACACCGACACGCTTCCAACCACTCGATCAGCGCTTGTATCCTGATGCTCTGTTCCACCCCGCTGATGGGGAGCATCGTGTTCCTTGAAACCTTCGAGACTGACGGGGAAGGAATCACCTACACCAGCACGGGCAGCTTCACCGATGGGATCGATGACTACTTCATCCGAACCGATGGATCCACTGAGGCGACAGGGATCCCCACCTACACCGGATTCGGCGGATCCTATTTCTGGGCCGCAGAGGACATCGATGCCACCGAGAACACGACCGGACTGGCCCTTCTGGAATTCTCCGGGATCTCGATTGCCGAAATCCCCTTCATTGAAATCTCTCTCGACATTGGCGCCGGATCCGACAGCGCCTTCGACAGCCTCGATGATTTCATTTTTGTCCAGTACCGGGTCGATGCTGGCGCATGGACCACCGCCATCGCGTTCCAGAACAACGGCCAAGTCTACAATGGGCCCCTCCTGAAGGACACCGACTTCGACGGTATTGGTGACGGAACCTTCCTCACCCTCGACCTCCAGACGGTATCCAGTCCCGAACTTTCAGTCTCGGGTACGGTGCTGGATCTCCGTATCGACACTTTAATGACAAGCGGTAGTGAAGCTGTCGCCTTCGACAACATCCAGGTCATTGCCGTTCCCGAGCCGCGAACCACCGCACTGCTGATTTCACTCGCCGCCAGCCTGACGATCCTGAGGAAACGCTTTCTCCCACAAAGGGAGGACAAGAGCCGAGCCTAACAATAACACAACGTATCCCTGACATACGGGCCCGCGGTTGTTCCCCAGGGAAGGATCGCGGGCCCCCTATTTTCAATTTTCCCAACCACCCGCCGGGTCCGGGGGCATCCACAGGATTGGGATGGGACCTACAGGACTTCCGCCTCCATCCAGTCGGCCCGGATCTTCCCCAAGCGGACGGTCACCAGTTCATTGCGGATATCATGCCCGGGATCCGGAACACGCACCCGGATATAGTTCTCCGTGTAGCCCGGAAACCCTCCATCGCGGGGATCCTCCAGCAGAACCTTCGCTTCCATTCCCAGATGGGCCTCCATGAAATGGTATCGCTTCTTCTCACTGAGCCGCATCAGGTGGGAGCACCGACGGCTGCGTTCTTCCATCGGGACCCAGCCCTCCTTGCGTTGCATGACCAGGGTTCCCTCCCGCTCGGAAAACGGGAAGACGTGCGTGTAGGCAAAGGGCAGCTCAAGGAATTGCCTGCAGGTTTCCTGAAAATCAGCTTCCGTCTCCCCGGTGAAGCCAACCATGATATCGGTTCCCAAGCATAAATCCGGCACCCGGGACATCGCCTCCGCGACAAATCCGCGGTAGTCGGCCATGGTGTATTTGCGTCGCATCAACTCCAGCACCCGGTCCGATCCGGACTGCAGGGGCAGATGCAGGTAAGGGAGAAGACTGTGGCCCGGGTCGGCCATCCGGTCGAACAAGTCCACCGGAACTGTCGTGGGCTCGATGCTGGAGATCCGCACCCGCAGCAACCCGGGGATGGCATCAAGTGCATCCACCAGGTCCACGATGTTGCACCCATCGTTGTCATAGGTCCCAACGTTGACTCCGGTCAGGACCAGTTCCTTGATGCCCCGGGCCGCCGCCGCCTTGGCCTCTCCAAGCAGATTTTCCCAGTCGCGCGACCGGGCCTGCCCCCGGGCAAAGGGTATGATGCAAAAACTGCACATGAAATCACAGCCGTCCTGCACCTTCAGGTTGGCCCGCTTGTCGAAGGGGATGTCCCCCGCATAGGTCAGGCTGAAGTCCGTGCGGCTGATCCGGTCCCGCAGAATCAACGGACGGTCGTTCTTCCCCTGTCCAACATGATCCAGAACAGCGAACTTGTCCTGGTTGCCGACAATCAGGTCCACCCCGGGAATTTCCGCGATTGTGGCCGCCCCCATCTGGGAGTAGCACCCAATCACCGCCGTGTAGGCTCCAGGGTTCCGGTTGATGAACTGACGGATCGTTTTCCGGCACTTGGTGTCAGCTTCCCGGGTCACCGTGCAGGTGTTGATTATCCCCAGGTCAGCTTCACTGCCAAACGGTACCACCTCGTACCCAGCCGCCGCCAGCCGGTCCTTGATCATCTGCGACTCCGCCTGGTTTAAACGACAACCCAGGGTGTGCACAACTGCACGCTTCCCGTCGCCTTTCTCCAGATCACTGACCATCCGGGAAAGTCACACAAACCGACCCCCCACCGTCAAGCCGTCTTTGGCCCCGCTCCGGTCGTTCTCAGTGACCCTGGCACATCCGGCCCGGATCAAAACGAAAATTGTCCGCCGTCCCGGAGAATTTCCCCTTCATGTTCAGGAAATCGATCAAGGCATCCGCATCCATCCCACTGACCGAACAGGCACAAAACCGCGCCTCTTCACCAAAGGTCGATCGAATCTCCGCCAGCAGGCTCTCCCGGTTGTAGCTCTTGCCCCCGCGGATCATCATCTCCATTACCTTATGCGCATGGTGTTCATTTGTTGTCTTGATCATGAAAACAACCCTATCCGTTCTCTTCATGCCCTATCGAGAATAAACTACCTTTTAATGGTTTTTACCGGAAAGGCATTGCCTTGCGCGCCCTGAGGGGCCAGACTATGGCCATGAGCGGGACGATTTGGAGGAGCTGGTGCGTGGTAGCGATTCTGCACCTGCAGTGTTTGGGGATGCAGGGGGATGAACCGCCTGGGGACCACAAGGAATTGTCCCACAGCATGGCCCAGCGGCTCTATGACGAGCTGTTTGACACCAGCCTGCCGGGCCAGTACCGTGAGGGAGAGTGGAGTCTGCGGCTGCAGCCCAAGGTGGGGGATTTCCTCGACGACGACTATGTGCGATTCCTAGTGGGGATCCGGTATGGATTGAGCAATTACTTTGATGCATATGCTGATGTGGGGACCTATTTCATGAACCCGGCGGGTGACGGGACAGGCACGGGCCTCTACTCGATCCGGCTGGGGTCACGCTACACCTGGTTCCGGTTTCCGGGGGAGAACAACAATCTGGCGGCTGGATTCAATGCCGAGATCCCCGTCTCGAACCCACCCCCTGAGCTGACGGATGGTTTCGCCCGCTATGAACCGTACCTGACGATCAGTCACCAGGTGAAAAGCCGTCCGAACTGGCTGTTTTACCTGAACACCACCCTGCAATTGGTGGACCAGGCCCCGGGACGGAGCCATCCGCTAGGTCCGCATCCGCGGGACCAGGTTTACCTCAGACCGGGGATTATCTTTTACGAGGGCGGCAATTTCCGTTTTTCCCTCGAGCTAGAATACCGGACCAACGCCCTGCACTTCCGGCGCAAGCACCCGGTCCCGGGCGATTACCAGGAACCACCTGACGATGTCCTCCGTCCGGAGAACTGGGTTCTGGCCTACGAGGAGGTCCACGAACTGGTGGCCTATCCCGGATTCACCTGGTTCCCGACCCGCAAAGTCCGTGACGGCCTGCGGATACCCGGCAACTGGGACATCGGTCTTCGACTCAAACTTCCCCTGGTGGAGGAAACCGGGCAGGATTTCGGTATTTCCCTTCGTTTCCGATGGTTCTACGATTACCGGAAGTTCATTCGGGAAGACCTTCCCGGCATTATCAATGACCGATTCAAGCGATAATTCAGCGCAATTGGAGGTTTTGGAAAATTTCTCAAGAAAACACTTGATCCCGGGGCAATCCCATCCATGGTACATGACTTCCCTAAAAAACTTTTGTTGCAGGGTGGAGCAGCCCGGTAGCTCGTCAGGCTCATAACCTGAAGGTCGGGGGTTCAAATCCCTCCCCTGCACCCAATTTAGACCCACAGGTCCATACCCCTGTGGGTTTTCTTTTTTTATCATCCCCGCTTAAAATTCCCCTTGAACGGAGCCCCTTGGACGCGGTGCATCAGGGACAACTGGCAGGGGTCGTTAAGGGTCCGCCAATAGTCCCCTATCCGGCTGAAAATCAGGCAATTGAAGTGGACAGGCTGCCCCTTGTTGCACTTACTGGTCAGCATGCCCAAGGAGAGTGAATCCAGGAAAGCGAAAGCCTTCACCCGGAGCATACTGAAGAGCTCCGGCCTGCCGGTCATCGGTTGGCGGGAATGGGCGGGCCTGCCCGATTTCGGGATCGAGTGGATCAAGGTCAAGGTGGATACCGGAGCCCGATCCTCTTCACTACACGCTTTCAACCTGCAACCCTTCAGGCGTAACGGCGTCGACTGGGTCCGCTTTCAAATCCATCCGGTGCAACGAAAGCGGATAAAGATCATGGAGGTGGAGGCAAAGGTCCTTGAGTACCGCTCTGTCCGCAGCTCGAGCGGAAAGGCCAGCCTGCGTCCCGTCATTGTCACCAGCGTCCGACTGCACGGGACAGAATGGCCGATCGAGCTGACCCTGGCCAGCCGGGACGAAATGGGCTTCCGTATGCTCCTCGGTCGCGAAGCGATCCGGGGACACTTCCTTGTCGATTCCGGCAACTCCTATTACTCGGGTAAGCCGAAGAGGATGGTCAGGAAACGCACATAGCCAAGGACACCTTCACCAAACTTTTAATTTAGAAAAGCATCATGAAACTAGCCATTCTTTCCTGTGGGCCGAGGTGCTACAGCACTCGCCGTCTCCGCGAGGCAGCGGAGAGCCGCGGGCACACAGTGCGGGTCCTCAACACGCTCAAGTTCGCCATCGACCTCGAGCAGGGGGAACCCGACCTCTACTACCGCCAGAAACTGCTCTCCCACTACGACGCTGTGTTGCCCCGTATCGGTGCCTCCATTACATACTTTGGGCTGGCAGTCGTCCGCCAGTTTGAGCAGATGGATGTTTTCTGCGCCAATTCGGCCGCCGGCATCGCCACCTCCCGGGACAAGCTCCGAAGCCTGCAGGTCCTGAGTCGGCACCATGTGGGCATTCCCAAGACCACTTTCGTGCGGGACAAGAAAGACGTGCTCCCTGCAATTGAACGGGTTGGAGGGGCCCCCGTCATCATCAAGCTCCTTGAGGGGACGCAGGGCATCGGTGTCCTGCTGGCGGAATCACAAAAGACCGCCGAGGGGATTATCGAGCTGTTGCAGAGCCAGCGCCAGAACGTGCTTATCCAGAAGTTTGTTGCCGAGAGCAAGGGCCGAGACGTCCGCGCCTTTGTCATCGGCAACCGGGTGGTGGCCGCCATGCGCCGGGTTGCCCAAGGACAGGAGTTTCGCAGCAACGTGCACCGCGGCGGATTGACCGAACCGGTCGAGCTGAACGAGGAATACAGCAAGACGGCGGTCCGGGCGGCACAAATCATGGGATTGCGGATTGCCGGGGTCGACCTGCTGGAGGGGAAAGACGGCCCACAGATTGTCGAAGTGAACTCCTCCCCCGGCCTGGAAGGCATCGAGAAGTGCACCCAGCTCGATATCGCCGGCGCCATCATCGACTACATTTCCGGCGAGGTGAATTTCCCGGAAATGGACATCCGCCAGAGACTGACCGTGAGCACCGGTTACGGTGTGGCGGAAATCCACATCCCGGCGGGATCCAGTTATGTCGGCAAGACGATCAGCGAGTCCGGACTCCGAGAGCGGGACATAAACGCCCTCACCCTGTACCGGGGAACCACCGTCATCCCCAATCCGAAATCCTCCCGCATTCTCGAACCCGGCGACCGCCTGCTCTGCTTTGGCAAGCTGGAATTGATGCGGGATCTTATTCCGGCCAACACACGCCGTAAACGCCGGGTCAAGCTGCGTCACCTTCCGGAGGACATCCTGCACATGAATGCCAACGACCAGACACACTTGAATCCACATCTGGAAGACAACGAACAAAACTGAAATGGAAAGACGGGAAAAGAAGCCCATCGACAACTGGTTCGGCGAGGTCATCGAACCAGGTGAGGCGAAGAACGTGGACCTTGCTGTCAGTGAAAGCTTCAGCAGTACGTCGGTCCGCATTCCCATCCATATCCGGCGAGCACGGGAACCGGGTCCGGTTGTCTTCGTCACCGCGGCCCTCCATGGGGACGAGATCAACGGGACCGGAGCCATCCGGCAACTGATCCAGGATACGGAACTCAATCTCCTGAAGGGCTCGATTATCATGATCCCGGTCCTCAACATTCTTGCGTTCGACAGGCATTCTCGCTACCTTCCCGACCGCCGTGACCTGAACCGGTCATTTCCGGGCTCCTCCGGAGGCAGCCTGGCCAGCCGGATGGCCCGCCTCATTTTCGAGGAAATCGTCGGGCGGTGTGACTACGGGGTCGACCTGCATACCGCCGCCGTGCGCAGGACCAATTTCCCCAATGTGCGGGGCGACATGCAGCGGCCCAGAGTGGCCCGGTTGGCGGAGGCCTTTGGAACCGAAATCATCATCGACGGCAAGGGCCCAGAGAAGGCCTTGCGCCGGGAAGCCTGCCGGTCCGGCTGCCCCACTATCATAATGGAGGGGGGCGAAGTCTGGAAAGTCGAGCCGGGTATCGTTGAATCGGCGACGCGGGGCATCCGGAATGTCCTCCGCCACCTGGAGATGCTGGATGGTCCACAACAGCGACCCGCCTTCCAGGTTGTCATTGAGACAACCAAGTGGATCCGGGCGGAAAACGGCGGCTTCCTCCAGTTTCACGTCCAGCCGGGAGACTTGGTTGAAAAGGACCAGCCGCTGGCCACCAACACCACCCTTCTCGGAGATGCCCGCAATACCGTCATCGCTCCCTTCAATGGGGTGGTGGTCGGAATGACCTCCCTCCCGGCAGTCAGCCCGGGCGAACCCATTTGTCACCTTGGGATGCTGGCCGACGGGCTGGACCCGAACAAGTTGAGGGATCTGCGGGCCGGCCGGAATGGACTCGGCCAGCGGGTCTCGGAAGACCTCGCCACCAATGTCCTCGTCGTGGACCACGATCCGGCCGTTACACCGGAAGACATCTGTTGAGGGCAGCGGCCGCCCGGGAAAACCAGGGTCAAAACCGGGTCTTAACCTGAAATTCGCTCCACCAGAATGGGCGGGATGCGGATCAGCTCGGTCTTCCCCTTGTGCGGACCGGTATATTCACCCATCCGCTCGATCGCCTTGCAGGCGATGGTGTCCATGTCTTGCTGGATGGTCGTCATCGGGGGATTGGTTGTCTCCCCTGTCTGGGCACTGTCATAGCCGATCAGGCGCAAATTATCAGGAACGGAGTAGCCCAAATGATCCAAGATCTCTAGATGGGTGATGGCCAGGGTCCCGTCGGTGACAAAGAAATCACCCTTCCCATCAAAATTCAGGAGCTCTTCCCTGACATTCAGGGCTAAATCAAAGTTATTCTGGGCGAACTTGATGGCCTTCAGGTGGAGGTCCTTTTCCGACCGGCCCGACTCCAGCCAGACTTGGCGAAATCCGTCAATCCGCGCTTTGATCCGGGGCATGCTCTCGGAGTCTTGAAAATGGACAACATGAACCCGCTTCGATCCGTCGGAAATGAGCCGTTCGGCCACCATGCGGCCACCCAGATGGTGGTCCGTGACAATGTTCAGGTGGTAGCGGTTGCTGTATTCAGCATCCAGCCCGATAACCGGGACCTTGAATTTCGGGAAATGCTCGAGAATGCTCCGACTGCTGACACTGTCCACCAGCAACACGTCACAATCGTCCCAAATGGATTCATCCGGTTTCTCCCCCATCGGCAGCGGGGTCGTCCGGAATTCCATGTTGTGATAGCGGCACTGCCGCCGGAGAGAATCCGCCAATCGCCGGTAACCGGAGAAATGGATGTAACTAATCCCCGTGAAGACCCCTTTTACCCGCAGGGAGCTGAGAATCCGTGTATACAGGTCCGCGGAAATCTCATAACGCCGGTTGGCCCGGGCAGAAATCCAACCCTCTTCCTGAAGCCGCTGAAGCGCCCTCCAGGCTGCATCACGGCTCACCTCGAAGTGGTCGGACAAGGCCCGAACAGGGGCAAGCAATTCCCCGGGTTCCATCCGGTGGGATCGAATATAATGTTTGATCTGTTCGCTGGCCTGGTCGCGCCGGTTCTTTTTCAAGGATACGGTTTGCGGAGAATGTTTTCCATGCAACTTGTCTGGTTTTGACAGAATTTCAGACAAATTTCCGAAATTAACCAAACAAAAATACGCCGGCTGGGAGAATTTATTCCGGGCACCCTGGCAAAGGGCCGGTGAAGGCGCGCCCCTACTCGGTCAAAGATCGTATCAGGTACATTCCGCCCGCGACCTCCTCGATTGCCTCGGACAGGGTCTCGTAGAGACGGTCATTTATCCGTAGCAAACCGATGCGGTAATTTTCCTCGTCATAGCGGCCGGTGACCGGGTGATCGGACCACTTGAACCAATGGACCCCGACCAGTGAAGGATGTCGGACCGCCTCGCTGGTGGATCAGGACTGACAGTACCAGCACGCCCGTCAGGGGCATTGCGCACACACCAACCGGCAAGAAGGCACTCAACAACGTTAAGGTCACCACCAGTATCGTGAATCCGGTCAGCAGAGCATGGCATATCGCCAATTCCGCCCTCCGCCCTTGCAGGTAAGCGGTGAGGTGACAACCCGTCACATAGCTCAGAAGAACCAGAAGTGGCATAGACAAAAAGCTGAAGAGCATTTCCGAATCAATGGTCGACGTTTAGGCAATCCGGCCCCCTAGCGGGATTCCCGGATGATGTAGAGGGGACGCCTCTTGACCTCCTTGTAGATGCGTCCGACGTATTCCCCGAGTACGCCAAGCCCGATCAACTGGATGCCGCCAAGAAAGAGGACAACCACCATCAGGGAAGCGTAACCGGGGACGTCCACCCCCATGAGTGATGTCCGGATAATCAGGAATGAACCGTACAAAAAGGATAAAAAGGAAACCAGCACGCCCAGGTAGACCCAGATTTTCAGGGGTAGCACAGTGAAGGCGAAGATTCCATCGAGGGCGAAGTTCCACAGCTTCCATTTTTTCCACTTGGTCTCTCCGGCAGCCCTCGCCTCCCGCTCAAATTCCAGCGTACAGGTGCGGAAACCCAGCCAGGCGAAGAGGCCTTTCATAAAGCGGTTTTGCTCATTCATGCGGGCCATGGCATCCAGCACCTTCCGATCCATCAATCGAAAATCACCCGCATTGGCCGGGATCTGGGTATCCGAAAGCCAATTGAAAAGCCGGTAGAAACCTTCCGCGCTGAGCCGTTTGCTCATCGTATCGGAATTCCGCGACTTGCGTCGGGCCACGACGACTTCAAACCCCTCCCGCCATCTGGCCACCATCTCGATGATCAGCTCGGGCGGATCCTGCAGGTCGGCGTCGATGGGGACAACTGCCCTACCCCGGCACTGGTCCAGGGCCGCCGTCAGGGCAACTTCCTTGCCGAAATTGCGCGACAGGTCAAAAACGCGGACGCGGGGATCTGATTCCGCTTTGCGGCAAAGCAACTGCCAGGTTGCATCGCTGCTCCCGTCATTCACGCACACCACCTCGAAATTGTGGGTAATCCCTTCCAGCACCGGCAGCACGCGGGAGAAGAAGCGCTCGATGACCTCTTCCTCGTTGTAGAAGGGAACCGCAAGGGACAGGAGCGGCTGTGAGGTCCAGGTTCGACCCGGTTCCAACCGCTGGGATTCTGCTGGTTCGTTTGTCATCGTTCCGGGAAAGAAGTGTTTAAGGGACCACCCGCTATAGACAAACAAATAAGTTGGCCACGCCTATCTCAACCGCCGGGTCAACAGGAAGAAGAGGCCGTAGGGAAGAAACTGGAGGGCCTTGACGACATAAGCGAAGCGCTTGGGGAAGCAGATCTCAAAGCCGCGCCGACACAGGCCGTCCGCAATTCGCCGCGCCGCTTCATCCGGCTCCATCAGCATAGGCATCGGGAATTCGTTCTGCCGGGTGATCCGGGTATCAACAAATCCCGAGTTGATGACCTTCACGTCAATTTGCCCGTGCAACTCCGTGCGCAGGCTTTCGGCATAGTTGATCAAACCGGCCTTGGTGGCCGAATATGGCTGTCCCTGCGGCAGACCGCGGTACCCGGCGATACTGGCGTAAATGGCCAAAAAGGGATCCGATCCTTTGATCAAGCGGTCGCGGACCGCCTGAACAAGATGTATGGCCCCGGTCAGGTTGACATTGACGCACAGGTCGATCAGTTCCGGCGCAATGCGGCGCCGCCTCTTTTCCGGGTTGTAGGCGGCCGCGAGGAAAACAACCCCGTCAACCGTGCCACAGCTTTCAGCCGCAGACTCAATTGCCTGCTGATCACGCACATCCAGGGGAATCACACCTGTGCCATGCCCAATGTCCCGGGCCAACTCCTCCAGTTTGTCCGCAGACCGGGCCGAAAGGGTCAGCCGCGCACCCCGGGCGGCCAGCTCCCTCGCCAAGGCGGCTCCAATACCCATACTGGCTCCAACCAGCCAGATGTGTTTTCCATGCAGATCGCGCTTCACGAATCCACCTTTTGCATGAAAAGGGTCAGTTCAGCCACCGTAAAACCGAACTTTTTCAAATATGACCGGTTGATCAGGATGCCGTCGTTCATCAGCCACATCCAGTCATCGAAGCGGATCTTGTACGTCTTCCCACCCACTTCCAG
Source organism: Opitutales bacterium (assembly GCA_049451775.1). Classification (GTDB taxonomy): domain Bacteria; phylum Verrucomicrobiota; class Verrucomicrobiia; order Opitutales; family Oceanipulchritudinaceae; genus Oceanipulchritudo. Next base: position 242,256 of record JBMTVW010000001.1, on the reverse strand, counting down.
ATCCATGTCATAGGACCAGCGGACCGCGTTGCCGCTCTGTTCACCTTTTGCCTTGCCGATGATGTCCCCGGCGCGGCCTTCATATTGGTTGTCCCCAGTACGCTGGATCTTCCACACTCGGCGCTGGGTTCGGCCGTCGTAGAAGTCAAAGGACTCCTCGAGAACACCCGAATCACCTTCCCAACGCCCCACCATCTCGACATCGAATCGGGCCAGGACCTTGCCATTACGGCCTTGGATCAGGCCCCACGCCTTAATTGGTCCATTGAAATGCTCTTTAACATCCACAACGGGCTTTTCGTCTTTATAATCTTCAATTTTCATTGGGCTTCTGCATCCTATTAATACTACCGCCAGCAACAACGAGGCCGCCGGAACCAGTATCCATTTCCTTGTCCTTTTCATAATCTTCATCGAATAAGGGTTTCAATTTCCACAAGAGCGCCAGGCTGGTCAGTTTCAACAGCAGGGGAACCACTGCATAAAGGACGATTAATCCCTTGAGCGCGGCATCCGAATTCACCGTCCCGGTAACAAACCCGAGTGATCCAAGGACGAAAAGGGCCCCACCGGCTGCCAGCCCCAGGCCCGTCTTCTGGACAAAGGAGAGCCAACTGTAGCCGAGGCTCGCCCTTCCCCGGGTTTCCTCTGAATCCCCCACCAGGTCAGCCATCAGGGAGGCGGGAAATATCAAGTCCCCACCGAGGGCAAAACCGGTCAGCAGGCACACCAACCCGAAGAGGATAAGGTTTCCGGGACCAGTTGGTATTGCCAATCCGAAGGAAACGATGGCCAGTCCAATGGACAATCCCCATGCCTGGACTTTTCCGGTTTTACGTGAAAGGTCCCTCCAGAAGGCGAGTCCTGCTATCGCCGATCCAAAGTAAACCAGCAAGAAGACCCACGACCACTGTTCGGCCTGCAGGCGGTCCCTGACAAAAAAGAGGAATAGTACTGCTGGAAGAGCCGAACCGAGGGCCCCGGTCATAAAAACACCCACCAGGCCGCGGACCGCGGGATCCCGCGCGAAATAGCTCATGCTGCCTTTTAACCCACCACCCGCACTGGCAGGAAAGAGCGACGGATGCCGTCTGCTCCAGTAGATAAAACGCCATCCACTGCAGGCCAGCAGGATGACAACAACCGCCGAGAGAATAAAAAAGGATTTTTCCTTGCCCAACCAAATACCCATCATTCCCGGGAGAATCACCCCAAGGGTGACGCCCACAAGCCCGAACTTCTCACGGGCACCGGCAATCCGTGTTCGTTCGTACCGGTTACCGGACCAGATGGCTCCAAGGGTGTTCAGGTTGATCGACAACAAACTGTAACAGGTTGTCGATATAAAGAGCCACATTGCAAACCACCCTGCCACCCAATTAGCGGGCGGATTAAAGAGCATCACCAGACTGATCCCAAGACCGCCTATGGAGAATAGCATGATGCTCCTTCGAAACTGCCTGAACCTGTCCGAGAGGATCCCAATCAAGGGATCCTGCAGGGCGTCGATCACCCTCAAGGCCATCAGGATAAGGCCGAGCTGCGCCGTCGCCATCCCCCTGCTGGTGGCATAAAAGTCGGGCGCATGCAGGTAAATCGGCAGGCCGGCAAAAGCCAGCGGGAGAGTCAGTATCCCGTAGTCCCTCAACCCGCGGTTGGTAGGGGCGACGTTCACCCTCCCGAGCCTCCGGTCAACCGAGCCCGCACCCCGGACAGTGAACTCCCTTCACCGAGCCAAATGCGGCTGAAAGGCTCGCCGAAGGAAGGATCCATCACCCGGCCAATATACCCATCCTCGTTGTAGAACAGGGTGGCGCTGCCAGGGAGAAAGATCCCCGTCAGGCGGGAACCCCGTTTGACGTCCGGAAAAATCGCGTTCATCTGCTCGTACCATGCGGCCAACTTGACCTCGCTGATGCCCTGCCGGCGCATTTCCTCGACGGATTTCCTCGAAATAAGGTCTCCCTCAATGTTCCTCAGGTAATTGATTTCAATCGCAAAAGGTGCCTCGGGATTATAGCTTCCAGCTGGCCCATACAGGGTTATGTCGTATAGATCCCAGACAAGGACGGCCACCCGGGCATCACCTACCCGGGCAGCTGTGGGGATGTGTTCACCGATCGGGCCGGATACATCAACCTCGCCCGTTGCCGCGGATGTTGAAACAATGAAAAGAATTAATTGTAACCAGGTTTTCATGACAAGAGGTTTCCTTCAGGCATGAGCCAGTTCATACTGCATGACACTGATCCGGCCGGTCTGGAAACTGGCCGCGCAGGAGGCAAGGTAGTAACGCCAGAGGCGGATGAACCCGTCATCGAATCCCAGCCGGCGAACCTCCTCCCGGGAACCATCAAAATTCTTTAGCCAATGCCGGAGGGTACGGGCGTAATCCTCACCAAAGACGAAGCTGTCCTTGACCTGCAGGCCGCTTTTCCCGGCAGCGGACCGGAATTGCCGGTCGCTGGGCAGCATTCCCCCCGGAAATATGTAGCTGCGGATCATGTCGGTCCCTCTTCGGTAGGAATCAAACCGGTCATCATCAATGACGATGGTCTGGATCAGGCCCCGGCCACCCCGCTTCAGGCAACGGGCAACCTGGTCGAAGTAGGTTTTCCAATACCGGATTCCGACCGCCTCAAACATCTCAATGGAGACAATCGTGTCGTAAATTCCCCTTTCATCACGGTAATCCTTCAGCTCGAAGGCAGCCCCCTTTCCGACCCGCTGTTCCGCGTACGCCAACTGCTCCCGGGACAGGGTCAGTCCCTTGACTGGACCGGTGCCGCGCTCGATTGCCCGCTCGGCAAATCCTCCCCAGCCACAGCCGATCTCCAGGATTGAGGAAGAATCGGAGCCCACCCGGTCCAGCAACCGGTCATACTTGTTCATTTGCGCTAAACGCAATGATTCGTCCCCGTCACGGTACAGGGCGGAGGAGTAGGTCATGGAAGAATCCAGCCAGAGACGATAGAAATCATTCCCGAGATCATAATGAGCCTCTATGTTCCGGCGGCTCCCGCTTTTGGAATTCAATCGTGTCCAGTATCCAATCTGCTCCAGGATACGGAAAAAGAACCCACCACTGAGGTAGCCAGCCAGATGCCGCTCATTCAGCATCCCGAAGGTGAAAAGCTTCTCCAGGTCCCTGCTTTCCCATCGTCCCTCCCGGTGACTGTCGGCGAATCCAACATCACCCCGGCTGGCCAGTGACTGGATAACCGACCAGTCGTGGACGACGAGATCCGCCTGTGGACCCTCCAACGGGCCCTGGAAATGGAGTTCGGTTCCGTCCGGCAGACTCAGGGCAAGACCACCGTGCCGAACCCGCTCCAGGGCGGAGATAAAACTCTTCTTGGTTATTTTCTCAAACATCTCTGATCCTTTTGAAGAAGTACTATAGCAGTCTTCACCTGAACGGACCCTTACCGGAAAATTAACTTTTTGTAATTTTCCGAGAGACCACCAGACGCTCTTTCAACTGGACCGGGCGGGGAATGTACATGATTCCCTTGAACAGCAGTTTCAGGGCCTGCCAATGAATCATCGCCATCGTCTTTATGGTCACCAGCGGACAGGTGAAAAAGGCCGCCAGGCGCCTGCGCCGGGTGTTGGGGGCAAAATAACCGGCAAGGGAGGTCAGCAGCTGCTTGCGGCCATCGGCAGCATAGTAATCTATCCAGACCGAGAATCCTCCCCTGCGTAGGTCAAACCTGAAACTGTAATACCCTGTTCGCTCCAGGAAGGGGGATACGTGGAAGTTCTTCAACGCCTCCATCCGATGGGAGGAGGTCAGTGGAGCTCCCTCCTCATGGCGGCAAAAGTAAACATGTCGTTCACCGAAGGTGTTGTGCACCTCCGCAATCACCGCACGCAGGCGCTCGGCACCGTCAAGGCACAACCAGAAACTGACGGGGTTGAATCCATAACCGAGGGTCCGCGGCATGGCCACGAGAACTATCCGCTGGACATCCAGTCCCTCGCCATGCTGCCTCAGAATGTCATCCGCCCATGGGCGGAGAGGTGACCCATCACACGGCCCGTGATCGCTCTGCCGGAAGGAGGCCAGCCCGGGCGAATCCACCCCGAACCAGAATCCGTCCCGCAATTGGTCCAGTCGATCGATGTCGAATGCGAGGTAATAAACCCGGTATGAAAACGCGTTTACCCTTGGGAAGAGACGCTTGTGCATGACCCGGGCGAACAGCAAACGCGGGGTCATTGCCAGGGAATCTCCACCCCCATCGATTCAACAACCCGGACCGCGCTCCACAGTCCGTCCTCATGGAAGCCGTTCCTCTGGTAGGCCCCACAGAACCAGAGCCCATTACGTCCCTGGATCTCATTGACCCGTTCCTGGGCACGGATAGCCGCCTGGTCAAAGACCGGATGGTCAAAGGTATGCCGGTTGAGAACACATCCCGGTGCAGGCTTCCTGCTGGGATTCAGGGTGACAATGACGGGCGTCTCCGTATCAAGGCTCTGAAGGTTGTTCATCCAGTAACTCAGTGAAATTGCCGGCTGGTGATCCTCCCTCTCCTCTGACCGGTAGACCCAGCTGGCCCATGCGGAACGTCGTTTGGGCATGAAGGAGGCATCGGTGTGCAGGATGACCTCATTGGACTGGTAACGGAATGCCGACAGGATGCGCCTCTCCTTTTTCGTCGGGTTCTTGATCATCCCAAGAGCTTGGTCCGGATGGGTGGCAATGATGACTTCGTCATAGGTGCTGACCCTCCCGGAATCCTCGGTTACCTGGATCCCAAGTTGATCGTCCCTTCGTTCCACCGAGACTACCCCGGGACGGATCCTGACCGATGTCCCCATCCGTTGAATCATCCGCATTACGTATTCCCGGGAACCACCCAGGACGGAATACCACTTGGGATGGTCGGAAATCGTGGTCAGCCCATGGTTATGGAAAAACCTCAGGAAGGTTGCTGCCGGGAACTTCAACATCTGCTCAACCGGGCAACTCCAAATGGAGCCCCCCATGGGAAGCAGATAGTAGTCGCGGAACCATCTCCCGACACCGATTTCGTTGAGGCAGTCCTCAAGCGTCAGGTTGGCCGGGGCACGCAGGTAGCGGATTGCCCGGTGATTAAAAATCAGGATATCCCGGATCATTCGCCACATGTGTGGCCGGAGGACATTGCGGACACTGCCAAAGAGTCCCATCAGACCAGTCGATCCATACTCCAGCCAGCCGTTGTCGATGGAAACCCCGAATGACATGTCGCTGGAGGTAACCGGCACTTCCAGTTCCTTAAAGAGTTGGTTCAACAACGGATAGTTACGATCGTTAAAGACGATGAATCCCGTATCAACGGGGACCGTCCGCCCTTCGACCTCAACCGTAAGGGTGCGACTGTGCCCGCCAAGGTAACCCTCCCTCTCGTAAATTGTCACATCCGCCCGCTCCCATAGGAGATAGGCGGCACCCAGGCCGGAAATACCCGCACCAATGACAGCTATTTTCTTACGGTCACTCATGACAACAGTTTGCCAGAGATAGGATTACGACAGTCTTACGACAAGATTAACTTTAATTAATATCGCCCGGGCGGGCCGGCAGGCTTATCCGGATTCCCAATCCCTGCGGAACCACATCGTACAAGGTAATCTTTCCACCATGCAGACGGACAATAGATTCAACCAGGCTTAACCCGAGACCCGTCCCACGGGTAGAACGACTGGCATCCCCCCGATAGAAACGCTCAAAAACCCGCTTTTTCTGTGAATCTGAAATTCCCTTACCAGTATCCTCCACCGTCAACTCCAATCCACCTGAATCGGCCGCAGTCATTCTGCAGATGATCCGGTCGCCGCCTTCACCGTGCTTGATGGCGTTATCGATCAGGTTCGCGATGGCTTGGAACAGCAAATTCCTGTCACCCCGGATGAGTTGGCCGCTCGCTGACTCCAAAATCAGCCGCATTCGCCTTTCCTCCGCCAGCGGGAAATACAATTCGACCACGTCCTCCAGGATCTTCCGCATATCCGTCCCGGCAAAAGCGGCCTGTTCCTTGCCGGCGTCCATCCTTGATATCCTCAGCAAGGACTGGAAGGTGGAGAGCAACTGGTCTGCCTCATCGATGAGGGATTGTACATCCTCGCGTCCGGGTTCCCCCTCCTGGAGTTGCTCCAGTCTGTTCCGTAACCGCGTCAATGGAGTCCGCAGGTCATGGGCTATGCTGTCGGAGACCTGCTTGACCCCCTCAAGAAGACCCTCGATCCGGCTCAGCATCTCATTGAACACCCGCGACAAGTGGCTGAGGTCGTCCCAGCGGGAATCCACCTCCAGTCGCCGGGACAAATCCCCAGTCTGCATGATGTGGAGGGCCGTGTCGGACATCCTGTTGATCCGGCTGACCACAAACAGGCTGATTAGGAAGGCGACCATTACCACCAGCAGCATGCAGATGATACTCATGACACTGAGCAGGCGCAGGCGGGCAAAACGGGCGGAGATCTCGCCAATGTCACGCGCCACCAGAAGCTGGTCGCCATTTTCCATGGTATGGATCTTTGCGGCGACAAGGCGTTGGGGTGATTTTGATCCACCGGCGGAACCGACACTGAATAGAATGACCCCTTCCTTGATCCGCTCCACTTCCACTGGAAATTCACTTAGATCACCCGCCTTGAGAGTGCCCTCAATAGTGCTCAACAGGTAGTGCACCCCGCTGCCGGGCGAAATCCGGCGGTTGACGATCTGCTTCATCGAACTGCCTGCGTCGAGCCGATCCTCCAGCAGCAGGCTGGCCATCTCGGTGTCAATGATTGCTTCCGCGTCGCGCTCATACCCCTGACGGCCAAAGTCGTACAGGAAGTAGCCCAGCGACAACACAGCTGCGCTGGCCAGGATGGTGAACAGCATCGCCATTTTAAAGCTAGAGCTGCTCAGGTAGAACCGGGATTTACTCATCGATGATATACCCCGAGCCCCTGATGGTCCTTATCCGGCTCGACGACCGGCCTTGGTCTATTTTAGCGCGCAAACGGCTGATGTGCACGTCAATGACATTGGTCTGGGGGTCAAAATGATAGTCCCAGACATTTTCCAGGAGCATGGTTCGTGTAACCACCTGCCCCTTGTGTTGAAGCAGGTATTCCAGCAGGCTGAATTCCCTCGATTGCAAATCCACCCGCTTCCCGTTGCAATGGACCTGCCGCTTCAGCAGGTCCATATGGAGATCACCGGACTCAATGGCTCCGGTTCCCATGTGCTCGCTGGCAGACCGGTGCCGTTTGCCAAGGACCTCGACACGCGCCTGCAGCTCGGCAAAGGCAAAAGGCTTGACCAGGTAGTCATCGCCTCCCTGTGTCAGGCCCTTGACCCGGTCGTCGACGGCGCCAAGGGCACTCAGAATAAGGACCGGAACGGACTTGCCGGAGGCCCGCAGGCCCTGGATCAGGCTGAGACCGTCCAGCTTGGGAAGCATCCGGTCAACGACCACCACATCGTAGGGTTCGCTGCTGGCTAGGAACAAGCCTTCCGCCCCGTCGGCGGCAAGGTCGACGCTGTGTCCCAACTCCCGGAAACCCTTGCTGACAAAGGTCCTTACCTCAGGATCATCCTCTACAATGAGCAATCGCATGACTGTATGTTGACAGGGAACAGCTATTGATTGTCCTTGTCAAAGGCAGCATCAAAAGCAACCGCACTGGGGCTGAAGTCAAGTGACCGGGTAAAGGCACAGGCCTCCGTCGCACCGTGGATGCGGTCCATCCGGATATCTTCCCATTCAATGGACAACGGGCCGCCGTAACCAATGTCGTTCAGGGCCACGATGATGTCCTCAAAGGATATGTCGCCGCGCCCGGGGGAGCGAAAATCCCAATACCGGCGGGGATCCCCGAAGTCGGTGTGGCCACCAAAGACGCCCACGTCGCCATTCCCGTGGTCCCACCAGACGTCCTTCACGTGCATGTGGAATATCCTCTCCGAAAAGTCGCGGATGAACTTGACGTAGTCGACCCCCTGGTAGGCAAGGTGGCTCGGGTCGTAGTTGAATCCAAACCGGGGATGGTGCCCAATCGCCTCGAGGGCCCTTGCCGAGCTGGCGATATCAAAGGCAATCTCGGTCGGATGCACCTCCAGCGCAAAGTACACGTCCTCTTCCTCGAACACCTCCATAACAGGCTTGAAGCGGGTGGCAAAATCCCTGAATCCCGCCTCAATCTGTCCCGGTTGCACCGGGGGGAATGAGTACAGCAGGTGCCAGATGGAGGAACCTGTGAATCCGTTTACCACCACGCGGTCGGGAGCTCCCCCCGGCCGGGCATTGAAAAACTTCCTCGCCGCGCGGGCCGTCTTCATCAATTCCCCGGCGGCCCGTTGCCGGACCCCCTCCGGGTCACCGTCTCCCCAGACATGGCCGGGGAGAATGCCCTGGTGCCGGGCGTCGATCGGGTCACAGACGGCCTGTCCGACCAGGTGCGCGCTGATGGCCAGGCAGGTGAGCCCGTTCTTCTCCAGAAGGCTCCACAGGTTGGCGCAGTAATCCGGCTCCTCTAGGGCCCGGCCCACCTCAAAGTGGTCGCCCCAGCAGGCCAGCTCCACTCCGTCATACCCCATCTCCTTCACCATGGGGGCCAGTTCGGCAAGCGGAAGATCGGCCCATTGGCCGGTGAAAAGCGTTACGGTGCGGGACATTTGATTCCTTTCGGTTTGATCGGGTTAATTGATGTTTTCAAAAATGTAATGAATGCCTGACTACCCGATGCGGGCCCTAGGAAAGGGCTCTCCATGCACCGTCGGCGGCGCTCGATTCGACTGCGGCTTTCAGGAAGGCCATGCCAATCCGGCCGTCCTCCACATTCGCGTACCGGCACCCGTCGCAAGCAAAACCGCCACCGCTGTTGTAGGCACGGACATCGGCTTCAAACTCCCGATGCAGCCTTGCCAGCGCGTCATGGAATCCCTCCCCGTGCCCGGATGGAAGGGTCGGGGCCCCGATCAGGGCTTCCGGCAGCTCCCCCAGAAAACCGTCGTTGGCGGCGACCTCGCCGCGCCAGTAGACACGGTCGGGCTGCCCCGGGAGCATGATCCTGACCGACTCGGGTTCTTCCTGTCTCCAGACAAGGGTTCCCTTGCTCCCGTTGACCTCGATGGAGAGGTCGTTCTTGTGCCCGATGGCGATCTGTGATGCCCGGACCAGGGCTCGCGCCCCATTGGAAAGCTGGCAGTAGGTGGTGAAATGGTCATCCAGGGAGCGGCCTTCAACAAGGGTCTCCAGCCGGGCGCTGACCTGCTCCACCTCAAGGCCGGTGACAAACCGTAACTGCATCAGGGCGTGGGTCCCTATGTCTCCACCACAATTCGACAAGCCGGAGCGCTTGGGATCCGTCCTCCACTCGGCCTGCTGCACCCCGGCCTCCTCGGTCTTTCCGGCCAGCCAGCCCTGGATGTAGGCCGCATCGACCCAGCGCACCTCCCCAAGGAGACCGCTGCGGACGATGTGTCGGCTCAGGAGGGTGCTCCAGTGCCCGAGATAGGTGTGCGCCACCCCGAAGGGAACCTTGGCCTCGGCCACCGCGGCACTGAGCTGGACCGATTCCTCCAGCGTCAGGGTCAGGGGCTTTTCACAGAAAACGGGGATCCCCGCCTTCACGGCCTTCAGGGCCGGATCAAAATGAACATGATTCGGGGTCACCACCACCACATAGTCAAGACGCTGCCCCTCCGGGATGTCCCTCTGGGCGGCAATCATCTCATCATAGGTCCCGTAGCCGGTTATTGGATACGGCCAGTTGACGGCGTCCTTCAGTGACGCCTCGGGATTGCTGCGAAGGGCGGCCGCGACGACCCGCCGGGTTCCGTCAAAGTGAACGGCTTTCTGGTGGGGATGGACGAAAAAGGCCCCGCCTCCACCGCCAATGAGTCCTACGTTCAGGGGTCGGTTTGTGCTCATGATAGTGTCTTTTGAAGTTACTCCGGTGCCGGTGAAGTTAATGTGCCCTGGTTGCGTTGCCGTTTCTCCCGGCACCCGATTCACTGAACCGCCGCCGATAGCGCAGGGGGGTGATTTTCAATTCAAGGCGAAAGGCCCGCGTCATGTTGGTCTGGTCGCTGAATCCGCACAGCAGCGCGATGTCCGATAAACTGGCGTCGGTTTCCCGCAACAGACGGCAGGCCGCGTTCAGGCGGGTCTTGCGCAGATACATCAGCGGAGTCAGGTTGAAGGTTTTTCTGAAAAGCCGCTCCTGCGAGCTGATCGATATTCCCGCTTCCCGGGCCATGTCGGATACCGCCACCTTCCGGCGGTAATTGCCCCGGACAAAGTCAACAATGCGGCGCATCTCCGGATGATTGGCGTAGACTGCATCAGTGTCCCAGATTCGTCGTGAAACCCCCGCCAGTCCGACAATTCGTCCATCCCTGCCCCGGAGTGGAATCTTGGTCGTCGACAGCCAGTCCAGTGAACCGTCCGGGGTCGGCACCATCTCGATCCGGTTCAGGATCGGCTCCCCCGTCTCCATCACCCGGCGGTCATCCTCGCAGAACGCGTCGGCCAGGAAGTCGGGACTGAAATCGTAATCGGTCCGCCCGATCATCGCCTCAATGCAATCCTGGCGATGCGACCGCGCAAACCCAACGCTCCCACCCATGAAACGGCTTTGCCGGTCTTTGACAAAAAAGACCAGCCCCGGGACGGCGTCAAAGAGCTCATGCATCATTTGCCCCGGCAGCAACCCCGACAGAAAGGCTTCCTGGGTCGATTCGGGTGATTTGGTTGTCTCTTTCAACATTCCCGGCAAGGTGGAACACCATAGGTCATTGATTTGACGGATTTTGACAAGTTTAATCTTCTTGAACTGAAGATAAAATTATCATTTTTCGTCAAAAGAAAAAGACTCTATTTTCCTTAAACATTATAAAACAGGTGTTTAGTCATTTTACGATTCGTTATACTGCCGTTATTCGTCAAACCCTTCACGCAATTCGGCCGGATTAGCTATTGACACTTTAGACGCATTCCGAATAAACCAACCTTGTCCCTCAACCCCCTGTCATGCCCTGATTTTAAAGCCCTTATCGATGCAAAACGAGAACCCCAACTCAAACGACCTTGGATCCACCCTTGGCATGCTGCTGCTGCGCCTCTGGTTGGGGATCCGCTCACTGCAGACCGGTATCGAAAAGTTCGCCGGCGTGCGGACCAGCGAAACAGCGGTGGCCATTGACGGCGCCCGCAATGCCTACGGACTGACCGAAGCCACCGGGAGCAAGTTTTACGGGCTGAACCACTATCAGGGGGTCCCCAAGGCCCTCTACGAAAAATTGGCCGGCGAACCGTTGATCGCGGGGTTCCTCCTGAACATCTACGCCCTCGTGCTCGGGCCGGCTCTCCTGATCCTCGGGGTAACGGTCCTGCTAGGTATCGCCTCCCGGATCTCACTCTTTACAATGGGGCTCCTCTACACCAGCCTCACCTTCGGGCTGATCCTGCTCAAACAAGACGCTGGAATCGCCTGGCTCGGGGCACATATCATCCTAATCGTCATGGCACTGGTTCTCTCCCGGCACAACCGGTTCACCCTGATGAAGAAATGGTAACCGGGGGACCTCAGACATGAAACTACCCTCATCAAGCATTTCCCGCCGTTCCTTTTTGACCAAGTCCCTGAGTGCCGGCCTCGTGCTCGGTTCCCCATCGATCCTCAATGCCGCCGCCAAGGGAGCTTCCGACAAGCTGCACGTCGCCATCATTGGCTTCGGCAAACAGGGCCGGGTCCTTTTCGAGGCCATGTCCAACATTCCCGGACTGCATTTCCAAGCCGTCTGCGACATCTGGGAGTACAACCGCAAGGGCGGTATTGGCAAAATACGCGCCCTGCAGGGCCATATTCCCAATGGATATACCGACGCCGCAGAGATGCTTTCCCGCGAAAAGGGACTGGACGCGGTCATCGTGGCCACACCTGACTTCTGGCATGCCCCCCACACGGTCATGTCCCTGGAAGCCGGACTGAATGTCTACTGCGAAAAGATGATGTCGAACACCATCGATGGGGCTCGCTCCATGGTCAAGGCGATGGAATCAAGCGGCAAACTTTGCCAGATCGGGCACCAGCGCAGGAGCAATCCCCGCTACCGGTACACCCTTGAGCAGCTGATTCAAAAGCACAATATCACCGGCCAGATCGTCAACGTGAACGGCCAGTGGAACCGGGCTGTATCCTCGTCCCAGGATATCGCCTACAAGGAAAGCCTCGCCATCAACCCGGCCGTCCTGGCCAGGTACGGCTACAAGGACATGCACCAGTTCATGAACTGGCGCACCTACCGCGATCTTTCGGGAGGGCCGATATCAGACCTCGGTGCCCACCAGATAGACATTTTCAACTGGTTTCTCGGCACTTCCCCAAAGCGGGTATACGCCTCCGGCGGCAACGACTATTTCAGGCAACGGGAGCATTTCGACAATGTCATGACCATTTTTGATTATGACACTCCGCAGGGAGGCGTCCGGGCTTTCTACCAGGTCCTGACCACCACCAGTGCCGGAGGGGGCTACTACGAGAGCTTCATGGGAACTGAAGGCACGATCAACATCTCAGAACGGGCCGCCTACACCAAGCTGTACCGTGAATCCGGCTCCAATACCGACTGGGAACCATTGGTGACACGTGGCTACCTCAAGAAGGTGGCGGCACCAGCACCGGCCGCTTCCGGCTCCTCCGATGCCATTGCCTCCTATGAGTCAGCAGCCCCGGAGGCCTTTGCACTGCCCGGGCAACTCAACAAGCCGCCCCACCAGCCGCATCTGGAGAACTTCTTTGCCGCTGTTCGCGGTCAGGAAACCCTGACCTGCGATGCCCGCCACGCCTTTGAAAGCGAGGCCCCCATTTACTGGGTCAATCCCTCCGCTTTGGATAACACGCCCATCACCCTAACCGAAGAACACTTATCCGTATGAAACATCCACTCATGATTCTCGGTGTCGCCTTTGGCACACTCGTCCTTGCCGGTTGTGGCGGCTCCAGCGAGGAAGCACCCGCTGTAGCAACAGCCCCTGCCGGAGGTTTCGTCCTGACCACTGACCTGCCTCCGGAGCTGATCGAAGGTACCCCGGCCCCGATCAAAGCCCCCAATTTAGTCCAGGCCCCGACCGCTGCCCCGCAGTTGGTGGTTCCCCAGGGAACCGTCCTTCTTTCGCACGGCCAGCCGGTGACCGGCAGTGACGACTATCCCATCATCGGCGACCTGCCCTACCTGACCGACGGCGATAAGGACGCTGGTGAAGGATACTACACTGAGTTCATGGACGGATTGCAGTGGGTGCAGATCGACCTCGGGCAGAGCGCCGCCATCTCCGCCGTCTGGCTATGGCACTACCACTCCCAGAAGAGGGCTTACCATGACGTCATCGTCCAGGTATCCGACGATCCTGAGTTCCAGGCCAGAGTAACGACCCTTTTCAACAATGACTACGACAATTCCGCCAGTATGGGCAAGGGTTCCGACCGGCCCTATGTCGAGTCGCGCTTCGGGAAACTGATCGATGGCAAGGGTTCCGCCGGGCAGTACGTTCGACTCTACAGCGCGGGCAATACCTCCAACGACATGAACCACTACATCGAGGTAGAGGTCTACGGCATCGCCCAGTAGCCAGTACTTAACCCAGGAAAAGGAAAACCATGGCCAACCCTTCGCGTCGTCATTTTCTCCCAAAAACGGCGGTGACAGGGGTTGCCCCTTTTGTGCTGCCACGGTTTTCCATCGGACTCCCCGGGATCTCCGCCAACAGCCGGATCAATGTCCGCCTTCATTGGTGCCAGCGGCGTCGCCAACCAGGCCCTGACTCCCTAACGCGATGAGAACATCGTCGCTCTCTGCGACATCGACGAGACGATGTTCGGGACACATCTGGAAAAGGTCCCGGAAATTGCCGGGGTCCCCCGGTTCAAGGATTTCCGGGTCATGCTGCACAAGATGGGCTCCCAGATCAATGCCGCCTGCATCAGCACGCCCGACCATACCCATTATGTGGCGACAATTGACGCCATGCAGCGGAGTAAGCATGTCTTCACTCAGAAGCCGCTGACCCACAACATCTGACAGGCCCGGACCCTGCAGAAGGCCACGCACAGGTACGGCGTGGTCACCCAGATGGGCAACCAGGGACACTCCTTTGACGGTATCCGGGAAATGCGTGAATGGTACGAGGCAGGACTGTTGGGCCAGGTCCGCGAAGTTCAAGCGTGGACTGATAATGCCGATTTTGGCGGCTGGTTCTTTGAAAACCGGACCAGTTCCCGCCCTCGTCCACTGGGATCTCTGGCTCGATCCGGTGCAAACGGATCTGCCCTACAACCCGATTTTCCACCCGCGCAGGAGGCGTGGTTTCTATGATTTCGGCAACGGCATAACCGGGGACTGGTTCAGCCATATTTGTGATGGCCCGGTCTGGATTCTCGACCTGTATGAAGCGGTGACCGTGGAGGTGGTCGACAAGGCCGTCGCCCCCTAGGGATTCGCCCCCGATTGGAGCATCATCCGCTGGGACTTCAGCCACCGGGGAGACAAGGTGCCCTGCAGCCTGTACTGGTACAACGGGGGCGATGAACCGGAGATGCCCCCCAACTGGGACTGGGAAAAACCGACGAGGCTACCGGAGAATCCGCCCTGCGAAGGTCTGGCTCCATCTGGAAAGGGAACCGCCAAACCGCTTATCTGGATGAACGCTCCAACAACCCGCGTCTCGTCAACCGGGCGGACATGCGAGGACTGCAAGGATCCGCTCTGCCCCAGCAGAAGTATCCGCGGGTGGAAGGGGGACCAGTGAAGGAATGGTTCCGGACCATCAAGGCTGAAGGACCCCCTCCGGGATCCAATTTCGACTATGCATCCCGCCTGACGGAAGTAAACCTGCTCGGCGTCATGGCGGCACGGTTTGGTGGACGCATTGATTGGGATCCCGTACTGGGCGAGGTAACCAACCGGCCCGGGTTGAATGCCTTCGTGAAAGAACCGGTGCGCCCTCGATGGAAATACGGTTACGATATCTGGTGCTGATCAGGCTCCCCAGACCGGAACGACATCGCCCTCGGCTGTCTCGACGAACGACCGCTCTCCACCAAGGTCAAGCTGCCTGATCTCCTCCCGGGGAACCAGCATGAGTGCGGTCGACCAGGCATCCGAAAGGGCGGCGTTTGTATTGGTGATCCAAATACGCTTGAATGGATACCCGCGCTCCTCCATGAAGGGGGATACGATATGGCTGCCCTGCATGGCGGTACCGGAGGCGCTTAAGGCACCCTTTTCCAGTTCAATGGTCGTGCTTCCACTGTCGCCCCGGAGCTCAATTTCCCAGCATCCGATCCCGTGAACCAAATGAGTGCTCGCTCCGGCAGCCAGCAGGGCGGAGCCAATTCCCCAGTCCTCCAGGAGCCGCTTCATCCGGTCGAGGGCATACCCCTTGCCAATCCCCCCAAGGTCAATTTCCCGACCGGGCTCCACACACTGGACCAAAGGCCGGTCCGGATCTATGACCAGCTGCCCGGCGCGTGCCGGTGAGGCTCCGACAACCTGGTTTTTCAGGTGTTCGATCTGCCGTCCGAGAGTGATATCGAAAAGCCCGCCCGTCTGTTCGTTGGCCAGCATGGATGACCGTAGACATTCATGGCAGGCCTCGCTTATAAACAGGGAATCACCCTCCTCCATGTTGTTGATCTGCCAGACGTCACTTCCCTCGATGTACCGGCTAAGCTTGTTTTCCAGATAATCCAGATGGTCGAAACACTCCCGTGCCACACCGGCGGCTTCCTCCGCTTTCTCATCACGGATCCGCAAGGTGAAGGTGGTCAACATCGCCTCGTGACTAAAGGTGTAGATGCTCATTCTACCGGCTCAGTGTCCATCCATCTTTCCCAAAGGTCGTTGCGCAGAAATAGAAGGATCGGGGTATTGTCCCTCAGGCTCCGGGGAAAGGCCGCGTGCGTTGAGCCCAGTGTTGCCTCCGCCGACTCAAACTCTCCCGGCATGACGATGACAACCGGCATCTGCTCCGCCCCGTCAGGGACCCTGGCCCAGTAACCGGTGGCACCGAGCCCACGCAGGTACCATGGCAACGGCCAGTAGCCGGTGCCCACCACCGCCAGCGGCTCCATCCTGTCCGGATGAACCATAGCCTCAAGGTCGCTCAGCCAGGCCCGCAGGCCCATCACGTCCCGGGTTGTCGGGGCGTAGGCATAGGGGTTGCGGGCATCATTGGCCAGCCGGCCCGTGGCCGCCACAGATTGCCAGCCGGCAAGGATGACTGTCAGCGAAGCTGCTCCTAGGACAAGGCTCCTCCCAAACACACCTGTGCAGATGAACCCGGCCATGATCAGGAAGTGTGCCCACGGAACCATCATCAGCCAAGGCGTCTTGTAACCGATGCAGCTATAGATGGCCAGTTGACCCAAAGCGGCTACCGCGAGAAAGGAAAGAATCCGTCTCCGGACGGGGTCCAGCGAGGCGCTCCCCTTAACCAGCAAACCGGCCAGGGCCATCAGGGCCAGCACGAGCACTAATCCCTCCCCCCATAAGATACTCAGTC
Organism: Opitutales bacterium; assembly: GCA_049451775.1. GTDB lineage: Bacteria > Verrucomicrobiota > Verrucomicrobiia > Opitutales > Oceanipulchritudinaceae > Oceanipulchritudo. The sequence continues at coordinate 225,706 of JBMTVW010000001.1, read as the reverse complement.
GCCACTTCGGAAGCAGCAGCAGCTCCAGATAGAAAAACCAGGGATGATCATGCCCGAATCCCGTCTCGTACACGAAGAGCGTTTTCACCGCATCCAGCGCTCCCTGGGGATGGCGGAAACAATCGGTATATAAGAGAACCGTTGTCACCACGGCCACCCCAATGCCCAAAAGGAAGCCAGTCCCCCGTTGCTTCCAGGTCGACCGGAGTTCATCGATTGCGGCAGCCCAACCTACCAGCAGGCCGGCGGCTAGCCAGGAGAGCACGGTGATGACGAAAGTCTCCTTGGTGGCAAAAGCCATTCCGGCAAAGGCCCCGGCCAGGCAGGCCCACCGGGTTCGCCGGCTCTGCAGCCACTGAAGGATAAAGGTAAGGCAGGCCAAACACATCAGCGCCAGAAGGCTCTCATGGATATACATCCGGTTGTAGTAGACCAGCAAAGGGCTGGTTGCCAGCAGCGCCCCGCTCAGCAAGGCTCCCCGGATGCCCATCCAGCTGCGCCATAGCAACGGGAGCAGCACCAGCAGGCACCCCGCAATGGCCGTCTGGCTGCGCAACAGGGTCGCGCTGAGGCTTTCCCAGGTCGTCTGCCCGAACAGTCGGGCTACCGGCTCAATAGTTTGCCCAAGGAACGGTCCATGAAAATGCCTCGGATCGAATGCGTACTCCCCGGTCTCCATCCGGCTGGCCAGGATACGGGCTCCGGTGGCCTCGTCGACGTGCATCGGACGCAATTCCAGACCGCTGAAGCGCAGCAGGCCCGCGACAATAACAATGGCCACGGAAATTGAAGCAATTAATTCCTGACGCCACGCTCCCATAGGCAACTGAATCCGGGTGTCGAAACGCCGACTCAGGCCACCGGCCACAGCCAGCCGAAGATCCCGGCAGTCACCAGACCGTAGACCAACCCGTCGAACATGTTTTTCAGGACGGCGCTCCACTTGCGCTTGTACCAGATTGCTCCCTGCAGCAGGGCCATGGAATACCCCGAAAAGGCCATGCAACCGGCAAACTGGAACACCTTCAGGTAGTGCGCACCGGGCGCCAATGCCTGACCGCTGACGTAGGCCGCCAAGACACTGACAACCAGGCAATAAAGCAACCATTGAAGCAGTTCTTTGCCCATGCTGGGGGGACCGCTCTTGATCACCGTCAGCAGTCCGACCGGACCCTTTTTCATTTTGTCCGCAAATTCGGGACTTCTTACCTCCTTGGGCCCGCTGCAGTGGGGAAAGTGGTAGTCGCCTTCGGGCAAATTGAATCCCCTCAGGCAATCCATCACCGCTTCCTGGTTGGGGAGCTTGTCAAAATCATTCCGGTGGTACGGCAGTAACATGTGAATGATCCAGCTGACGAAAAAGACTGCGACCGCTGATGTGAGAATGGGTAACCAGAGTGAGAGAATCGTAACCATTGCTGCCTCCTGTTATGTCGTTATTGGTAAAACTTCCTTTGCCGATGCCCGGGACACCGCAAATCCCAAGCATCGCAGTCTAGCGTGAGCTGGGATTTATCTTCAATCCTTTTATGTCGCCCCACGGCGGACACATCCAGGGTTATCCCTCAAGGCGGTCTACCCCCTCTCGCGCCACCGCTTGGCTCGTCCCGGACATAAATTTAATTAATAATTTGCGACACTTTCCCTAATAGCACAATATCCCGTGTAGAAAGAAACGAGTGAGGAAATGAACCTGAGTGAGGCGTTTGATCACCTGCAGCCAGTATTGAACGGCGATATGATTTTGCCGGGGGATCCCCAGTACATGGAATCGCGGAGCATCTGGAACGACCGACTGAGAAACCGCCCTTCACTGGTCATCCGGGCGGTCACACCGGAGGATGTGGCCATGCGGTGAAGTATTTTGGTGGGGAGGAAATTGAGTTCTCCGTCAAGAGCGGAGGACACTGCTTTGCGGGAAAAAGCGTCAGCGAGGGGAACCCGCTGATCGACTTGTCTGGGATGGGCCAGATGGAAATCAACAAGTCCGCCTGGCGGGCACTTGTTGGACCGGGAGTCAAGTGGGGTGAATCATACGAAAAGACAATCGAGCAAGGCCTGGCAGTCGTCGGGGGGACGGTCAGTTCCGTGGGTGTCTCCGGATTTACCCTTGGGGGCGGATTCGGTTACCTGTCGCGGAAATACGGTCTGGCCGCGGATAACGTGATCTCCATGGAGATGGTCACCGCCGGGGGAAATATCGTCCGGGTCAGCGAATCCGAGAGCCCCGAACTTTTTTGGCCCTGCGGGGCGGATCGGGCAATTTCGGCATCGTCACCCGCTTTGAATTCCACCTGCACGAGATGCCCAACCACATGTATGCCGGCCAGGTCATTTATCCCTACGAGGCACCCGGGGAAGGCTTCCGGGCCTATCGGGAGGTAATGGCAACCGCGCCCGATGGATTCACCTGCTATCCCTGCATGTTCACAATACCTCCCCTGTCCGATCTCCCGGAGAAGTACCACGGAAATTCCGTTTTCTGCCTGGTGTACGGTCATGTGGGTGAACTGGCCGAGGGAGAGCGGACGGAAAGGCCACTGAGAGAACTGGGCCAGCCCATTCTGGACACTTCCGGAACCCACACCTTCCTCGAGGTGCACCGGGCCTTTGACGCGGGCACTCCTCCAGCATGCCGTTGGTATTCAAAAGGTCATTACTTGAGCGGCCTGCCCGACGAGGCCATCGAAACCATCCTCCGGTTCACCCGCGAGATCCCCGGCGCACTCACCCTGGCATATATCGACTGTGCCGGTGGTGCCATCCGTAAAGTGCCGCCTGAGGCGGCAGCATTCCCTCACCGCGGGGTCAATTTCGGCTTTCACCTCATGGCGGGTGGACCGCGCCCAGGAGGACGCTGAAGTAATGCAATGGGCCCGCGAGTTCCAGAAGGAAATGGCCGCCTATTCCTTCGGGGGGCGTCTATGTGAATGCCCTCGCCGCGGATGATGAAGCTGCGGCCCCGGCAGCCTACGGCTGCAATCTGGCCAGGTTAAGGAAAATCAAGCACAAGTGGGATCCCGGCAACATCTTCCGGTCAAACCACAATATCCAGCCGGCCTGAGGAATTACGGTTGCCTGCCACCTGAGGACCATTTCATGATCCAGCAATCATGAACTTCCAAGCCATTCACCAATTATTGACCGATCAGCCCTTCATTGCGCTCTTCGCCGTCATCGCCAGTGGATTGATGCTCGGCAGTATCCACATCAAGGGCATCCACATAGGAAGTTCCGGGGTCCTGTTCACCGCTTTGCTGGCGGGGCACCTCGGATACGAGGTCCCTGGGGGCATCGGGACCCTCGGGCTGGTATTCTTCGTCTACTGCGTCGGCATCGGAGCTGGCGGGCGATTCTTTCCCGCCCTCGCCCGGGAAGGGGCCACCCTGGCCAAGCTGGCCCTCGTTACTGTGTCCGTCGGGGGCCTGTTGACCTGGGCCGGAGCCACCCTGATCGGGCTGCCGGCTGATCTGGCCACGGGTATCTTTGCCGGTTCCCTGACCAGCACCCCTGCCCTGGCCGCCGCCACCGAGGGCCTGGCCCAGTCGGGGTCCCAGGGCGTCAGTATCGGTTACGGCATCGCCTATCCCTTCGGGGTCATCGGGGTGGTGCTCTTCGTCCAGTTGTTACCCCGTATCCTCAAGTATGATCTGGAGAAACTGGCCGCCGACGTAAAGGACCCCGAAGGGGACGCTGAGCGGGTCGAGACTGTCCTCGTGGAAGTCACCAATCCCAACCTGGCCGGCAAGAAAATCGCCGACGCGGGACTAGGCAACTTCAATGCCTGCCAGATCTCCCGCATATACCGGGACGATCGTCTGGCCCCGCTCCAGTACAACGACACTTTTGAAATTGGTCAGCTGCTCCTGCTGGTCGGCCGGAGCAACGAAATGGCCATCGCCATTGATTTCCTCGGCAAACGCAGTGACCGGCAGGTCATCAAGGACGTAGAGAACGAGCGCCAACAACTGCTCGTCACTTCCCGCCAGTTTAGCGGAAAATCCCTTGCCGAAATTGCTCCCCTGAAGAACTTCGGGATTGTCATCACCCGTGTGACCCGGCTCGGCCTGACTTTCGTCCCGAACGCCTCAACCATCATCGAGCGCAATGACCAAGTCACCGTGGTCGGACATTCCGATAACCTGAAGAACTTCTCCAAGGCAGTCGGGCACCGCAGCAGCGCGATTGATACGACCGATCTCCTCTCGCTCTCGGCCGGACTGACCCTGGGGATCGTGGTCGGCCTGATCCCGATCGGGTTGCCCGGCAGCACGCCAATCACCCTTGGCCTGGCAGGAGGACCCCTCCTGGTGGCGATCCTTCTCGGACACTTTGGCCGCGTGGGACGCATCGTCGGTCACATTCCCCGGCCGACACGGATGCTTCTCCAGGAATTGGGTCTCGTTTTCTTCCTCGCCAGCGCAGGCATCCGCGGAGGCGGATCCCTTTTGGAAACGGTCCAAAGCCATGGGGTATCCGTCTTCCTGCTGGGCATAGCGGTGACAATTGTCCCTCTTCTGTTCAGCTGGCCCATTGCCCGGATTGTTTTCAAGTTGAATCCGCTTCAGGCACTCGGCGGAATTTGCGGGGGAATGACCTCCACTCCCGCCCTTGGGGCAATAACTTCACGGACCGAATCGCAGGTTCCCGTGGTCAGTTACGTCTCCGCTTATCCGGTCGCCCTGGTGATCATGATCCTTGTCGCCAAGGCGCTGGTGACCGCCCTAGGCTGAGGAATCCATTTGCGCTGGCGGTCCCCGGTGTGTACAATCTCTGTCCATGCCAGACTGGATTTCCAAGCATGGGCGTTTCCCAATGGACTGGATACTTCTCGTCCTGACCGGATGCACCATGCCTCCGGACCTGATGATTCGTCCGGAACCGGGCCCTCCCCCAGTCCTTGAATGTCCGGCCGGCTTGTCCGGGGATGAGCCCATAGCCTCGAAAATTCTCGAGGAAGCCCGCTCGGCAATCGCGGGCGACCCATCGGTCATTCTCCTGGAAAACGGGGAGGATGCCCTCCTGACAAGGATTCACCTGTTGCGGGCCGCCCGTTCCAACGTCGACATCCAGGTCTTCATCTACACCTACGACCGGACCGGGAAGTTTTTCTTCAGCGAGCTGCTGAAGGCGGCTGGGCGCGGGGTCAGGGTGCGCCTGCTGGTCGACCATATCTATTCCCCCGGGATTTCCCCCGCGGAATATGCATCCCTGGCAACCGCTCACGCCAACCTGAAAATAAAGGTTTTCCGCCCGATTGCCAACGATGCCGTGGCCAAGGGCTCCGATTTCACCCAGGGAACCTTCATGCGGTTTTCCAGCATGAACTACCGGATGCACAACAAGGTGATGCTGGTTGACGGGGCACTGGCCATTGTCGGGGGCCGCAATATCCAGGACGCCTACTATGACCGTGATCCAAAACTGACCTTCCTCGACCGGGATATTATCGTCAACGGTCCCGTTTGCCAGGATATTCACGCCTCCTTCGAAGAGTTCTGGGAGCACAAGGATTCATTTCATGCCACCCAAATGTCGGACATCCGCCGGTCACTGAAAAAGGGCCAAAGGATCGACCCGGGGCTCGTCCTCGGTGAAACGGACCCCACTTTCACCGAGGTAACCCTGTCCGCCGACCTGTGGGATATTACCGATGGCAACCCTTCACTGAAAAGCTGGCCGGTGGAAGAAATTGTATTCCTTGCCGATGTTCCGGTCAAGGCAACGCGTTTCGCTAACCCATGGAAACAAAATCCCTTCGAGGAGGTATTTGCTCTCATGGAGGAGGCCGATGAGGAGATTCTCATGCAGACCCCCTATGCCGTCATGGAGGACAAGACCTACCGGCGTTTACGGAAGATTCGGAAAAAGAAACCGGAAGTACGGTTCCGGATCTCCACCAACAGCCTTTCCTCCTCGGACCATTTCTACGTCAGCGGGATCGCCCTCAAACAAAGGCGCATGCAGATTGAGGGTCTGCGGACGGAACTTTACCTGATCAAGCCGATTCCAGGTGATATCGGGGAGTACGTCCCCGGGTATGAAAATCTGCTCCAGCAGGCGAGCAACTCCTCCAACAGCAACCCCTTCAGCTTGTCGCAGGCAGCCACCCGGTTCTGCGTCCACGGAAAGTCGCTCATCATCGACAGGAAGCTCAGTCTGGTGGGCTCGCATAATTTTGATCCCCGTTCGGTCTACCTCAACTCGGAATGCCTGGTCCTCATTCGGGACAGCGCCTTCTCAAGGCATCTCGCTGAGGTAGTGGACAAGGCCATCCATCCCCGCAACAGCTGGGTCGTGGCCCCACGGAATCTCCCTCCAATCATTGGTGACCTCAACGGTCTGTTGGCAAGAATCTCCTCCAATCTTCCCATGTTCGACTTGTGGCCGATCGAACAGGTCTCCTGCTATGAACTCAAGGAGGGCCTTGAGCCCCTATCGCCCTATGACAGCGATTTCCATTCCCGCTACCGTGACGTCGGCCCCATCCCCGGTCTCGACATTGGCATGGAACAGGTCCGCATCCAACTCATCCGGGCCTTCGGGGGCCCCATGACCCCGCTAATGTGACCCCGGGTCCCTAACCCTTGTTGAGGTTCTGGAAGTCGGTCTGGTTGACGAATCCCTTCTGCATTGCGTAGCGGATCAAGTCCACGGCCGTGTGCCAATATTGATGCGGCCATCCGGACGATAAAAAACTATTCGGTGGAGCTTTTCCTTTGTGACTACCACCTGGGTGAGCAATTCACGGGCGCAGGCGCCTTTGAGATACTGACCAACAAATACGGGTTCAACCCGACCCACAGGGTGCTGATCGCCTACTATCCCTCCGATGCCATTGAACGAGAATGCTTTCAGCTGGATTCACCAGTGTATTCGCAAAGCCGCTACACAAAGAATTCCAATCGCACTGTCTCAACCTGTGGATGCCTCGGCAGCCAGACCAGTCGCTGTCGTCTGATGCCTGCCAATGGCACCCGGACGGAAATCCTCCGTCTGGTTGCCAGGGGATTCCCTGAAAAGGGCTACTTAGGGATAGCCAGCAACCGGTAAAACACCGTCCTTCCACCGGGGAGGGGTATTTTCTCACTGACCACAGCCTGCTCGCCGATCCACTCCACCCTGCGCAGGGGTACTGGATTGGCAATTCCTTCAAGGACGGGCACCCAGTCGGACCCATTCAGACTTTCCTCGAGAATGAGCGTTCCTTCAGCAGTTGCGCTTCTGGTGAAAACCAGTTCCAGCTGCTCGGCGGCATCACTCCTCAGCTTCATGACCGGATGACTCTCCCGGTCAACTGGGTTGGTTCCGATCATATATTCAAAAAAATCGCTCCAATGATCCCCGTCGGCATCCACCTCAACTACCCCTGCCAGTCCCTTGTCCTGTGCCCATTGGGCGAACGGGACCGCGACCGGACCGGCGGCATTCATTACCCCTATCGCATCCAGATCGAATCCCGCTGTAATGACGGTTGGATACGGATCGTAGATGGCCGCACCCTGGCAGTCGCTGGATGTCCCATCCCCGACAATATCGACCAGACGGACATAACGGATATCCTGTAGATCAACCAGGGGATACTTCTCCAACAGGTGGCTGGCATAAGCGGCAGAGAAACCGCTATATCCGTCCTGAAACGACTCGTAGGCAACCCGGGCCGCTGCGAGGTCAAACGGGGTTCCAAAGCCGCCGCGGTATTTCCCAGCCAAGCCATGCACGTCCCGGGGATCCACCGTCCCAAACTGTCCCACGGTAGTGGCAGTATAGGAATAACCCGGCAAGCGGAGAAAATTATCCCCATCTGAGGATACCTCGACGTGGGCCAACTCAAGAAAGGTGTCACTGAATCCATTCTCGAATACCGCGAAATCAAACCCTTCCCAGTCGATAATGGCCGGGTCAAACTCCAGCGTGATCCAGCCACCCCTGCCCAAAACAACCACCGATGAACTGGTTCCCCTGGAAGGACCGATGGCCGCCTGCGGGTTCCGGTAGGCTGACTCATCAGCGACTTCGGACCCATGAACGACCTCGGTCACCCCGGTTGCCCAGGCCAGTATTCGCGGATCATCGTGGCCGACCGCGGTGCTGCCCTCCTCTCCCGCCGCTGGGGCAAAGGGCCAGACGGGGAAACCGTATGCGATGCCTGCTACTGGAAATCCGAGGAGCGCAAGGGCGACTGAACTCAATTTGCTCACCTGCATGTCACTAGAATTTCCAGGTCAACTCGGCGTAGGCCCGCCTGCCGTTGCCGGGATAAAAGCCTCCGCTGTAAGCGCTCACCGCATGCGTCTTGTCCAGAATATTGTTGATCCCGGCACTCAGGGTGGCCCCGTCAAGGAGCACCAGTTGCAACGAAAAATGGGCCAGAAAATACGAGGGAATGCGAGTCGCTGCCCCCCCGCCATTGGCCTGAGCCTGACTGGACAGGTAACGCCCGCGAACCTGCAGACGCAGGCTTGCGGACGGTTTCCACCATAGGCTCAGTGACGCCTCCTTTTCCGGGACCAGCGGCACGGCTTCCCCCGACCGGTCGCCCCGGAAGCGGGCATCGACCAATCCCCCGTTGAAAAGCAAACCGTAGTTGTCCTTTCGGTACGAAAAGAAAAGCTCCGCGCCCTGCCTCTTAGTATCACCAAGGTTCCTATTGAGGCGTACCCACTCGCCATCATGGTATCCTTCAAAAAATCCAATCTCGTCATCCATGAACAGCCAGAATGCGGTCAACCCTGTATCCCAGCCGTGACCGCGGCGCTTGAATCCAATCTCCAGGTTGTTCCCCGTTTCGGGATCAAGGTCCGAGTTGAGCGGTTCACTCAGCGAAAACCCCTGGTAGGCCGCCGCCTCATCCAACGAAGGGTACCGGTAGACACGGTCCCATCCGCACCAGACGCTTGTCTGCTTATCCAGTTGCTTCACCAGGGATACCTCAGTTGCCCAACCGGACTTGACCACGGGCCCCTGAAAGGATAGCCGGGGGTCCGGGTCAGCGGGATCCTTGAAGTCGGGATTGGGGAATGTTCCGCGATTGGTCTCCACTTCGGGCAACAGCTGACTGCTGACGTAATGGACGTAAAGGTTGTCCGTGGCGGATCGCTCGGCCCGGATCCCACCGGAAACCTGCCATCCATCACCCCGCTCAATGGAACCGAACAGATAGGCGCCGACCGTCCGCCGCTCAATATCGGCCCATGCAGACACCGTTTGCCTCCCCGGATCAAGGTAGCGTGTGTCGTCAACCCGGTCCCACTGGAAGTCAGTCCCCACCACCAAAACCCTTCCGTCATTTCCCAGCCTGATCCGTGGATGCAGGGTTATCCTCGACAGCCTGTTGTCCGCGTCCTGCCCGCCCAGATGCCAGGTTTTGGACCGTGACATGACCGCAGCAGCCGTCTCCCATTCGCCAATGCCGGTGGTCCCTTCACCTCTCAGGGTGGCCTTCCACTCGTCGTTTTCCGCCCGGTCCAGTCCGCTTCCTGTCTGCTGGCGCGGGTCGGCCAGTAGCTGGCCGTAGGTCAATGGGCCGGGAAATTCCATCTTCCCCCGGTGGTAGCTGAACCGTCCCGACCAGCGGGATCTCCCCTCACCCGGACCCGCCCAGGAAAGGAATCCACCCCTCGAGGAGGTGGCTGAGTGATCACGGTATCCGGCCAGTTCGTTCCAACTGAAACCTGCGCGCAAGCCACCTTTCCCGGAACGAATTCCCAGGCCGGCGCTAGCCCGCCGCTCGGAATCACTCCCGGTCCGGACCCGGAGATAACCCTCCGGTTCCTCCCCGGGGGCACGGGTTCGGAGCTTTACCACCCCGGATACTGCGTGATTTCCATACAAAACCGTCTGTCCGCCCCGCAGGATCTCCACCGTCTCCAGTTCCCCCACATCCAGGCCCAGCCAGTTGATCCCCCCCATGTCCGGAGGATTGTACGCTTGCCCATCCACCAGGACCAGTACCCGTAAACCGCTGTTTTCACCAAAGCCCCGCAGGGACAGCTGTCCCTCCATTCCACTGCCCGTATATCCACTGAACCGTACCCCTCCCAACGCCTCCAGCACTTCCGGAATGTCCACCGCTCCGCTGTTCTCGATCTCCCCCCGCTCCAGTCGGACCACCCCCGCCGGTATCCCCAGCGATAATCCGTCGAAATGCCATGCCTCCACCACCAGCGGACTCAGCTCGTGAACCTCGCTACCCACAACGGTGCTCACCGTCAGGATCATATGTGCCAGCCAGGTTCCCAGTTTCCGTCTCATCCGCTCTCTTCTTCACTATAATGGCACCAGCGTGTCAATAAGGAAGGGGAACTGCATCAATGGCAAGAAAGAGTGGCTGGGATGAATCGAGGGGAAGGGTGCCGCGGACCTGGATTGACCAGATCCCCCCGCCGAGATCTGCCTGCTGGTGAACGGTGACCATGGCGGGATTGGATGAGGACCAGGCAGCCCCGTTGAAAAGGAGGGGCACGGGGGACCAACCCTGGAGGGTGTTGCCGAGAAGGACATCGTACCGGAGATGGGGATCTTCCCTCACGCAAAACGCCATGGCGCTATAAACCGCGCCCCCGAGGTGCACCGGATCGGCACCCGGTGGTTGGTTGAAGGCCCCGCTGAGCGGATCCTGGCAAAAGGCATATTCGGTCAGGTTGAGCCAGCCATCCTGGTCAAAATCAACAGCGGGGCCCGTCAGGGACCAATCGGTGGATCCCCCGAATGCGCCGGACATCCAGTCAATGTAGCCCGCGGTGGCATCGATGGCAAAGCCGTCGATGACCCCCTGAATACCATCGGCATGGTCCCCGACGACCGAGAATCCCGAACCGTTCCTCGAGACCGGCTTGCCCTTTCTCCAGCTGACAGGAATGTCTACATACTTGTACCAGTTGAGCCCGATCACGGTGGGGATGCCCCCCAGGTCAACGATCACTGGTCCGCCCGAGTCGTAGCTATCCACCGCTGCTTCATGCTCAACGAAATAAACGTTGTCGGAAGGCAGATCCTGCAAGGCGAGGAAAATAGGACCCTCATTGCCACCCAGTCCCCCGGCAGGATACCAGCGATCGAGTTTATTGCGGCCGACAGCGACATTGGCCAGCAGACTAGGCGTATTCTCCCATCGTCCGATCATAAAAACCTCGGCCCCCGCCAGGGGTGAGGCGTCAAATTCCGCCTCCGAGGCAATTGGATCCTGGTAAAATGCCAGCGGCTGGTAATCGGCGGGGAGGGAGCTGTCCAAAACCCCGACCCAGATGTCGGATGTGCCCATGCGCCGGGCCCCGATCACCGTCCGGGTAGCCGTTGGTCCGGCCGGATCATTGCTGGCGTAAAAGGTCAGGGTGTCCCCGACCTGGGGGCTCCAGTGAAAGGCCCCGATGAAGACGTTCGCGCTGACCAGGGTGCCCCACTTTCCATTGGAATTGTCAATTGAGCGGCCGAGCCCGCTGAGGATGTCCCCCGCGATGAAGGAGGGATCATTGGCGTAGCGGTTGTTGGCCGCATCTGTCCTGCCATCAATGACCAGGGCGGCAAACAACGGGGAAGCAACGGCCAGAAAAAAGCCAAACGCGGAAACTGCCTTGAGGACTTGCACTAGGGTGATCAGTTAGAAACCCGAATGTCACCGCCCTAGCAAGCCAATTTCACCCATGGGGTACCGGCTCAGGCATGCAGGTGTGTCAGCTCTGCCCCAAGGGCGGCGGCGTAATCCGGCAGGGAATCGACGGATGCCGGAATACACCCCGGCAAGCGGTCAAGGCAGGTCGAAATAAAACCATCCATTTCCGGGCCACCGGAAAGAACCGTGCTCAATCCCAGCAGGGCTCGCCATTCCTTTTCACGGTCGGCGTTATATGCCTCGAGAATCGAGCTGTCTGCCCACCCTTCAATAATGTCGGCAAGGGAGTTGGCCAGCATCTGCCCCTCGTTCATCCCGATATTCATGGATTGCATGCCAACGGGTCCGGTCAAGTGACCCGCATCCCCGGCCAGCCAGACACGCCCCCGGCCAAACTGCGAAGCGAGCCGCTTCTCGAAGCGGACCATCATCCGCCACCGGAAATCACCGAGGGATCCGTTGAACCACGGCGCGCGGCTCCTGAGCATTTCCTCCAGCATACTCGATTCAAGGGCATGGTAACCCTGGTTGCCGACCTGGATAAAAAGCCGGTCCTTGTCCCGGGAATAGGCCTCCGCTGCCGATTCCTCCAGTTCAAAGGCCCACCGGCAGTACCCGCCGGGAAGGGGCCACATGACACTGGTTCCCTCTTCGCCAAAGACAATCCGGGCCTCGTTTACATGCCCGTAGTCGGTCTTGAATTCAAAGACAGCAAAACTTTGTGTGGGGGCAACTTTCGGGAATTCAATCCCGACCCTGCGTCGCACTGTGGAAAGGTGTCCATCCGCTCCCACGACATAGCCGGAAGCCTCCTTGATCTCCTTGTCCACCTGCCATTCCAACCGGGCCATGGCGTAGCCGCTCATTCCCTCCGACAGCCTTTCCAACTGGACCTCTACCCCATTGTCGTCCTGTTGCAGTCCGGACAGGCGGTAATTCCATTTGATCGCCACCCCGGCTTTTTCCAGGGCATCCAAAAGGGCTGCTTCGAGGTTGTTTTGCCCAACCACAAGCAGGCCTCCTTTCTGCCCGGCCACCTTGCCCATGTCGAGGGTGTAACGGGGCTCCCGGCAATCGCAGAATACCAGCCGCTCCACCCGCAGCGCCTCCTGCTGGAGGTTTCCCAGGGCACCCCATTCTTCCAGCATGGCCACACTGCGGGGATGCAGGGCAAGGGCATAGCTGTGGGTTCCCGGGCGGTCATCCCTTTCCAGCACTTCCACGGGGATCCGTCGCTTGTTTAAAGTCAATGCAGTGGCCAGACCCACCGGGCCCGCGCCAACTACCAGAACATCAGGGCGCGTTTTCGTTCTCATTACATTTGATGCTAACGTTAGTCATCCCGGCGTCAATGGAATTCAGGGCAACAACATGTTGCTAAGCGACTCCCGGAGGGCTTGAATGGATACCCTATGAGCGACACCGGAATCAGCCTGAGCGTGAACTTGTCCCTGCCCGACTGGGTGGCGGGGTTGCTGCCGGAAATGGAAAGGCCCTACCCCGCCGATGAGGATAAGATGCAACTGGCCCTTGACCTGGCCTCCCGCAACCTCGCCGAAGGGACCGGTGGACCCTTTGGCGCCGCTATTTTCGACGCCTCGACGGATCAGGTAATTTCAGTTGGGGTGAACCGGGTCGTTCCGCTCAACAACTCAACCGCACACGCTGAAATGATGGCCTTCATGCTGGCCCAGCAGCGCCTTGGCCAATACCGGCTGGACGACTCAGGCCACGATTTCGTCCTCGCCACCAGTGCACAGCCCTGCGCCATGTGCTTTGGGGCCAGCCCATGGTCCGGCATCCGCCGGATTATTATCGGGGCCACCCGGAAGGATGTTGAATCACTGACGGAGTTTGACGAGGGCCCCCTCCCGGCCAACTGGATCGAGGAACTTGAGAAACGGGGCATCCTTGTCACCCAGGACGTTCTTCGGCCGGAAGCCTGCCGAGTCCTCCAGAGCTACAGGAACAAAAAAGGCACCCTTTATTGAGTGCCTTGAAAGTGAATCGGATTAAAGGAGAGGTCCTAGGAACTGGCGTCAACCGCCGTCACCGAGATCTTGTCCGCCCCGCCCAGCTTGGCCCGGTCCATCACCTGGATCATGGTCCCTGAGAGGGCCCCTCGCTCAACCTGCATGATGACCGGGACATCCGCCTTGGAAAGGGCGTTCTTCACCACGGTTTCCACCCGGTTGAGGGTGATCGGCTTGCCTTCGTGAATAATCTGGTTGGCCACAGTGACTTTGAGCATCACCGGCTCATCCTTCTTCTCCTGCTCCGTCTCGGGGGGCTGCGGGGTGGGCTTGTCAACGCCAATGCCCTCCTCCTCAACGAACACCGTGGTAACAATGAAGAAAATCAAGAGGATGAACACCATATCAATCATCGGGGAAATGTTGATGTCGGTGCCCTCTTCGCCTTTATGTAATCTTGTGCGACTGCTCATGGGGTAATTCTCTCCCGCAAGACTGTGAATCTTCCCAGACGCTGGTCAAGCCTAGGATTCCCGGGTCCGGTAAAATGACTGCAATCCCAAGATTAGTCCAAAGAAAAGCCCCCCGGAGAGGAAGGAAAGCGTGATTGAGCCCTCGCTCAGGCCGGCAAGGGGAAACCCCAGCAGGGCCGCCCCCGCGGCCGCCAGGAGCGCATACGGCAACTGGGTCCGGACGTGATCCATGGGGTCCACCCCGCAGGCAATCGAGGACACAATCGTGGTGTCGCTGATCGGCGAGCAGTGGTCACCAAACACCGCCCCGCTGAATACGGCCCCGATGACCACCGGGACATGGGCTGCTCCAGCGGCTGGCGTTTCCCCGGCCAGGGTAAAGACCAAGGGAATGGACAGGGGCATCAACAACCCCATCGTGCCCCAGGAGGTGCCCGTGGTGAAGGCAACCACACTGGCGCAGAGGAAAACCGCCAGGGGGAAGAGGCTGACAGGGACCCACCCATCCAGCATCGACCCCAGGTAATCGGCAGCCTGAAGATCCTTTAGGGTGCTGCTCAGCATCCAGGCCATGATGAGGATCAGGACGGGCTGAAACAGCTGCAGCATTCCCTCGGTGAAGACGGAACCGGCAGTGCCCTGCCCCGCCAGACGTGCCGGAGGAAAGAAAAGCCAGGCCAGAAATGCCGCCAGGCCGCTGGCCGACACCAGAATCACCGGCACATTCGCTTCCGAAAAGGACAGTGCCAGCTTTTCCCATGCCAGCGGCAGCACAGGAAGCCCCATTCGCGATGTCCCATCCGAATATATTCCCGCGAAAACACACCCGATCAGGACCACAACGGGAATCCAGGCCCGCCACAGGCCGGCCTCAGGAACCGGCAACTGAATGGGCTCCGCCGGATCCGCCTGGGTTGGCGCGTAGGTCCCCATGGAACCGAAATTCCACTGTTTCCAGATCACCACCCCCATCAGGATCAGGGCGAACCAAGCGTAGTAATTGTGCGGCAGGCTGAGAAAAAACAACTGGTAGGGTTCAGCTTCTGCTTCCCGGCCAGCCAGGATGTAACCCTCACGGATCATTGAAAGCTGATAGGCGATCCAGGTCGAAATGAAGGCCAGGCAGGCCACCGCGGCGCTGGTGGTGTCCACAATATAGGCCAACCGGACCCGGCTGACCCCGGTAGCGGCAGCCATCGGTTGGAAAATCCGCCCCACCATCAGGCTGTTGGCGAGTCCGTCGAAAAAACAGATCATGCCGAAAAGGCCTGCTCCAGTTTCCACCTTGCGTGGGGACCTCCCCCCGAGGAGACGGGCCAGCAGGACCTGCAGGGTCCCTCCCTTCTCCAGCAGATGGACAAAACCGCCCAGCAACAGAGTGAACAACAAGGCCCCGCTCTTCCACGGGCTCTCGAAATTCGGCAGCAGATGATCCCCGACCAGACTGACCGGCACTTCCCAAATCCGTCCCCCGGACAGCAGGAGAGAACCGACTAGGGCACCCCCGAGAAGCCCCAGGAGCACGTTCCTCACGGTGAAGACCAGCAGCAAGGCGGCCACGCTAGGCCAGATGGCCCGGAATCCGGCCCCGGCCATTTCAAGGATCATCGTCACAAGGAGGATCAGGGCCACCAAGGCCAGCGAGCGTCGGCGTTTCATGGCTGCCGAAAATGACCAGATGCCCCCTGCAAATCAAGGCCCCTTTTCCCATTCCTATCGGTTGCATCTTCGGGAATAGTTGTTTGAGTCACACATCATGCGCTTCACGCCCTCAAAGCCGTCTCTTTATGGACTGTCCCCGGAGGCCCTCGCCGACTTCCTCAAGGAGGGCGGGTTCCCGGAATTCAGGTCCAGGCAGCTTCTGGAATGGATGTATCGGAAACGGATCGAGGCGTTTCCGGAGATGCTCAATATCCCAAAGGAAATGCGGGCCTGGCTGGAGGAAAACTCCTGCCTGGCCCCCAATCGGCTTATCCTCTCGAAGAAAGCCAGTGACATCACCGAGAAACTTCTCCTGCAGGGGGAGGATGGCTCAATGGTGGAAACCGTCCTGATCCGCTACCCGCAGCGCGGGGTCGGGTCTGAAACCTCCCGCAAGACAATCTGTGTCTCCTCGCAGGTTGGTTGCGCCTATGGTTGCAAGTTCTGTGCCTCCGGGCTGGCCGGATGGAAAAGGGACCTGACCGCGGCCGAGATTGTCTCCCAGTTTATCCATGTTTCCCGACTGGAGGACCAACGCCAATCCGGTCGCCCCGGCGACAATGTTCCCTTCGACAACATCGTTTTCATGGGCATGGGGGAGCCCCTTGCCAATTACGACAACGTGGTCACGGCGATCCGGACCCTCAACGCGGACTGGGGCCTTCAGTTCGGGGCCCGCCGGATCACTATTTCAACCTCGGGACTAGTTCCGCAAATCCGCAAGCTGGCCCGGGAGCCCATCCAGTTTCGCCTCGCCCTCAGCCTGCACGGGGCCACCAACGAGGTCCGGGAGAAAATCATGCCGATCAATCGGCGCTACCCGCTGGAAGAGCTCATTCCCGCCGTTGCCGACTTCTCAAAGAGCCGCGGCCGCATGCTTACGCTAGAGTTTATCCTCATCGAGGATGTCAACGACTCCTTCGACCAGGCCAACCGGTTGGCCGAGATCGCTAACTCCCTGCATGCCCATGTCAATCTCATCCCCTACAACCGGGTCGAGGGCCTGCCGTGGAAACGCCCCAACATCAAACGCCAACAGGCTTTTTCCGCCGTGCTGAAGAAGGCGAGGGTCTCCCATACCGTCCGCAAGGAAAAAGGGCACGATATCGATGCCGCCTGCGGACAGCTCCGGCTGAGAATGGAGGAATAAATTGGCTTTACAAACGATCCATCATCCCATCTTGATTTGATGATGCATAAAAATCGTCCAATTGGAGAACTCTTTGCCCAGGGCCGGCCGATCGTCTCAGTGGAATTCTTCCCTCCGAAAGATGACCGCGGGGGCGAGCAGATTATCCAGGCAGCGAAGGAGATCCGGGAACACCTGCACCCGGACTTTGTCTCCATCACCTACGGCGCGGGCGGATCAACCCGTGAACGGACCTACCGGTATGCGGGCCTCCTCAAGGACGAATACGGATTTGAAGTCATGCCCCACCTGACCTGCGTTGGCTCCAGCCGGGAGGAACTCCTGGAGATCATCGAGGGCTACCGGCAAGCCGGATTTTGCAACATCATGGCCCTGCGCGGGGACCCGCCCAGCGGGGAGGAGACTTTCATTCCCCACCCCGACGGATTGCCCTTCGCCCGCGACCTGGTTCAGCTGATCAGGGAGAATTTTGCCGGTTTCAGCATCGGGGTGGCCGGTTACCCGGAAGTACACCCGGAGGCCGCTTCAGCCGAAGCGGACCTGCGGCACCTCAAGGAGAAGGTGGACGCGGGGGCCTCCTTTATCACCACCCAGCTATTCTACGATAATGCCAACTTCCTCGCTTTCGTGGAACGGTGCCGGGGCGCCGGAATCCGGGTCCCCATCATTCCCGGCCTGATGCCGATCCGTTCGGCTAAACAGGCCCGCCGTTTCTGCCAGCACATCCCGCAGGAGCTGGAAGCTGCCCTCGAGGCCGCCGGGGATTCGGATGAAGCAGTCCGCAAGGTGGGGGTCGACTGGATGTACCGCCAGATCGCCGACCTGATGGATCACGGCATCATGGGTTTTCACCTCTACATCATGAACCGCAGTGGCATGGCCCTGGAGGTCATCAAGCGCCTGCGGGAGGCCGGACGCCTCTAGCCTACTTCCTCGGATGGAAACGGGCATGTGCGTCGACCAGCCGTTTCTGGTCGACCCGGGTGTAGATCTCCGTCGTCCCGATGTCGGAGTGCCCGAGCATTTCCTGAATCGCCCTCAGGTCGGCCCCGTTGCTGAGCAAGTGGGTGGCGAATGAGTGCCTCAGCAGGTGCGGTTTGACCGGCTTGTTGACCTTTGCCCTCTCGGCGTACTGCTTGATCCAGTGCCAAACCGTCTTGCGTGAAATGGCGGACCCGCGGTTACTGATAAAAAGGTCGCTCCCGGTCTTTGGCCGGACCAGTTGCGGACGCCCGTTGTGCAGGTACTTGGAAATTGCCTCCAAGGCCTTCTGTCCGACCGGAATGAGCCTATCCTTTCCCCGCTTGCCGGCCTGCACCCGCAGGAAGCCCTCATCAAGGTCAATGTCCTGCAGGGACAGATTGCACAGCTCGGAAACCCGCAGGCCACTGCTGTACATCAGCTCAAGGAACGCCCGGTCGCGGAGCCCTTGGGCCGAATGGCGGCTGGGCGCGTCCAAAAGCGCATCCACTTCCTCAGGGGTCAGCGTGTCCGGCAACCGGCGAGCCAGCTTGGGCGCGCTGATCAGTTCAGTAAAATCCGAGCGGATTATTTTTTCCGCCAGCAGGAAGCGGGCACAGTGCTTGAGGGCGCTCAGTTTGCGGGCCAGTGAGGAGGCGCTGTAGTCGGCATCCGTGAGCGACTCCAGCCATGGTGAGACATCTTCCCCCGCGACCGTGTCCCACGACACCTTGCCCCGATGGGTGGAAAGGAAACCGGCCCACTGGCAGAGGTCCCGCTGATAGCCCTCAACGGTGTGCACCGAATGCCCCTTCTCCAGCTCGATAAAGACTCCGAATGCGTCCAGCCCGTCAGCTAGCCCGGGAGGCAGACTGTCGATCGCTGTATCGATCGATTCACTCCAACGACGCTTCTTTTTCAGGGTCATGGGGCCCATTGAAGAGATAACCCACTTCTCAGGCAACGCATTTAGGACCTGCTGACCGGACGTCGGTTTGCCTTGAAAGCTGTGAACGGATGGTGTTTTCTCTCGTTCATGAAACTCGACGGGCGGGAAAACGACCGGGAGCTCTCTCCCGCAGATTTACGCGGCATCTTGAAGTATGTTCCCTTGTGGAGGAACCATATCTTCGTGATCGCCTTGGACGGTTCTGTCATTGAGGAAGAGACCATCAATAACCTTATGCTCGAGCTGGCGGTTCTCCGCAACCTGGGCATCCGGCTGATCGTTGTCTATGGTGTCGGGGCACAGGTGTTGCAACTGGCCGCCGATCGCCACATCCGGGTGTCGGACGCCCGGGGATACGGACCCACCGACTACGCCACCCTCGAACTGGCCATTGAAGCGGCCAGTAAAGTGGGGCACAATATTGAGCGCGGCCTGACCCAGCAGGGGCTCAAGTGTGTCCGGGTCAATGCCATCCGGGCCACCGACAAGGGAATTATCAACGGGGCCAACCAGCTCTTCACCGGCAAGGTCGACAAAATAGACCATGGCCTCCTGGCACAGCTCATGGAACAGGAACTGGTTCCTGTCATCAGTCCAATTGCCTTTACCCGGGACGGGTCGGAACGGCGCATCAACTCCGACCAGTTGGCCTCCTCGATAGCCATCGAACTCAAGGCCTCCAAACTGATCTACCTCCTCCCCTATCCGGGACTGACCTACAAGGGCAAGCTCCGGCTCAACGCCGATGTCGCCGAAGTCAGGAAAATGCTCGAGCGCAATCCCGCGACCATTGATGAAGCGGTGCGCTCCAAGGCCGAATACGCGGTCAAGACGATCGAGGGCGGCACGCCCCGTGCCCATATTATTGATTGCCGGATTCATGACGGGTTGCTGACCGAGGTTTTCTCCAAGGTGGGGATCGGTTCCATGATCCATTCCAATCCTTATTCCCAGATCCGCCCCGCCCGGCGCAAGGACGTCGGGGCCATTTTCAGCCTGACCAAAAGTGCCGTCCGGGAACAGAGCCTGCGACCCCGGTCGCGCCAAAGCATCGACACCGACATCAACGATTATTTCGTTTACGAGATCGACGAGAGCATCATCGGCTGCTTCCGGGTGACTTCTTTCCCCCGTTCCCGCACCGTCGAACTGGGATCGGTCTACGTCCACCCCGCCTACCAGGGACGCCATATCGGGAAGGCCATGGCGGAGTTCGCCGTGGAAGGGGCCATCACCGCTGGCAAAAGCCGGATAGTTGCCCTGACCACCCAGACCTCCGCCTTTTTCAGGGACACCTGCGGGTTCAAACTCGGCCAGTCGGCCGTGCTGCCCAAGGTGCTGCGCGATGTCCATCAGAACAGCGGGCGCAATTCGCAGATCTTCTTCAAGGACTTGTAGAAAAAAGGACCGGTTGGCGGTAAGCCGGATTCTGTTCCCCGACGAATCGGGGTGGCTCCCATTTATCTATCCCGCCGAAGCGGAATCCCCCGAAAACGGGGGTGCGACTTACCCGGGATCATCAGACGGGCCGCCCTGATCCCCTATTTAGTCTTGCACCAGATTGGGTTTACCGTGCCCCTTCGGTTGCCCTCCGGGCGGTGAGCTCTTACCTCACCTTTTCACCCTTATCCCGCTTGCGCGGGACGGTTTGTTTTCTGTGGCACTAGCCGTCACGCGGGCCTCGCGCCCCGCGTGCCCCCGTTTTCACGGGGAATCCTGCCCTATGGTGTCCGGACTTTCCTCTACCCCGCCGAAACGGGACAGCGGGAGCCCGCCAACCGGTATTAAGAAAAGATGCCACCAAAAACCGCTCTGGCAACCCCTATTATCAAATAGCTCAACGGTCAAAATAGAGAATCCGGCCACAGCTGTCGCAGCGGGCCAGTTCCTTGCCCCGACGGGCCACCGACTCGACTTCACCCGACACCTTCAGATGGCAGCCCTGGCAGCGACTGTCCTCAAGGGGAACCACCACCGGGGGTCGCTTCATCTGGCTCTTGACGTAGCGGTATTGCTCCAGCAACGAGTCGTCGACCTTGGTCTCGCATTCAGCCAGGGCCGCCCTCGCGTTACCCAGTTCCGATTCGCTGGCGGCATGGTTTTTCTTCAGTACGACGATATGCGCCTCCAGCGTGGCCTTCTGGTTGGCGATTGACTCCCGGGTGGTCTCCAGTGCCGCCTTGGCCTCGTCAATTTCCTCCATCAGGAGCAACTCGTCGTCCTCCAGGGCGGAGACTTTATCCTGCAGGGCCTTGATCTCATTATCGAGGGCCGTGTATTCCTCGTTCTTCTTAACCTGCATCTGCTGGGTCTTGTACTTCACGATGGTGGCCTCGGTCTGATCGACCTGGCCATCGAGGTCCAGCCGCTTGACCTCCAGCAGCTTGACTGCCTCCTCCGCCTGCGACAATTGCTCGCCCAACTGGCGGATGTTGGACTCCTCGGCGGAAATCTGCCGGGGAATGTCCTCAAGTTGGGACTGGATCCCATCACATATGGAATCGCGATCCTGGAGAATCAGGAGCTTTTGCAACCATTCGGCGACCATGAGCGTAATTGGATGGCCGCAGGACGCGATTGGCAAACCAAACATCCCATAATCGGGGGTTTTTTGCCGTTGCGGATTCAAACACCACCCGTGCATCATGCCGGCATGATCGGGCTGAACGACGCCTATGCGGGAAAATCCGCGACCGGGACCCCTTCCATCGACGTGGAGGAAGCCGTTCGGCGCATCTTTGCCCAAGGCGGGTTGCTGCAGGAAAACCTGGGATTGGAGCACCGGCCGGAACAGGAACTGATGGCCCGGCGGACCCAGTCCTCATGGCAGGTAGATGACGCCCTGTTCTTCGAGGCCGGTACCGGGGTGGGTAAAAGCCTGGCCTATCTTGTGCCGGGTCTAATTCAGGCGGTCACCAGCGAACGACCGCTGGTGGTCAGTACACATACCATCGCCCTGCAGGAACAGCTCGAGCGCAAGGACCTCCCTCTTTGCAGGAAATTGTTTGAGTCGGATGAATCTCTGTCGTTCTGCTCCGGTTTCAAGCATGCCGTCCTCGTTGGGCGGGGCAATTACCTGTGCGGGACACGACTGGCACAAGCCCTGAAGTCGAAGAGCGAGCTCTTCCCCAGCAATGAGCAACTGGAACTGCAGCGGATAGCCGACTGGGCCAGGTCCACCGGGACGGGTCTCCTGCAGGAACTCGATCCACAGCCACTGCCGGAAGTCTGGGAATGGGTCCATGCCGACGGTCATGCCTGCAACAACCGCAATTGCTCCCCCAAGAACTGCCACTTCAGGCGGGCCCGGGAGGCGGTTCGCCAAGCTAATGTCATCATCGTCAACCACAGTCTCCTGTTCGCCCTCCTGTCCGCCGGGCATTTTCCCACCGGCAAGGTGCCGGGCATCCTCTTTCCGGAGGATTTCATGGTCATTGACGAAGCCCACACCCTTCCCGCGGTGGCCACAGAATACTTTGGGCTCCGGCTGAGCGCCCTTGGGCTGAGACGTCAGCTCTTGAAGCTGTATCAGAAACGAAAACCAAAGGCACGGGGCCTGTTGGCCCGGCATGGCAATCCCGGCCTGCGCAACCAGGTCATGGCCCTGACCGAGGGCGCCTCAGAATATTTCAAGGGCATCCGGGAGGCTTTCCTGACCACCGGACGCCCGATCCGCCTACAGACCCCCAGCTGGCACCCGAATGACCTCGATATCCCCCTGCGCGACCTCGTTCATTCCCTCACACAACTGGAAAACCGGCTCGAGGAGGGCGCCGAGCGCGATGAATTGGAAGGGGTTCGCCGGGCCCTGCAAACCTACCGGGAAGGCATCAACGAGATCATCGAGCTGAGCGATTCACAGTCCGTCTACTGGCTGGAGACCGCCGGCCGGGAAGGCGACCGAGTCTACTTTCGATCCGCTCCCCTCGATATTGCCCCAATTCTCCGCATACGGCTCTTCGAGCGCTGTACGGGATTGCTCCTGACCAGCGCCACCCTGGCCGAGGGGCCCGACATGGACTCCTTCAAGACCAAGCTGGGCGCAGCCGTAGTCCCGTCCGAGCAGGCCGCTTCACCGTTCGACTACCCCCTTCAGATGGAAATCCTCATCCATCACAGCGCGCCCGAGCCATCCTCCGACGACGGCCGGCTGAACACCACCTTCCTGGCCGCCCAGATCGCCGACCATGCCCTCTCGATTGATGGGGGAACGCTGGCCCTCTTCACCAGCTACCGCGATCTTCTGGCAGTCCGGACCATACTGGAGCCACGGTTGCGGAAGGCCGGAAGGACCCTCCTTTGCCAAGGTACCGGTATCGGCCGATCACAATTGCTCCAGTCATTCAAGGAATTGGGCAATGCCATCCTCCTCGGGACCGACTCCTTCTGGACTGGCGTGGACGTCCCCGGGGTGGCCCTTTCACAGGTCATCATAACCCGGCTTCCCTTTGAAAACCCGACCCATCCCGTGGCCGAGGCCCGCTCCGAACTGTGTCGCCGGCAAGGGAAAAGCCCCTTTGCCGAGCTCACCCTGCCGGCCGCCCTGATAAAGTTTCGCCAGGGAATCGGCCGCCTTATCCGCAACCACACCGACGAAGGCAAACTCGTCATCCTCGATTCTCGCATTGTAACCAAGGCCTACGGATCCCTGTTTCTCGAAGTGCTACCACACGACCAGTACAGGAAAATTCCCTAGATCGCCCGTTTCCTTTGCGGTTGCCAGTGATTCAGCGGTCAATAACATGGATGGAATGATTAGAGCTTCCTTCGGCCTAACGGAGACCGGGGTTGTCCGGCATGAAAACCAGGACAGCTACCTGCTGGATCCCGCCAACGGGCTGTTCGCGGTGGCCGACGGACTGGGGGGCCTGCCCATGGGGGAAAAGGCCAGTCGCCTGACCCTGGAGGTCCTTAAGCGCAGACTGAACGAGAACCCCGGGGCCAGCCTCCTGCAGACGGTCACCGAAACCAACGAGGAGATCAGGGATGTGGGTTACTCCATGGCCGCCTCGGGGTTCGGGACCACCCTCACCGTGGCAAGGACTAACGAGGAGGGCAAACTCCTGCAGCTGGCCCATGTCGGCGACTCGGCCGCCTACCTGGTGCACGGGGACAAGCTGGAGGTGCTGACAAGGGAGCACACCGTCGCCGCCCGGATGATGGACGACCAGTGGATGGACGCCTCCGAGGCAATCCCCCTTTCCGCCCATCACACCCTCACCCAGTGCATTGGCCAGGACCTTTACATCGATCCGCAAGTAGCGGAATTTCCAATACAAGGCGGCGACCGGCTTTTCCTGCTGACGGACGGGGTCATCAAACCCCTGCCTGAAGGCGTGCTCCACGCCATCCTTTGCCGCCGCGAACCGGTCGCCTCGATCGGGCAATCCCTCTCCTTCAAGGTGGAGGCAGCCGGATCCCCTGACAACTACACCATTATCGCGATCGAGTTCGCCTAGCCCCTAGTCTTCCCTCAAGGCAATCAGTTCCTCGATGTCGCTGAACTGGCTGAGCAGATCCACCGGCGCATCCAGATCGGACAGGAGTTCCTCAAACATCTGCCCTTTCTCCTTTTTCAGGCGGTCGATGCGCTCCTCAATGGTCCCCTTGGTCACCATCCGGTAGACAATCACCCGTTGCTGCTGCCCGATCCGGTGAACCCGGTCGATGGCCTGCGCCTCGACGGCGGGGTTCCACCACGGGTCCAGAAGGAAGACATAGTCCGCCTCCTGCAGGTTCAGCCCTGTTCCCCCAGCCTTGAGACTGATGAAAAAGACGGCCGCACCCTCGATTTCACGGAACCGCTGCACCGGACGGTCACGGTCGATGGTCGATCCCGTCAGCTCGATCTGCGGAACATCCGGAAACTCAGCCCGGACAGCGGTCCGGGCCCGTCTCAGGAACTGGACGAACTGGCTGAAAACCACCACCTTGGAACCTCCCTCGAAGGCCTCCGACAGGCGGCCGGCCAGGCTCTGTAGCTTCCCGCTGTCGTTCCCGGTTATTTTCTGCCCCGGGAGCAGGGACGGATCGCAGCAAGCCTGGCGCAGACGGGTCAACAGGCTGAAAAGGTGAATGCGTTTTTCCCGGAGCAGGTCCGGTAGGCGACCCTTGAAGGATTCGGCTGCCCCCCGGGTCAATTCCTCGTAGCACCGGCGCTGCACCGGGGTCAATGGACAGATCCAGTCAATCTCGACCTTCGGGGGCAGGTCCTTGGCCACGGCGGCCTTGGTTCGCCGGAGAATAAAGGGACTGATCTGTTCTCGGAGCCGGGGGATGAATTCGGCCGAATCCTTGACCTGCTCGGAGAAATGCCTCCGGGTTCCAAGGAATCCCGGCATCAGGAAACGGAACAGGGTCCACAGGTCCATGGGGCGGTTTTCCATGGGGGTGCCGGTCAGGGCAATCCGGAAGCGGCTCTGGATGGCGAAACAGGAGTGGGTCACCTTGGCGTCTGGGTTTTTGATGCTCTGGGCCTCGTCAAGGATGGCGTACTCAAACCGTGCTGACTCCAGCAGGTGCTTGTTCCTGCGCAACTGGGTGTAGCTGCTCAGCCAGAGGACCGGCTCCTCACCGGTAAAGGACTGGGTACTGGAGAGAACCTTCACTTCCGTTCCCGGAAAAAACCGCTTCACTTCATTTTGCCAGACCGGGACCACACTGGCCGGACAAACCACCAGTACGGGCTTGCTCCCCAAGGCCTTTTTTATGAAGAGGAAATTGAGGACCTGCAGCGTCTTGCCCAGCCCCATCTCATCGGCCAGCAATCCGGGACAACCGCAGACTTCCAGCTTGTTGAGCCATGCGACCCCGTCGCGCTGGTATTCGCGGAGGTATTCCGGCAAATCCAGTCCTTCCCCGCTGGAAACCGCACCCTGTACGTCGCGTTTCCATTGCTCGATTTCCGAGGAGAGCTTCAAGTCCACATGAGGATCACGGGCAAAGGTGAAAAGCAGATACTTGGGCAGGATTCCCTGGCCCTCGGCAGGCAGGAGGGTCTTCCATTCGTGAACGCTGCCCAGTGACTTGGGATCCACCTGGAAAATACCCTCCCCTGGCCGGAAATGCGTGTGCCCCGGGGTCTTGAACAGCCGGTTGCGCAGCTCTTCCCCGACGACCCCGGCACCCGTCCCGAAGTCGAACCGGTAGCGGGCATTGGGCCCGCTGGCAATCACCTCGATCACCGGGCGAACCAGCTTCAGGCCAACCCTCCATTTATCCAGCCCGGGTGCCTCGATCATTGGGTAACGGGCTTTCCATTCCTTCAGCTCGACCCTGAAAAAGCGATCAATCATGTTGGCATCCCCGATGCGGTAGGTTCCCTCCCGGTTGCCCGGGCGAAAACCGCATCGATGAGCCCGGGCCGTATAGCCAATCAATTGTTCTCGCTCCCAGCGGGTCAGGTCCCGAAGCGAAAAATGGGACCAGTCGATCTCACTGCCCTTCTTTTTCCACCCAGCCTCCATCCACAGTCCATCCATGCGCGGAACCAGCCTGACTTGCAGGACCCGGCCTTCTCTCGGGGTGGCCTCGAACACCCTCAGGTCGGGAGTGGCCCTGCGAGCGGCAGGTTCGGTCCCCTCCGGAAGATCTTCCACCACTGGTGGCAGCTCATCCGCGATAAGCTCCTCCAATTCGTACATTCCGGCCACCGCTAGCCCGTGGCCGGGGGCCTCGTCGGGATGTGATTCACGGAAACTCGGAGTATCACCGTCCCAGTCGACAATGACATAAAGCGGTTCCTTGCCCCGCTTGAAATGAATGATGGCACTGTTATCGAGCAACTCCGTGGAACGAATCTCGGCGTTCCGGTAATACTGGCGGCCCCACTTCAGCTCTTCACGCGAGAAATAGCATTCCCAGTCGCGGTTCAGTCGCTTGAACCAGAGTTCAATCGACTGGGAGGTGTAACTGCGTTGGGGCGTGCGGTGAATCATCCGGGCATACAGAAACCTTCATTTACTCACCTCCCGCGGCGCGAATCAAGCCTTCCCTTCCTTTCCCGCCGGGGAGCAAATGGTGATTGCCTCCAGAGCCCTTCTTTAATTCGATTCCGGCATGACGCTTCCTCGCAATCCACTGGTCATCGAGCGCCGCATCGCCTTTTCCCAGACCGACGCGGCAGGGCTGGTCCACTTCACCACCTACTTCACCCTGATGGAGGAGGCCGAGGCCGAGCTGTTCAGGAATCTCGGCCTGACTCTACTGGAAACGGGCAATGAACAGACCTTTGGCTTTCCAAGGGTCAATTGCCAATGCCGGTTCCGCCGGCCCATCGGGTTCGATGATACCGTGAGGATAGAGCTCACTATCGCCGAACTGTCTCATAACCGGATCCAGTACCAATTCGTCTTCACTGGCCCGGACGGGAAAACCTGTGCCACCGGTACCATGACCACGGCCGCGGCCACCCGCACGGGCGATGGAAACCTGCAGGGAGCGGAAATTCCTCCCGCCATGGTGGAGACCATAAAAAAATGGAAAAATCAGGGCCATGAGCTCTGATGCCTTGCCATTCCAGTGGAGCTTCACCTACTAATCTAGTCACGGCCTGAGTGCGGCCGACCAGACGCCACTATGCCTCCTTCAATTAAAATAACCAAAGAAGAGATCAACGCCTTGCCACTGGTGGCCTATGAAGGGCCAATTACAATCATCGACGACGACGTAAAACTGGATCAGGTGATTCCCCTGATCCGCAAAGAGAAGGTCCTTGGGTTCGACACCGAATCACGGCCCTCCTTCAAAAAGGGGCAAAACTTTCCGGTTTCCCTGATCCAGCTGGGGGGAAGTGATCACGTCTGGCTGTTCCAGGTGAAGAAACTGAATAACCCGGACAGCTTGTGGCGCATCCTCGGCGACAGCTCCATCAAGAAGGTCGGCGTGGCCATCTCTGATGATATCAAGAAGCTTCAGGAACTGAAAGACTTCCAGCCGGCCGGATTCAAGGAAGTGGCCGACCTGACCCAGAAAGCGGGCATTCTCAACACGGGCCTGCGCAGCCTGGCTGGACTGCTGCTGAACATTCGTATTTCCAAGCGGGCCCAGGTTTCCAACTGGGCCAGATCCAACCTCACCGAGGCGCAAATCCAGTACGCCGGCACCGATGCATGGGTCAGCCGGAATCTCTATCTCCATATGCTGGACCTCCGGAAGCGGGCCAAGGCCCAGCCCGGAAGAGCTTCCGCATGAGGCACAGGGATGCTCTACCTGCTGGCCGTTTCCCTGATTTGGGGATTTTCCTTTGGACTGGTTAAGGCCGAGTTTTCCGACCTGAGCGGTCCCACTCTGGCGATGATGCGAATGCTGATCGCCCTGCCCTGCTTCCTCCCCTTTCTCAAACGGATTCACCGGGTTCCCAGCCTCCTGAACCTCCAGTTGCTGGGGATCGGGGCCATCCAGTACGGGCTGATGTACGTCTGCCTGTTCTCTGCCTTCCGCTACCTCAGTGGCTACGAGGTCGCCTTGCTGACCATTTTCACGCCCCTGTACGTGGTCCTGACGGATGCCGTACTGGAACGCCGCTACCCTCCGGCCTGGTTCTGGCTGACCGCCCTCCTTGCGGTCGCCGGCGCCCTGTGGGTTTTTCATCCCCAATCGATCCCGCAAAAGCTGCCGGGCATTCTCCTGATGCAGGCGGCAAACCTGTGTTTCGCGGCCGGGCAGGTGGCCTGGCGTTCCCTCCGGGTACGGCATCCCTCAATGGGTGATCTGGATGGCTACGCCCTGCTTTACCTGGGGGCCCTTCTGCTCACCCTCCCCTTCGCATTGCCGGGCAATCCCCTTGCCCAACTGGCCGGGCTTGATCTTTCGCAGTGGGGGGCGCTCCTGTACCTTGGGTCCATTGCCTCCGGACTGGGTTTCTACCTCTGGAACGCGGGTGCGGTCAGGGTCAATCCGGCCAGCCTGGCGGTCTTCAATAATCTGAAAATCCCCCTGGCAACGGTTATCTCGGCGACCATTTTCGGCGAGCAGGCGTCCATGGGCCGCCTGGTCCCGGGGTTGATCATCCTCGTCGTGGCACTGGCATGGGCAGAGCTGGCCCACCGCCGCTGGATTACCAGCCGTAACTGAGGGTCAGGTAAGCCTCCCGACCGGCGCCACGGGTACCGGGTACGGTCTGGAAATGCTCCTTGGTCAGGTTATTGCCCCGCAGGACCAGGTCAAAGTCACTCCCAAGGACTTCCGGAACGGAAAGTTCGGCGTTGAGTCGCATGGCCTCGTCGCCTCCCTGGCGAAGGAAATTGTCGGGATGCTTCCGGTACTCTCCCTCGATCCGGAGTGAAAGGAGCTCCCCGATCTTGTGTTCGAGGGTGGCCAGGATCCGGTGACGAGCATAATTGAGCGCGTAGAAGCTGGCATCGACTCCCGGATTGCGGTACTCCTCGTCCTTATCCAGCCAGGCATAGCCCAGCTCCAGGGCGGTCTCACCGAGGTCCCATCGAAGCAATCCCTCGACCCCACGGACTTCGATATCCACCGGGGAGGCCTTCCGGGCACTGGGCGATCCGGAGTCAAAGACCCAGTCGATCAAGCCCTCGTCCTTGCGCTGAAAGGCAACCAGTTTGGCACTGACCGAGTCGGTCTGGATTGAGAATCCGGCCTCCACGCTGGAGGCGCGTTCCCGGCCAAGGTTCTTGTCCCCCCCGAAGAGGCCGCTCCCTGCTGAGTTAAGGACCGTGTATCCCGGCACCTGTGAACTCTCCGCATACTCGAGGTATGCGGTCCAGCTGAACTGCTGGGAAATCCCTTCGGCCCGGATTCCTGCCTGCGGCAGACCAACGGTGGCGTCCTCGTTGGTGGTGTCGAGGGCCATGCCCGCATAGGCCTGCAGCTCCCCCCAACGGGTATCGATGCGGTGCCGTCCAAGGAGGGCGGCCTCACCGTAGTCACGCTCGCTGAAATCACCGTTGACCAGGCTGGTGCTGCGGGCGATCCGGTCGGTCACGTAGGCCCAGCGATAGACCAGTTCCATCGCGTCCATGGCAAAGACCCCGTCACCCTGCAGGCTGTAGACTTCCGTCAAGTGCTCGAAATAGTTGTTTGGTGTTTCCCGCTTGTACTCGTAATCATCGTCAATCCGGCGCCAGTAGCCCCCGACCCGGTGGGATGAACCATCGCCCTCACCCGTCAGCTCATACTGCCATCCAAGGAGACTGACCGAGTAGTCATCCGTCTCGTTCAAGGGAAAACCGGTGTACATTCCCGGCCAGCCGTAAAACTTCTGCAGGTAGCCGCCAAAGACCCTCAGTGTCCCTTCCCCAATCGTGTATTCCATCCGGCCGCTCAACCGGGTCAGGTCAAAGTCACCGTTTTCGACACTGCCATCCCCCTGCTCGCTGGTCAGGGAAATTTCGTAACGGGCGCTTCCCGCCGCACCCCCGGCACGGACTCCGCCACCGATGTGGTTGTTGCTCCCGGCCCGGACAAAGGCCTGGCCCCCGTCCCGGATCGGCGCCCACTGCCAGTTGATGGTCCCGGCAGTCGAGTTGAATCCATGGATCCCGTTTTCCACTCCGGTCAATAGATAGGCTCCCCCAAAGAAAGCCGGGTCCAGCGGGATCTCGGAAAAATAATGCCCCGTCTGCGGATCGAAAAGGGCCAGTCCACCAACCATCAGGCCGGTCCCCTCAAATATGCCTCCGCGAATCGATATGTCGGTCTGGTAGCGCGTCCCCCCCCTGCTCTGCAGGTCGACCCGTGCCTCCCGGGCCATCCGGTCGCTCAACTGCACCGCCTGCCCGCCTGACACCGTCTGGGCTCCCGCGTACACGGTGAACGCCGTCAGCTCAACAAGATCCTCCTGCCCGCTCAGGGGACCACACAGCCCAGTGATCAGGCTGGCACAGGCCAGAATTCGACTCAATTTGCCGGTTGATGAATTTTGCATACCCATTTCTCCTGCCAAATCAGGAAGGATAGGCAATTGTTAATTTAAATATTTTTAACCCTTAACAATCGCCCTCAGGAACGAGTAATTTTAATCCCTCGTCTCAGGTAGGTGGGGATATCGAGATCGACTCCCTCATGGAGATTGCGACCGGTGCGTTCAAAGAGCCCCCGGTTTTCGTCCTGCGAGGGAAAGGCGAACTCTTCCTGAGACTTTCTTGGGGAGGATACTGGTTGCTTGCCGGGGAAAGATTCGGCCGGCTTAAGAGGCGGCGCCGCGGGCTCGTTCTCGGGGATACTGGCGGCGGTGACGGGAGCATACCCCCGGGTCAATCCGGGGCCCTTGACCGTTCCCATAATCGTGATGCGGAGCTGGTTGTAAAAACTGCCATCAATGGAAGCGCCCATGATAATGGAATTCCGGCAACCGAACTTCTCGTTGATCATATCCATGGCCTTGTTGACGGTGGCCATGGTCATGTCGGGCCCACCGGTAAGGTTGAGGATCAGTTGATCGGTTTCCTTGATGTGTCCAGGCTCGACAACATGCATCAGGGGGCACTTCCCCAGGTCCTTGAGGGCCTGCTGGAGCAGGTTCTCGCCTTTACCATATCCTGTTCCGAAGATCGTTCTTCCACCGGGTTCGGCGAGGGCGCTTTGCAGGGTGGAGAAGTCAACGTTTATCAAACCCGTATTGAAAAGCATGGACCAGATGGAATGGACCCCCAGCTTGATCCACTTGTCGGCCATGGCAAACGCCTCCATCAGGGTGGCCGTCTCCTCCACCTGTTCGAAAATCAAGTCGTTGGGCAGAGGGATGACCGCGTGGCAATGCTTGCGCATGTTGTCCAGTGCCTTGGCGGCCCGCTCACAACGGGCGCTCCCCTCCCTCTTGAACGGCAGGGGCGTGAAAGCGATAACAAGTGAACCCGACTCGCGGGCGAACTGGGCCAGCACGGGCGCTGCACCGCTACCGGTTCCACCGCCCAATCCCGCCAGAATGAAGACCAGATCCACGCCCCGGACAATTTCCTTGAGGGCGTTGCCATCAGCCTCAGCCGCCAGCTGGCCCTTGTTGACGGAACCGCCGGTGCTTTTGCCATTGGTTACGGTCCGGCCGAGCAGGAAGGTCTCCTCCACCGGGGAGGAATTGAGGACCTGGCCGTCCGTATCGATGGCGGTCAGGTGTACCTGCTCGAGGTCTTCCAGCTTGATCCGGTCGACCGCATTGGTTCCCGCACCACCAATTCCGATAATCTTGATCCGCAGGGAGCCGTCGGGAAGCTGGTCTTCAATGAGTGGATCCTGCTCAGGGAAAAATCCGGTCTGTTCCATTGATCGTCCTAGGTAGATTATCCGAAAAGACCCGTCACCTTGCGCAACCAGTTGGCTTGCTTGGGCTCGGTTTTGCCGGGGGCGTTGCTGCGTTGATCGTGCAGGGCGTTATAGAGGAGTCCGAGGACTGTTGAGTACTGGGGTTCACCCAGCTCGGAACTCCGGACCCAGTCGGGGCATTCAGCCAGCGCAACCGGCACATCAAGGGTCACTTCCGCCAGGTCCGCAATCATCGGGGTGCGGGAAACGCCCCCGGTCAGGATCACCCCACAGGGAAGATGGGTTCGCGTCAGATAGCTGCCCAGCTGGTTCTTGAGAATGATGAAAAGCTCTTCCAGTCGGGCATGGGTGATCTTGTTAATGCTCAACTGCGAGTGAAAACTGTCCCCGATACTCAGGTCGCCCACCAGGGGAACCTTCTTGTTCCGGTCCTCCTTCTGCACCATGGCACAGGCTGAGCGCTTCTTCAGGCTCTCGGCCAGCTTGCTCTTGACCCGTAGCCCAAGGCTGAGGTCGTTGGTCAGGTGATCGCCGCCAACTGGGATGACCCCCGTCTGGACGACCCGTCGCCCGCGGTAAAGGGCGTAGTCGGTCACCCCCTTGCCGATGTCGACCACCAGGACACCCTGCCGTTTTTCCTCCTCGGTGGCCAGCAGGCTGCCGGATGCCAGGGAAGAAACGACGATATCGTTCACATCGAGCCCAAACCCGTTGACGACGTTGATGTGGTCCTTGACCTTCTGCTCGTCGGCAGCCACGTGCCAATACTGCACCTCCAGATGGGAGCCTTGGCGGGAAATGGGGTTCTCCACCGGTTTCCCGTCGAGGACAAATCCATTCCGGATGTGGTGGATGTAAACTTCCCCGGGCTCGAGGGCCTTGCTCTTGGCATTCTCGACGGCCCTCAGGATGTCGGTCTGCGTAACCACGTTCCCGCTCCCGGTGATGGCGGTTGCCCCGGCATGACGGAATCCCCAGAGATGTGAGCCGGAAAGCGAGAGGTAGACATGCTCGATCTGGCATTCAGCGTCCCTTTCAGCGGCCATGATGGCCGCATGCGCGCAATCACTGACACTGCGGATGTCAATGATTTCACCCTTCTTCATCCCAACGTTGGTCGACTGGCCGCGGCCGATGATATTCATCGACCGGCCATCCGTCATCTCCGCCACCAGGACAACCACTTTGGATGTTCCTATCTCAATGGCACCAACTATTTTTGACCGACTCATTTGCCCATACTTTCATCAATGATATGATCACTTGTAGCGGATAACGGCTTCCTCACCGAATGACAAGTCAATCGACTTCGGTTGCCCCAATTGATAACGTTGAATGTGCTGAAGGATTCCCCCCAGCTGATCAACCTGCTCCTCCAGTCCATTTGAAGAGAAAATAATTTCCTCGATGTGGCTGCTGACCACTCGGATCAGCGAGGGCCGGTAATCGATCTCCGGATTCCAGTCGGACAGATCGACGACCTTCCAATGCCCGTAAAGCGCGGGCAGCTTTTCCTTTGCCAGGTCGAGAAGCTGGGCCACAGGTTCCAGTCCACTGATGGGAAGGTAGCCGTCCTCGCCCATCTTGACCCTCAAGCCGGCGACTCCGGGCAGGCGCAGCAAGGTCTCCTGCGGGTAGGCCGCACCCTCGAACAGGACACCGTCCCGCCCGACCAAAAGAGTCAGCGGCCGGCCTTCGCTGTCCCGCAACCGGATACGCAGGACTGGTTCCCTCTCTTCCAGCTCGATTTTCAACTCGGATGGCAGGATGACCGTTACGCTGGCGCTTCTCACCTGCCCATGCCCGGCAAGGGTTTCCTTCAACTGGTGAACATCGATTTGCCGGATGTCCGTCATGCGGATCTCCGGGAATCGTTCATGGAACCACTTATCCGTCAGGACACCGTTGGAAAGGAAGTCGACTTCCACCAGGGTCGGGCCCGCCGGCTCGGCCGGGCTCTCCGGCATGCCCCCGAAGTACTTCAACAGGACCACCCCGGTCACAATCGCCATCAGGAGGAGGATCAGGAGGGCACTGCGCAGGAGCAGTACCAGCCGCCTCTTCCGGGCCACCTTGGTGGTCGCCTTACCGCGTTGATTCTTCTGTTGAATCGTCCGCCATGAACTGCGGGGTTGTTCCTTTCCTTTGGCCATTACAATCGATCTCGGTAACGATTAAGCGAAAGCTGCACCCATTTGAGTACCAGGTCCTCAAAGGAAAGTCCGGTACACTGTGCCGACTTTGGCAGCAGGCTGGTCGGCGTCATCCCGGGAAGGGTGTTGATTTCCAGGAAAATCACCCCCCCATCCGGGGAAAGACGGTAATCCACCCGGGCAAGGTCCCGGCACCCGCAGGCCCGGAAGATGGTTTCACTCCAGTCCCGCAGTCGTTCGGCGAGCTCCTCCCCAATCCGGGCCGGAACCTCGTAACGGCTCAGGCCGCTGGTGTACTTGTGTTGGTAATCGTAAAGCCCCCCCTCGGAATGCACCCCGACCACTCCAAGAGCCCGCCCATCGACGATTCCCACCGTCAGGTCGTACCCGGGGTAAAATGGCTCAGCCAGATAGTCGGTCCGGTTCAGGTCCGGTTCAGCCGCGGCAAGCCCGGCCGCATCACTCACCAAGTGCAGGCCCACGCTGCTGCCGTCCCGGCGTGGTTTCAGGATCAGGGGGGGGGCCAGATCCGAGGCCAAATCCTCAAAATCAACGGACTGTCCGGCTTGCAGCCAGCGCTCGGGAGCGACCGTCAGTCCCACCCTGGCGGCGATACCCTTGCTGCTCAGCTTGTCAAAGCAAAGGACACTGGAAGAAGCATCGCACCCGGCGTAGACAAATCCGCCCCGATCAAGGTCAGCGCTCAGGCCACCATCCTCGCCGTAGGTGCCATGGATGACCGGCAGGACAAGATGGACCCGCGGGTCGAGCTTGTCCGGAAGGGCGTTTTCGGAAAGCTCAAACAAATCATGGGGCACCTCCCTATCGGCCAATGCCTGCGCCACGGATCGTCCGGAAACGAGGGAGACTTCGCGTTCATTGCTCCGGCCACCGCAAAGGACTGCCACCCGGCATCCAAGGGATTCAAGCTGTTGTTTCAGGTTCATTGCGGCCTATCCTCCCCTTGCTGACTAAAGACGCAGGTACGCGTCACGTATTCGACGATCACTTCGGCCGGATCCTCGTGGATGAGCTTGCGGAGGTTGTTGCGCATGCGACCCAGCATCCAGTCGTTGTACATCATGTCCATGACTTCGTCCAAGAGTGTCTCGAGCTTCTCCTGAGGCACCACCACACACCCTCCCCGCACCTCGAGGTCCTGCGCGTTGGCCAGCTGATGCCGGTCCGCCGCATGCGGGTACGGGATCAGGATCGAGGGAGTCAGGCAGGCCACCAGCTCAGCAATGGTTCCCGCTCCGGCCCGGCTAATAACCAGGTCCGAGGCGCAAAACAACTCGTGCAGCGAACGGTGGAAAGCGTAGGTGCGGACCTCGACCGGCTCACCGTTGCCTGATTGGAAACTCTCAAGATCCGGAAGGATTTTCTTTCCCGGGCCGGCCACGAGGTTAATCCAAATACCTTCCGAGGCAAGGGCTTGCCGGTGCCGCTCAACCCACTCGTTGAGGGCCAGCGCTCCCTGGCTGCCGCCGACTACCGTCAGCACTTTAGCATGCGCTGGAACGCCGAGCAGGCCGCGGATCTCGCTTTTCTTCAGGTGCCGGACTTCCTTGCGAAGGGGCATACCGATCCGCCTCAGGCGGCGCGGCTCCACCCCGGGAAGAACCACCCCCTCGGGCAGATAGACCCGGTCGGCCATTCCCGCGAGTGTTTTGATCGATTTGCCCACCTTGCGGTTGGCCTCGTGCAGGATGACCGGAACCCTTTGGAACCAGGCCGACATCACAAAACTGAAACTAAGGTATCCCCCGAAGGCAATCAGGGCGGAAGGCTGGTTGGTGCCTAGGAGGCGCAGGCTTTGCAAGCCCCCGAGCACCGAGTTGAAGAGAAATCTTGCCAGGCGGAAGGGCGTCCAGCCAAAGGGCGATCCCTTGGCCCGGATGTAGGGAATTTCCGGATACGACTGGAGGAGACGGCTGTCGACCTCCTTTTCGCTGATGATGAGCTCGACCGGCACTCCTCGGTCAAGGAAACGCTGGGCGGTTGCGATGCCGGGAGCCAGATGCCCCCCCGTGCCACCGCAGACGATGTAGACCGGCCTTTTCATTCCTAGACGCCAACCTCCCTGGGCGCAAACTTGGGCGGATTGTTCCAACTCCAGATGGAACGGCATAAGATCCCGAACAGAAAGTAGGTAACCACTAGGTTCGAGCCTCCATAGGAAATAAACGGGAGGGACATTCCCTTCGTCGGAAGGCACCCGGTGGAGACTCCCATGTTGATCATGGCCTGCATGCTGATGAAGAGCAGCGATCCGCTGACCAGCAGGAACTGGTAGATATTGGGCGCCTTTTGCAACTGGTGCCAGGTGACAATGAAGAACAGGGCAAAGGCCCCCACCACCGAGAGTGTAAAAATCAGGCCCAGTTCCTCCCCGATGATCGGGAAGATGAAGTCCGTGTGGGCCTCCGGGAGAAAGGCGAACTGCTGCCGTCCGTTGCCCAACCCGACGCCGCCTACACCGCCGGCCCCGAATCCCATAATTCCCTGCCAGAGCTGGTAGGCACCTTCGCTCCTGTTGCCCTCGACATCCATGAAGGCAAGGATCCGGCCCAGCCGGACCGGGTCGTGGGCAATCGCCATTGAAAAGAGGCCGCCGCCCACGATGGCGGTCGGGAAAAGGTATTTCAGGGAGGCGCCGGCAAGGAACAACATGGCCCCACCCACCAAGGCAAAAAGGAAGGCGGTCCCGAAGTCCGGCTGCATCAGGATCAAGATGAAGAAGATACCGATGATCCCCATTGGAACGATGAATCCCTTCAGCAGATGCTCGCGCTGGCGCTGCACCAGCGAGAAATACTGGGCCAGGCACAGTATGTAGCCAATTTTCGCGACATCGGAAACCTGCATGTTCATGGGCCCGATATCAATCCACCGGCGGGCCCCGTTGATTTTCATCCCGATCCCCGGGACGAGGACCAGCACCAGCAGTACCACCGCCGACAAGCCGATCCACCATGAAGCCCGGCGCCACTTCTCGTAGTCAAAGGTCAGGGCGATGCCGAATGCGGTCAGCGCAATGCCCATCCACAGGCACTGTCGCAGGAAGTACCCCCCCAGCCCGGTCTCGTGGGCCCGCCCGATGCTCAGGAGGACAATTAGCCCGAGTCCGTTGAGGAACAGTACGGAGAGCCCAAGGAACACCACCGGCATCCTTCGGCCGATCGTATAGCTCCAGATTCTCTGGCTTTCCGCGCTGCGCATCAAATTCCCGGCTTATCTCCTTCCCCGACCAACTCCACCTCGGAGAACGGAAGGTCCTCGTCTTCAAGGGCCTCCAGAATCGACATGGAATCCTCCGCAGTGGGCTCGGCGGGAACAGGCTGCGTCGGTTGGGTTAAAGTCTGCGTGCGACGCTCAGCCGGTTGCACTTGAACCGGTGAGGAGGTCACAGCGGTGGTCACCGTGGACCCGGGCTGCGGAATAACCAGAACCTTGCCCACGTACAGGCGGCGGGCATCGGTGATTCCGTTGGCCGCCATCAGGTCGCTGGTCGAGACCCCGAACTTACGGGCAATGGCACCCGGGGTATCGCCCCCTTGCACGGTATAGGTGCCCTGTCCTGACCGGGGTACCTGAGCGGTCTGCGGAGTCGGGCTGACGGAAGCGCTCGTCCCGACCGAGGCGCTCTCCGGCAGGGTCAGTTTCTGGCCGACAAAAATGGTATCACTGGTCAGGCCGTTGAGGGTCTTCAAGACCTTGACCGTTGTCCCGGTGCGGGCGGCAATCTTGCTCAGGTTGTCCCCCCGGGCTACCACGACCTGCTTGCCGGAATGTTCGATCTCGACACTTTCGGTTGCCCCGGACGAATCTCCGCCCGGAATCATCAGCTTCTGGCCCACAAAAATGGTCGATGAGCGATTAAGACCGTTGGCCGAAAGCAGGTCCATCAGCTCCACCCCTTCACGACGGGCGATCAGGGTCAGGTTGTCCCCCTTCTGCACCGTGTATTCCCGCTTGACCGAGGGGAGGTTGAGGCCGTCCTGGACCGGTTCCAGCACCGGCTGAAGCAGGCCCGTATCCGGTTCATCGCGGGTTAATCCGACCGGACGGGTCGGGGCACTGAGGGATCGCCCGGCAGCGCTGGGCGGGGGGGTCAATCCGGCGTTAAAAGCAGAATCCAGTGGCTGGGTTTGCTGCGGCTCGGCGAGCGGGGATCCGGACTGGGGAGCCGTCATTTCCGGTTGCGGTTTTTCCCCCGACTGGGTCTGGCATCCAGGCTGGACCAGTAACAGTCCGATGACTGCCAGATGAAATACAATTACAAGACTAAACACTGACCATATTTTCATGATTTTATCACCTCTTTAAATTCAATTAGACAGTCCCCTTCTGATGCTTCAAACCTAAAACAGCATTTTCAAAACAGATTCCCCGCTCGACGTGATCGCCGTATTCCTCACCGGGCAGGAAGCCGGGACTGTAGACCACCGGAACCTCCCCTGCGGCCAGGTCAAATGCGGCCTCCACTGCCTGGCGGAGGTTCAGGACCCCCCGGCAGGGCACTTTTTTATCCTCCAGAACGGGCAGGAGGTGCCAGGCCGCATTGCCGGTGATGACAGCTCCCCTGAGCTTACCCTGCAGGTGGCCCAGAAACTCACCCAGGTCACCCCCGCGGTAATTACCACCACCGATCCATACCACCGGTGTCTCGAAATTATCCATGGCAGCCAGGGCGGCGGCAAAATTGCCGGAATTGGCGTCGTTCCAGAAATCCGTTTTCCCGATCCGTGTCACCTTGTGCAGCCGGTGGGCCCGCACCTCAAAATGCTCGGCGGCGCTCTTCAGGAGGGAATCCGCATACCCCCTGTCCATCCAGTAACGACGAAAGAGAGCGAGGGCTGGACGGTGAATGCTGGTGGCAAAGGCGGAGCTCGGCGGCAGGTCCCAATCGGGATAATCCTCCGGCCGAGCCGTGCGGACAGATTCCGGCATCGGGCATCCCAATTCGGCGGCCACCCTGATAACCGACTCACCGGCGTACAGTTGCCCATTCCGGCACAGGTTGACCAGCCTCCGGAAACCCTCGAAGGCCTTCCGGATCTCGGAGCGATCGGTCAGGTGGTCCTCGTGGAAATTGGTCCAGAAAAGGGAATCAAATCGGAATTCCTTCAGTGGTCGGATATAGGAGGGGCCCAGTTCGCAGACAGCCGTCACCCCGTCAAGTTCCGGATGCACGGCCAAACGGGACAATGGGTACCCGTTCTGGCCCACTGCCACGGCACTGACGCCGATCCTTTTCAGACAGAAGGTGATGAATTCCTGCAGGGTGGTCTTCCCGTTGGTACCGGTCACCACAACGGTCGGACCATTACGGAACTGCTGGGAAAAATCGATCTCGCTAACCACGTAACAGCCCTGCCCAAGGGCGAGCTCGATCCATGGATGATCCACCCGGAAAGCCGGACTATGGACAACCAGCCGGTGTTTCCGAGCCGTCTTGGAGGTAAACTCATGCAGAACCTCAGTGTCCTCCCCCACCCGTTCATCGTAGCAAACACACTTTGCCCCAAGACGCCTGAGCAGGGCCGCCGAGGCCTGCCCACCCGCGCCATGACCAAAGACCGCCACCGGTTCTTCCAGCAGATCAAGGTAATGGGAGGGAATGTTTTCTCGTAAGCTCACCTTAGTTTCAGAGTAGCCAGCCCGATTACAGCAAATACCAACGATAAAATCCAGAAGCGAATGACCACCTGTGTCTCCGCCCAGCCTTTAAGCTCGAAATGGTGGTGGATCGGAGACAGGAGGAATATGCGCTTTTTGCGGGTCTTGAAAGATCCCACCTGGAGAATGACCGACATTACCTCCATGACGAAGACACCCCCGATAATGATCAGGGTGATCGGCTGTAGAATCATGAAGGCCACGATTCCGATCAGTCCCCCGAGGGCCAGGCTGCCCGTGTCGCCCATGAATACCGCCGCCGGGTGGGCGTTATGCCAGAGGAAGGCCAGGCTGGCGCCGCACAGAATAGAAAGGACAATTGTCAGTTCCCCGGTGCCCGGCATGAAGGGAACCAGAAGATAGTCGGCGTAAATGGCATTGCCGGAGGCATAGGACATCAGCGCGTAGGCCATGGCCACTGTCACCGTGCACCCGATGGCCAACCCGTCCACCCCATCGGTCAGGTTGATGGCGTTGCTCGATCCCGACAGGACAAAATAGAGGAAGACCGCCAGCACCGGTAAGGGCATGAAGTCAATGATCGGTTCCTTGTAGAACGGCAGCCACAGCTGCCGAATGAAATCAGCGCTTTCAGGAGATGACAGCAGGAGTGCGAGGGCGACCACCGTCAACAGACCCTGGCCGGCCAGTTTCACCTTGCCCGACAATCCCTTGCTGCTCTTGCGGCGGATAATGAGGAAGTCGTCAATGAACCCGATCACGGTCAGGCCGGAAAAAACCACCAGGGCGGTGACAACGTAGATATTCAACCGGGCCCAGAGGATGGTGCTGACCACGACAGAGAAAAAGACGATCAGTCCACCCATGGTCGGGGTGTCCTTCTTGCTGTTGTGAAGATCCGCCAACCGTCCCACTTCTTCCCTGGTCCGGAACACCTGCCCGGCCTTGAGGGCCCGCAGGCGGGCAATCACATACGGCGCGATCAGCATCCCGGTCATCATGGCCGTGGCCGCGCCTCCCATTGCCCGCAGGGATATGTAGCGGAACAGCCGGAGGGGTCCCCACAGCGATTCAAGGTCAGCCAGGTAACTCAGCATGACCGGCCTCCCTCGGGCACCAACCGTTCCATTCCAAGGGACCGGCTTCCTTTCAGGAAGATCGCTCCCGAAAACCGCGAAAGGTGCTCCCTTAATTCATCGTCGGTTTGGGCAAAATGGATCCTGGACCGGTCATGGCCCTGTTGAAGCAAGCCTTCAGCCAGCGCCTCGGCATGCTCACCAATCAAATAAACATCCGCGTCCCCGCGCAGACTGCCCCGGTTGGCGGTCGAACGATGCCATTCAGCCGCATTTTCTCCCAGTTCATTCATGGTCCCGAGGACATAGAGATGGGGCTGGTTCGGGAACAGATGTGCGAACCGCTGGAGGCTGTCCAGCATGGACCCCGGATTCGCGTTATAGCAGTCAACGTAATAGGTGGCGGCTCTGTACCGGACCGTCTCCCCCCGCTGCCGGAAAGGGCGCCATGCATCGAGACAGGCCTGCAGGGTCGACAGCGGGACCCCCAGGTGCAGGGCCACCTGCACGACTAGGGCAAGGTTCGAGACCATGCCGTCGCTGCCGGCACGGAAGGAAAGTGGACCGTGGGGCACAGGCATTTCCATACGCAGGATGCCCGGGCCCCCGGCCGGGACTTTATCAGTCCAGTTGTAGTGGTAAATCGTTAAATTCGGGAGCGACGACAGGTCGGCCCCGATGGATTCGCCCCGGCGCAGGAGGGCGTGAACCCGGATGGTCTCCGGCAAGTCCCGGAAAGCGGCGTAGCGCAACAGCTGGGCCGGAAGAAAAACATTGCCCCCCGGGCGCACGGAGCGGGCCAGTATCGCCTTTTCCCGGGCAACTCCTTCGAGGTCCCCAAGGCGCTCCAAATGCGATGGCCCGACCGATGTGATGATCGCATGATCGGGATTGATCATTCCTGACAGGAGATCCATTTCCCCGACATCGTTGATTCCCGCCTCGAGGATGCCGCCGGCGTGCATGCGCGGATCCAGTTCAAGGAGGCTCAGGGGCACCCCGATGTGGTTGTTATGGTTGCCACGAGTTCGGAACCACTGGGATCCTAGGACCTGCCCGAGCATTTCCTTGACGGTAGTCTTGCCATTGCTGCCGGTCACCCCGATGACCGGGGAACGGAACCGTTGCCGCCAGCTGCGGGCCAATGCCTGCAAGGCTCCCAGTGAGTCCCTGACAACCAGTTGGGGGATGGGCACATCCGTGTCCGGGTGTTCCACCAAGGCAGCCAAGGCCCGGTACTGAAAAGCCTGACGAAGGAAGGAATGCCCGTCCATTCGGTCCGATTTTAAGGCAACAAACGTTTCCCCCGGCTCGATGCGGCGGGTATCGATGGCAAATGATCTCAAAGGCTTGGCAGGAGGGGAAGTCGCCCAACGGCCATGGGCGATGACCGCGGCTTCAGCTGGGTCAAGGGTTGCCATCAACGGGTGTGCCACTGTTTGTTCTTTAGAATTTCCCTGGCCACCGCGCGGTCGTCGAAGGGGACCACGCAATCGCCAAATTCCTGAAATGTTTCGTGACCCTTGCCGGCGATCAGGACGGTATCCCCCGGGCGGGCCATCTCAAGGGCGGCGGCGATGGCCCCTCTACGGTCGGCGACAAAACTCAGGTTGTCGAAATCCTCGTTGCCCTCGCGCATGTCACCGAAGATCCCCTCCACTGTCTCGTTGCGGGGATTGTCGGCGGTGGCAATCGCCTGGTCGCTCTTCTGGGCGACGATGGAAGTGATGACCGGACGTGAATCCGCGTCACGGTTTCCCCCACAGCCGAAAATAGTTATCAACCGCCCGCTGGTCAGGCCACGGACCATGTCGAGGCCTTTCTCGTAGGAAGCCTCGGTGTGCATGTAGTCGACCAGCACGTTGAAGGGCAAATTCATGTCCAGGCGTTCCATGCGACCCCGGACCCCCTCAAAGGAAAGAAGGGCGGCCCCCATTTCCACAGGATCGATCCCGTCGGCATAACCGCAGGCAATGGCCGCGAGGGTATTCTGCAGGTTGAAATCACCCAGCAGTGGGGAGACCAGCTTGACCGAGCCCTCTGGCCAGACCAGCGTGAAACGGGTGTCGCGCTCGGAATAGCGGATATCCTCAGCCCGGACCACCGCGTTGGGGGAGCATCCAAAACTCAAGACCTTCGAAGAGTGCTCTCGAGGCAAGCTCTCTACCACCTCCCGTACCCGGGGGTCATCAATCCCGGCAACAAAGCGGTTCAGTCCGGCGGCCCGGGAATGGATGAAGTCCTTCTCCAGGGCGATATACCGGTCCAGTGTTCCATGGTAGTTGAGGTGTTCCGGGGAAAGGTTCATCAGGACCAGGTTGCGGAACCTCAGTCCACTGACCCGCTGCTGGTCGATCCCATGCGAGCTCACTTCCAGAATGGCCTTTGCACAGCCCTGGTCCCGGATCTGCGCCAGGAGCGCGTAGAGCTCGATGGGCTCTGGTGTTGTCCGATGGGCCGGCAGCGTGCGGTTGCCCACCTCATAACTGATGGTGCCCAGCATCCCGACCGGGCCCTGGGATTTCTGGAAATGCTTCAGGAGTGTCGAGACTACGGTCTTGCCGCTGGTGCCGAGGATGCCGGTCAACTGCAAATCCTTCTCCGGATGGCCATAGTACCGGGCGGTGACACTGGCCGCCACCTGACGGACATTGTCCACCTGCACGAGGGTAACGTGCGGGGGAACCCATGTGTCCACCTCCGTGATGATCGCCACCGCTCCGCGGTCGATGGCCTCATCGATGAAATACTGCCCGTCGGTACGCAACCCCGGCAGGGCGAAAAAGATCGAGCCCGGACCGACACGCCGGCTGTCCGTGGCCAACCCACGCACCTTGACGCTGTCCTTTCCGCGAAGCAACAGCCCGGGAATTCCGGATATGAGTTTCTTCAGGGTCGGGTTCATGATCCTGCTCTGCACAGCCCGCTCCAGCAACATGGCCGAGCCAAGGGCCCGGTAGTCTGATAGTCGGTTTGGCTGCTGTATCCGGGGTTCACGGTTGCTTGCTGTTTTGAGATTAAAATTAGTCATTTGATACAAGAAAGGGTTCCCAGTTTTCGGGTTTTCGAATGGCTAGGTGCGGGATCAGTTTTTCCCCGATGTTCCGGAAAGTCGGTGCTGCCACCACCCCACCGTAGGCCGGACCGCTCACCTGCGCGTCATCGACGACCACGGTGATCACCACCCGGGGGTTGTCCGCGGGGAAAAACCCGCTGAAGGATCCAAAGTGATGGGAGGCGCTGTACTGGCCATCGATAATCTTGCGGCTGGTTCCGGTCTTGCCGGCGACCGCGTAGCCCGGCAACTCGGCCCGGAGGGCGGTCCCTTCACGACCCACCACAGCAACCAGCATCTCGCGCATCATCCGGGCGGTTTCCTTCGATATCACCCGCTCACCCCGTTCCGGCTCCAGGGGCAGTGAAACCTCTTCCCGGGGATCGATCACCCGGCGCAAAAGCTTGGGGCGCAATCGGACCCCGTCATTGGCAATAGCCGACATTGCCTGGTGTACCTGGATCGGCGTGGCCCCGATGGCGTATCCGGTTGGCAGGCGACTGATGGTCAGGCCGTCCCACTTGTTCACCGGCATCAGGTTGCCAGCGATTTCCCCGCGCAGGGGCCAACCACAGCGCTCGCCGAACCC
This sequence comes from Opitutales bacterium, assembly GCA_049451775.1. Lineage (GTDB taxonomy): Bacteria > Verrucomicrobiota > Verrucomicrobiia > Opitutales > Oceanipulchritudinaceae > Oceanipulchritudo. The sequence goes on along the minus strand of JBMTVW010000001.1, from coordinate 181,149 downwards.
GAACCGGCGGGCATAGTCGTGCATCCGGTCCTCACCAAGCATCATCCCGATGGTGGCCGCTCCCCGGTTGCTGGACTTGGCCACCACCGTTCGGACCGGTACCTGGCCGAGGTTGCGGTGATCGGTCGGCATGCGGATGTCCACCCCATTGAAGACAATGCGCTCTTTTCCGCAGTCAATGAGGGTGTCCGGCCCGAGAAGCCCTTCCTCAAGGGCCGCCGAGACGGGAACGATCTTGAAGGTCGACCCCGGCTCGTACTGGTCCGTCAGGGCCCGGTTACGCTGGTTCTCCAGCGGATATTCCCAGAAATTGTTGGGATCGAAAGTCGGGTAATTGGCCATTCCGAGGATGTCGCCGGTTCTGGGATCGGAGACGATTATGCTTGCGCCCTCCGGATGGGTGGCCTTCACCAGTTCCTTCATCGCCGACTCCACCACCGACTGGACAAAGAGGTCCAGGGTCAGCTCCACATCTAACCCGCTGCGCGGTTCCACTTCGCGCTCCCGGAAGGCCGCCATCTCGCGCCGGCGTCCGTCCACTTCCGTCTCACGCCATCCCGGCTGGCCCCGCAGGTAGTAATCAAGCGCATGCTCCACCCCCATGACAGGGGTTTCCTCCTTGTTGATATACCCAATCAGATGGGCTCCGAGTTCCCGGCCGGGATAATACCGCTCATAGCGGCGGTTTCCATACACTCCGCGAATTCCCAGACCCTGGACGCTCCGGTACAAGTCCTCGTCAATCTCCTTGAGCGGGACCCAGCGGACCTGCCGCCGGTTGCCCGCGCTGTCGATTCGTTCCCGCCGGGCAAGATTTTCAATCAGCTCCCCGTAGGGCAGGTCAAGGATTCCGGCCAACAGGCCCAATTGTCCCCGGTCCTCCAGGTCCACTGTCTGCGGATCCGCCCCCAGAAGGATGCGTGACCGGGTCCCGGCCAGCAGGTTTCCGTTGCGGTCAAGAATCTCGCCCCGTTTTGCCTCCATCCTGACCAGGCGCTTGCGCACCGTGGCCACTTCCTCGGCAATAGTCCCTGCCTGCAGGACCTGAAGAAAGAAAAGCCGGCCGCACAGTAGCAGGAATCCTCCCAGAAATAGTACCGTGCATGCTTGGAATCGTGCTTTCTTGACGCAAACCTTCGACATCAATCAATCGGCGTAAGGGATTTCATCACCGCCAGATCGATGGAATACCGGAACGGGTCCTTCTCCCGGGTCCGCGGGGAGGTCTCGTCCTTTTCGGGCCGCTGGCGCTGGTAGCGGTTGTAGCCATCCATGTAGACGATCTGGTCGGCCATCGGGGGCCGCAGGTTGAGGCCGAGCCGCTTGATCTGCCGCTCCAGGTAAAGGGGCTGATGCAACTCCGCAATCTTGGTGTCGATGTAACGCAGCCGTCGCTCTTCCTTGGCAATTTCCACTTCCAGCGTGCGTGTTGCCTGGGCCGTTAACTCGATCTTCTGACGCAACCACAACAGGCCCAGGCAACCGCTCACCGTAATCACCGCCAAAACAACCAGCAGGGATAAAATTTGTTTATACAAAGTCGTTTCGCGCTGTAACAAGAGGCTCATGCAGCCCTCCTTTCCTTTTCCAGCACCCGCAGCTTGGCTGAACGGGACCGGGGGTTTCGGGTGATTTCCTGATCGTCCGCGACAACCGGCTTGCGGGTCAGCAGGGCCGCCTGTCGTAACCGGAATTGTCCGGGCCGTGAATCGCGCCCGTGCTCCGGTCGGCCGGCCATGCGGCGGAAAAACCGCTTCACGATCCGGTCCTCGAGAGAGTGAAAACTGATGGCTGCCAGGCGTCCGCCCTCGGCCAGTTTGGCGAAGGCCGCCGGCAGGGCCGCTTCAATGACCGCCAGCTCGCGGTTGACCGCGATGCGGATCCCCTGAAAGGTCCGGGTCGCCGGGTGAATACGGTCCGTGTGGCGACGGCCACCGACAGCTGTCTCCACCAGGGCGGCAAAACTCAAGGTGCGCTCCAGTTGATCGGTCCCCTGGGCTTCAAGGATGGCCTCGACCACCCGGCGCCACTTGGGCTCTTCCCCGAAGGTGCGGACCGCCTCGACCAGTTCCTCGTAACCGGCCCGCTGCAGGAACACACTGGCCGGGACTCCGGCGCGCGGGTTCAGGCGCATGTCCAGGGGGGCGTCCTCGCGGAAGGAGAACCCGCGGTGGGCGTCGTCGAAATGGTACGAACTGACCCCGAAATCAAACAGAATCCCCGCGAACCCTTCCTCCTCAAGGTGGCCAAGGTCCTCAAAATTCATGTGCCGCAGGCTCAACCGGCCCGGGAAGTCCTCTTGCAGGAGCTGTCCGCGGGCAATGGCCTCGGGGTCGCAATCCAGGGCGATAACCCGGTTGGCGGCATCCGCCTCGAGTAGCGCCCGGGTGTGCCCACCGCCCCCAAAGGTGGCGTCCAGGTACAAGCCGCTGCGCCCCTCCGTAAGATACGCAACAACCGGCCCGCAAAGGACCGGCTCATGACCACTGGACTGACCCTTGCCTGACAAGATCAGCCTTTCCTCAATGCGTGCCAAAGTTGCATCCAGCCGGCTTTACCACGGCTGATTTTGGGGGCATGGGCCTTCTGCCTACGGTACAGGGCCTCGCCGATGATCCCTTCACCCGAGATATTCAGCTTGGGGACCTCCGGCATGCTCCAGGAGGAATAGTGTCGGGGCTCACCCGTGTTCAGCATGCCGCTTTGCATCAGTCGGTCTGTTTTCATAACTGCCCTTTTGTTTGGTTAAATTCCCATTTCCGCCATCGCTTCCAGGAGATCGAATTCCTCATCCCCCGCCTCGCGCTTGCCGGCATCCCAGATTTCAAAATAGTGCCCCAGCCCGACCAGGCTGACCTGCTTCTCGATCCCCACCCTCTGCTTGAGGGGCTCTGGAAGAAGAATGCGGCCCTGCTTGTCACAGCCGAATTTGTAGGCCCGGCTGAATAATTGCCGCAGGGTGGATTTGCTACGCACATTGCTCTGCTGGATGCCCCGGGCTTTTTCCAGGAGTTCTTCCAGCATGTGCGGCGGATAGACAACCACGCAGCCCTCGGGATGGGGCCAGGCGAAATAATAATTCCCGTCGTCCCCGGCCACCCGCCAGCTCGATGGCACGGTCACGCGATTCCTCGCATCCAGTTGATGCGTGAACTCGCCCACATATGCCATTGTTTGTCCGCGTTCAGCCATTAGTTAAGCACCCTTGCTCTCCACTTTTACCCATTCTTTGACATTCTCTACCATTTGGGTCAAGAACCTTCTTCGCTTTTTGCACATTCTTTTTTGCGTAAGATACTGAAAAAGAGGCGGTTACCTGAGTTATTAACCACTTGTTCACAGTGTTTTCGGGGGTTTCCCGGGGAAATTCCGCCCTTGGCAGCGGCCCGAAAGCGGCAAAACCAATCCCGCTACCCGCTGATTTTGAGTGAGTTACAGTCGAGCACCGCCCAGTCCGGGCCAGGCAGGCTCTGAAAATAACAACCCTTGGCCCATCCGGGAGGGTGATTTACCCACACTGGACCCAAAGAGCAGTCCGGGGGTTAAATCCCGGCCCAGATGGAGGGTTCATTGACAAAATGCGACAAAGAGGCGCATAACACGGGGATGGGAAAGAACCGGAGGCGGCTGGATGAGTTGTTGGTGGAGCGCGGGCTGGCGGAAAACCGCAGCAGGGCCAAGGCCCTCATCATGAGCGGCAAGGTCCGCCATGGGACTGAGATCCTCGACAAGGCGGGAAAGGAATACCCGACAGACATCGACCTTGAACTGGGGGCCCCGCAGAAATACGTCTCCCGCGGGGCGGAAAAAATTGCCGGCTACCTGTCGGCCTACCCGTGGCCGGTAGAGGGGAAGCGGTTCCTTGACCTGGGTGCCTCGACAGGTGGCTTCACCGACTACCTGCTCCAGGCCGGTGCCACCGAGGCCACCTGTGTGGACGTCGGGCACGGGCAACTTCACTACAAGCTCAGGCAGGACCCACGGGTCATCAACATGGAACGGGTCAATGCCCGGCACCTCCAGCCCGGACAACTGCCGCACGAATCCTACCCCCTGATCGTCATGGACTTGTCGTTCATTTCCCTGAAGATGATCCTCCCGGCAGCCTGGTCCTTCCTTGAGCCGGGCGGGCTCATGGTGGCCCTGATCAAGCCGCAGTTTGAAGCCGGCAAGGCGGAAGCCGACCGCTTCAAGGGGGTAATCACCGACCCCGGGATTCGTGAACGGATCCGTGACGAGGTCCTCGAATTCTCCCGCGATGAACTTCCGGACAGCCGCCTTGTCGGGTGGTGCGAGTCACCGATCACCGGAATGAACGGCAATCTGGAGTACCTTGCCGGCTGGACCCGCCAGCCGGGCGGGCAAACTTGACTTTAAGAAGCCTTCAGGAGTTAATGCAGGCCATGGGGCGCCTCCGGAACATACTATTCGTTGTCAACCTCACCAAGTCCGGTGCGGAAGAACTTGCCACCGAGCTCAGTGCTGTCGCTGAACAGGCCGGGGCCCGGACCGAGGTCATCAGCACCTTCCCGGTCAGCGAGAAGCTGATGGAGGGCCGTGACTTCTGTGTCGTGGTCGGGGGTGACGGGACGCTCCTGGGGGTGGTGGATGCCGCTTCCCGATTTGGCGTGCCGGTGATGGGGGTCAACCTGGGCCGGCTTGGTTTCATGGCCAGCTTTTCCCCCTCGACGATCCGGGGCCAATTCAACGAGGTCCTTGAAGGCAACTACACCTGGCGCGACCTGACCGTACTGCATTGCTCGGCCGCCTGCGGCAGCGAATCCCTGGCCCTGAACGACATCGTCGTCAAGGCCCGCTCTTCACGGCTGATCCGGCTGGAGGTGCATTGTGAGGAGGAACACATGAACACCTACCATGCGGACGGGGTCATCTTTTCCACACCTACCGGCTCGACGGCCTATAACCTGTCGGCCGGGGGCCCGATCGTCCATCCCTCGGCCAAGGTCATGGTCACCACTCCAATCAATCCGCACACCCTTTCCAACCGGGCCATCGTCCTGGACGACTCCCACAAGCTGGCCGTCCACCTGCAGGGGGACGCCAGGGATGTTCAGGTGTCCGCTGACGGCCGGGAAATCTTCCAGGGCGTACCCAGGTTTCCGCTACAGATCAGCATTTTCCCGGATCGCGTCTTCAGGTTGGTCCAGCCGGGCGACTACTCCCACTATTATGTTCTCCGGAACAAGCTGCGATGGACCGGCGACGCGGTCTTCAGCCATCATCACGGCTAGACAGGAAGCGCGATGAGTAGCCCCGCGCCAGCAGACCATGACCCGTTCAACACGCGGCGGCCGGAGGTTTTCAGGCTAAAGGGAGCCCAGTGGATCCTCTTCTACCCCGCGGCCTGGCTGCTGCGATTGTATTTCCGCACCTGGCGAATCCATATCTCCCCCGATGACCGCGCCCTGCTGGACAACACCCCTCCACCGAGAATCCTCGCCACCTGGCACAACCGCAGTCTCGCGGTTCCAGTCCTCCGGCGCATCCTTGATCCCGGGAAAGTGGCCTGTCTGGTTTCACCCAGCAAGGTGGCCGCATGGGAGGCCGCTTTTTTTGAGGCCATTGGCTACCGGGTGATTCGGGGATCAACCACCCGCCGCAGCATCCAGTCCGGCATCGAGCTCCTCCGGGCGCTTCGCGAAGGCTACGACGCGGGCATCACCCCGGACGGGCCATCCGGCCCCCTCTATTCCATCAGTGACGGGGTGGCCGCCATCGCCCGCAAATCGGGAACCCCGTTCATATTCATTGGCCTGAACTGCCGGGCCGCCCTCCGTCTTCGCACTTGGGACCGCCATTTGGTTCCTCTTCCCTTTGCCCGGGTCGAAATACGCATGGCCGCGGTTCCGGCCGCTCACCCGTGGCGCTCGGGCGGGGACGAATCCACCGCATGTAATTTACGCAGGGTTTGCCTTGAGGTGACCGAGGATCCCTTTACCGTTGTCGCTGATGAGCATGAATAAAAAAGACTGGGTGGAGGCGCGGCTCTTCGCCGGGTTCAGGATCATTGCCATGGCCGGCATCTTCCTCGGCTGCGTTGGCCTGGCATTCAACCTGGCAGACTCATGGTCGGCCTTTGATCCCAGCTATCTGAATGCATTCCTGGCCAGCACTGTAGTGAAACCAGTGATACTCATAGCGGCCAGTTTCCTGCTCAACACGGTTTCCTCCCCGATGGCCCGCCGGATGGCCCGGCGCTTTACCCGCTCCTGAAAAATGAAAAGGGCTCTTGCGGCAGGGGTGATGGTCTGGATAGCCGTGTCCAGCTGCCCGGGTGCGGACCTGCCGGAGGAGTTTATCGACCTGCATCTGCAGAAAATGGAGCGGCTGGTCTGCGCGCTCAATCCATCCAGTCCCCGTACCGGACCCATTGTCAGCAAATGGCGTGAGGGCCGGCAGCAGGAGGCATTGGCTGAACTTGCAACATATGCCGCCGGCAAGTGTCTCGAGCCCGGCCTGCTGGATTCGCCCCATCTGCCCGTCGAACTGGCCGTGGAGGCCGAGGCCGCACTCGTCTCCCGGTTCCGTGTCCTGGGGAAACTGACCGCCGTCCCATCCCGGCCCGGGGGCGGACCCGACTGGAACTATCGCGGCCCCCAGAGGGACAAGGAGAACGCATGGATGCTCAACCGGCACCAGGTTTTCCCGGTCCTTGCGGAGGCTGCCCGTTCCAGCGGCGACCCGCGCTACAGGGACAGGCTCAATTTCCTCTGGCAGGACTGGATCATCAGCAACCCCTACCCTGACAGGATGACTTTCTCGGCCCAGTGGAGACCATTGGAGGTTGCCCGCCGGGTCTTAAACTCATGGCTACATGTGCTCCTTTCGGAAGACTCCCCCCTGGAGCCCTCGACCCGCTTGCTTGCCATGGCTTCCCTGCTGGACCACGCCGACGCATTGCGGGAACACGCCTCCTTCTGGGGCGGCAACCACCTGATCACCGAAAAGACCGCGCTGCTCGCTCTCGCCCTCGCGTGGCCGGAGTTCAGGGACGCGGCGGAGTGGAAAGCCCATGCCATCGAGGTAGTCGGGAATGAAATCCTCGGGCAGACCTACCCGGATGGAAGCTACAAGGAACTGAGCAACCATTACCAGCGGGTGGTCCTGGTCAACACCACCACCTTCCTGAGACTCCTGATGGCCTCGAATGACGCCTACCGACAACACCCGGCCTTTCAGCGCATCGAACGCATGTGGGAGTTTTTTGCAGGATCCCGTCGTCCCGATGGCACTGGTCCCCTCAACAATGCCTCCGATCTAGACCGAAACGCCGATTACCTGGAGGAGGCGGCGCGGATTTTCTCCCGAAGGAACTGGGACAGCGGGAGCGGAGAACCGGGCTCATCCACCAGCCCATCCCGCTTCTATCCCTGGGCGGGGCAGGTCTTCCTCCGCAATGGCTATGGACCACAGGATGACTGGGTATACCTCGATGCCGGTCCCTACGGAAGCGCCCACCAGCATGTGGATCGGCTCCACCTAAGTATCAGTCTGGGCGGACGTCCCATTCTCGTCGACAATGGACGCTACACCTACCGTCCGGGCATATGGCGCGACTATTTTAAGGGCGCCTTGGCCCACTCGGTCCTCCTGCTGGACAACCAGCCGGCCCGCCAGGGACCGCGTACCGTCTCCAAGCCCCTGCCGGTGGTATTCCAGGAGACCAGTTCGGCCAGTTTCTGCGCCGCCACCGCCAGTTTTGAACCCGGTCCCCTCTCCCTCAGGGGTGCGGTCCCATGGACCCGTGCCGTCCTCTATGACCCGCGCGGGTTCGTTCTTGTCTTCGACCATCTAGCCGCCTTCAGCAACCACAGCGTCCGGGCCCTCTGGCAGTTCCACCCGGGGATCTCATCCCAGGAGGCGCTCGCAGCGGTTCGTCCGGCTATCCCGGACACCCTCGACCCCCTTTCTGTGGCAAAAGGCGAGGACGGGCCTCTCCCCCGCGGGTACCACAGCCCCGACTACAACCACAAGGTTCCCTCACCGCAGACGGCTTCCGTTTTTCGTATCGATAAACCGACGACACTAGTCCATGTTGTCCAGCGACCGGGGACATCTCCCTGCCAATTGCGGATCCGTTCCTCGGACGGAACCCACCGCCTCGAATTCGAGGTCAGTCAGGACGGGAAACCGGTTTCGGCCGGGGTGATCCAACTCCATCCGGAACCCCGACTGGTGGTGTACACCCCCCACTGAGTCCTCCCCGCCGGACCGCTTACATCTTGCAATTTCGCAACAATTGTGCATATTTGTCGGTGATGAAACATCATCACACATGGACCGAATCCCTGACGAATTTTGCCAAGCGTGCCGGTGAAAAACTGCCGGATCTCCTTCGCTCAGACCTGACGGAAACAAGATACGGGCACCGGATCCTGGACCAGATTTTCAGAGAGGGTAAATTCGCCCCCAAAAAGAAGAACAGGAAGAGCCGCACCCCGAAAGCGGACATCAATCCCTGAGGCCCAAACGCCCTCAGGCTGGTTTTTGCACCAGGCGGCCCACCTCACGGTGGCCGCCTTTCGCCTACAGGGGGACTAAAGTTCTTGTTGACCCGCATCCCCCCCTAGGCCATGCCCATACGCTTTAATCCCTTATCTGAGATGCAAGCTGGAATCGTAGGACTGCCCAACGTTGGCAAAAGCACCCTTTTCAACGCCGTCACCCGCACCCGCAAGGCGGAAGCGGCCAATTACCCGTTTTGCACGATTGAACCCAACGTCGGCATCGTACAGGTCCCCGACGAGCGTCTGGCCCCGCTGGCGGAAATAGCCCGCACCCAGGTCATCATTCCGGCCGCCATCGAGTTCGTTGACATCGCCGGCCTGGTGGCTGGAGCGTCCCAGGGGGAAGGCCTCGGGAACAAGTTCCTCTCCAATATCCGTCAGGTCGACGCCATTATCCAGGTGGTCCGCTGTTTCGACGACGAGGACATCATCCACAACATGGGGAGCGTTGACCCGGTCCGGGACATCGAGGTCATCACCACAGAGCTGGTCCTGGCGGACCTGCAGTCGGTGGAGAACCAGATTGAGCGCCAATCCCGCAAGGCCAAGGGACAGGACAAGGAGGCCATCGAAAACCTGGCCCTCCTGGAGAAGGTCCGGGAACATCTTAACCAGGGCAAGCCGGCCAATGTAATGGATCTGCCCGAGGAGGATTTGTCCAAGCTGAAGCAGTTCTTCCTCCTGACCACCAAGCCCGTCATTTTTGCCTGCAACGTCCGCGAGGAAGACCTCGCCGACACCTCCTCCAATCCCTTCGTCAAGGCGGTCGAGGACTATGTGAAGGCCCATCACGATGCGGCCTCCTGCGTCATTTGCTCAAAGCTGGAGGAAGAACTCAGCGAAATGGATCCCAGTGAGGCCACCGAGTTCATGCGCGAACTGGGAGTGGACGATTCCGGGGTAAGCCAGCTGATCCGGGCCACCTACGACCTGCTCGGGCTGGCCAGCTACTTTACCGCCGGGGAAAAAGAGGTCCGGGCATGGACCTTCCAGAAGGGAATGAAGGCTCCCCAGTGTGCCGGGGTCATCCACACCGATTTCCAGGACGGCTTCATCAAGGCCGAAGTGGTCGCCTATGACGATCTTATCGCTGCCGGGTCAAAGGCGGCGGCCCGCGAAGCCGGAAAGCTGAGGCTGGAGGGCAAGGAATACGTCTTCAAGGACGGCGACGTGACCGAGTTCCGATTCAACAAGACAAGCTAGGCAGGCCTCGGTGCACGGCATCGGTGAACTCCATGTAACGGAGCCCGTCATCGAAGCTGGTCAGCTCCACCGGACGACCGTCCCGGATACTCCCGATAAAGTCAGCCTCGACCTGCCAGCCGCGGCGTTCCGACTCCGGAACCACCACCGGTTGCTCCCCGTTTTCGTTGTCCGACAGGTAGAGTGCGTTTCCGGCAATATCGACCCGCAGGGTGGCCCGGGTACCGGTCAACTTGATGCGGTTGCATCCCGGTCCCTTTTCCACTGAGGAAAAATGGTAATTAAGCAGGGTTCCCCTTTCAAGGCAGCCCGCCACCTGGAGAACATCCGGGATGACCACCGGGACAAGTTCCCCGCTCTCCCAGTGAATCCGTTGCGGGGTCACCACCCGGCTGCTGACATGGGTGACCTGGCAGAGGTCCTTGAACCAGCGCTGCACCGCCTCGTGGTAGATTCCCAGGGTCATAATGTTGATCCCACTGAAACGGGGATCCTGACGCCACGAGAGGGGGGCGTCGGGATCGGCATGAGCGCCATAGGAGTGGTCGACCGCCACCTCGATGATATCGCCCAGCACCTCCCCCTCGACAAGGCCCCGGACAGTCGTGTCGAGGTCAAGGGTGAACGGCGACGGAACAATCTGTGCCACCAGCCAGGGATGAGCCTTTGAGGCGGCGTGCATCGCCCGCGCTTCCCCCAGGTTGGCAGCCATCCGGGCCTCGGTGAGGACATGCTTGCCCGCCTCAAGCGCCGCCACCGTGATCTCGGCGTGCATGTAGGGCCAGGTCCCGATGCAGATGGCGTCGATTTCGGGATCGTCGACAATCTCCCTCCACCCCCGCGCCACCTTGGCAATTTTGAAATCGCCGGCCACGGAATTGGAGCTATCCGCGGAACGGTTGGCCACGGCGGCCAACCGGACCCCGTCCATCGCCGCAAACCCCGGAAGATGGCGCAGGCGGGTATTGGCTCCCGCACCAACGAAACCGACTCGGATGATATCACTCATGGGGTTAGTCTCGTGCATCGTGAAGTGAAGTTCAAGACCAGCCTGTTTTAACGATTGAATTGACAAGGGGACCGCCCTCCCCACTTTTACCTCCTCCCATGATCGACGATCTGCAGTCCATCTATGTCACCGAGCAGGAAATCCGCGAACGGGTGGAGGTTCTTGGGCGGGAAATCACCGAGACCTACGCCGAGGTGGATGAGCTTACGGTCATTGCCATCATTAACGGCGCCGTCCTTTTCACCGCTGACCTGATCCGCCATATTGATCTTCCGGTGCGACTGGACTGCATGCGTGTCTCCAGCTATCGTAATGAAACCAGCCCCGTTCAGGAGCCGCAAATCATCGACATGCTCAGGCTCGATCTCGAGGGAGCCCATGTGCTTATCATCGACGATATCCTCGACACCGGCCACACCTGCAAGCGGGTCATCAGGGAAATCGGCAAGCTCAAGCCGGCCTCCGTGAAGTTCGGGGTCCTGCTGGAGAAGGAGGGTCGCCGGGAAGTGGATGTGGGGGCCGATTTTGTCGGGTTCACCATCCCGGACGAGTTTGTCGTCGGGTACGGTCTGGATTTTGCCGAGCAATACCGCCAGCTCCCCTGTATCGGAGTCCTTAAGCCGGAATTGCAGAATCCCCCGACGTACATCTGACCGGGAGCCGGTCAGACCAGGTGTCCGTCCTCAAGATGGAACTGGCTCTGGGTCCTTCCAGCGAATCCGGGATGATGCGTCACCAGGACCAGTCCTGCGCCATGACGCTCCACTGCCTGCAGCAACTGGTCCATAACCCGTTCCGCGGTCCGCTCATCGAGGTTGCCGGTCGGTTCGTCGGCCAGCAGGACGGATGGCTTGTTGACCAGGGCCCGGGCAATGGCGGTGCGCTGGCGCTCTCCCCCGGACAACTGGGCCGGACTGCTCTCCAGTCGCTCAGCCAACCCCAGTTCCTCCATCAGGTGCCGGGCCAGCTCGACTGCCTCGCGGGCCGGCTTCCCGGCAATCCGGGCTGCCAGGACAACGTTTTCGAGGGCATTGAGTTCCGGGACGAGATAAAAGGACTGGAAGACAAAGCCCAGATAGGTGGACCGCTGACGGGGCCGCCGCGATTCCGGGATGCCCGACAGGCAGGTACCGTTCCAGTGGACGGCGCCCTGGTCCGGGCTCTCGATCCCGGCCAGCAGGTTCAGGAGGGTCGACTTGCCGCTCCCCGACTCTCCCCGGATGCTCAACGTTTCCCCCCGCTGGAGGGACAGGTTCACCCCCTTCAGGACATGAATCTCCCGGGTTCCGCTCCGGTAACTCTTGACCAGGCCCTCCGCGTGCAGGATGGGATGTGAATCAGGGCCGCTCATTGCTCAATACGCAGGGTTTCAGCGGGTTTCAGACGGGCCGCCCGCCAGGCTGGAATCAGACTGGCCAACGTGGAGAGCGAGACTGCCAGCACCCCGATCCGGAAGATTTCCCCGGCATTGTAGGTGACTGGCAAAAAGGCGAAATAGTAAAACCGGATGAGGGTGTCCCGGGTTCCGGTCAAGGTGGCCAGGCCCTGGATAATCGGGTCGCGGAATGAAAGGCAGAGGATGGCCAACCCGATGCCCAGCAGCGAGCCCAGCAACCCGATGAAGAGTCCCTGGAAACAGTAGATCCCGAGCACGCCCCCGCGGCTGCCCCCCACCACTGCCAGCAGGCCGATCTCCCGTGTCTTGCGAACCACCGTCAGCAACTGGGCAATGGCAATGGCGAAAACCGCCACCGCAACGATAAAGAGGTTGAGAAACAGCATCATGGTCTTCTCAAGGTCGAGGACCCAGAGGAAGTCCGCCCAGCGCTCTTTCCATGTCATGATAGTCTTGCGCTGGCCCAACTCTTCCTGCAGGGCCACCGCCATGGCAAATTCGTCCGCATCATCCTCCAGCCGGAGGGCGATTCCGTGGACCCCGTCCTCCATGGCGTAAAGGTCCTGCATGGCCCGCAAGGTGCAGACAATCCCGGGCAGGAACTCCTGGTTCCAGTCGATATTGTAGACCCCCGCCACCTCGAACTGGCGCGGGAGGGACATTTCATTGTCCTGCAGCCGGTCGATCATGGCAGGGCTGAAAACCTCAATCTGGCTGCCGGTCCACGCCCCAAGGCGACGAGCCAGACTCTGGCTGATCAGGACGGTATCGTCGTAGAGGTCGTCAAGGGATCCCGTGACAAGATAGCGATCCACCGCAAAGACCGGGTTCTCACCGTAAGCCAGGCCGTAGATGGCCGGAAATACCGGAACGTTGCCCTTTCGGGCCATGACAAATCCCTTGGCATAGGGAGTGACGTGAAGGACCCCCGGCTTGTCGGCCAGCGAACCAGCCAAATCGAAGGCTTCCTTGAAGGGGAAGCCGCCCTCGTTAATGTCGATATGACCGGAGGTGTCCACGATGCGCTCGCGGTGGATTTGCCCGAAGCCGCCCATCACGCTCTGGACAATGACCAGCACGGCGACCCCGAGACCAACACCTGCCACCGACAGGAGAAAGAAGACCGAACCGATGCGGCGGCCGCTCGGGACCAGCTGGCGCAGGGCAAGGTACATGTACCACGGTAGCTTCATCCGCAAACTACCATCTCAGTCCAGACTCCAATCTCAAGCCCAATTTAAGAAACCTCAGGGACTACTCCCTGGGCAACGGCTTCAGGGCCGGGAAGAGAATGACGTCCCGGATACTGGCTACGCCGGTCAGCATGATGACCAACCGGTCAATACCGACCCCCATTCCGCCGGCCGGTGGCATCCCATGTTCCAGGGCGAGGAGGAATTCCTCATCAATCTTCTGGGTTTCCTCACCTGCCTGCTGCTCCAGTTGCTGGCGCTGCACGAAGGGATCATTCTGCTCACTGTAGGCGGGGGCGATTTCCTGACCGTTGATGCACAGTTCAAACACCTCCACCGTTTCCGGGTCATCCGGTGAAAGCTTGGCCAGAGGTATCAGCTCCTTGGGAAGATGCGTCACAAAGGTCGGCTGGATCAGGGTCGGCTCAATGCGCTTCTCAAAGACGGCATTGGTCACCTCGTAATCCTCGCGGGCGGGATCCACCTCGATGCCCTCACGATCGCAGTAGGCCAGCTTCTCCTCCTTGCTGCGGGAGAACCAGTCGGCATCACCGGTTTCCTCGATGATCAAATCCTTGTAACGGGCCTCGCGCCACTCACCGCCCAACTCGATCACCACCCCGTCATGACGCTCAATCTGGGTGGTGCCCAGCACCTGGTCACAGATCGCCCTGACCATGCCGCGAATCAATTCCATCATTCCCCGGTAGTCGCTGTAGGCCTGGTAGACTTCCAGCATGGTGAACTCCGGGTTGTGGCGACGGGAAATGCCCTCGTTGCGGAAGTTCCGGCCGATTTCAAAGACCCGGTCATAGCCGCCGACGAGCAGGCGTTTCAGGTAAAGTTCAAGGGCGATCCGAAGGACAAAGGGACAGTCGAGGGCGTTGAAATGCGTCTCGAAGGGCCGGGCTGCGGCGCCACCGGCCTCCGCCTGCAGGATAGGGGTCTCCACCTCGATGAAATCCCTAGATTCAAGGAAGTCCCGGATACAGCGGATAATCCTGCTCCGGGTCTGGAAAACTTTCCGCGAGTCCGGATTGCTGATCAGGTCCAGGTACCGCTGGCGGTAGATCTGGTCATCATCCTGAAGCCCGTGCCACTTTTCCGGGAGGGGCCGCAGGGCCTTGCTGACCATTTCGAACGCTTCCACCCGGAGGGTCACTTCCCCGGTTGTGGTCTTAAAGAGGGTTCCCCGGACACCGATAAAGTCACCGAGATCGAGCAGCTTCTTGAACCGGTCGTAGGCCTCTTCTCCGATGATGTCCTTCTTGAAGTAAACCTGCAGGGTACCGGCCTGGTCGAGGATGCGGGCGAAGCTCGCCTTGCCCATTTTGCGGATGGCAATGATACGCCCCGCACAGCTGACCACGGGACTGTTTTCCTCGTCTTCAATCCATGCCTCAATGGCCGCGGCGGAGCTGTGGCTCTGCTTCCAGTTCGAACTGAAGGGATTCAGCCCCTGCTGGCGCAATTCAGCCAGCTTGGCCTGCCTGACGGCGAATTGGTCGGATGTGTCGATACTCTGGTCCATGATACAAATAGGCCAAGTTGGGAGCTTTTACCGGTGTTGGCAAACGGTTTTAAGCCCGGCCGGCTGTTTAATCCCGATTGCCTGATACACCTTAAAATAACTAAGCGGTCCTCTTTACGCCCTCCCTTGCCAGTGGCAAAACATCAGGCATGAGCTTGCAGATCGCCCCCTTCAGTTCGCTTGTCCTCGCCCTCTCATGGCAGAGCGACCCGGGCGTCACCTACACCCTCCAGACATCGCCGGACCTGCAGAATTGGGATCCCCTTCCCTATGTGGTCACGGGGGACGGTTCAGTGGTGGACTACTACCTCGAACAGGCCAGTGAAGTCCGTTTCGCCCGGCTCCGGCACAGCACGGATGGGGACACCAACGAGAACGGACTGCCTGACCACTGGGAATGGGTAACCTTCGGGTATCTCGATGTCGATCCCCTCGCCGATCCTGACGGGGACGGCCTCTCCAATTACGCCGAGTGGCTGGGCCAGTCGGATCCGCACAATTTCTACAACGGGGTGGTGCCGGTCATCAAGGTCGCCTCCGGGGGAACCTGGCTGGTGGCCGCCGGCCAGCTCTCCTCTGAGGCGCTGGCCATCCGCATCACTACCGCGGCCGGACATCCCTTAGGCCACTCACCCGTACGGATCATCATGCGCAGCGGGCATGCGGGCATTGTCCCGGTCGACGGGGCCAGCCCGCAGGCAGTCAACGAATTGGTGGTCATCACCGATAATCTCGGGAGGATCTCCCCCGGCATCCTCTCCATCCACATGCTGGCCCATCCAGAGGTAGGGAGGCACGAACTGCTGGACATCGTGGCCGGTCCCGCCTCCGAAAACCTGGCCATTGTCTCGGTCGGGGATGATTTTGGGAAACCGCCCCGCAATCTCTCCCTTTCCTCCGGCCCGGCCGGTGAGACAGTGTACAGCTGGTCCGGCGATCCCGGCCTGGCCGGACGGTTCTTCCTCGAGGAACAGTCCGGACCGGGACAATGGATTCGTCTTGCTGATCTAGCGGTGACCGAACTGCCTCAGCCGGGAGAGGCCGATGGCCTGTACCGCCTCATCCTTGACTGATTTCAGCCATGGCAAAACGCCGTCCCATTTCCGCCTTCCTGATCCTGACCCTTTCTGCCATCCCTTCCTCCAACGCGAGGGACGGTGAACTCCGGGCCGCCTACGCCTATACCTCCGGAGAAGCATGGTCGGCCGGGGTACGCCTGCCCCGCCACGACATTATTGATATCGGGGCGGAAATGGTCCCTCTGGGTGTCAATGACGCCGGAACCCTCATTCTCCGCGATGCCGGCAACCGGCTTCTGCGCTGGTCATGGGGACGGTTTGATGTCCTGCAGGAAAACTTCACTTCCTCCCTGCGGGCCTTCTTGAATGAAAACGGGACCGTGGCCGCATCCTATTCTCCGGACGTGACCAACCGGATACTATTCTGGCACCCGGGCCAAGTCAGCCCCACCCTGCTCGACTGGGCCGACAGTATGATCGCCCCGCCCCACTATGCCGGGCTCTTCGGGCTCAACGATGCCGACCAGCTGGTCCTCCGGTCCGATGCCTCCGACAATTTGTTTTTTCTCCCGGAGACCTCCCACATTGAGACCAACACCGTCTTCCTGCCGGGGACGGACTGGACCCAGCTGACACAATACGAATTTGTCCGCGAGATCGACTATTCCTCCTGGCAAGGCGGAACAATTTATAATGTGTATGGATTTAACAACTACGCCGATACGGTCGGGCTGGTCCATGAAGGCCAGGCCAGCTCGGAGAATCCCGACGACACTTTTGACCTCAGCTATTTCAGCTACAATCTGGAAACCACCCTCGATTTCGAACCGCTGGCAATCAACGACGACCGGACCATTCTCGGCCGCACCGGACAGCCCGGGGAGGCCCTGCTGGTCATGGACCAGTTCGGGCAGCGCCTGATCGGCCCGGCCCCTGGATCCGGCGAAACCGGTCCCGTGGCCATGAGCAACCCCAATGACGGGATGGAGGAGATTGTCCACGGGCGGACCTATTACCGGCGCATGTCCGAGCGGGACACCAGCGGCAGGTACACGGGCACCCCTGCACCGGATTTTTACCGGGGATCGATTGAGGATGTCATTTCCGTCACCAACGAGTGGAGCTCCATGGAGTCGCACTGCATCAGCGCCAACGGCCGGATCGCCGGAACCGGCCGGAAGTATGACCCGGCCAGCGCGATGCCGCGGACCCATGCCTGGATGACCGTGCCGCCGCTTCTGCTGCCCGACTGGGACCGTGACGGGAAGATCGGCCCTCTTGACCGTAGACTGGCCCCGCCGGGTGAACCGTGGAGATTCTGGATCAACGATGATGACGATGAGGGCGACCTTGCCCGGTCGGCTCTCGATGACCGGCCGGGTAGCGCCACTCCCGACTGGGACAACGAGGTGGTCGACGGCCTGCGGGACACGGTCGACTTCTTCCCGCTGCTGCTGGATATCCAACCCATCCTGGAATCCCTCGGTGGAACCTCCGGTCTGGTGGTGCGGCTTCGACAGGCAGATTCCGCCCTGAATTTTGTCTACAGCGGCCTGGACCCCCAATCGGCGGGATCCATCCATCGCGGTTCTCCCGCTCCGCAATTTGGTCCCGCCCTGGAAGAGTCCCTGGCTGTCGCTACGGTGCATGCTGTTACCGCCACAGGGATCGCCCTTGAGAGCCACTTTCTTCAGGGCCTTGGGGCCCGTGGCGGGGGAATCCTCCTGATGGAGGCCACCCGCACAACCCGGGAACCGCTGATCATGGAGGTTTCCGTCGATGGCGCGGTTGTCCTTGAAAGCCACCTTCCCCTTTCAACTGGCCCGGTGGCAGATATGTTCCGCGTCCTGAATCTGCGCCAGGCGGATCCCCTGTTCTTCGCCGATCCGGGCCCGTGGCCCACCCGCATGGAGGACCCTCCCAACCTGCCGGACGCAGCGCTGGCCAGCCTCGCAGACACGCTCCGAACGCTGGTCCATGTTCACGGGTTCAACTGGTCGGGGGACGAGATCCCGGCCGCCCATGCTGAAGTCTTCAAACGTTTCTTCCAGGCCGGCTCCCTTGCCCGGTTCATCGGCATCAGCTGGCATGGCGATGAGGGAACCATCGAGCTGACCGGCAATTCCTTCGAGTACAATGCCAACGTGGTCAACACCTTCGTCACTGCCAGGCACATGACCGAGGCCCTTCAGGCCTTCGCCGGACCGGAGTGCTCAGTCTTCGCCCACAGCCTGGGCAACATGCTGGCCTCCTCCTCCATCCTCGACTTCCAGCTGCCGGCGGGAAACTACTTCATGATCAACGCCGCTGTCCCGACGGAGGCCTACGACGGGGACACCAGCGGACGCAGGCACATGGTCCACCCGTTATGGAAAAACAACGACAATGCCTCGTTGGATTACCCCGAACACCTGATGGCTGCCAACTGGCACCGCCTGTTCGACAGCGCCGACCGCCGCTCCTTCCTGGCATGGAAAAACCGCTTCGCCGGCCTGGCGTCACTGGCTGACTGTACTAATTTCTACTCCACCGGCGAGGATGTCCTGCGGACGGGCACCGGTGATATTCCCTCCCTGCTCGGGGATGTGATCAATAAGGAGTGGGTCTGGGTTTTCAATGAGATGGTCAAGGGTACGGAGACCTTTTCCGCACATCTGGCCGGGGAAGTGCATGGAGGATGGGGCTTTAACCGGCACTGGATGGATTGGGTCGATTCAGGCGGCGCAGCCCATCCGCCCCCCGGGGAATGGGTGCCCATGTCCGCCTCCGAAGCGGCCTCCATCGATCCGTCCCTGCTGGTCGGCCAACCGTTCTTTCACCGCTTTTCATCGACGGATGCAGATTACCCTGACTGGGGCGACGGCGAATGGCTCTACGGGGATGCCTCCGGCGCAAACCCCCACCTTTCTGAATTGCCCCCTGCGGAGGACTCCCATGAGCCGTTCCGCAACCATGCTCGGATTCTTGCCGAGGGCATCCCGGCCCACTCCGCCCCGGCCGGCTCCCAGCCACTAGCGGTCCTCCCCCTGCTCAGCAATGTCAACCTCGACTCCTGGGTCCGCGACAGCCGGAATTGGCCGCATCGGGAAGACGTTGGCAAACGGAACCGCTGGCTTCACAGTGATTACCTCCTTCCTGCCCTGTCCCACGTGTTCGGGCTCTATCAATTATGCGTCACAAAAATCAACTCATTGCCGTGAGCAGCTGCCTGCTCTTCCTGGCCCTCTCCACCCTGGACGGATCGATTGGTCCTGCCCAGGGAGGGCTCTCCAATAAGCCCGTCCGGTTCACCGTGACCGATCCCTCGGGCAACCCGATAAGGGACGCCACTGTCGAGGCGTCACGCCATGGCCCGGGAAATGCCATTGGTAACACCGATCCCGACGGGGAGGTCATCCTCCAGCTGACCCGAGAAGTCTCCCTCCATGTCAATGTATCCAGTGATGGATACTACGACTCGGGCGGCCTGCTTTGGAGCGCCGGACACTACATGGGACCGGACAACCGGTTGCTTCCGCGGGAACTCCCTGACCGGTTCACCGTCCAGCTGAAGCCGGTTCTCGATCCGGTTGAATTGCACCGCGGCCGATTCCGGGGAACCGTCCCTAATTCGAGCAGACCCCTCGGGTTTGACCTCGTGGCCAATGCCTGGGTTCATCCATTCGGGTCCGGATCCGTCACCGATATCTACTTCCATTTCCAGGATATGCTGGTATCTGAAAATGAATACCGGGGCACGCTCACCGTCAGTTTCCCAAATCCCCGGGACGGCATTCAGCCGTTCACCGCGCCACGCCCCTTTTCCTCCGCCTTCGGCAGCAACCTGGCCCCGCCCAACCGGGCCCCTGTGAGCGGATACCAGCCTGCGCTCTCGTTCTCGGTCAGTACGAGCCGGCAATCTGCTCCGGCCCCGGATCGCAACTACTTGTTACGGACCCGATCCCGGACCGACGCCGCGGGCTACCTCCGGCAGGCCTGCTATGGATGGATTCAGGGCGAAATTGAATTCGATCCCCGCGGACCCGATGGCCCGCAACTGCAATTCAGCTATACATTCAATGCCGATCCCGATCCATCGGCACGGTCACTGGAATCTCTCGAGGATGTTCCCATGAAGCCCTGATTTGGTCAAAATAACCAATTAGTGGCTGCGTCAACCATTGCCACTCACCAATGGGTTGATTTTCGACGGATTCATTATTTGCTGTAAACAACAACTTAAGTACCCAAAAGAATCCACTCATGGCCATCCGGTGACCCAGCAAGCCAGATTGGAATGGTTCCTGTCTCTGGCCGAGGCCCGAGTCGTCATCGAGAACTGGCGAAAGAAATACAACCAAATCCATCCGCACAGCCACCTCGGCATGCTATCCCCGGATATGTTTGCCAGATTATGGCCGCAAACTGAACAAGCAGTCCTTGGTTCAGGTCAGGCTACGCCTTTCCTCCGCCAAGGACTGAAACCGAAAAAAATATGAACCCGGCCTTCCCGGAGTCTCTTTTGCTTTGATACGAAGTTTGGGGTCCTCTCAGTCATCCATAAAGGAAAGGGTTGGTTATCAAATCTGTAATCCTAGTCCCCCTCCTTCCGGAACACTTTTGCTCATTTAGTCGCCGAAATGCGCAAAGAATACGCATGAAAATTCGGATCAAAACCGGCTTGAATAATCCCCTAACCCATTGTCTTCCAACAAGTCAAGATGGTGGGCGTCGACGGACTCGAACCGCCGACCTACTGGGTGTAAACCAGTTGCTCTAACCAACTGAGCTAGACGCCCCCAAGAGAAAGAGGGAAGCAAAGCCAGCCAGCAGGCCCTGACAAGCAAAAATTACCTCTTTATTCGAAGTAGAGGTACTTGAGGGGGTGCCAGTCGAGAAGGTTTGAGTACCATCCCTGCAATTCGGGATCCTTGAGGTAGACCGTGACGTAGTGATACAGGGGAATAACCACCTGCTCGGCGACGAGGAAGCGCTCGGCCAGTGCGTAGGCCCGCATCCGGCTCTCGAAAGTCTCCATCCCGAGGGCGGACTCCAGCAGGGAATCATAGGAAGGATCCACCCATCCGGCCCAGTTGTTGGGATTGTCGGGGGTCCACAGGCCAAGGAAAGTCGAGGGATCGAGGTAGTCCCCGATCCACACCGCCCGGGCGAGGTCAAAGTCACCACTGGCCCGGCGCTGCAGGTAGGTCCGCCATTCGAGGTTGGTCAGAGTGACCTCGATGCCCAGTTCCTCCCGCCACATGGATTGGAGGGCCTCAGCGATCTGCCGGTGGCTCTCCGAGCTGTTGAACATGTACTCAAGCACGGGGAATCCGTCCCCGCCCGGGTAGCCGGCGTCGGCTAGGAGGGAGCGCGCGGTAACCGGGTCGCGCTCCACCGGCAGGTTGGCATCGTATCCGGGCATGGTCCGGGGCACCAGTCCGCCCGCCGGTTGCTGGCCCGCTCCAAGGAGGCGGCGGGCGATGCCCTCCCTGTCAATGGCAAGGGCCAGGGCCCGGCGCACTTTGGGATCCGACAGCACCCCGTTCCGGGTGTTGGGCAAAATGTAGTAAGTTCCCAGATACGGGTCGATCCGCAGATCGGGGGACCGCTTGTCCCGGTAGGCCGCCACCCGGGCCGGGGGAAGTGAGTCCGTCACATGGAGTTGTCCGGCCAGGTAGGCCCGTTCCTCGGCCCCCGGTTCGTCAATGGCCATGAAACGGGCCCCGTTCAGGAAGACAGAGGCGGCATCCCAGTAGTAAGGGTTGCGCTCCACTTCCACATACTGGCCATGCAGCCATTCAGTGGCCACAAAGGGGCCGTTGCCGGTGAAGTTGGCCGGATCCGTCCATGCTCCCGCTCGCCCGGGACCGGCCTCCCCTGACCGGTGGGAAGGCACGGGATACCAGACCGGATGCGAAAGGAGGTTCAGGAAATAGGGAACGCGCCGGGTGAGGCGGACCTCAAGGGTATGGGCATCCTCGGCGCGGACCCCCACCGAGGAGAAATCCCCCGTCCGTCCCCGGTTGTAATCCTCCGCCCCGGCAAGAACATAGAGCAGGGCCGCATTGGGCGTCCCCTGGGCCGGATCAAGGGCCCGCTTCCAGCCAGCCACAAAATCACCGGACACAACAGGCTGTCCATCCGACCAGCTGGCCTCGGGTCGCAAATGAAAGCGGTACGTCAGGCCATCCTCCCCGGCCTCCCAGGAGCCCGCGACAGCGGGCTGCGGCTGCAGTGTTTCCGGATGCGGACTGACCAGGCCCTCGTAGATGGCCATCTGGATGTTCAGTTCCGCTGTCCCGGTAGTCACGTGCGGGTCAAGGGCAACCGGCTCCGGTCCATTGCCCAGCACTAGGATGCCGTCCCTTTTGGCCAGGGCGGCCGGACGCTCGCCGGTGCAGGAGGTGAGTGCCAGGCACAGGGCGAGGCCAAGCAATCCGCATGAAAGTCGTCCTCCAGTCTTCCTCATCGGGGCAGTGCCTTCTTCTTCAATTTCAGCGCGTAAAGATCCGTCCTCCGGTCCTTCCAGTTGTTGACACTCCCCTTGTCGGACAGGTGTTTAAGCAGGTCCATGTCAATGTCAGCGATCAGGACCATCTCTGTGTTGGGTGTGGATTCAGCCATGATACCGGTACTGGGAAAGGAAAAGTCACTGGGTGAAAAGACCGCAGATTTGGAATATTGGATATCCATGTTGTCAACCCTCGGGAGATTGCCCACGCAACCGGTCAGGGCCACATAACACTCGTTCTCCACCGCCCGCGCATGGGCGCAGAAGCGCACCCGCTGGTACCCGGTCTGAAGGTCGGTCATGTAGGGAACAAAAAGGATGTCGGCTCCCTGCTCCTTGAGCAGACGCGGCAATTCCGGAAACTCCACGTCGTAGCAGATAAGAATGCCGATCTTCCCGCAATCGGTGTCGAGGGCGCGGATCTCGTTGCCCCCCACCATGCCGAAGGATTCCCTCTCGCTGGGGGTAATGTGGATTTTCTTGACCGCCTCTATGCTCCCGTCCCGCCGGCACAAATGCGCCACGTTATAGAGGCGTTTCCGCTCCACCACCGGCATGCTGCCGGCGATGATATTGACGTTGTAGCTGATGGCGTATTCGCGCATCTTGGCCACAATGGGCCCGGTAGCATTGGCCAGTTTGCGCATCGCCTTGGCCTGCGATTCCTCATTGTACTGGGCCAGCAGGGGCGCATTGAAGAATTCCGGAAAAAGGATGAAGTCCGACTGGTAGTCGCTGACGGTATCGATGAAGTACTCCGCCTGGTCAATGATGGACTCAATGCTGGAGGCCGCGCGCATCTGCCACTGCACCACGCCAATTCGCACCTCGCGCTTCTTTCGATACAGGGCCTGCGGACGGGTGTCGTAATAGATGTTGTTCCATTCCAGCAGGGTGGCGTACTCCAGCGACTCGCTGTCACCGGAGAGGTACTGTTTGAGCACCTTCTTGACGTGGAACCCGTTGGAAAGCTGGAAGGTGAGGATCGGGTCGTACAATTCCTTCATCCTCACCTTGTGGATGTACTGCCGGGGGGTCAGGGTCTCCGCATGCTTCTTGTAGCCCGGGATGCGGCCCCCGGCCACGATGGCCCGCAGGTTGAACTTCTCGCACAATTCCTTGCGCACGTCATACAGCCGCCGGGCCAGCCGCATGCCCCGGTAATCCGGGTGTACGAACACGTCGATCCCGTAAAGGACGTCCCCCTTCGGGTCATGTGTATTGAATGATTCACTACCGGTTATTTGATCGTAAGTGTGGCTGTCTCCAAACTTTTCATAATCGACGATAAGGGAAAGGGCGCAGCCGACCACCTTGCCGTTGATCTCAACCGCAATCTGCCCCTCGGGGAACATCTTCAGCAGCTTGGCCATCTGCCGGCGGCCCCATGGGTCGCTGTCGATGCTCTTGTAAGCCAGAAGCAGCGTCTTGTGGAGATCCTCGTAGTCCTCCAGCTTGAGCCCCCTGACAACAACTTTCGCCTGATCAGATGATTTTTGCGTCATATCCCAGTGTCGCAGAAGGGAATGGCAAAAGCAACCATCCTGATGCCCTGCCTGAACTATCTGGCGGAAATCGGGAACTGAATCAGGCGGCGCTCACTCGCCCTGCGCCAGGGAGTAGGCCCTCTCACCATTGAAGGTGTAGAGGTGCTCTGTCTTGATGAAGTCGAAGCCGGCATTGGCCACCCGCAGCATCAGGCTGGAAATCTGGCTGTGGGTGCAGACCCCCTTCTCACTGGTGGCGACAAAACGACACCGCCAATGGTCGGTGCAGAAGATGTCCTCCAGTCCCTCCGGGTAGACCTTTACCCCCCGATTGGTGATCAGTTTGAGCCGTAAGCCGTCCCCGTCCACCTTGCGCAGGGCGTCACCGATGACGTCCGGGTTGCGGTCCGCCTCGTCCCAGTCGATGAAGACGTCGACCCCCACCAGCTGCTTTCTGGCCGGCGGGTGCTGGGGCAACTGGATGTGGATCCCCTCGTTGGTAAAATGGGCCGGAGGGAAAGTCGCCGGGATCTGGCCAAGGCGCTCGATCACGGCCTCCGCAAAGGCGCGCGTACCGACCTTTTTCTTCGAGATGGATTCCTTATAGATGTCCACCGTATGGATTCCGTCCTCAAGGGTCTTCAGCCATGCGTTGCGGATCTTCGCGGCCACATCCCCCTGGTCAAGGTGGACCAGCATCATGGTCGCCGCATTGAGCAGGCCGGAGGGGTTGGCAATGTCTTTCCCGGCGATATCCGGGGCCGACCCGTGCACCGCCTCGAACATGGCCGCCTCAAATCCGATGTTGGCCGAGCCGGCCAGGCCCACCGAACCGGCCACCAGAGCGGCGATATCGCTGACAATGTCCCCGTACAGGTTGAGGGTCACGATCACATCCAGGTCTTCCGGATGGGCCGCCACCAGGGCCGCCCCAATGTCGATGATCCGGTGCTCCGTCTGGATCTCCGCGTACTGCGGCTCCTTGGCCACTTCCTCGAAGACCCGCTGGAACAGGCCGTCGGTGTGCTTCATGATGTTAGACTTGGTCAGGCAGGTCACCTTCCTGCGTCCATAGGCACGGGCGTACTCCATCGCGTAACGGCAGATGGCCTCGCAGCCGGGCCGGCTGACCAGCTTCAGCGACTGCACCACCTCGTCGGTCTGCTGGTGCTCGATGCCCGCGTACAGGTCCTCCTCGTTTTCCCGGATGATCACCAGGTCGATGTTCGGGAAGTTGGTGTTCACATAAGGGGAGAAGGCCGTACAGGGCCGCACATTGGAAAATAGCCGCAGGCTCTTGCGGATGGTCACGTTCAGGCTCTTGTAGCCACCCCCCAGCGGGGTGGTGATCGGGGCCTTCAGGAAAACCGGATTCTTGAGCAGGATCTTCCAATCCTCCGGGGCAATCCCCGAGGAATAGCCGGCAAGGTACTGCTTCTCGCCAATCTCGATTTCCTCGTAGTTGAGCCGGGCTCCCGCCGCTTTTAAAACATTCAGGGTGGCGTCCATAATCTCCGGACCGATGCCGTCTCCCCGGGCCACTGTGATACTTGTCAGGTCACTCATGTGCATTCTTAAAGATCCATACGATAGCCCACGTAAAGGGTAAATGCCAACCATGGACTGACTATAATCGTTACTAAAACCGGGACGACCCGCCTATTACCCCTGCTTTCTTTCCCCGCCGACCGGATTAGGCTTGCCGGTGCCCGATGGGATTCTTTCCTCGGTAAGGAATGTCTGACCTGCTGGAAATCACCCGCAAACTCAGCGAAAAGCTGGACCTGAGCGAACAGGAATGCACCCGGGCCGCCGAGTCGCTTCCGTCCCCCGATGTTGATCCGGCTCAGAAAAAGGCCTTTCTCGTGGCCCTCCACAAAAAGGGGGAAACCGTTGAGGAGGTGACCGCCTTCGCCCGCGTGTTCCGCGGCCTAGCGGCCGATCCCCAACTGTCCGATGTCGCCGGCGAAGCCATCGATATCGTCGGGACGGGCGGCAGCGGCTCACGAGGATTCAATATTTCCTCGACCACCGCCTTCATCCTGGCGGCCGCCGGGTGCAAGGTCCTCAAGCACGGCAACCGGGCCATCACATCGCAGAGCGGTTCCGCTGATTTCCTCGGCCAGCACGGGATACGCATGGATACCGATCCGGCCCTCCTTCGGGCCGCCGTCAAGGAACTCAACTTCTGCTTCTTTTTCGCCCCGGCCTTTCACCCGGCCTTCAAGGAAATCATGCCGGTGCGCATGGAACTGGCCAAGGAGGGGCAGCGAACCGTTTTCAACATCCTCGGACCGCTGATCAACCCCGCCAAGCCGGCCCACCAACTCCTTGGCGTTTTTGCCCCCGACTGGGTTGCCCCCCTCGCCGCGGCCCTCCATCATCTGGGGCTCAAGCGGGGTATCGCCGTCTGCTCCGCCCTGCCGGGCGGGGGCTACATGGATGAATTGACTACCGCCGGCACCAACCATGTCCACGGGTTTGGGGAAATGGTCGACACCGATACCCAATGGACTCCCGACGGCCTTGGCTTCCCTCCCGCCAGCGTAAGGGATCTGCAGGGCGGCACCGCCGAGGAGAATGCGACCCTGCTTGAAGCCATCACGCACGGCAACGGGCGCCAGGGTCTGGCCGACACCCTCACACTGAATGCCGCCGTCGCCTTCCAGGTGGCCGGGAGAGCGGCCAACCTGAACGAGGGTTGCGCCCTTGCCCGGGAAATCCTCCTTGGGGGGGGGCTCCGCGACTGGCTCCAGAGAGCACGTCAATTCTACGCCGGAACAGGAGCCGCCGAATGAAATACTTTGGCACCGATGGAATCCGTGACCGGGTGACTGGTCCACTGCTTGACCCGGTTTTTGTCTACCGGCTGGGTCGGGCCGTTGGCCGCTGGGTGAACCGTGAACCGAAGTCCGCCTCCCGGCATGTAGCCATCGGTCGCGACACCCGGGGCTCCGGTGCGGGGATCTTCCTTTCCCTTGCCCGCGGGCTCGACACGGAGGGCGTGCGCATCTTCGACGCCGGCGTCTGCCCCACCCCCGCGGTCGCCGTGGCCGGCCGTATCCTCGATCTCGACATGGGGATCGTTATCACCGCCTCCCACAACCCGGCCACCGATAACGGGATCAAGCTATTCGGACCGGGAGGCTGCAAGCTCAGGTTCGAGGAGGAGGAAGCCATCGAGGCCATCATCGATTCCATCCCCGAGGACCTAGAGGATGTTTACCGGACACCGCCCGTGCGCTATTTCGAGGCCCGGAGGCACTATCTGGATTATTACAGCTCCCTCCTGCCCCAGAACGCCCTCATGGGGATGCGGATCGTTCTCGACTGCGCCAACGGGGCCACTCACCGAACTTCCCCGGAATTGCTCGAGAGGCTCGGCGCGCAGCTTATCCTTCATGGATGCCATCCCAACGGAGCCAACATCAACAAGAATGTCGGCAGCGAACATCCCGAGGTCATCTGCAAGGCTGTTCTCGAGGGGAAAGCCGACCTGGGAATTGCCCATGATGGAGATGGTGACCGGGTCATCCTTTGCGACAACAAGGGCAAGGTCGTTGACGGCGACGCTGTGCTGGCGATTCTCGGTTCCGGATGGGCACGGCAGGGCAAGCTGGCCGGAAACACCGTTGTCGCCACTGTGATGAGCAACCTCGGGCTGGAGAAATGCCTTCGGCAGTCGGGGGTCCGGGTCGAGCGCGTCGGCGTGGGGGATCGTCAGGTCTTTTACTGCATGCGGGAGAACGGTTATGTCCTCGGTGGAGAATCCAGCGGGCACTTCATCGCCATGGACCACCTCCCCACCGGGGATGGTCTGCTGGCCGCACTGCTGGTGCTCAACGAGATGATCCGCAGCGGCCGACCGCTGACCGACCTCAGCTCCAGTTTTCAGCCCTTTCCACAGATAAAAAAGAACCTGCCCGTGGCCGAAAAGCCGGCCCTTGATTCGCTCGATGGCCTGCAATCGGAATTGTCCGGACTGGAGAATGAGCTGGGAGAAGCTGGCCGGATCCTCCTCCGCTACTCCGGGACGGAACCCAAAATCCGTCTTCTGGCGGAAGCCGAGGACCAGTCCCTCGCCGAGGCCACCTTCGCCCGTCTGGAGGACATGGTCCGCCGCCACCTGGTGGTCGTGGCCTAGGACCGGTCAAATCGTCATTGCCATTGCGCCACCCATGGGCACATCCTTGCATCATGCTCGACGAGCTTTCCATCATCCCCTTCATCAAGCTGCTAGCCTGCGATAGCGCCAAAGTCATCAATCCCCTCTTTTCCAATCCCAACCTCAAGGTGGAATGGAAGGAGGATGACACCCCCGTCACCTATGCCGACCGCAAGGCCGAGGAGATAATGCGGGAAATGATCAGCATGGAGTATCCCGACCACGGGATCATCGGCGAGGAATTCGGTGAATCCAATCCCGGTGCCGAGTACACGTGGGTGCTGGATCCCATCGACGGCACCCGTTCATTTGCCGCCGGTTCCCCTCACTTCGGGACCCTTATCTGCCTGCGCCACCTGGGACAACCCATCTGGGGAGCCATCCACCTTTCCGCCCTGGGAAAACTCTACATCGGCAACAACGAGTCCTGCCTCTGCAACGACCATCCGATCGCCCTGCGCACCCCGCCGGCCCTCGAAGAGTGTTTCCTCCTGACCACCGACCCCAAGAGCCCTCCGCGGTACCACAGCGCCAGCGGCTGGAACGCCCTCCTCGGGGCCACCGGCCAGTACCGCAGCTGGGGCGATTGCTTCGGGTACACGGTCCTCGTTTCCGGTGGCGCGGACATCATGACGGATCCCATCCTCAACCTGTGGGACATAGCCGCCCTGCTCCCGGTCCTCCGGGGAGCCGGTGCCACCGCCACGGGCTGGGACGGCAGTGAACCAAAGGGTGACAAGGGCCTCGTGGCCTGCCACCCCGACCTGCACCAGCATGTGATCCGCCTCCTCAATCCGGCCTGACCGGATTGCCTCCGCGGACCCGGTCAGCCTATTCCGGGCGCGAAAGCACCCGGTATTTGTTCTCCGGGATGGCGATCTTGTTGGCCGGCAAGTATCCGTTGAAGGGCATGCTGATCACCGCCGCCCGCCGCCCGAGAATCGTGCCCGGCTGGAGAACACTGTTGCATCCGGCCTCGGAACCGTCCCCCATCATGGCCCCGACTTTGCGCAGGCCGGTGTGATAGCGGTGGCCCTCCATGCGGATCACCACCTCGTCGCGGGCCAGCCGCAGGTTGGCGCAGATGGCCCCGGCCCCAAGGTGGGCCCGGTTCCCCAGGATACTGTCCCCCACGTAGTTGTAATGGGGGGTTTCCACCTCTTCCATCAACAGGCAGTTCTTGAACTCGCAGGCGTTGCCCAGTACCGATCCTTTTCCAACGATGACATTGCCCCGAATGTAGGCACCCGGGCGGATTTGCACGTCTTCCCCGATCCAGACCGGCCCCTCAATGGTGCAGTACGCGGGCAGCTTGACACTGGGATGCAGATAGACGAGTCCCTTGATGCTCACTCCGGGCGGTATCTCCGCTGGTGTCCCCGAGGGGGGAAAGTCGAATGCCTCCAGCGCCACCTTGATCTGTGGAAGCCATTCCCACGGCTTGGCCTCCATGTCGAAATACTCCATAAAGGGCAGGCTCTCCGGCCAGTCGTACAATTCGCGTGCCTTCATGCGCACAGGTTCACCGATTGGGATCAAACGGTCAATGGCTTTCAGGCCCCTGCGCCAGCTTTCCCAATTGATCCATAACCGCCCGGAAATCCGCCGGCAGAGGCGCCTCCACCACCATCGCCTTCCCGGTTTCCGGATGCGCGAACTCCAGTCGGGCCGCGTGCAGCATGACCCGTGGGACATCCGGTATCCCCTCGCAGGCCTTGTAACCGTACTGCGCGTCACCGAGCAGGGGATGCCCCAGCTTTTTCATGTGGACCCGGATCTGATGCGTCCGCCCGGTGTGGATCCTGACCCGCAACAGCGCCGCCAGGCCCCATGATTCTTGGACCGAGTAATCCGTCAGGGCGTGACGCCCGTCCTCCCGGCAAGCCATCCGGGTCCGGTGCACCGGGTGGCGGCCAATTGCCGCATCGATGCTCCCTTCGAGCGAATATGGCACTCCCCGAACCAGCGCCGCATAGTACTTGCGGATGCTCCGTCCGGAAAATTGCTCGGCCAGCGACTGGAAAGCCGGATCCGTCTTGGCCACGATGATGACGCCGCTGGTTTCCTTGTCGAGGCGGTGGACGATTCCCGGCCGCTCCTTGCCACCGATGCCACTCAGGCTGCCACGACAGTGATGCAGGATCCCGTGGACCATGGTGTCCTCGCCGGTTCCCGCGCCGGGATGGACCACCAGCCCCGGCGGCTTGTCCAGTACCAGAATCGAAGCGTCCTCATGGAGGACCGTCAGGTCCATCGCCACCGGGCGAATCTCTAGCGGCTGGACAGCAGGTAGCGTAAATTCAACTAAATCCCCTGCCCGCAGGCGGCTCTTCTGTGAAAGGACCTCGTCCTCCCGCCAGACCCGGCCGCCATGGAAAAGCTTCTGCCACCGCGACCGGCTCAGCTCGGGATGCAGCCGGGCCAGCATCTTGTCGGCCCGGTCCTGACGGGTCCCTTCCGGCACGACTACCTGGAGTGACTCTTCCCCGGATGACTTCATAGTTTCAGTCCTTGGAGGAAAACTCCTTCACCAGGGCGTTGATTTCCTCGATCTGGGGGGAAAAGGCGGCGCCACCGTCGATCGAGTGGCGGAATCCGTTGGCCGCGATACGGCCCAGTTCAGGGATGCTGAATCCCAGCTCCTGGTGCAGGGCGGTGTATTCCTCACCGAGTCGGTTGCCGAAGGAAACGGGGTCGTCGGTGCTCAGGGTGCAGATGATTCCCGCGTCAAACAACTGCCGTACCGGGTGCTCCGACATCCTTGCAACCACGTCCAGTTTGACATTGCTGATGGGGCAAAAGTCCAGCAGCGCACCCACGTCGACGAGGTGCCGCACCAACCGGGGATCCTCGATCGAACGGACCCCGTGCTGGATCCGGGTCACGCCCAGTTCGTCCACCACCCGCCAGACAAATTCCGGGCCGGCGAACTCACCGGCATGGGCCTTGGTCTGCTTGCCCGCCGCCCGGGCCCGCTTCCACAAGCCGGCCGTCCATGGCTCAAGGGGGGTCGTCTCCGTCCCGTGCAGGTCCAGCCCGTCCAGGGCCTCCCAGTGCAGGCTGTCCTCAATAAAGCCCGAGCTCCGGGCCGTGTAGCCGTCATGGTGGATTCCCATAAAAAGCCGTACCGTCAGTCCGTCGGGGGCGGCGGCCTTGATGGCTTCCGCCACCGCCCGCCCGTCGAGGCCGAAGTGCTCAATCACCCCGGAGGCAAAACTGGTTTCGAGGTAATGGACATTCTCCTCCTCCTGCAGGCGGCGGAAGATGATCCCGGCTGCCTCATGGTAACGCTCCGGGGAGGTGAACCAGACCCCTGCCATCTCCAGCAACTCCGTCTCAAAATGGGCGAAATCACGGAATTTGTAGCCGTCATTCCATGACGCGGGCGGCTCCGGGAAGCGCTCCGGATGGAGATCGTTGATAAGGTGCCATGGTAGGGCCCCCTCCACGTGCAGGTGCGTCTCCGTTTTCGGCAGGCGCCGGAGGAACTCGTCCAGGGGTTCTTGTGGCTCGTAGGGCATATCCTACTCCGACAGAAGGTACTCAGGGTTGAGTTTGTGCAGCGACTTGGGCACAAAGATCCCGTCCTTGCGGATCAGCTTGCCGTCGAACCAGATCTCCCCGCCGCCATAGTCCTTGCGCTGGATGTTGACCATGTCCCAGTGGACCTGCGAACGGTTCCCATTGTCGGCTACGCCCTCGTAGGCCTGGCCGGGGGTAAAATGGAAACTGCCGGCGATCTTCTCGTCGAAGAGCGTGTCCCGCATCGGGTCGAGGATGTGCGGATTGAACCCGATGGCGAACTCGCCGATGTAGCGGGCTCCCGCGTCGCTGTCCAAAATGGATTTCAATTTCCGGTTCTGGCCGGTGCAACTGGAGGCGACGATCCTGCCCTTCTCAAATTCGAGGCGGACATTGTCGAACGAGACCCCTTGGTAGACCGAGGGAACATTGTAGGTCAAAACCCCTTCCACGCTGTCCTTGACCGGCGCGGTGAAGATCTCCCCGTCGGGGATGTTGTGGTTGCCGAGGCACATCACCGCCTCCAGTCCGGCAATGGAAAACCGGAGGTCCGTGCCCGGGCCCTTGATGTGGACCTGGTCGGTCTTGTCCATCAACCGCTTCAAGGCCTTCTGGCCGGGAACCATCCGCGCATAGTCCATGCAGCAGACCCGGAAATAAAAATTCTCGAAGGACTCGGTGCTGGTCAGCGACTGCTGGGCCATGGCCGGGGTCGGCCAGCGCAGGACGACCCACTTGGTGTGTGCCACCCGCTGGTTCTGTACCGAGCGCATATGCTTCATCGCCAACTGCATGCGCTTGCTGGGCACATCCGAGTTCTCAAAGATGTTGTGGGCCCCGCGCAGGGCTATGTAGGCGTCGATCCCCTTCATCCGACGCAACTCGTGCTTGGACTGGAAGCGGACCTGTTCCTCGGTCACCCCGAGCAACAACTCCCTTGAGATCCGCGCATGGTGCAGGGCCACATGGGGAACCCCCTTGCGGACCCGGACCGCCCGGACCAGCGCCACCACCATGTCGTCCGGGACATCGAAGGCGTCGATGAGCACATGTTCCCCTTTCTTCAGGAAAACGGAATGACGGACCAGGTTGTCCGCGAGAGTGTTATAGCGTGAATCCATGCGGGCAATCTGTTCCCGCGTTATCAATTTGGCAAGCCCCGGGCTCAATCAACCCGCTACCCGCGCCGGATCACCGATCCCTGGAAATGGACACTGAAGCGGAATACCTTCTTGCGACGGGTGTGGATCTTCCCCGTCTCGAGGTCAATCCGGTCCGGAACCTCCTCGTGGCGAAGATTGACTGCCGCCTGGTAACCGCGTTCGGAAAAGATATCGATCAAAATGGCCAGGGCCCGCGGGTCGTCGTAGAGCCCGTCCTCCGTATTGACGTAGGCCCGGCCAGAGACGGCATGACGCAGGACGATCGGCATGAACATCTCGTCCACCGATTTCACCACCCTCTCGAACAGTTCGGAATTGTGCAGAGTGTAACTCTCAAGGCGCTCGACCAGCTGCTGGCGGGCATGGACCACAATGTCGGAAGCCACCGGGATCCGCGACAGTAAGTCGTTGGTCCGCTGATCCAGTTCCAGCGAGCTCTGGTACTTGAGCTCCTCAACGATACTCTGCTGTACCTCCTCGATGCTGCGTTGCGCATTGATGTAGTGGTAGTGGAAGATCTGCCTCAGCGAGGTCAGGGACTCGTAGGTAATCTCCTTGAAGGTCCGGTAACGGTTGCGGGCCGCGTTAAAATCAAGGTCGGTTTTCCTCAACTCGATGAGCTCGCCGGTTCCCGTTGCCTGGGCCTCGTTGTTGAGTTCGAGGACCTTGCGGCCACGTTTCAGCTGCCGCTCCACCGAGACCGATTCGTCGACATAAAGAACCACAATGTGGAAAATGGGCTTATGGAACCTCGCCTCATGCTGGGTTCCGAGGTACTTTGAGCGCAACGATCCGAGCTTTTGGTAAAAGAGCTTCAAGCACTCCACCTGCACCTTCGTGCGGGGAAAACCATCCACCACCACACCGGTCCGCTTGGTCGGGTCCATCAACTGGCGCAGCAGCAGGGAGGTCACCTCGCGATCCCCCACCATCATCCCGGCATCCTTCAGACGACAGGCTTCCGGGCTTTTCAGGAGGTCCGAGACCACAATCGGTTGGGCCGTCAGTCCACAGTACTCCATTATAAACCGGGTCTGAGTCCCTTTACCGGCACCCGGGGCACCGTTTAACCAGAAGATTTCCCGCGGAAATTCCAGGTTTTCCTCACCAATTTCATCCACCAGTTCATTCCAAGTGGAATTAAAAATCAGCTGAGCATCCTTGATCTCGAGGTCGATTTCCTTGCGCTTCCCCTCGGCGACGGCTTCCCCAATCTTGTTAGGCATGATGAGGATTTTGAACAATCTATACCAAAGCATGGCAAGCCATTCTGCCCATTAACGCCCGCTAATGCGCTTTTTTATGCCTTCTTATAAGGAAATCGCCCTTCTGCAGACAGCATGGGTGGCGGACTGGTGG
Source organism: Opitutales bacterium (assembly GCA_049451775.1). Classification (GTDB taxonomy): domain Bacteria; phylum Verrucomicrobiota; class Verrucomicrobiia; order Opitutales; family Oceanipulchritudinaceae; genus Oceanipulchritudo. Next base: position 147,081 of record JBMTVW010000001.1, on the reverse strand, counting down.
GGCATGTCCCAGACCCTAGTCCCGCATGCACGAGAGGATCAGGAAGGCCTCTCCTCAATAGGGATACCAATTTCACTCACCCCCAACCTTGATTTTTCCCGTGGATGGTCTTCAGTGGGAAGATCGGGCTCGTCCAGTGTTCGGGCACCCCTTTCTCCATGAGAAAACATATTCTGATTACCAATGACGATGGCATTGAATCTCGATTCATGCACGTCATTGCCCGTGCCCTGACCAGTGAGTTCGAGATCAGCATCGCGGCCCCAAAGCGGCAGCAAAGCTGGATCGGCCGGGCCGTCTCGCGGACCGGCAAAGTCTCGGTCGAATCCCATCCGGAACTGCCATGGCGGGCCTGGACCATCGACGGCACCCCCACCGATTGCGTCAATATCGCCATTGGAAACCTGCTCCCGGAGTTGCCTGATGCCGTTGTCTCGGGAATCAACATCGGGTACAATACCACCACCCAATTGATCTACTCTTCCGGAACGGTCGCGGGGGCCCTCGAGGGCGCCTTCTGGGGACTCCCGGCCATCGCGGTCTCTCAGGAGATTCCCGATGAGATTTTCTTCGATGTGGCCAACAATCATGGCCGGTTGCCGGACACATGGCAGGCCCTGCTGGAAGAGAGCGCAGCCCATGCCGCCGGAATGGTGAGTCGAATCATCGAGGGTCAGCTGGATGGTGAGACCCCCCCGGTCCGCGAGGGCGACGCCGTTGTCCACAATTTGAACTACCCGTCCCGGCCGGTCCGGCCCCATTCGCTGGTTCGCACCATCCCGGCCCGGTTTGAGCGGATGGCCTTCTTTGAGCCGGACAACGACAGCGGTTACGAGTTCCGGTTCCGCCACGGCCAATCCATCCCCTCCCATCGTAAAACCGACCGCGAGGCCATCGCCGCCGGCGAGGTCAGCCACTCAATTTTGAACTTTTCCGGTCTGGGAAGAGACCTAAACCATTGACCGGGCCCCCTCACTGGACACACTATTCCCTATCACCTCTTCACCTAGCATGCGTTCCATACACAATTTCCTCCTCCTCATTCCGCTTTCAATCCTCCTAGCCGGACCGGTCTGCGCGGATGACGGCGGGCCCGAAAAACTGGACCCCGGTCCCTTTTACGGGTTCTGGCAATTCCAGGAACCAGCGGGGGACACCTGCATCCTGATCGTCAAACGCGGGGGACGCGTCTCCTGCTTCTGGGCCGGGACCGCGACTCGGGCCATCGAGAAGGGCTCATGGGAGCGCCGCGACAATTCCCTCACGGTGAACTGGGAAGCCGGCCATCTGGATGTCTACAACATGCTGGGCGACAACGCCATTGAGCGGCTGACCTACAATGCCGGCCAGTCCCTGCTGGGTGAACCCGCCCTGACAATCCGCGGGGTCCGCGTTGATTCCCGGATCCCGGGCAGCCTGACCGTCAAGGGCGAAGGCCCGCCCCCGGAGCGTGAACAGCAAAAGGAACTTGGCAAGCGGCCCGCCATTCCGGTCAACAGCCCCTTTGTCGGCTACTGGCAGGTCGACCAGTCCACCGGGATTTTCGGAATCGGTGGCGGAGAACCCAATTTCTACCTGCAGCTTTCCCGCAACGGCGATGCCATGGTGGCCTTGCGTGACTGGGAGGGCGACCAAGGCGTCCGGGGCTCATGGCAGATCGAGGACGGCCGGGCGGTCATCACCTGGCCCAATAATAGCAAGGATGTCATTTTCCAGTCCGGCAGCGGCCATTCCTTCGGATCCTACAAGGCCAAGGACGGGCTGGACCGCAAACCGCGCAATGTCGTGAAAGCGGTCAAGGTCATCGCCAGCGAGGCCGAGCGCTATTTCGAGGCCGGCAACTTCAACCGCCTGACCGTGGTCGACATCCGCGGCACCTGGACCCCCGTTGAACCGACTGGCATCAAGGAATATATCTCCATCGAAGGATGGGGAAATGCCTACCGCCACCCCGCCCGTGATGGGGCCGGAGGAACCGACCCCGGTAAATGGCGCCTCGAAAGCGACCGGATTTTCATTACCTGGATCGACGGCTCAAAGGATGTCATCCGGCTGGCCTTCCCGTCCTTCATCCAGGACAGCTACGGGGTTGGAATATCCTTCTCCGGCAAGCCTGAACGGTCAATCGACGTCGTCCGCACAGCTAACGAGGAATAGTCGGCAACCGCCATTCCCGGGCAGGGATGCCTGGATGAGCCATCACGGCAGCCAGGGATACTTGCCAAAGTCCGGCTTGCGTTTCTCAACGTAGGCCCGGTGACCTTCCTCGCCTTCCTCGGTCAGGTAGTAAAGCAGGGTTGCGTTCCCGGAAAGCTCCTGCAGGCCGGCCTGTCCATCGACATCCGCATTGAAGGCGCTCTTCAGGCAACGGATCGCCAGGGGGCTCTTTTCGAGAATATCGAGAGCCCATGCCACACCCTCTTTTTCCAGCTCATCGACCGGTACCACCTTGTTGACCAGGCCCATCTTCTCGGCCTCCTCGGCAGAATACTGGCGACAGAGGTACCAGATTTCGCGGGCTTTCTTCTGCCCGACAATCCGGGCCAGGTAGCTGCTCCCGAAGCCGCCGTCAAAGCTGCCGACACGGGGACCAGTCTGACCAAAGACGGCGTTGTCCGCCGCAATGGTCAGGTCGCAGATGACATGCAGGACGTGTCCGCCCCCGATGGCGTAGCCCGCCACCAGGGCAATGACCGGCTTGGGCATGCTGCGGATAAGCCGCTGCAGCTCCAGCACGTTGAGGCGCGGAACCCCGTCCTTGCCGACATAGCCGCCCTTCTGCTCACCGCGGATCTTCTGGTCGCCCCCGGAACAAAAGGCGTACTTGCCGTCCGTATGCGGACCCGCCCCGGTCAGGAGGACCACCCCGGTCCCGGTATCGTTGGCCGCGTCATGAAAGGCGTCCAGCAACTCGTCCACGGTGTCCGGGGTAAAGGCGTTGCGACGATGCGGCCGGTTGATTGTTACCTTGGCGATACTGTTCCACTTCTCGTAGATGATATCTGAATAGTCCTTAACTGCTTTCCACTCAACGTTCATAAAGTCATTCCTCCGAGGTTAAATCCAACACCAGGTGTTTCCGATGGAGGACCTTGCTCAGTTTGCGGTCAACATGCAATTCGGCCACAACCAGCCCGCTTCCGTTCCAACTCCTGAGAGCCTCGCCCAGACCGTCCAGATCACTGCAGGCCGCATGCGTCCCCCCGTGGGCCCGCACCAGTTGCTTGATATCCACCCCCTGGGGAGTGGCGAAGAAAGTTTCAAAGGCTTCCCCTTGGCCGGCCACCGGAAGAAACTCAAAGATCCCGCCGCCGCTGTTGTTGATCAGGACCACGAAGAGGCCCGCTCCATCGACAAAGCGCCCTTCGAGGCCGTTTTTGTCATGCAGGAAAGCGAGGTCGCCTGTTACCAGCCAGGCGGGCTCGCCAAGTGCATTGGCCATGCCCCGGGCCAGTGACAGGGTCCCGTCGATGCCGTTGGCTCCCCGTTGGCAGTAAGGCCGCAATCCCGAGGAGGATTTGGGCATGAACCATTCGGCATCCCGGATAGCCAGGCTGCTGGCATAAAAAACAGGGGCCCCGGGGGGCAGCGTTCCGGAAAGGAACCGGTGCACGTCCCCTTCGAAAAATTCATGATCCCGGCCAAGCACGGAAATCAGGGTAGCTTCCATACGCTCATCCGCCCGGAGCCATTCCTGCCCGTAGGCACTCGGAACGCCCTCGCACCGCTCAAGGAACCGCGCCATGGAAGAACCCGCCCAGGCAATGAAACCGTGGACCGGATTGAGATTCCGCTGGCCCGCGCTGACAAGGTATCCGGGCAAGTCAAGGTCGGCCAGGCGTTGCCGCAGGAGCTTGCTGGTGGGTGGCTCTCCCCAGAGCACCACCGCCTGCGGACGCAGTTCCTCCCACAGGGCGTCGTCGCGGGCGATGCGGTCGTAGTGGACAACAACGGGTGCAGCATCCCCCCTGTAGCGAAGGGGATTGCACCCGTCCGCAAGGATGGGGAATCCGCACCTCCGGCCGAGCTCGAGCACGGCCTCCAGCTCATCGGGGGCGTCGTGGCCGGGTCGTGGACCTGCAAGGACCAAGGTCCGCTCCGGCAACCGGGGCACAAGGTCCGGTTCCGCCTGCACGGGTCTCACCGGCGACAGGCCATCCAGCAGAGCCGGATCCAGGTCGGGGACCGTTCCTTCAGAGGGCGAAAAGGGTTCCCGGAAAGGGCAGTTCAGGTGGACCGGGCCCGACGGGCTGCCAAGAGCCGATTCCACTGCGCAGCGACAGATCTCGCGGACTTGCCGAAGCAGCAGTGTTCCGGTTTCCGGCAGGGGCAACTCGGCATGAAAGAGAGGATAGGTACCGAATAGTTTCAACTGGTCGATGGTCTGTCCAGCATGGCAATGCCGCAGCTCCGGGGGACGGTCAGCCGTCAGTACAACCAGTGGCAGACTGGACTCGCGGGCCTCAATCACCGCCGGATAGTAGTGGGCCCCGGCGCTGCCGGAGGTGCAGACCACCGCGACGGGTTGTCCCGTGGCCTTGATCCGGCCAAGGGCCTCAAAGGCCGCCGAGCGCTCGTCCAGCACCACGCTGTGACTCCCGGCAGGGAGTCCGGCGACAGCAAGGGTCAGGGGCGTCGACCGGGATCCCGGGGAAACGATGAAGTGCCCCACCCCGAGCCGGTACAGCGTCGAGATGACCAGTTGGCCAAAGGGCGGATTTGCCTCACCGGGCGTACCTCCTGTCTCACTTCCCATGGCCGCACCGTAGATCATACTTCCAAAATGGCAACATTGGTCTTAATGGTTGCATCATCAGTTTTCATCCTGCAAGACTTCGCAGGAACAAGTGCCTTTCCCATTCCCCCGATGCTTCAACCAGACTTATGAAAGACCTCGTCGCAAAGTGGACACGCAAGGACCTGATCGATATTGAACCGTTAAGCCGGGAGGAAATTGATACCATCCACCAGTTGGCCGCGCAGTTCAAGCAGATCCTCGCAACCAACCCGGCCGCCCTTCCCTGCATTCGAGGAATCAACGTCCTCAATCTCTTCATCGAGCCCAGTACCCGGACCCGGATCGCCTTTGAAATAGCCGCCAAACGGCTCGGGGCGGACGTCACCCTGGTCGAGAAGGCCGCCTCCAGCCTGGTCAAGGGAGAATCCCTCCGGGACACTGCCCAGGTAGTCGAGGCCTTGCAGTCCGACGTGGTCATCATCCGCCACAGCGCCGCCGGTTCGGCCTACTACCTGAGCAACATCCTCAAGGTGCCGGTCATCAACGCCGGTGACGGGGCCCATGCCCATCCCACCCAGGCCCTGCTGGACACCTTCACCATGAAGGAGAAGTTCGGCGGTTCCCTCGAAGGAAAAAAGGTCACCATCCTTGGCGACATCCTTTTCAGCCGGGTGGCCCGCTCCAACATCTACGCCCTCCAGAAACTGGGGGCGGAGGTCACCTTGTCCGGACCGGCCACCCTTGTCCCGGAGGAATTCACCAAGCTGGGGGTCACGGTCGATCTCAACCTGAAGTCCGCTCTCGCGGATGCCGACGCCGTCATGCTGCTGCGAATCCAGCACGAGCGGCAGACATCCACCCATTTCCCCAGCATCGGCGAATACAAGAGCATGTACGGGCTCAACCAGGAACGGGCCCGCTGGCTCAAGGACGGTGCCATCATCATGCACCCGGGCCCGGTCAACAGGGGCGTCGAACTGGACTCCAGCCTCGCTGACGGCGAGCGCTCGGTCATCCTCGAGCAGGTCGCCAACGGCGTCTTTAACCGGATGGCGGTCATCTACCTCTGCCTGCACGCCTGCGGCAAAATAAAGGATCTTTCCAAATGAGCAGTATTCTCTGGATAAAGAACGGCCGGGTCATTGATCCCGCCAACAGCCGCGATGCCGTGGGCGACCTCTTTGCCCGCGACGGTGTCATTGTCGAGTCCCTTACCGGGGAGGAAAAGTCCTCCGCCGAGGTCATCGATGCCGGGGGCAAGGTGGTGTCGCCGGGCCTTGTTGACATACACGTCCACCTCCGTGAGCCGGGCCAGACCCACAAGGAGGATATCGCCAGCGGCACCCGGGCTGCTGCCGCGGGCGGATTCACCACCATTGTCTGCATGCCCAATACCAATCCGGTGGGCGACAATCCGGGCACCATCCGCCGTATCAACGATTCCATTACACGCAACGCCGTGGTCAAGGTCTACCCGACCGGTTGCCTGACGGTCGGCATGGCCGGCGAGCGCCTGGCGCCCATGGGCTCCCTCAAGCGCGAAGGCGTGGTCGCTGTCACTGATGACGGCCTCTGTGTCCAAAATAACGAGATCATGCGGCGCGCTGTCGAATATGCCCGCATGTTCGACCTGCCGGTGATGGACCACTGCCAGGACGCCAGCATGACCCAGGGATCGGTCATGAACGAGGGATACTGGTCCCTCAAGCTGGGTCTCAAGGGCTGGCCCGCCGCCGCCGAGGACCTGATCATCGGCCGCAACGTTGTCCTTTCACGCCAGTTTGATGCCCACATCCACATGCAGCACGTCAGCTCCGCCTACGGAGTCGACATCATCCGCCGGGCCAAGCGGCGGGGCATTCGCGTCACCGGCGAGGCAACCCCTCACCACCTCTTTTTCACCGACGAGGCCTGCAAGGATTACAACACCCTTTTCAAGATGAACCCTCCCCTGCGAACCGAGGAGGACCGGCAGGCCATTATCCAGGGCGTCCTTGATGGCAGTCTCGATATCATCGCCACCGACCACGCCCCGCACACGGCCGACGAAAAGGACTGCGAGTTCGACAACGCGCCCTTCGGGATCATCGGGATGGAGACCGCCTTGGCGGCCGGTTTGGAGATCCTCGTCCACTCCGGAAAATGCGACCTTTCCTTCCTGTTGGCCCGGATGACCCACAAGCCGGCGGAAATCCTCAACCTGAACGCGGGCACCCTCTCAGTTGGGGCCGCCGCCGACATCACCATTTTCGATCCGGACGAGGAATGGACCGTCGACCCGGCCCGGTTCTCCGGCAAGTCCACCAACTGCCCGTGGAACGGAATGTCCCTCCGGGGCAGGATTCACCGGACAATCGTCGACGGCAAGACGGTCTGGGACGGCAACTGCATCCTCGATTGATGAGCCCGGCTGAAACTGAAGCATGGCTGCGGGGTCATCCCGGTGTAGTGGCCTACATATGCGTGCTTCTCGCGGGCAGTATCATCTCTTCCATCATCCTCCTGAACAAGGTCCGCAAGACCCACCGACTGAGCCGCAGCCCCGTTACCGCCTGGCCCCTCTCCAACCTCGATTTTGGAATATTCATCATCGCCCTGATCCTGTGGTTTGTTCTCTCGGGGACCCTGCTGATGCACCTCTACTCGCTCTTAATGGGCGAGGATTCCCTTCCCGGGCCGGACCTCGCAGTCCTTGGGGGGTTCCTTCTCCAGGCGGGGATGCTCTACCTGTTTTTCCGTTTCCGGTTCTATCACCGAAGCGCCAACGAGGGCCCCATCAGCCCGAGAATTGTTTCCCTTGGACAGAGCCTGCTGCAGGGCCTCTTCTATTTTCTTGCCTCACTGCCGGTGGTCTACGGCGTCAGCCTGGCCTGGAATGTCCTCCTTGAGTTCCTGCGGTCAAGGGGATGGGAACTTGACCTGCCCCTGCAGGATGCGGTCCTGATCCTTCAGGAGATCCAGAATCCGCTCACCTTTTTCGCTCTCCTGTTTCTTGCCGTGGTCATGGCCCCGGTGGTCGAGGAGACTGTTTTCCGTGCGGGAGTCTATCGCTTTTTCAAGGGGAAGATGCCGATGGTCCTGGCTCTGGTCCTCAGTGGCGGCCTCTTTGGAATGATCCACGGCAATGTGCAGAGCCTTCCCGGACTGGTTGCGGTTGGCATTTGCCTCGGTCTGGCCTACGAGATGTCCGGCAGCATCCGGGTCCCCATCTTCTTCCATGCCTTCTTTAATCTCAATTCCATCCTGTGGATACTGATTATCCCGGAGGGGCTGGCCGGCTAATCCACCATGGGACTGCTGGAACAATTAAAGTCGGGAATAATCACCCGTTCCCCGGAAGAGACGGAGGCCCTCGGCGCCGAACTGGCCCAGGCCCTGCCGCCGGACTCGGCGCTTGCCTTGAGCGGGGACCTTGGGACCGGAAAGACCACCCTTGTCAGGGGGATTGCCCGCGGACTTGGTATCGGTTGTGCCGTTACAAGCCCAACCTACAATATCTGCTCCATCTACCAGGGGGACCGCCAGTTGCTCCACATGGATGCCTACCGGCTCCATGACGCTCATGAACTAGACGCCCTGACCATCGGCGAATTTCTTCGCTCCCCTTTCCTGATCGCGGTCGAGTGGCCCGGCCATGTGTCCTGCTTCCTCGAGGATTACCCCACCTGCAGGCTGGAGTTGTCCCTGCTCAAGGATCATTCCCACAGGTTCCGGCTCGTGGAAAAATAAAAGGGACGGCCGAAGCCGTCCCTGAAAATCATGACAAGTGTGAAGCTTCCTCAGCCCTCGTCATCGGCCACCGCCTTGTAGACCAGCGCAGCCGCTCCACCGCCAAGGAAACAGGCGACAAGGTACATCCAGATGCTGCCAACGCCGACAGCGCCCATCACCACCAGCCCGAGGGCAACCGCGGGATTAAAGGCGCCCCCCGTAACTCCACCGACGGCATAGGCGCCCGCTACCACGGTTCCGCCAATCGACAGCCCGAAGTACGAGTTCCCATCCACCGATTTACGGGTGGCCACGCACAGCACCGTGTAGACCAGGGCAAAGGTGAACAGGAATTCCGCCAACAACACGGCCGGGACGGCTCCAAGGCTGACCGGAACCGCCGGAGCCCCGGCGATATACCCCGCGACCAGCGCCGCCAGGACCGCGCCAAGCGCCTGTGCACCGATGTAGGGACCAACGTCCGTCGCCGGGCAGGCCCCGCGCAACCAGGCCCCGACAGTCACCGCCGGATTGTAGTGACCCCCACTGACGGGACCGCCGGAATAGATCATCACGGCCAGCACGACCCCGATGGCCACAGGCGCCATTGCGCCGGCACCGGGGGCGTAAACCGCCGTCATCCCGACTGTCAGGACAAGAAAGAAAGTGCCTATCATTTCAACTACATATTTCTTCATAGCTTTCCCTTGGTTGTGGGTTATTCGATACAGGAGAACAGTTGAATACCTGGGGGAAATCACGCCAAAAGACAACCCTCAACTTTCACCACCGACCAAGGGCACAAACCGGACCGGAAATAGGCTCCGGCAGGAAATCTCACCGTATTTGTTTTTCTGGTACACCCTCAGGTCCTGGTCGAAGACTCCGACCGGGATCACCAGCCGGCCTCCCTCCCCCAGCTGATCCACCAGGGGCATGGGAAGTTGATCCGCCGCAGCGGTAACGATGATCCCGTCGAATGGTGCCTCCTCCGGCCAGCCGAGCGTACCGTCCCCGCACCGGGCCCGCACATTCCGGAACCCCAGGCCCCTCAGCACCTCGGCAGCCTTCCGGCCCAGCGAATCAATCCGCTCAATGGTGTAGACCGTGAGGCCCATGGCAGCCAGGACAGCCGTCTGGTAACCGGAACCGGTCCCGATCTCAAGGACCCGGGCCTGCGGCCCAAGGGAAAGGGCCTCACTCATGGCCGCCACCACATAGGGCTGGGAAATGGTCTGCTCCGCTCCAATCGGCAGGGGACCGTCCGCATAAGCCATCTCCTTCAGGCTGTTGGGGACAAACGCTTCCCTCGGAACCAGCGACATTGCCTTCAGGACCTCAGGGTCCTTGATTCCCCGGGAGACCAGGTGCCGGGCCACCATCAGGCGTCGCCGGTCACCGTACTCCTCCCCGTCATCCGGACCGTGGTATCCCCATCCCATCAGTGCCTCGATTGCAGGTAAAACTTGACCACGTTGAGGCGTGATCCATGGGTGGCTGACCCGGTATTGTGGAAGGAGTAGCCACCGTACTTGAAGTCGTCGAAGGGGCTGTGGGTGTGCCCGAAATGGACGTGCCGGACCCTGTTGCCATTGAGCCAGTTCTCGTTCTCAAGATAGGCCAGCAATCGGGTCGCCAGTATGCGCTTGGGGAGCATCTTGAAAGCCATCCATGAGACGTGCGAACGGTGGAACGCGGAGTGGGCCATCCGCTGTAACGGGTGGCCGTTGACCGGACGCTGGAACTTGCTCCGGAACCGGCGGACCGCCTCGTTGTTGCTGCCGGCGTGGATGGCGTCACCGTGCAGGAAGACCCGGTCCGCAACCCGGTAGGTAAATTCGTGCCACTCGAAATTGGGATGCTTCTCCTGCAGGATATCCAGGGCCTCGATGTAGGGCGGAACCGCATCGTGGTTTCCCAGCAGGACAACGAATCGGCATTCCGGATGCACCTCCAGCAGGCGCTCGAGGAAGTGCTCGGCCGCGGTCACGGAGCGGCTGAACACCCCGTGCTCGGACCATTTGAAGTCAAAGATATCCCCGTTCAGGACAAAGATCCCCGCGGTCCTCGCAGTCCGCTCAATCCCGTCAAAATAAAGGCTCGTCCGGGAATGGTGACTAAACAGATGAAGATCGGATATGGTTGCGCCGAGCACGATGAAGCGAACCTAACGCAAATTACCCCCGAGAGCAACCGGAAAGCCCGGTCAACCCTCGTAGGCCGCCCTGAATTCCCCAAGGGCCTCCTCCAGTGCATCGGCCTGGGCGGAGTCCGTTCCCTGCTTGCATTTCATGGCCAGAACGGTGACCCGGTGGGCCAGTTCCAGCAGCCGGGCATAGCGCTCGGGCTGGTCGTCCTTGAGCCCCATCTTGATCCTCTGGGCGAGGAAATAGGAGGCAATTGTGGCCTGGATATTTCCGGCATGAGCCTCCTTGTTGTTGACCCACCGGACCAGCTGGTTCGGGTTGCCATTGTCGGGGGCCGCCAGGGTGTTGATTTCCGTCATTGCCTTGCGGATGGTGGCAACATCCGTGGCCAACTCGCCGAAGACCACCTCGTCAGCGTAAATCCCGCAGGGCACCTGGCAGTGTCCGGGGGCAATGATCGAGGAAAGGAAATACCCAGCCAGCAGGGAGAGAAGTGTTCGAGTTTTCATACCCGAATCCTATCTATAACCGGGTGGAATGCAACGCTGGTCCCAAATTCGCTTTACGCTGGGATACGGAACTGGATGTTAGAGAGCGATGCAGTGGGACTGGCATAGCCGCAACCTGAAGCTCTCCGTAGGGGAGTTGTCCCGCTTTTCCCTCATGGCCGTGGCCGATGACCGGGCCGGACGCTGGCGGATGGAGATCGGGTCCCACTGGCATCAGGTCCTGCGCGATCGGGCTGCCGGCGAGCCAGGCTGGGTCTTCGAGGAATCCGTCGCGGGAAGCCTGAGCCAAGGTGGCTGGATGTTTGAGCTGCGGGGACGAATCGACCAGTTCCGTCCGGGCGAGGATCCCGTCCTCAGGGAAATCAAGACCACCTCCCGGTCCCTGCCCGCGGCGGAGGATGAACTGAGGCAGGCCTATCCCCACTACTTTCACCAGGCCATGATCTACGCCTTCCTGCTGGGCAGGAATGGGGAGTTTCCCGTCACGGAGCTGGTTTTCCTGGAAATCCAGACCGGCATAACCCAGACCGTGGTGCTCGGGGAGGAGGATCTGGACCGCCTTCATGCGCACCTCCAGCAGGTCATATCCGTCCTCGAGGAACGTCAGAACCATTTCGGGCGCCTGCGCAACTACGAGGTACCGCTTCCCTTCCCCGAGTGGCGGCCAGGCCAACCGGAGGCCAGACACGACCTGGGTGTGGCCCTTGAGTCGGCGACGGTGGCCCTCTTCGAGGCCCCGACCGGATTCGGCAAGACCGGCATTGCCCTCGAACAGGGACTGCGGCAACTGGCCGCCGGCGATGTCGACCGGATTCTTCTCCTGACAGGCAAAAACACCGGCCATGGCCCCCTCCTGAAACAACTGGAGGCCTTCCGTCAGGAAGGTCACCAACTGGCCATTCACGCCCTCCGCAGCCGCAAGGACCTCGCCCTTGCCCCGGGCATCGAAGCCACCCTGTCCTATCAGGAGATCGCCGCCGCATGGAGGGACTCGGGCTTGTCGGCCCCGGCCCTGCTGGAGGAGGGCATTCATGGTCCTGATGACCTGAAAGCCCTCGGACAGCAGTTCGGAATACCCCCGTGGGCCATCTCACGGATGCTTCTGCCTTATGCCGATATCTGGATAGCTGACTTTAATTACCTTTTTGATCCGACTGTCTCACAAGTGATCGAGTCGGTACCGACCTTTGATCCGGCCCGGACCTTTCTGGTCATCGATGAGGCGCACAACCTGCCCGACCGGGTCGCCGCCAGCCATTCCTTCGTCCTCGAGGAGGAACAGGTGCGTCAGCTGCTCTCGGAGATTCATTTCGCCCACTACCCCGGCAAGATGGTCCGTCTGGTGGACCAGTTGCTCTCCACCATCAAGCGGCAGCCCCCCGCCGAGGCCCTCGATCCGGCAACCGAGGGCGACCTGCTCGGGCTTCTGAGGGAAATCCGGACAGGGCTCCAGGAGGTGGTTTTCCTCGAGGACGAACTTTCCGCAGAAAGCATGGACTGGCTCTGGAATCTCCGCAACCTCCTCGAGACCTGGGACCATCCCCACCTTCCAATGGTGGCCTACTCCCAGAAAAAGGGCCGGATTCAGCTGGCCTGCCTCGATGCCTCCGCCGTCATCAGCCCGGTCATCGGGAACTACTTCCAGACCGTCCTGATGTCGGCAACCCTTCAGCCATGGGACAGTTTCCTCGCGGAAACCGGCTTGGCTGGAAACCGCCGGAGCGCTTCCGTGGTCGGGCGGGCGCCCTGGCTGGAGAGCGCCTTTGAGGTCATGGTCGACACCCGGGTCGACACCCGCTACCGCCAGAGGGACCAGCATCTGGGAACAACCGCCTCTGCCATCGGCGAAACCGCCCTGACCGGGAAGGGCTGCACGGTGGCATTCTTCCCCAGCTACCTCTATGCGGAAAAAGTGCTGGAGCGGCTCCGCTTCAACTATCCTGCCCTGCGCTGCGTCCTCCAGCCGGGAGATCTTCCCTTGGAGGAACAGACAGACTTCCTGGAGTCCGCGCTGATGTTCCAGGATATCCTCCTGCTGGTCCTGGGGAGCCGCTTCAGCGAAGGGATCGACACCCTTGGTGGAAAGGTGGGCCAGGCCATCGTGGTCAGTCCGGCTCTCCCGGAGGTCAACAGCGTTCAGCGGGCCCGCGAAGGCCGCGCCTCCGGCACCCGGGACATGGCCTTCCGGTCTGTCTACCTTATTCCCGGCATCCGCAAGGTCAGCCAGGCTCTGGGCCGCCTCGTCCGTTCCCCCGGACAATCCGCCCGGGTCCTCCTTCACGGCCGCCGGTTTGCCCAGCTCGAATACAGCGCTTTGCTCCCCTCTTATCTGCAGCCCGCCGATTTCATCCAATCCGATCAGGATTTCGATAAAAAGTGGTTAAATCCGCCCCACGCCGAATGATTTGCCTGAAATCCTGAACAAACTGCCCCACAATCGGTCAAAACTTCTGAAACGCCCTCATGGGGGCGGTCGCCCACCTTCCATCCGGGCCCGGCCCCACCCCTCAATCTTGGCTAATCGCTTGCATTACAAAGACTTTCTGACCTTTATTTATATCTCATGATACGTGCCCTTGCCCTCAGTCTGCTGCTCTGCTTCACCGCGTCCTCCATCTATTCCGGCCCCCTGGTCCTCGAAAAGCGTGAACGGGACCGGCTGAAAAAGGAGACCGTGTACGCCATCGACCTCATCCAGCGTTACCATTACAAGCAGAAGAGCTTTTCCGACATCGACCCCGTCGAACTGCTCACGCAGTACATGAAGGACCTCGACGGATCACGGATCTTTTTCCTCCAGGAAGACGTCGATTTCCTCGTTGAGCGTTTCTCCGGGACCCTCAAGCCATCCTACCTCTATGTCGGCGACCTTTACCCGGCATTCGAGATCTTCAATGTCTACATGGAGCGGGTCGAGAGCCGGCTGGAGTGGATTGCCAACCGCCTCGAGGAACCTTTCGTCCTGGATTCGGACCAGAGCTATCTCGCCGACCGGGAGGAAGCCCCCTGGCCGTCCACGGCCGGGGAAGCCGACGTGGTCTGGGATAATCGCCTGACCAATGAATTGATCATGGAACTGCTCGAGGACGAACCCCTGGAGCGCGCCCTTGAGACCATCACCCGCCGCTATGAGCGGATGGGCAAGTTCATGAGCGAAATTGAGATCCACAACGTCCAGGAAACTTTCATCACCTCGCTGGCACAGCTGTACGATCCACACAGCAATTTCTTCTCATGGGACTCGGCCCAGGAATTTGACATCCAGATCAGCAACGCCCTGGTCGGGATCGGTGCCCAACTGAGGGACATCGACGGATACTGCGTCATTGAGCGCCTGATTCCCGGTGGCCCGGCCGAAATGACCGGAACCCTCCATCCAGGGGACAAGATCGTCGCCGTTGCCCAGGGCGAAACCTCCCCTGTCGATGTGGTGGGCATGAAACTGCGGAAAATCGTCCAGATGATCCGTGGTGAAGCAGAGACCGAAGTACGCCTGACGGTGATTCCCGCCCACTCTGCCAAGCGTAAGGTCATCACCCTCGTCCGCGAAAAGGTCGAGCTAACCGCCAACCTGGCCGACGCGGACCTCTACGAAATCCCCGGTTCCAATGGTGAACCAATGAAAATCGGGGTCATTGACCTGCCCTCATTTTATGGTGAAGGCGCCTTCGGGGAAGGCAACCTGAGCACTTCCCGGGATGTCGAGGAACTGATCCAGAAGCTGAAGCAGGAAAACATCGAAGGCCTCGTCCTTGACCTGCGCAACAACGGTGGTGGACGGCTCGACGAAGCCGTCAAGCTGACCGGGCTCTTCATCTCCAAGGGACCGGTTGTCATGAAGCGCAGCTTCGACGGACAGGTCGAGGAGGACTGGGACCGCGATGTCGACGTGGCCTGGGACGGCCCCCTGGTGGTTCTTGTTTCACGCTCCAGCGCATCCGCCAGCGAGATTGTCGCCGGTGCCCTGCAGAGCCTTGGCCGGGCCATCGTGGTCGGTGACGAGTCAACACATGGCAAAGGTACTGTCCAGGCCCCCATCGACCTGCGCAGCACCATGCGGACTGTTCCCTTTTCCTCGGCTCTTGAGGTCGGCACGGTCAAGATCACCATCCAGCAATTCTACCTTCCCAACGGTGACTCCACCCAGAACCGGGGCGTGCTTTCCGACATTTCCCTGCCATCGGCCAACATGTTCCTGATGGACGGTGAGGCCGACCTCGACAACGCCCTCTCATGGGATCACATCAGCCCCATTGTCTACCAGTTGCCTGAGCGCAACAACCCGGACTTTGCCCTCGTTAACAACTCCCTCATCCAACAGCTCCATGAAAAATCCCTGCTTCGCCAGGACAATCTGGAGGAGTTCGCCTATCTTAACGAAAGCATCGACTACTACAAGCAGCGGCACGATCGTAAGATGGTATCCCTGAACTTTGAGGAGCGCCGCCTTGACAAGGAGGAAGTCGAGACCATGCGCGACCTGTTTGAGGAAAAAAGGAACAAGCTGAGCAAGGAACTGGTTTACGAGGTCAAGTCGGTCAAACTTGAACTGACCAAGGAAAAGGAGCAATCCCACCAGAAGAAACTGGCGTCCACTCCCCTGCCGGGGGGTGTGCAACGGGCCAACCGGTTCTACCAAAAAGTGTTCTATTACCAAGCCGGACCGGAGGATAAGATCCACGAGATCTGGGTCGAATATTTTGATTACGACAAGGCCCTCGACGAAGTGGAGGAACTGGCGGTTGTCCTCAGCGAAGTCACCGGAAGGGAAGTCTCTGAGAACCAGGCCACTGAGATCCTGACCCGGTTCAAGAACAAGGACCGCGGAGCTGATTTCAACGTCATGGATCCCTTCACCGCCGTCCTTGGGGACGATCTGGACGAAGCCTCCATGCTGGCGAATATGCCGGTGTTCTTCACCAAGCTGGTGGAAGTTGATCCCGACATCCTTCTGGAGCGTCCGAAACTGGATATTCCGCTTCGGGAAGGCCTGCGCATTGTCCGCGACTGGATCGATCTCGACGAGCCGCAGCCCCCGGCCAACATTGCCGTCGACCTCAGCGTCATCCCCAGCGAAACCTAGGCAGTGCGCCTCATGCCCGCGCGTCCCACTGCCAGGGCAATGAGCAACAGGGCCCCGCAGGCCCCGACAAACCAGTCCCCGTATTGAACGTAGAGGCTGTCCCGTCCGATCCACCAGGTATTGCGATGAAAGGGAACCGCCTCGACCCCTTGGAAGTAGATGGATCCTGATTCATCGACCATGGTGTGCCGAATATGACCGAACTCGTCGATCCAGCCGCTCCAGCCGGCATTGCCGCAGCGAACCACGGGGCGGCGTGTTTCCACTGCGCGGAGAACGGAATGGGCGGCATGCTGCCATGCACCGGCCTCCTCGCCAAACCAGGCGTTGTTAGTGGCCACGTAGTGCCAGTCCGCTCCGGCAAGGACATTGGCCCGGGCCAGCGAAGGAAAAATATCCTCGTAGCAGACGAGGTTGCCGACCCGGCCAAAGCGGGCCCGCTCACCTTCCCAACGCAGGGTCCGGGCATCCGTTCCCTCGAAAAAGCTGGCCTCAATGGGGACAAACTTGTCCACGAATGGAATCCATCTGGAAAGGGGGACATACTCCCCGAACGGGACCAGGTGCCGCTTGGCATAATAATCGTCGAGATTGGTCCCGGTTTCCGGATCGATGACAAAGACGGCATTGTACCAGCGCCGGTCCGGATCATCAAGGGAGCCCTCCCGGGCAACATTGCCGGCCAGGATGGGCAGTCCCAGCTCCGCCGACAATCCGTCGACCCACTGTTGCATGGAAGCGTTGCCCTTCAGGGGCAGGGGCGTCGGCGCTTCCGGCCACAGGACCAGATCCGCACCCAGGTACCCCGCGTAGGTGGTCAGGTCCTTCAGGGTGTCGAGGTTTTCCCGTACCCGACCGGGATCCCACTTCTGCATCACCTCGACGTTGGGCTGGACAAACCCCAGCCGGGGGCCCTCCGTGCGGCCCCGGATGCCGGCGCCCGAGCTGTGCAGCCCGAACCCGATGGACGCGAACAATAGCGCCAGGGCAAGGTAGAATTCCGGTGAAAGCCGTTTCAGCCACCCGGCCCGGCGGTTCCTCCACAGGGTGTGGAGGTAGAACCCAAGTCCGAAATTGAAGGCAACCAGAACGAAGGAAATCCCGTAGCCACCGGTCAGGGAGGCAATCTGCAGCAACAGGGGCCGCTGCCATTGGCTGGCCGAAAGGGGGAGCCATGGAAATCCGGTCAGGACGATGCCCCTCATCCATTCAAGAACCACCCACAAGGCCGCCATTCCCAGCAAAACCGAGAGCCGGGCCGGCAAGGTCCCCTCACGGACCCGGCGGACCACCACAAGGGCAAGGATACTCCACGACCACCAGAAGAGGGCCAGGACAAAGGAAAGGGCCAGAGTGATCAGCCAGCCCAGTCCGTTTTTAAAGGGTATTTCCAGGGAATTGGTGCAGTTCCTCAGCCAGAGAATCAGGACCAGCCAGGCCCCCCATCCACAGGCCAGCAGCACAATCCCCTCCCCCTTGGTCCGCTGGCCAAACAGTCCCCAGATGATAAGGGGCACCGCGAAGACATAAGCTGCCTCCGGAAGATTGAAGGGGGGGAAGGCTATCGCGTAGAGCGCGGCACTAACGAGAAAGGCAATCAGGCCTTGCCCACGAGCTGCCAGCCCTCCTCCTTGACCAGTCGTTCCGCTTTCTTCCACTTCATCTCCTGCTTTTCGGGACCCCGTTGTATGATCACCATCTCGTTGCGGCCGGGCTCATTGTCGATCCGGACCGGGGCCCGCTTCACCTTGGGCAACTGGATGTCGCGTCCACCGACTCCCGGTTGCCGGGGAGCCGCGCCTTGGTCACCGTCCGGGTCGGTGGGACCCAATTCCCGGGCCTGCTGACGCAGACGGGCGACGATCGATTCAAAGGCCTGAGCGTTGGTCACGCTGCGGAAAATACCCGAGCAGACATCCAGGCGGACAGAGTTCATCATCTCATTGAAATAGGTAAAGGCCTCGCTCTTGTACTCCACCAACGGATCCTTCTGACCATAGGACCGCAGGCCGACGCTCTGGCGCAGGTCCTCCATCTCGGTCAGGTGATTCTGGTAGTGACGGTCAATGTTGCTGATCAGGACCATCCGTTCCAGCCTCAGCAGGGCCTCCGGATCCTCAGCGGCCTCCTTCACTTTGTAGGCCTCACGGATCTCCTTCATGATCAGATCGACGATCGCCTCCCCTTCCATGCCCGGAATCTCATTCATCCGCAGGCGGATCGGGAAGGTCTGCATCGCCCAGGTGGCGAATTCCTTGAGGGTGTCCTCATCGGCACCCTGCTTGGCTCCGATGATCCCGTTCTCGCTGGCCCGTTCGTCCAGTTCCTCCTGGATCAGCTCAAAGACCAGCTCCCGCGGGTGGTCCGCGTGAATCGCGTCATGACGCAGCCCGTAGATCACCTCGCGCTGCTTGGAACCGACGTCGTCGTATTGCAGGAGGCGTTTACGGATTGAGTAGTGATGCTGCTCGACGGTCTTCTGGGCCCGCTCGATCATGGTGTTCAGCCAGCGGTGCTCCAGCGGCTGCCCTTCCTCAAAGGAACTTTCCAGCAGCTTGCCGGCGCTGCCCTGGCTGTAGAGGCGCATCAATTCATCTTCAAGGGAGAGGAAGAAACGGCTCTTGCCGGGGTCGCCCTGACGGGCGCAACGGCCCCGCAACTGACGGTCGATCCGGCGGGAAGTGTGGCGCTCGGTTCCGAGGACGTACAATCCGCCCAGATCATCGATTCCCGAGCCCAGCTTGATGTCGGTGCCACGGCCAGCCATGTTGGTGGCAATGGTCACCGCCCCGCGCTGACCAGCCCGGGCCACGATCTCGGCCTCCTGGGCGTGGTACTTGGCGTTGAGCACGCTGTGGGGAATCTTGGCCCGGCGTAGCATCCGGCTGAGAACTTCCGAGGCGTCCACCGAGACGGTGCCCACCAGGCAGGGTTGCCCACGGTTGTGGGCCGCCTCGATCTCCTCGATCACCGCGTTGTACTTTTCCCGGCGGGTCTTGAAAATGATATCGTTCTCATCATCGCGGATATTCGGCTTGTTGGTCGGGATGACCATGACGCTCATCCCGTAGATATCCTTGAACTCATTGGCCTCAGTCTCAGCCGTGCCCGTCATCCCGGCCAGCTTCTCATAGAGGCGGAAGTAGTTCTGCAGGGTGATGGTGGCGTAGGTCTTGGACTCCTTTTCAATCTGGACCCCTTCCTTGGCCTCCACGGCCTGGTGCAGGCCATCGGACCAGCGACGGCCCGGCATGACACGGCCCGTGTTCTCGTCCACGATCATGACCTTGCCCTCCTGGACCACGTACTCAACATCCCGTTCGTACATGCTGTAGGCCCGGAGCAACTGGCTGAGGACGTGGATTTCCTCGCTGGTCTTTTCAAATTCGCTCTGTGCCTCGGCCTTTTTCTTGGCCTTGGCCTGATCGTCGAGCCCGGCCTGATTGTCGATTTCCATGTAGCGGGTCGGCAGATCCGGCAGGACGAAGGCATCCGGGTTGTCCGGGTGGAGCATATTGCGCCCCTTTTCGGTCAGGTCGCTGCTGCGGGACTTCTCATCGAGCGTGAAGTACAGCTCCTCCTTGAGAGCGTACATCTGCTTCTTATTGTAGTCCGCCCCCATTTCCAGCTCATAGGCGTCAAATTCCTTGCGGATCCGGCCTTCCTCGAGCAGGCGCATCAGGATCTTGTTCTTGGGCATGCCCAGCTTGACCTGGAGCATCTCGTAGAGGGCCCCCGAATGGTCCGCCTCCGGATCCTGCATCACCGTCCTGGCTGAGTTGACCAAACGGTTGCAGAGCCGGGTCTGCTCCTTGACCAGCCGCTCGACCATCGGCCTGTGGCTGAGGAAGGGAGCGGATGAATCATCGGCCACCGGGCCGGAAATGATCAGCGGGGTCCGGGCCTCATCGATGAGGATGGAATCGACCTCGTCGACAATGCAGAAGAAGTGGTCCTTCTGGACCTGGGATTCCCGGCTCATGGCCATCCCGTTGTCACGCAGGTAATCAAATCCAAACTCGCTGGCCGTCCCGTAGGTGATGTCGCAGTTGTACATCTCCCGCTTCTCATCGTTGTTCTGCTGGTGACCGCCCTTGATGACCCCCACCGTCAGACCGAGAAACTTATACAGGTGTCCCATCCACTCCGCGTCACGCTGGGCCAGGTATTCATTGACCGTGACCAACTGGGCCCCCCGCCCGGTCAGGGCATTGAGGTACAGCGGAAGGGTGGCCACGAGGGTCTTGCCCTCACCGGTGGCCATTTCGGCAATGGTCTTCTGGTGCAGGGCGATGCCCCCGATCAACTGGACATCGTAATGGACCATGTTCCATGTGTCGGTGGTCCCCACGTACTCGATGGTTTGACCGCACAGACGCCGGGCCGCGTTCTTGACCACCGCATAGGCCTCGGGCAACAGGTCGTCCAGGGCTTCGCCATTTGCCAGGCGGGCCCTGAACTCTTCGGTCTTGGCCCGCAGCCTGTCATCGCTCAGTTGCTGGTATTCCAGCTCCAGCTGGTTGATGCGGTCAATGATCGGCTGCGCCTTCTTCAGGAACCGCCGGTACTGGCCACCGGAGAATTTCTTAAACAACTTGGAAATCATGAGGAAAGGGAGAAGTTGAAGGCTCCGGATCTAGATGGCAACTGAAAGAAGCACCTCTTTCGGGTCACTGGCCCGGATATAAAAAACCCACCCGGAACGGGTCCGGGGGGGTCTGAAATCGATTGAGCCCAAGGGCTAAAGCTTGTCGTAGCCCCCGTCGACGATCTTCTTGATCACCACGTAGCTGATACCGAACTTCCTGGAGGCGGCATTCTTGGACAAACCGGCCTTGACCGTGGCCTTGACCTCGTCTCGCAGTTTGGGGGTCACCTTGGTCCGCTTGCGCTTTGTAGCGGGTGCCTTGGCGGCAGCCTTCGGGGGCCGACCCGGCCCGCGATTGCCCTTGGCCTTGACGAGGGAAACAGTCCGGATGCCAAAGTGCTCCATCATCGCCTTGAGAAGTGCCCGCGGGCTCTTGAACCCGGACTCCTTCAGCATCTCGTCGTACCACTTCGCCTGCTCTTTGTCGGCAGCCAGTTGCTGTTCAAGTTTAGCCTTTTTTTTGGCAATTTTCGTGGCCAGTTTTTCCAGCTCCTTCAGTTCACTTAACTTGGTATTTTTCATAGGTAATAACAATTTTTAATGGATAGTTAATTACATACAGAATTCACCTTGTTAATAAAAGGAAAATCTACCCGATATCGCGGGCCTGGTATCGTTCAATCCACTTTTGATGCCATGTTTCGTAATCGCCAGCGGCAATATGCTCACGGGCCTGGCGCATTAAATCCAAATAAAAACGGACATTATGAAGAGTTAAAAGAACACCGCCCAGCATTTCCCCGGAATTAATTAAATGCCTGATATAAGCCCGTGAAAACTGGCCTGTTTTTATATCGGAAAACTCCTCCATCAGGGGAAGCGAATCCTGACGAAAACGGTTGTTTTTAAGATTCAATTTCCCGTTGGGGGTAAAGGCGATTCCATGCCGGGCCTCGCGGGTGGGCATGACGCAGTCGAACATGTCGGCCCCGCTGGCGATCATCTTAAGCAACTGGGGCGGCGTCCCCACTCCCATGACATAGCGGGGTTTTTCCCGAGGCAGGACGGCGGTACAGGTGCGCACCTGAGGCATGATCTCCTCCTCCGGTTCGCCCACGCTGACCCCGCCAATGGCGTAGCCGGGGAAATCCATTCCGACCAGTTCCTGGGCGCAGGAACGGCGCAGGTCCTCATGCCGGGATCCCTGGACAATCCCGAACACATGATGCCCCGCCCCGAGGAATCCACAGTCCTCCGCATAGGACCGAGCCTCTGTGGCCCAGCGTAAGGTCCGCTCCACTGCTGCCTCGCAGGCGGTGCGGTCCGCCTCCGCGGGCGGGCACTCGTCCAGCACCATGGCGATGTCGGAGCCCAGGTTGGCCTGGATGTCGATCACCCGCTGCGGGGTCAGGACCACCTCCCGTCCGTCCAGGTGCGACCGGAAACGGATACCGTCCTCGCGGATTTTCCTCAGCTGGGCCAGACTGAAGACCTGGAACCCCCCACTGTCGGTCAGGATAGGTCCGTCCCAGCGCATGAACTCATGTAGGCCGCCCATTTCCCTGATCAACTCGGAGGTCGGGCGAAGGTTCAGGTGGTAGGTGTTGCCAAGGATGATTTTGGCCCCCGCCTGACGGAGCTGCTCCGGCAACAGTCCCTTGACCGTGCCCTGGGTTCCCACCGGCATGAAGATCGGGGTCTCGATCACCCCGTGCAGCGTGTGCAGCCGCCCCAGCCGTGGTCCCACCGGGTCGTCGCCCTTCAATAACTCGAATCCTCGTTGCATCCCGTTCTTCTCACATCCCGATTCATCCATGGCAAGCATCCGCATGCTTGACAACAAATCATCCTATCATGATATGATGATTTTATGACTCTCAATAAGATGGAAACTCGGCTACGGGAATTGCTGAAGAAGCGGATCGTCATCCTGGACGGAGCGATGGGGACGGAGATCCAGAAACACAATCTGGATGAGGCCGCCTTTCGCGGGGAGCGCTATGCGGCCCATGGGCAAGACCTGAAGGGAAACAACGACCTCCTTGTCCTCACGGCACCCAACATCATCGCCGACATCCACACCGCCTTTCTTGATGCCGGCTCGGACATCATCGAGACCAACACCTTCAACGCCAACCGGATTTCCCAAGCGGACTATGGCCTCGAAGAGGATGTCTACGAGATCAACCGCAGTGCCGCTGAACTGGCCCGCAAGGCGATCTTGGACTGGCAGGAGTCCAAGGGTGAAAAACCCCTTTTCGTCGCGGGAGGAATGGGTCCCACCAACCGGACGACCTCCCTGTCCCCGGATATCGAGAACCCGGCTTTCCGGGCAGTCAGTTTTGACGACCTGAAAGGCGCCTACCGCGAACAGGCGGAGGGCCTGGCCGATGGTGGAGTCGACATTTTCCTGGTGGAGACCATCTTCGACACCCTCAACGCCAAGGCGGCCATCTTTGCACTCGAGGATCTCTTCGAGGCCCGGGGCCAGCGCTGGCCGGTGATGCTCTCGGTGACCGTCACCGATGCCTCCGGACGCACCCTGAGCGGGCAGACGGTGGAAGCCTTTTGGAACAGCGTCGAGCACGCCCGTCCGCTGGCAGTGGGGATCAATTGCGCCCTTGGGGCGGAGGAAATGGCCCCCTATATCGAGGAGCTGTCCACCATCGCCGGCACCGGTATCAGCTGCTACCCCAACGCGGGCCTGCCCAACGCCTTTGGTGAATACGATGACACACCCGACAACATGGCCACCGTGCTGGAGGAATTCGCCTCCAAGGGCTGGCTCAATATTGTCGGAGGCTGTTGCGGATCCACCCCGGACCACATCCGGGAGATTGCCCGGCGGATGAGCGGGCGCACGCCCAGGAAAATACCCGCAATCAAGGTGGCCTCGCGCTACAGCGGCCTGCTGCCGGCAAAGATCGAGGGCGAAAAAGCACCCTTCTTCGTGGTCGGTGAGCGGACCAACGTCATGGGCTCACCCCGGTTCCGCAAGCTCATTCGCGAGAACAACCTGGATGAGGCGCTGGAAATCGCCCGTCAACAGGTCGAGAGCGGGGCCAACATGATCGACATCAATTTCGACGAGGGGCTCCTGGATTCGGAGGCCTGCATGAAGAATTTCCTCAACCTGCTGGCCGCGGAACCGGACATCTCCACTATCCCGATAATGGTCGACTCCTCCAAGTGGTCGGTCATTGAGACGGGCCTGAAATGCATCCAGGGCAAGGGTGTGGTCAACTCGATCAGCCTCAAGGAGGGCGAAAAGGAGTTTCTCCGCCAAGCCGGTCTGATCCGCCGCTACGGGGCCGCAGTGGTGGTGATGGCCTTCGACGAAAAAGGACAGGCAACCTCCACCGAGGACAAGGTCCGCATCTGCAAGCGGGCCTACGACCTGCTGACCAAGAAAGCCGGATTCAATCCCGCGGATATCATTTTTGACCCGAACATCCTCACGGTCGCCACCGGGATGGAGGAGCATAACGACTATGCGCTGAATTTCATCGAGGCCACCCGCCAGATCAAGCAGCTCTGCCCGCATGCCCGGGTCAGCGGAGGGGTGTCCAACATTTCCTTCTCCTTCCGGGGCAACAACACCGTCCGGGAGGCCATGCACAGTGTTTTCCTCTACCATGCCATCCAGGCCGGGCTCGACATGGGGATCGTCAACGCCGGGATGCTGGCGGTCTACGAGGACATAGATCCGGAACTCCGTGACCGGGTCGAGGATGTGATATTCAACCGTGGCCCGGAGGCCACCGACAAGCTGATCGAGCTTGCCGAAAGCTACAAGGACCAGAAATCAGAAGCGGTCAAGAGCGACCGGCTGGCCTGGAGAGAGGGCACCGTCCAGGATCGCCTGGCCTATGCCATCCGGCACGGCCTGGTGGAGTTCGTGGAAGAGGACACCGAGGAGGCCCGCCTCGCCTACCCGCGCCCGATCGATGTCATCGAGGGACCCCTGATGGACGGCATGCGCATCGTCGGCGATCTCTTCGGGGAAGGGAAAATGTTCCTGCCCCAAGTGGTCAAGAGCGCCCGGGTGATGAAGCGTTCGGTGGCATTGCTTACTCCTTTCATGGAAAAGGACAACGCGGGGGAGTCGGCCGGCAACATCGTCCTGGCAACGGTCAAGGGCGACGTTCACGACATCGGCAAGAATATCGTCGGCGTTGTTCTGGCCTGCAACAACTACACCGTCCATGACCTCGGGGTGATGGTCCCCGTCGAAAGGATCATCGAGAAAATCCGCGAGGTGGACGCCGACATCGTCGGGCTGAGCGGGTTGATCACCCCCTCGCTGGACGAGATGGTCCACAACGCGCGCCAGTTTGCCGAGGCGGGTATCGAAATTCCGTTACTGATCGGAGGCGCCACCACATCCAAGGCGCACACCGGGGTGAAGATCAATCCCGAGTACAAGGGACCGGTGGTGCACGTGCCCGACGCCTCCCGCGTGGTCGGGGTCGCTTCGCGCCTGCTCAGTCCGGAGACCCGGGAGGAAGCCGCCCGGGAGGCCGAGGAGAACAACGAGAAGCAGCGCCGCAACTACGAGAAAAAGAACCAGAACGCCGCTCCCCTGCTGACCCTAGAGGAAGCCACCGCCAAGGGCCCCGTCTACGACTGGTCCAGCATGGATATCCCGGTCCCGGAAAAGACCGGCTTGCAGGTGCTCGACTCTCTTTCACTGGAGACTTTGGTTCCCTGTATCGACTGGTCGCCGTTCTTCTGGACATGGGGACTTCACGGGGTTTTCCCCGCCATCCTCGAGCACCCGAAGTTCGGGGAGGAAGCAACCCGGCTCTACGAGGATGGGCGTCGAATGCTGGACAAGCTGGTCGCCGACGGTTCCCTCCAGCCAAAGGCCGCCTTCGGGCTCTGGCCGGCCAACTCAAGGGGCCAGATGGTCGAGCTCTACAGCGACACCGACCGGTCCACGGTTGTCTCGAGGTTCAATTTCCTCCGGCAGCAGCAGACCAAGGACGCCGGAACAAGCACCCCCTACCTGTGCTGTAGTGATTTTGTCGCTCCTTTCGAAAGTGGACGGATCGACTACATGGGCGGATTCGCCGTAACTTCCGGCAGGGAGGTGGAGGAAATCGCCCGGTCCCACGAGGAGCGCCACGACGACTACACCTCGATTCTGGTCAAGGCCATAGGCGACCGCGTTGCCGAGGCCTTCGCCGAGTGGCTGCACAAGGAGGTCCGCAGGCAATGGTCCTACGGGATCAATGAGAACCTCTCCAACGAGGATCTCATTGCCGAGAAGTACCGGGGAATCCGACCGGCCATCGGCTATCCTTCCATACCGGACCACACCGAAAAGCGGGTCCTTTTCGACCTCTTGCAGGCGGAGTCCAATACCGGCATCAAGCTGACCGAGAACTTCGCCATGCATCCGGGGGGATCGGTCTGCGGGCTCTACTTCGCCCACCCGGAGGCGCGGTACTTCCGCATCAACCGGATCGGCGAGGACCAACTCTCCGCCTACGCCCGCTCGAAGGGGCAACCGGTCGGAGAACTGCGCCGCTGGCTGGCCCCCGTTTTGTCGAGTTGAAGTAATGACGTTCCGGTGTTGGCAACCGGGTCCGGATTTGTTTAAACCATCCGCATGACTGTAGACCTCGGGTAACTACAAACCATTTACAACACCGTGATCGACCTCGCGGTTCGCTATGGGTTCCAGGTACTGGGAGCCATCATCATCCTCCTCCTGGGTCTCGTCCTGGCCAAGATAAGGAGTAGCCTTGCCTTCAAGCTGTGTAGCCGGACGGACCTGGATGTCACCCTTTATAAGCTCTTCACCGGACCGGCCAAGCTGCTGGTCATCATTTTCGCCCTGGTCATCGCGATGGCCAAATTCGGGATCACCATAGCCCCGATGGCGGCCATAGGTGCCGGCGCCTTCGGTCTGACCCTGGCCATCCAGGGCCCCCTGACCAACCCGGAAAAAACCATCGAGCTAATCAAGGCCTGCCTGAAGTACGCCCCCAATGTCGCCCAGGATCCGCCCCCGCAGGTCGGTGTGGAGGGCCTTCGCCAATTCATCGGTCAACATTGGTTACCGCTACCGGGTCAGCACCGACACCTACTACCAGACGCAGTACCGGATCAACCTGGCTGTCTTCAACGCCTTCAAGAAAAACGGCGTGGCCATCCCCTTCCCTCAACGGGAGGTGCGGATTCTCAACGAATCCAATCCGTCATAAGGGACTCGACCGCCTTGACCGGCGGGACCTGTCCCTGTGCCACCGCGGCTGTGATCCGGTTCAGTTTCTCCTGCATGCCTGCATCCGAGAAAAACTGGCGCCGCAGAGCCTCGTCGATCAGCCCGCGCATCCAATCAAGGTTCTGCTCCTGGCGCCGGCGCTCAAAGACACCACTGGCAGTGGTGACCTGGCGGAACTTGCAGATCATCTCCCAGATTTCCGGGATTCCCATCCCGGTCCGGGCGGAGGCGATGCAGGCCTTGGTTTTCCAGCCCTCGGTGAAGGGATTGAGAAAGCTGAGGACCCGGTTGTACTCCGCCTTGGCCATCCTGGCCCGAGAGATATTGTCCCCGTCCGCCTTGTTGACCACGATGGCGTCAGCCAGCTCAATGACACCCTTCTTGATGCCCTGAAGCTCGTCCCCCGCACCTGAGATCAGGATCAGGAGAAAGAAATCGACCATTGAGCGGACGGTCACCTCGCTTTGCCCCACCCCGACGGTCTCCATCAGGATGACATCGAATCCGAACGCCTCGCACAGGAGGAGGGTTTCCCGGCTTTTGCGGGCCACTCCCCCGAGGCAACCCCCGGTCGGCGAGGGACGGATGAATGCGTTGGGCTGTTGTATCAGCTTTTCCATGCGGGTCTTGTCACCGAGGATACTTCCCCGGGTCACCGACGAGGACGGATCCACCGCCAGCACGGCCACCTTGTGACCCTGCTCGCAGAGCATGTTCCCGAAGGTGTCGATCGTCGTCGACTTGCCCGCCCCGGGCACCCCGGTGATGCCGATCCGGAGAGATTTCCCGGTCAGGTCCATCAACGAGTCCAGCAGTTGCTGGGACTCCTCCTGGTGGTGGACGGAGTTGCTCTCCACAAGGGTGATGGACCGGGCCAGCATGGACCGGTTACCCGAGCGGATTCCATCGGCCAGTTCATCGACCGAAATTCGCCGGCGTTTCGCGGGCATGCCGGGACTGCCCTTGGGGCCGATTCCGGGCATTCCCTCATGACCGCCTTCCACACCTTTCATGACATGGGAAGTAAATCCCTCACCGCCTTCGGGGGGTGCCCACTCCGGCAACTTCCGTTTGTCCGTCATTCCGCAACTATTCTCAATCACGATGCCAAGCTCAACCCTTATCTCAAATCCCGGGGACAGACAGGTCCCGTCCCCACAGGGGGAGACGGGACCGCAAAATCCTTACCGGGGAAGGGAATCAGGCTTCGTGCTGTTGCTCGAGGATCTCCAGCAGCTTCCGCGCCGACTCGGTGATGACCGTTCCGGGACCGAAGATGGCGGCGGCGCCCTTGGCGTACAGCTCATCATAGTCCTGGGCAGGGATAACCCCGCCGGCAACCACCAGGATATCCTCGCGGCCCTGTTCCTTCAATGCGGCCACCAGCTTCGGCAGCAGCGTCTTGTGACCGCCAGCGAGCGAGCTCATGGCGACAATGTGGACATCGTTTTCGACAGCTTGAGCTGCCGTTTCCTCCGGGGTCTGGAAGAGCGCCCCGATGTCCACGTCGAATCCCAGGTCAGCGTAGGCGGTGGCCACAACCTTGGCACCGCGGTCGTGACCGTCCTGACCCATCTTGGCAACCATGATCCGCGGACGGCGGCCTTCCTTTTCGGCAAAAGCGTCGGTCCGTCCGCGGATTTTCTCCACCCGGTCCTTGTCTCCGTATTCGCTACTGTACACGCCACTAATCGAACGAATTACCGCCTGATGGCGACCATATACTTTCTCCAGGGCATCGGAAATCTCGCCGAGGGAAGCCTTGGCCTGAGTGGCCTCGACCGCCAGTTGCAGGAGGTTCTCCTTGATCTCCCCGGTAGCCGCCTTGGTCAGACGTTCAAGTGCCTGGCGACAGGCCGCCTCGTCCCGTTTGTCCTTCAATTCCTTCAGGCGGCGTAGCTGCGACTCGCGGACCGCGCTGTTGTCGACGTCGAGAATATCCAGCGGATCCTCCTTGGCCAGACGATCCTTGTTGACCCCGACGATGGTCTCGCGACCGCTGTCGATCCGTGCCTGCCGCCGCGCTGCCGCTTCCTCGATCCGCATCTTCGGCAGTCCGGTCTCGATGGCCTTGGCCATCCCGCCCAGCTCCTCGACCTCCTGGATGTGGGCCCATGCGCGTTCCTTGAGAGCGTGGGTCAATGCCTCGACATAGTAGCTGCCACCCCACGGATCGATGATTTTGCAGATCCCCGTCTCATCCTGCAGAAAGAGCTGGGTATTGCGGGCGATCCGGGCTGAGAAGTCCGTCGGCAGGGCGATGGCCTCGTCGAGGGCGTTGGTGTGCAGGCTCTGGGTGTGCCCGAGGGAGGCAGCCATGGCCTCGATACAGGTCCGGGACACGTTATTGAAAGGATCCTGCTCGGTGAGGCTCCATCCACTGGTCTGCGAATGCGTCCGAAGGGCCAGCGATTTGGGGTTCTTCGGGCTGAACTGCTTGACGATCTTCGACCAGAGGAGACGGGCCGCCCGCATCTTGGCCACTTCCATGAAGTAGTTCTTCCCCTGGGCCCAGAAGAAGCTCAGGCGGGGAGCAAAGGCGTCAATGTCGATCCCGGCGTCAATTCCCGTGCGAATATACTCCAGCCCGTCGGCGAGAGTGTAGGCCATCTCCAGGTCGGCGGTGGCACCGGCTTCCTGCATGTGGTATCCGGAGATGGAGATGGAGTTGAACTTCGGCATGTTCCTCGAAGTGAATTCGAAGATGTCGGCGATGACTTTCATGCTCGGAATGGGCGGATAAATATAGGTGTTCCGCACCATGTATTCCTTGAGAATGTCGTTCTGGATGGTGCCGGCGAGGTCCTCCATCTTCGCGCCCTGCTCGAGGGCGGCCACGATGTAGAAGGCCATCACCGGGAGCACCGCCCCGTTCATGGTCATGGAGACCGACACCTTGTCCAGCGGGATCTTATCAAAGAGAACCCGCATATCGAGTATCGAGTCAATCGCTACACCGGCCTTGCCGACGTCGCCGACCACCCGTGGATGATCACTATCGTATCCACGGTGGGTCGCCAGGTCAAAGGCCACCGAGAGGCCCTTCTGGCCTGCGGCGAGGTTCCTCCGGTAAAAGGCGTTGGACTCCTCGGCTGTTGAGAAGCCGGCGTACTGCCGCACCGTCCAGGGACGAAAAACGTACATGGTGGCATAGGGCCCGCGCAGGAAGGGGGCAATGCCCGCCTGATAGCCGAGATGCTCCATGCCCTCGTAATCCTCGGAGGTGAAAAGCGGCTTCACCGGGATTTGTTCCATCGTGTCCCAGACGTAGTCCTCGGCCCGCTTGCCGGTTTTCTTCTCCAGCTCCGCCTTCCAGTCGGCGTAGCCCTGCTCCCGGCTCTTCGGCCGGTAATCCATTTTCGTGAAATCAGGTGTTGTCGTCATTTTTTACTGACAAGTTAAAGTTCAAACAGGGATTAGATCCTGGCCCCGAGCTGCTCGAGCAGCTTCCGGTTGAGCTCGTAGTTGTTGACCCGCACATTGACGTATCCATCAACGCCGGCAGCCGCCCAAGAGGTCTCGTTCTCTCCGGGGGCACCGGCCACATAGACCAATATCTCGCTGTCGGCCGCCTTGATGGCCATGGCCAGCGGCTCCACCGTCGCGGCGTAGGCCTCGTCATCGGAGGTAATGACAGCCACCCTGGCCCCACTTCCGGCAAGGGCAGCAACGGCTGCGTCAACGCCCTCGTAGTCGTCCTCATTGAGGACCTGGAGCCCCCCGACCTGGAAGAACGCGCTCGTCCAGTCGGCCCGGATACGGTATCTGCTCGACGGGCCCATGTTGAGCTGGTGGATCACGGGGGGAGTGCCCTCGTTGACCAGTTTCGCGGCGGCCAGCCTCATTCCCTCGATCTCGGATGCGGCCCGGTTGGTGGCGATGGGCCTGGCTTTCTCCAGCAGGGTACCCAGCCCGGCTGAAGCCTGTAGCTCGGCCAGGGTGGCCCCCGCCAGGGATGCCCTGATCATGGCCTCGATCTTGGCCGCTCCGGAGACATCGCGGATTTTCTCGATGGCGGTGAAATAGGTGGCGTTGTCGCGCTTGTTTTTCCACTCCCTCAGGCAAACCGAACGCTTTTCGGCAGCGGCCGCATAGTCGATGTCGGCGGGCTTGAGCAGCTCCTCGGTCGCATTCGGATAAGCGTTGGTACCGACGATCACGTCCTTACGGCGCTGGATGTTCATCGCTTTCTCCTTGCGGACGGCTTCCACCCTGTCCTGCAGGGCACCGGATTCCAGCATGGCGATAATCCCGCCGGCCGATTCGATCTCCTGGAAGATTTTCCACGCGGAAGCGGCCATCTGGTCGGTCAGGGACTCGACCGCCCATGAACCGCCAGCCGGATCAATGACCCGGCGCATGTCGCACTCCTCGGCCAGGATGGTGTGGGTATTGTAGGCAATCCGTCGGGAAAACTCGTTCCCTTCCCGGACGACCTCGTCGAAGGGACCGACATGGAGACTGTCGCATCCGCCCACGACCGCGGAAAAGGCCTCGGTGGTCGTCCGTAGCATGTTGACGTAGGGATCAAACACCGTCTTGTTCCACATCCCGGTGCGGGCGTGGATATGGACTGCCCGGGCCTCTTCAGGCACCTCGAAGGCATCCATGATACGGCTCCAAAGCAGGCGCAAGGCCCGCAGCTTGGCGATTTCAATGAAGTAGTTGCCGCCGATGGAAACGGACAACCGCATCCGTGCCACCACGTCCTCGAGGGCAATCCCGCGGGCAGGCAGTTCCCTCAGGTAAAAGACCGCCGCCGCAAGGACCGCCGCCATTTCCTGGGCCGAACTGGCCCCGCCATCGTGGTAGGGATGGCCCTGGATATCCAGCAGCTTCAGGTGGGGGGCAGTCTCAATGGCGTGCTGCATGAGCGCAGCCACCATGTCCAGGACCTCGTCGATGGCCGCCGTGGCGGTCCCGGTCTTGGCCAGGGATCCGGCGGGATCCATGCCGAGGCAGCCCTTCAGGTCCGCGGCCTTGATCCCAAGGTCACGCACGGCCGCCATCAGGAGCGCGTACACCCCCGGGGTGGCCTGCCGACTCTGCAGGAAAAATGAATAGCGGGCCGGATCCAGGTCCTTGAGCAGGGCCTTCAGGTCAGCAACCGTGCCCAGCGAGACTCCGCTCACCCCCACCCGGTTTTTCCCCGGGGCGTCGGCGTTCAGCCCCTTGCGGCTGGTCTCGTCGAGGCGGAAATTCAACTCGGTCTGGCCTTTGGCGCCGGCCGCCACGGCCTTGGCGTTGGCCTCTTCCGGACTCGGACCGGTCAGCTCCTGCGATATGGCCCATCCGGCGGAAAGGTATCCGTCCAGCCGTGATCCCCGGACCCGGCTTCCCTGCCCCGGCAGCTCCGAGACATGGTCCAGCCCATCCAGTACCTCCCGGGTGTAGATCGGTTGCAGGTCGAAGCCTTCGTAGGTCGGTGTAATCAATGTCTTCTCAAAGGACCTGCCCTTGAGCAACGCGACTGCAGCTTCCTTCCACTCCTCGTAGGTTTGGGCAGGAAATTCGCTCAGTAGTTGATTCGTTTCTTTAGCGTCCATCGTGACTGTGGTTCAATTGTCGTTTAGCAATGGTGCTCCAATTCCAGGATTTCCCCAGCATTGGATGAGACCAAGATGATTAATAATTCTAATCCTACAAGATTTTTCGTTAAGTAATTTTAATTTTATTCTTGTCGCGGGAGGACTAAACCTCTTAAAAAAAGAACCCATAACCCGGAATAAAAGATGATACAACAGATCGACCATATTGGCATAGCGGTAAAATCCCTGGAAGAAGGGATTCGCTACTACGAGCAAACACTGGGCCTGCACTGCGAGATGACCGAAGAAGTGGCCTCCCAGAAGGTAAAGACAGCCTTTTTCCATTGCGGCGAGGTGCACATCGAGCTGCTGGAAGCGACGGATCCGGAGAGCCCGATTGCGAAATTCATCGAGAAGAACGGTGAAGGCATCCACCACATCGCCTTCCGTACGGACGACATCGAGGGCCAGCTCAAGCAGGCCGCCGACTCAGGAGCCCGCCTGATCCACGAGGTACCCTTTGAGGGGGCCGCGGGCAAGCTGGTGGCTTTCCTCCACCCGAAGTCGACCCATGGGGTACTGACGGAGTTCTGCGCCAACAAGGAAAACTAAGCAAGAGGGAAGAACGATGCCCATAGACAAGAAATTGCTCAAGGACTTGGAGAAGCGCCGCGAGGAGGCCAACAACGGGGGCGGCGCCGACAAGATGAAGAAACGCCAGGAAAAAGGCCTGCTGTCGGCACGGGAACGCCTTCTGAATCTGTTCGACGAAAACACTTTCCAGGAATTCGGGATGCACGCCCAGCATTCCTGTAAAAGCTTCGGAATGGAGAAGCGGAAGATGCCGGGGGACGGTGTGGTCACCGGGACCGGCTACGTGGACGGTCGCCCGGTTGCGGCCTACGCCCACGACTTCACGGTCGGAGGCGGAGCCCTCGGCCGGATCCATGCCAAGAAAGTCTGCAACCTGATGGATTACGCCATCAAGGCGGGTATCCCCATCGTCGGAGTCAATGATTCCGGCGGTGCGCGCATTCAGGAAGGAGTGGATTCTCTCTCCGGATACGGGCAGATTTTCTTCCGCAACGTACAGTGTTCGGGACTGGTTCCGCAGGTGGCGATCATCGCCGGCCCCTGTGCCGGCGGAGCTGCCTACTCCCCTGCCCTGACCGACTTCCTGATCATGACCCGGGAAAACGCCAACATGTTCATCTGCGGTCCGCAGGTGATCCAGGCGGCAACGGGCGAGAAGGCCAAGCTGGAGCAGTTTGCCACCGCCGATGCTCACGCCAGCGTCAGCGGCAACATCCACATGATCGCCGAGGACGACCGCCATGCCATCAAGCTGGCCCAGACCCTCCTTTCCTACCTGCCGGAGAACAACATCGACGATGCCCCGCACAGCCTGACGGAATCGCTCAGCCTGGATCCGATCGAAAAATTCAACAAGATCATCCCGGCGGACCCGAAGACGGCCTTTGATGTGCACCAGGTCATCGAAACCTTGGCCGACAAGGACACCTTTTTCGAGATCATGCCGGACTTCGCCCCCAACCTGGTTACCGGGTTTGCCCGGATCGACGGGGCCGTGGTGGGCATCGTGGCCAACCAGCCCAAGGTCAAGGCGGGTTGCCTTGACATCGATGCCTCCGACAAGGGGGCCCGCTTTGTCCGCGTATGCAACATTTACTCGATTCCGCTGGTCACCCTGGTGGACGTCCCCGGATTCTTCCCGGGACTGGCCCAGGAACGGGGCGGGATCATCCGCCACGGGGCCAAGATGCTCTTCGCCTACGCGGCCGCCACGGTGCCGAAGATCACCGTCATCATGCGCAAGGCCTATGGTGGAGCCTACCTGGCCATGTGCAGTTCGGACCTGGGGGCGGACCTCGTCTTTGCCTGGCCAACGGCGGAAATCGCTGTCATGGGCGCCGATGGGGCCGTCAACATCGTGTTCGGCAAGGAGATCACGGCGGCGGAGGATCCGGATGCCAAGCGGGCCGAACTGATCGAATCCTACCGTGATGAGTTTGCCTCACCCTACCAGGCGGCGGCCAATGCCCTGATCACCGACGTGATCGAGCCCAGCGCCACAAAGGGAAGCGTCTCCCTCGGGCTGCGGACGCTGCTCTCCAAGCGGGAAACCCGTCCGCCCAAGAAACACGGGAATATTCCTCTTTAATTTATCTGAATAATCCCTAGAAGGGTACGAATGCTCACTTTAGCATCCAGTCCATTCATCAATTCACTGGAACACATCATCGGGTTCGTGGTGGTCCTTCTGGCCCTGACCATCCTCTGGCTGCTGACGGCAACCCTGGGTCACTTCTACGCCCGGGGCCAAGGGGCTGAACCAGTGCTCCCGATGGACGCGGATGGGCCGACCCAGGAGGAAGTAGCGGTCATTGCGGCCTGCGTTGCCAGCATCGTCGGTCGCCGCTCGCGCATTGTCTCGATCCGGCGCGGCCGAAAAACGGATTGGAACCGTGAGGGCCGCCGGGAGCATTTTTCCTCCAGGCGGATCCGCTGAATTTGAGTGTCAGTCACCTTTTAACGAATTTCCTACAATGAAGAAACGATTCCGTATCACATTGAATGACAACACCTACGAGGTGGTAGCCGAGATCCTTGACGACGAGGCTGGGACTTCCTCCGCATCGGTGACGGCGGCCCCGGCTCGCCCGTCCCGCGCCAGTGGCGCAGCGGCGGTGGCAGCTCCCCCGGCCCCGAGGCCGGCTCCCGTAGCCACGGGCGGCGGGGCAGTCCCGAGTCCCCTGGCCGGTAAAGTTGTCTCCATTGATGTTCCCGTGGGCGCCCAGGTGGAAGCCGGGCAACAGGTTCTGACCCTCGAGGCCATGAAGATGAACACTATTGTCAGCGCCAACAGCGCCGGCACGGTCAAGCAAGTCCATGTGACCGCGGGTGATTCCGTGGAGGAAGGACAAGCCCTCCTGACCATCGAATAACCCCGAACCAGACGATCCATGGATTCCCTTCTCGACGTTCTCCGGTCAACCGGCTTCGCGCAATTGCACTGGCAAATGGTCGTGATGTGGACCATCGTGGCGGTCCTCCTCTACCTTGCGGTGGTGAAGCAGTTTGAACCCCTGTTGCTGGTCCCGATCAGTCTCGGGGCCCTGCTGGCCAACCTGCCGATCCAAGACGTCATCCTGCATGCCCCGGTGATTGCCCCGGATGGTGAAATCATCACTCCGGGCGGGCTGTTCTACTACATCCAGAAGGGAGTCAAACTGGAGATATTTCCCCCGCTCATCTTCATGGGCGTGGGGGCCCTGACCGACTTTGGCCCGCTGATCGCCAATCCACGCACCCTGCTGCTGGGCGCGGCGGCCCAGTTCGGGATCTTTGCCACCTTTTTCGCCGCTGTCGGCAGCGGGGTATTCAGCCTGCAGGAAGCGGCCGCCATTGGCATCATCGGGGGGGCCGACGGACCCACCTCGATCTTTGTCGCCAACAAGCTGGCCCCCCACCTGCTGGGCGCCATCGCTGTCGCCGCCTACTCGTACATGGCCCTGGTTCCGGTGATCCAGCCACCGGTCATGCGCCTGCTGACCAGCGAAAGCGAACGCAAGATCCGCATGCAGAGCCTGCGCAAGGTTTCCAAGGTGGAAAAGATGGTCTTTGCCATCCTGGTCATGGCCTTCTGCCTGCTGGTCGTGCCGGACGCCGCCCCGCTGATCTCGATGCTCTTCATCGGCAACTTTCTGCGGGAAAACGGAATGACCGAGCGCCTGCTCAAGGCGGCCCAGAACGAGATCATCAACGTGGTGACCATATTCCTTGGCCTGACCGTGGGCCTGAAGATGGGATACGACAAGTTTCTCGACCCGAAGACGCTTGGCATCCTTGCCCTTGGCGTGGTGGCCTTCATCGTGGCCACGGCCAGCGGGGTCATCATGGCCAAGCTGATGAACCTTTTCAGTAAGAACAAGATCAACCCGCTCATCGGTTCGGCCGGTGTCAGTGCGGTTCCCATGGCGGCGCGGGTCAGCCAGGTTGAAGGCCAGAAGGCCGATCCGGGCAATTTCCTGCTCATGCACGCCATGGGGCCCAACGTGGCCGGCGTCATCGGCAGCGCCCTGGCGGCGGGGTATTTTATCGCCACCCTGGGAGGTTGAACGAAGTTGCTGTTGCTAAGGCCGGAGGATTCGGCCTAGGGTGGATCCATGCTGCGGAAGTTTTTCATTTGGCGGGCGGAGAAACGGATGGCCCGTTCCCAGTACCGCATCGACAAGCGTCACTACCATGGAGTTTTCAAGGCGGGTTTCTTTGCGCACCTGAACGAGACCCGTTTCTGGCAGGGCGACAATGACCCCTTTCAGCGCTCGAGGAAGCGCCGCAAGCGGGTCCTGATAGTGGCGATCGCGGTCCTGCTCGGGGCAGCAGTCTGGGTGGTGATCGAAAGCACCCGGGCCCTCAGTTTTTTGTAGTTCTTCCCGTAGGGAAGGGTGCGGGACCCTGTTAGCTTGACTTGACCGAAGCATTCAGCATTTTCGCGGCTTTCAAAAGCCTTGGATTCCGGGGCAAAGAAACCTGTGAAATGGCCAAAGAACTGAAAGACACGCTGAATCTGCCGCTAACCGAGTTCCCGATGAGGGGCAACCTTGCCAACCGGGAACCGGAACGCTTCGCGGAATGGGACCAGCAGAACCTTTACCGGAAAACCCTCGAAAACCGGGCCAATGGCCCGACCTTCATTCTTCACGACGGCCCTCCCTACGCCAACGGTAACATTCACATGGGCCACGCGCTGAACAAGATCCTCAAGGACTTTGTGGTGCGCTACAAGTCGATGCGGGGATACAAGGCTCCCTATGTCCCCGGATGGGACTGCCACGGCCTCCCCATTGAGCAGCAGATCCTCAAGCAGATCGGGGACAGGATCCACGACATGGAGCCGCAGGAGCTCCGTAAGCTGTGCCACGCCTATGCGCAGGGCTGGATCGAAAAGCAGCGCGACCAGTTCAAGCGGCTGGGCATTCTCGGCGACTGGGAAAACCCCTACTCGACGGTCACCCACAGTTATGAATCCGGCATCCTCAAGGTGTTGCTGGCCCTGGTGGAGAAGAACCTGATCCGCAAGGGGCACAAGGCTGTCCACTGGGACCCCGTATTCCGGACCGCCCTCGCCGAGGCGGAAATCGAGTACCACACGCACAAGTCACCGTCCATCTACGTGGCCATGCGGCTGCTGGACCCCTCCTCCATCGAACCGGTGGCGAGGCTGGAAGACGTCTGCCTGGTCATCTGGACGACGACCCCGTGGACCATGCCGGCCAACCTTGGAGTGTGCCTGCATCCGGAATTCGACTATGTCGCCATCCGCGCTGAAAGCGGGACCCATTATGTGGTGGCCAAGGAACTGGCCGAGAATTTCCTCAAGGAAACCGGGCTGAAAAACACCGAAGTGGTGGCCACTTTCAAGGCAACCGCTTTCGAGCATGCTAAGACGGCCCATCCGATCTTTGACGAGGCCCAGAGCCTGGTTATGCTTGGGGAGCACGTCACCCTCGAGCAGGGAACAGGCTGTGTTCATACCGCACCCGGACATGGCGCGGACGACTTTATCATCGGCCAGGCCTACGGTTTGCCGGTTTTCTGCCCCGTCGATGACAAGGGCTGCTACACCGACGAATTTGCCGCCATGGCCGGGGAGTTTGTCTTTGATGCCAACCCGAAGGTGGTGGAGATGCTGCGCGAACGGGGCATCCTTATCGCCAGCAAGACTGTTTCCCACGAATACCCGTACAGCTGGCGGAGCAAGCAGCCGATCATTTTCCGTGCCACGGAACAGTGGTTCATGGAACTGGCCGAGGGCGGTGTCCGCGAAAAGGCCCTGGAACTGATCGAGACTTCGGTCGAGTGGATTCCCCACTGGGGCCGCGACCGGATCCGGGCCATGGTCGAGCGCCGGCCGGAGTGGTGCATCAGCCGCCAGCGCCATTGGGGGGTTCCGATTCCCTCCGTGCGCAACCTCAAGACCGGGCAGTCGGAACTGATCCCCGGGGTAATCCGCTCCTTTATCGAGGTGGTGGAGAAAAAGGGCACGGATGCCTGGTACACGGAACCGCTTACCCACTTCCTCCCGGAAGGCCTCAGCGAGGAGGACTACGAGAAGGAATTCGATATCCTGGATGTCTGGTTTGACTCCGGTGCCTCTCACGTGGCCGTGCTCGAGCAGGACGAACGCCTGCACTCCCCCGCCGACCTCTACCTGGAGGGGAGCGACCAGCACCGGGGATGGTTCCAACATGCCCTCCTGACATCGGTCGGGGCCCGCGACAAGGCACCGTTCAAGAGTGTCCTGACCCACGGCTTCGTCCTTGATGGAGAAGGACGGGCCATGTCCAAGTCACAGGGCAACGTCATTTCCCCCCTCGACCTGATCAAGCAGTTCGGCGGGGACATCCTCCGGCTCTGGGTGGCCAGCACCGATTATCGCAATGATGTCTCCATGTCGGGTGAGATCATGAAGATCACCG
This sequence comes from Opitutales bacterium, assembly GCA_049451775.1. GTDB lineage: Bacteria > Verrucomicrobiota > Verrucomicrobiia > Opitutales > Oceanipulchritudinaceae > Oceanipulchritudo. The sequence continues at coordinate 108,042 of JBMTVW010000001.1, read as the reverse complement.
CCGACGCCTACCGGACCATCCGCAACACCTTCCGGTTCCAGTTGGGGAACCTACACGATTTCAATCCGGAGACGGATCTGGTGGATCCCGCCAACCTGACCCCGCTGGACCAGTGGGCCCTCAACGAGCTGGCGGTCCTGGCCGACAAGGTCACCGATGCCTACGAGCGGTACGAATTTCACCGGGTCTACCAGTTGATCAACCGGTTCTACACGGTCACCCTGTCGGCTCGTTACCATGATTTCCTCAAGGATCGGCTCTACACCTTCCGGAGTAATTCCCCGGAACGGCGCTCGGCCCAGACCGTGATCCATCATCACCTGGAAACCCTGAAACGTCTCCTGGCACCGTTATTGGTCTTTACAGCCGACGAGGCCCACCTTGCCGCAGGCGCAACCAAATCAATCCACCTGGAGGACTGGCCTGTTGTCCCGGAAAACTGGCGCATGGCCGACACCGCAGGCGAGATTGAGCTGCTGCTGGAACTTCGTGACCCGGTCAACGAGAAGCTGGAATCCCTTCGCAACCAGAAGAAGATTGGAAAATCAATCGAAGCGGCGCTGACCCTCACCCTGCCGGAAACCTCAGTGCTGGCCAATGTCCTCGAAAAATACATCGAACAGCTGCCTGAGCTTTTCATTGTATCATCGGTGACCTTGGAGCGGTCCGCCGGTTGCGTTGAAGCCTCTATTGAGGTCAGCGTGGCCAATGGCGAACGCTGCCCCCGCTGCTGGAGGACAGTCACTGAACAGGTCGAGACATCAATGGGGCAGGTCTGCCCCCGTTGTGCCGACGCCCTCGTACCCTTTATCGGATAACCTAATTTGACCATCCCTATGCCCAACAAGAAATCCCCCAAGAAGAAGACCTCCGCCAAGAAATCCCCGGCCAAGAAAGTGACCGCCAAAAAGGTGACCAAGAAGACCGTGGCCAAGAAGGTGGCCCCGAAGGCCGCCCCGAAAGCTGCGTCGAAAAAGACGGCGCCCAGGAAAGCAGCCAAGGGCGCAACCACTGCCAAGGGATCGAAAGCTAAGCGCAAAGCCAGCGAAATAATCAAGAAGTCCTCCCACACACCGGCCATTTTCAAGACCAATGGGAAACGGCACCTTAATGTTCTCTTTTCTCTGGAGGATGTCCGCAAGGTACTGGTAGCCCGCGCCGCGGAGGAAAAACTGGAATCTCAAGCGACCGCACCCAGCAGCGCCCGGAAAGTCCCGGCGAAGAAAGTCGCCCTCGAGGAGACGCCGGCCCGCACCAGCAAGCACCAGGCTGCCTCACTGGATGACATCCTCGGTATCGGCACCGGTGGTGGACAAGGTGGCGGACATGGTTCCGTCCCCCGCAAGTGGGCCAAGTACCACAGCCTGCTGATTGAACTGCGGGACCATGTGCGCGATGAGCTCAATCTGCACTCCAGTGACACTCTGAAGCGGTCCCAGAAGGAGGACGCCGGCGATATCTCCATCTCGGTGGACGCCGGTACCGATAATTTTGACCGTGATTTCGCACTCAGTCTCCTCTCCTCCGAACAGGAGTCGCTGAAGGAAATCGAGGCGGCCATCCAGAGGATTTACAAAGGCACCTACGGGACCTGTGAAGTTACCGGAGAGCCCATCAAGCCGGAACGGCTGGAGGCGGTTCCTTTCACCCGGTTCTCCCTGGAAGGACAAAGAGAACACGAATCCAACTCCCGCAAGCGGGTCTCCCGTGCCGGAGCCTTTTTGAACGAGGGCTCGGGTGAGGCCATCAGCTTCGGGGACGATGACGACAACTGAACAGCCAGGACCCCAAGCTGAGCCGGTCCCAGCCAGTGCCTACCTTTGCTTCTGGGCCATCAGTCTGGGTGTCCTCTTTCTTGATCAGGCATCCAAATGGATCATCGTTGAGTACTCGGGCTATCCCCTAGGGCTGTATCCGCCCTTCGGGGGCAAGGTCCTCATCCCGGGGTTCCTTAACCTTGCCTACGCCATCAACCACGGGGCCGCCTGGGGCATGCTCGAAGGTTACTCCTTCATGCTGGTGGCCTTCGCGGTCCTGGTTCTCGGATTAATGGCGGTGTTCCGCCATGAGCTGGATCTCCGGCATTCCGCCAACCAGTGGTGTTTCGGGCTGATTTGCGGAGGAATCATCGGCAATACCATCGACCGTATCCTCCGTGGACATGTGGTCGACTTCATCGACCTTCGGCTTTCCGGGTACCAATGGCCCACCTTTAACCTGGCCGACTCGGCCATCGTGGTGGGAACCGTGATTTATATCTACTTGCAATTCAAGCCTCGCCGGGCATAAGAAGGGGCATCTCTTCCGCTTGCTGCTGCTGTCGCTGATAACGCCATGAGATCAATTAGCCGTCCTAAAAACCTGTTTCGATTCCTCTGCCTCCTAATGCTGGCGGCCCAGGCCGGATGGCCGGACTCGGTGACCGGACAGATTGCAGACCTGCTGAAGCAGGCTGAGGAGCATCGATACGCCGGGACCTACGAGGAGGGCCTTGAGATTGCCGCCCAGGCCCTGAACCTGGCCTCCGGGACCAACCTCCCGGAGCGGGAAGTGGAGGCGCACTACCAGATTTCCCTTCTCCACTATTTCAGGCAGGATTTCCCCCAGGCACAGGCCGAAATGGACATTGGCCTGGCCCGGGCAAGGATCAACAACCTCGAGTTGCTGGAAGCTGATTTTCTCAGTGCCCTCGGAGTGCTGGAGTGGAAAAAAGGCAACCTTTCGCTGGCCATCCCCAAACTGGAGGAAGCGATGGCTATCCGGGAAAGGAATGGGGATTGGGTCAGCATGGCCAATATCACCAATAACATGGGAATCATCTCTTATTCGCTGAAGAATTTTGAGGATGCCGCGCGTTTCTACAAGCAGGGCCTGGAGTTCCTTGGTGATCGGGAAAACGACCGTTTGAGGGGCTCCCTTCTGAGCAATCTGGCGGAGGTCCTCATTCCCCTTGGTATGCTGGACGAGGCGGAGAAATACCTTTACCTGGCCCTCGAGCTGGACAAGCAGAGGGGGGAAGCCCACGGCCTGGCCTACACCTACTTCAACCTGGGAGAGCTGCGTTCCAAGAAAGGCGACCCCAAGGCAGCCGTTGCCCTCTATCAAAAGGCCATCGATCTCCAGCAATCCATCGGGGACAACTGGGCTATTTCGCTGTCCCGGCTCCGGTGCGCGGAAGAACACTGGCTCCAGGAGGAAAAGGAACTGGCCCTGGCCGAACTGGATGAGGGATACGATCTTGCCAAGAGCCTCAATGCCATCTCCCTCCTGCGCGACTACGCTTTCCTCTACGCGGAAATCCACAGCCGGACCGGCAATCAGGATTTAGCCCTGTTTTACCAGAACCTTCATGGCTGGCTGGACCGTCGAACCCAGAACGGCGGCAACAACCCTCCTCCGCCAGCATCACAGCTAAGCTCAATGATGGCGCCTCCGGAGCAGACATCCGACACCATCTCCCCGCTCCAAACGGGGATTATCTTCATCCTGATCGTCCTGATCGGGATCCTGATCGTTGAGAACACCCGCCTGCGCAAACGGGCCAATGTCCTCTAGCGGGGCTTAACCTGCCAGGCTGGGAATGTCGACCACCGGATCGGACTCGGCATCGTAGTCGACCCCGCTCAATCCAAAGCCGAAGAGCCTGAGGAAATTCTCCTGGTAGCCCGAGAAGTCGGTCAATTCGTCGATATTATCCGAATTCACCTCATCCCACTGCTTCTTTACCCTGGCCTGGATTTCCGGTTTCATTTCCCAGTCATCCATGCGGACGCGGCCTTCCTGGTCGAACCTGAGGACGCTTCCGTCGTACATCTGGGTCCGGAAGAGGCGGTCAATCTGGTGGATACAGTCTTCATGGAGGCCCTCTTCCTTCATGATCTTGAAGAGGACGGAAATGTAGAGCGGGACCACGGGAATGGCGCTGCTGGCCTGGGTCACCACCGCCTTGTTGACGGAGATGAAGGCGGCACCCTGCTTGGGTCGAAGCATGGCGTCAATCCGCTGGGCGGTTTCCCGGATATGCTTCTTGGCTTGGCCAATGGTCCCGTTGTTGTAGACCGGCCAGGTCACTTCCGGTCCCACGTAGTCATAGGCGACGGAATGACACCCGTCCGCCAGGACACCGGCAGCCTCCAGCTGTTCCATCCAGCGATCCCAGTCCTCGCCCCCCATCACCTTGACGGTGTGGGCGATTTCCTCCTCGGTAGCCGGCTCGATGGTGACCGGGGCCACCTCCTTCTTGTCGGTATTGAGGTTGTTGGCCGTAAAGGACTTCCCGATGGGCTTGAGGGTGCTGCGATAGGTCTCGCCCGTCACCGGGTCGGTGCGCCGGGGCGAGGCCAGGCTATAGACCACCAGGTCAATGGGACCCATCTCGTTCCTGATGATCTCTAGGGCCTGAGCCTTCAATTCGTCGGAAAAAGCATCCCCGTTGAGCGACTTGGCAAAGATCCCCTCCTTCAGGGCGGCCTTCTCAAAGGCGGCGGTATTGTACCATCCGGCGGAGGCGGTGCCGCCCTTGTCATTGGCCGGGCGCTCAAAGAAGATTCCGAGTGTTGCCGCGCCGGAACCAAAGGCGGCCGTGATACGCGAGGCCAGCCCGTATCCGGTGGAGGCACCAATCACCAGAACGTTCTTTGGTCCGTCCTTGATGGGCCCGCTCTGGCGGACCAGCTCAATCTGTTCCTCGACGTGACGAGCACAACCTTCCGGGTGCGCGGTTATGCAGACAAATCCCCTGACTTTTGGCTTAATGATCATAATTATGCTGGAACGCTAGATTTTAGCCAATGTGGGGCAATGACAAAATTCCCCTGGTGGCACCAACGAAAAAGCGCTTTCCATGGGGGCACCACTGCCCTACAGTCCGCACAGCAAGTAAGAACTCCCATCGAGGAAGATCATGACTCAACAAAAAAAGAAGCACAACCTGACCCTGCAGATCCTTACCGGGATGGGCCTGGGCGTCATAGTCGGACTCCTTGGCAATTTCCTCATTGAGGGCAACGAGGGGGCACTGGCAGGCGCGTTGTGGCAGTTCGGTGTCGATGGGCTCTTCAAGCTGGCTGGCGCCGCCTTCATGGCCCTGCTACAAGTGCTGGTCGTGCCGCTGGTCTTCATCTCCCTCGTCTGCGGGACAGCCGCCTTGGACGATGTGCGCAAACTGGGCCGCATTGGAGCCCGGACAGTGTTTCTCTACCTGGCCACCACCGCCATCGCCATTTCTCTTGCCCTTGCCGCCAGCGTCGTGATCGGCCCGGGCCGCGGGTTCGGGCTTTCCACCGAGGCCAACTTCGAGGCCACTGCCCCGCCATCGTTGACCGAGGTCCTGATTGGCATCTTCCCGAAGAACATCCTCGAGGCCATGTCCAGCGGAAACATGCTGCAGATCATCGTCTTCGCCATTCTATTCGGGCTGGCCCTGACCCTTTCCGGGAACCCGGGCCAGCGGCTCCTGGCGGTTTTCAACGATCTCAACGAGGCCATCATGAAGCTGGTCTGGATTGTCATGCGGATCGCCCCTTTTGGTGTCTTCGGCCTGATAGCCCGCACCTTTGCCACCCAGGGATTCGATGCCTTCGCACCCCTGCTGAAGTACTTTTCCCTGATCCTCGGGGTGCTCTTCTTCCACGCCCTGACCACCTATCCCCTCCTGATCCGGGTTCTTGCCGGGCTGAATCCCTTCCGGTTCATCAGCAAGCTCAGGGATGTCCAGATCTTCGCCTTTTCCACCGCCAGTTCCAACGCCACCATTCCGGTCACCCTGAACACCCTTGAAAACAACCTCGGGGTAAAGAACAGTGTCGCCTCCTTCACCGTTCCCCTGGGGGCCACCATCAACATGGACGGGACGGCGATCATGCAGGGCGTGGCCACTGTTTTCATTGCCCAGGCCTATGGGATGGGCCTCGACCTGACAGATTACCTGATGGTGGTGATCACCGCCACCCTGGCCTCGATCGGGACCGCGGGGGTTCCCGGGGTTGGCCTGATCATGCTAAGCATGGTCCTGACCCAGGTCGGTTTGCCGGTGGAAGGAATCGGGCTGATCATTGGTATCGACCGACTGCTCGATATGGTCCGTACCGCCGTCAACGTCACAGGTGACTGTGCTGTCAGTTGTATTGTGGCCCGGGCCGAAGGTGAGCTGGATACGGGCCTCTACGACACTCCCCGCACCCTGCAGCCAGAAGCCTGAGCCAGGCCCCGCCCCTTCTCATGACCTCGTCGAAGCCGTTTAGAATCGCCTCGGAATTCCAGCCCATGGGCGACCAGCCGGGGGCGATCCGCACCCTGGTGGATTCCATCCGCAAGGGGCACAAGTACCAGACCCTGCTGGGGGTGACCGGCTCGGGCAAGACCTTCACCATCGCCAACGTGATCCAGGAACTGCAGCGGCCGACCCTGGTCCTGTCGCACAACAAGACCCTGGCGGCCCAGCTGTACAGCGAATTCAGGAACTTCTTCCCGGACAACGCGGTGGAGTATTTTGTCAGCTACTACGACTACTACCAGCCCGAGGCCTACATCCCGGCAACCGATACCTTCATTGAGAAGGACTCCTCCATCAACGAGGAGATCGAGCGGCTGCGCATCGCCGCCACCAGCTCCCTCATTTCCCGGCAGGATGTCATCGTGGTGGCATCCGTCTCCTGCATCTACGGGCTGGGATCGCCGGAGGATTTCAAGGCCATGATGATTCCCATCGCCCGGGGTCGTGAAATCAGCCGCGACGACTTCCTGGTCCGACTGGTGGAGAATCTCTACGAGCGCAACGACATCGAGTTCAAGCAGGGCTGTTTCCGGGTCCGCGGGGAAACGGTGGACATTTTCCCGGCTTACATGGAATCGGCGGTACGGGTCGAGTTCTGGGGCGATGAGGTGGAGCGGATCCGCACCCTTGATCCCCTGACCGGCGACACCGGGGAGGAGCTTGAGCAATTCCATCTCTACCCGGCCAACCAGTTCATTACCCCCAAGGACAAGATCGAGAAGGCCGTGAAGACCATCCGCACCGAACTGGAGGAACGGGTGGCCGTGCTGGAAAAGGAAAACCGGCTGATCGAGGCCCAGCGGATCCGGATGCGGACCGAGTATGACATCGAGATGCTCCAGGAACTGGGCTTCTGTCAGGGGATTGAAAACTATTCCCGCCATCTGGCCGGGCGCAATCCCGGGGAGCGGCCCTTCTGCCTGCTCGACTTCTTTCCTAAGAATTTCCTCACCGTCATTGATGAAAGCCACGTCACCGTTCCCCAGATCGGCGGCATGTACAATGGCGACCGGTCCCGCAAGGAACGCCTGGTCGAGTTCGGATTCCGCCTGCCCAGCGCACTTGACAACCGGCCGCTCCAGATCAACGAGTTCCGCCAGGTAACCGGCCAGACGGTGCTGGTCTCGGCCACACCCTCACCGGATGACCTGGAGCGCTCGACGGTCATCGCCGAGCAGGTGATCCGACCCACGGGCCTGTTGGATCCGGACCCCGAGGTCCGGCCCGCCAAGGGACAGGTCGAGGACCTTATCAACGAGGTGATCGGTGCCGTCGAGCAAGGAGAACGGATCCTTGTCACCACCCTGACCAAACGGATGTCCGAGGACCTGACCAATTACCTGCGGGAACGATCCATCCGGGTCGAGTACCTGCACAGCGATATCGACGCTATTGAGCGCGTCGAGATCCTGCGCAATCTCCGGGCCGGGGAATTCGATGTGCTGGTCGGGGTCAACCTCCTCCGCGAGGGACTAGACCTGCCGGAAGTGGCGCTGGTGGCCATTCTCGACGCGGACAAGGAAGGATTTCTCCGTTCCGCCACCAGCCTCATCCAGACCGCCGGTCGGGCCGCCCGGCACGAGAAGGGACGTGTCCTTCTCTATGCCGATACAATGACCCGGTCACTACAGGCGGCGATTGATGTCACAGCCGATCGACGGGCCCGCCAGATGGCCTACAATGAGGCCCACGGGATTACCCCGAAAAGTGTCCAGCGGGCCATCCAGGCCAGCCTCCATTACGGCAGAAAGGAGGCGACCGACCCGATCTCCGTCTCCGAGGCCGGGGGGGACGAGGATGTCGCCGCCATCATTGCCGAGCTGGAGGAGGAAATGTTGTCCGCCGCGGCGGAACTTCAGTTTGAGCGGGCCGCGGTCCTGCGGGACCAGATTGACGCCCTGAGGAACCCGGGCTCCACCAAAGGTCTCCGACCTGGGCGCAAGAGCTATCGTCGCCGGTAAGCGTCCCGGAAATCACCCGTAGCGCTGGTGCATGGCCCGGACCGGGAAGTTGCGACCGGGACAGACCGTGTGGTTGCGGTCGATCTCCTTGTGGACCGAGAATTTGTAGCGGTTTTTCAGCACATTTCCACCGAGGTGGTCCACCAGCCGGGTGAAGGAGGCCAACTGCTTCTTGCTGGGATGCGTCTCCTCGAAGTTTCCCACCAGGCAAATCCCGATTCCCTGCAGATTGACCTTCCTGCTGCGGACGTGCCCGCCCTCCAGCTGTTTCCGCCACCGGGGCCCAACCTCTATCTCCCCGTCCCCGGAGTCGATGCCGTTGCCGATGACAAAATGGTAGGCGAGCCCGTTCTCCATGCCCCGTCGGCGGTGGTTGCGATCGTAAGCCTTGGCGTTTCCGTGTTTGGTTGCGCTGTGGTGGGCGACGATGTACTTCCAGCGGGCCCCGTCCACCCGGATGCCGGCCAACAGCCGGTCGAGGTCCTGGCCACCCCCGGGGACGGTGGGAATGCGCAGGGATTGACCGATCTTGATCAGGTCCGAACGAAGGCCGTTGGCCCGCTTGATCGAGCTGACCGACACCCCGTACCGGGCGGCCAGCCCACTCAGTGTATCGCCCCGGCGCACGATATGCACAGAACCGTCCGCCGCCCACAGGGTGCCAAGCCCGGCGGGCAAAAGCAGTCCGGCAACCCCTATCATGAAATTTCGTCGATGCATAGCTTGGAAGGCGGTTTCAGGTTAAGGGGATTCTCCGTTCCCAGTCACGAAGAAAATCAGCCCCTGCATTACCCACCCTAATAGCCCCCATTATTTTTTATGTGACAAGACTCCCCCCGGCAATTAAAGAGTTCCATATGCAAGAAAAGACTGCCTCCACCCCGGGCGACTCCGTCAGGCTACTTGAAGCAGACATACTTGGGCGCTACTGGCGCAAGAACCTGAAACTAATGGGACTGCTGCTGGCCGTATGGGCGCTGGTGGGCCTTGGCTGCGGGGTGCTGTTCGCGGATTACCTGAACCAATGGGAATTGCCCGGGACGGGGTATCCGCTGGGGTTCTGGTTTGCCCAGCAGGGATCCATCCTGACTTTCGTGGTGCTGATCCTCGTCTATGCCATCCTGATGAACCGGCTGGACCGGATCCATCACCAGGAGCGGGCGGAACTGCCGACCGCGGTTGATGGGCAGGGGGAAAGCTACACCGGCGAAGGCATCTGAACGGAAAGAACAGCATGAGCGTACAACTCTGGACCTATCTCTTCGTTGGACTGACTTTCGCCCTTTATCTCGGCATTGCCTGGTGGAGCCGGGTCAAGGACACCCGTGGATTCTACGTGGCCGGGAGGGGTGTGCCGGCGGCGGCCAACGGCATGGCCACCGCCGCGGACTGGATGAGCGCGGCCTCGTTCATTTCGATGGCCGGCCTGATATCCACCATGGGATATGCGGGCGGGGTTTACCTGATGGGCTGGACGGGAGGCTTTGTTCTCCTCTCCCTTCTGCTGGCTCCCTACCTGAGGAAATTCGGCCATTTCACCGTCCCGGATTTTGTCGGCGACCGCTACGACTCACGGCTGGCCCGAATCATAGCGGTCCTGTGCGCCCTCTTCATTAGCTTCACCTACGTGGCCGGCCAGATGCGCGGCGTCGGCGTGGTCTTCAGCCGTTTCCTTGAGGTGGATGTGACCGTGGGGGTGGTCATCGGAATGATGATCGTTTTCATATACGCCACCCTTGGGGGAATGAAAGGCATCACCTACACCCAGGTGGCCCAGTATTGGATTCTCATTACCGCCTTCCTGATTCCGGCCATTGCCATCTCCATCAAATTGACAGGCACCTTGATGCCGCAGGCCGGGCTGGGCAGCGAGCTGGTCGGCCAGTCGGTCAGCCTGCTCTCAAAGCTGGACGGCATCCACCGTGAACTCGGATTTGGTCCCTACACGGAGCCTTTCACGGGGAAATGGGACAAGGTGAACGTCTTTCTGGTCGCCCTCGCCCTGATGGTCGGGACAGCCGGTCTTCCCCACGTGATTGTCCGGTTCTACACCGTCAAGACGCCCCGGAGCGCCCGCTGGAGCGGATTCTGGGCCCTGTTTTTCATCGCCGGACTGTACCTGACGGCCCCGGCCGTGGCCGGCTTTGCCCGTTACTACATGCTCGAGTCGCTCAATGGGACCACCCAGGAAGCGCTCCCCGGCTGGTTCCACAGCTGGGAAAAGACGGGTTTGATTCTCTGGTACGACAATGGTGACGGCCAGCTGCGCTACTCGGCCGGTGAGGATAACGAAATTTTCCGGGCCGGCAGCCTGAACGCGGCAGACCTCTCCCACCTTGCCAGGGATCACCAGCTCTGGCTGGACTCCGGGGGCAGCGGGGGATCCGACGCCCGTCAGATTCTTCGTTCCAAGGGCCTGAGTGGCCCCGACCGGGACATCATTGTCCTGGCCACCCCTGAGATGGCTGGACTGTCCAACTGGATCATCGCCTTCGTGGCCGCCGGTGGATTGGCGGCCGCCCTTTCGACCGCCAGCGGGCTCCTGCTGGTGATTTCCTCGAGCGTGGCGCACGACCTCTATTACAAGGTGCTGGACCCGAGGACCAGCGAGCAAAAACGCCTTCTTGTGGGACGCGCAACCATCGGAATCGCGGTCATTGTCGCGGGGTTCTTCGGGATCTACCCCCCGGCCTTCGTAGGACAGGTGGTGGCCTTTGCCTTCGGGTTGGCCGCGGCCAGCTTCTTCCCGGCCATTGTCCTCGGCATCTTCTGGAAGCGGGTCAGCATGATACCGGCCATCGCGGGGATGCTCGGCGGCATCGGGCTGACCGGTTTCTACATCGTTGGGGTGGTCTTTTTTGGGATGGAAAAGTGGACACTCGGGCTGACGGACAAGGGAATCGACCCCCAGGGAATCGGCACCATTGGAATGCTGGTCAACTTCGCCATCACCGCTGCCCTGACCCCGTTCTTTGCCGCACCGGGCGAACGGATCCAGCAACTGGTGGACAAGGTCCGTGAACCGGAAGGCTGGTCACCGGCGGTCGACATCGAGGCCGGACCGGAACACTGATCCGAATTAAAATGAAGGTGCGGGCGACAGTTCCACGTTGACCCGAAGGAAGGCACAACCGTTACCCAGCGGAGCGACCCGGCGCACGGTGACCATTTCACCACCGGTCACCGGCACGGCTGACATTTCCTGCACGGCGGATCCGGTAACCCACTCGCCCGAGGCCATGGTGGTGGAGGTTTGAACCGTGTAGACAACCTCTTCAGCAACATGGTCTTCCCGGCGGAAGAAAGTGATTTCCAGGTACGTCTGACCACCAGCAGCAACCGAACTGACAACCGGGAGAGCAATCGCGGCCGGATCCAGTGGATCGGAATTAAAGGCGAACTCCAGCACGTTGACCAAACCGTCACGGTCAGGATCGTCGAGTTTATCGTTCGCGTATCCCAATGATGCGGACCAGGTATTGTAGGCCTCATTGATCCCGGGGCCCGGCGATGACATTTCGATGTTGGCCGGGTAGCTGAGGATGGTCCCCTCGGAATTGCTGACCACCGCTTCATAGGTTCCGGTGCTGGAATCATCAACGGAAGGGATGAAGTACGCGGCGCTGGTCGCACCCGGGATTATGGACCCGTTGCGGTACCAGTGGACCTGCGGAGCCGGGAAACCCTGCGGAATGACCGAGAGATAGACACTCTGGCCCTGTTCCACCGTGCAGCCCGCCGGATCGGCTAGGATTGACGGAGTCTGCGGAAGAGCGCTGCTCTTGGCACTGATCTTGAAATCGTCAATGGCGACATCGCTCAACTCGGTGGAGCCAATGTCGGCGCGGAAACGCACCTGCAGGCTGGTGGCCGGAAGATAGGAAGCAAGGTTGATGACAACATTCTTCCAATCGGAACCGCTGGTGCTCTGCTGGCCGGAGGAACTCCAGATGGCCGGGGCGACAAGGGACCCGTTGGCATAGAGGTCGACCGTCAGGGTGCCCATGCCGGAACCGTACATGTTGTACCAGAACTCAAGGAGACCGTCACCCACCCCGGAGGTGTTGATGGAAGCACTCTCAAGGATGGTGTAGGAACCGGTGTTGGCGGTGGCCTCGGCAAAAAGGAACCGTCCGGATCCGGAAGTGTGGTCGCCCGTGGGACCGGTGCCGGCGGTCGGCGTCGTCAGCTCGACACTCCAGTCGAAGAAGTCGTCGCCACCCTTGCCGTTGGTGCGCATGTCCTTCAGGTTCAACCATCCGTTCCAGCTAGCCGGATCGGAATTGAAACTGTCGAAATTCTCCTCGTAGACGAGCGAGTCGTCATCGATCCAGATCGATAATCCGCTGTTGCTGCTGCTGATGAGGAGCAGGGAGGTGGCAACGATGTCGATATCGAAAGTTTCCTGACCCTCATTGAGGCCGTCGTCAACGATGGCCATCAGGACGGTGGTGTCGGTTTCCCCGGCGGGGATGAGGACGGTTCCGCTACCGCTGATGGGATCAAAGGAATCCTGTCCGGCAAGAGCATAGTCCGCCTGCGAGCCGGTCGGACTGGTGGTGCCACCGACAACAAAATCAATCCATTCGGCGACCGAGAGGTCGGCGGTGGCGGAGCGGCTGAAGGTCAGGGTGATCACATCACCGGAATCCTCGGCGACGCTGAGGTAATCGGCAACCACCTTGACGGAGGCCTGCTCGGCAAAGATGGCCCGGGCAGTGGCTGTATTGCCGCCGGCATCCATGACGGTATACTCGATGATGACCTGGCCGCTTTCATTCTGGCCCGGGGTGTAGGTCATGTAACCGGTGTTGTCGACCGTGGTGGAAGATCCACGGGTCATGATCATCGTCTCGATGGAAAGGCTGCCGGTTCCCTTGATGATGACCGCGTTCACCAGGCGGAGGGCACGGGCGGAATAGGACTCTGCATTGCTGGCACTGGGGGAAAGGACAACGTGGACGTCACCCGACCAGAGGTATCCGCTACCCTCGTCGTTGAGGAGCGGGTTAAAGCGGATCGGTGAGGAAAGTTCGCTGGCCTGGATATCGTTTGTCAGGCTGAGGAGCGGGCTCTGCGAGGGAGTGGTAGAATTCCCGCCCACGGTCACCACCACGTCGGCCCGGTGCAGCCAGCCCTTGCCGAGGTTACCAACATCACCACCAACGGTGTAGGTGAACCATGCCTGCCCGGTGAAGCCCGGGGCCGGGATGAATTCCACCATATCATTAACCACCCGGGCGGTCCCGGCCGATTTCGGGGAAACCTGCCCAACCTCCACGAGGCGCAAGGTGTTGGGCGTTCCATTGGCAATCTTGGTCAGGTCGTTGGTCAGGGGATCAAAAATCACCGCGCTGCCAGTGGGGGTGGAGAGACTGTCGTCCACTCCGAAGGGGATTTCCTCTGGATGACGCAGGTCGGCCGGGCCGAAGACATACCCGCGGATGGAAGAGGACATGTAGTTATAAATGTCCTTGGCGGCGGTATAGGTCTGGCCGGAGACGTAGGTGAAAAAGTCTTCATTGCCGGAGATCAGGGACGGGTTCATGACCCCGCCGCTGGTGTGGGTGGAACCGACATTGTGGCCCAGCTCGTGGGAATGAACGCTCCATCCCCAGTTGGCTTCCTGGGTCGAATAGCCGTAGCTGCTGCCATAGCCGTCGGTCCATGCCAGGCCGACAGTCCCGCTGGCTGAGTTGTAGACAATGGTCCAGAGGGCCAGATGCCCCCATTTGTAGGTCGACTGGGGACGGTACAGGTTGGCCCAGTCGCGCACGTGGTACAGGTCATCACCAAGGGTTGTGCCGGACGGGTTGCCCGGATCGTCATGGGATGAATCATTGGGGACAAGGATCATTTCCTGCAAAAGGTATCGCATACCCAGCTGCCTTTCGTAGATGGCCGCAGTGCGGGCGGCGGTGGCAAAGTAGGAGGCTGCCTTGGAACTGAGACCGGAGGTGGCTCCGCTCTGGCTCTTGGCTGAAACCATCAGGATCAGGATATCCTTCAGGGAGGCATCGTATTCGGAACCGTTGCGCAGGTAGGGCTTGTTGGCCGTGCCGCTCTCCATCCTGGGCTCCTCAGCGGCGGATATGTCACCGGGATAAACCACCGAAACCGGGATCCGCGGGAGGGGGCCGGACACTGCATCATGAGGCGCATTAATGCTGGCAATGCCGTCGGGGGAAATTTCGCAGACGGTGTGATGGGAGCCGCAGTCACCGTTTCCGCAGGAATGGGAATTATCAAGAGATTGTAAAGCGACGGCGTAAAGTTCACCGGTTTCCGGGTCGGTTTCCACGAGGAAATCCTGCCCGTTGTGGGAAATTGCCATGGAAGCGGCACCGTTGACGATGGCCAGGGAGGCCACGTCAAGACCTGAGCCGGTGCCCAGCCGGCGGCCATTGAAAACACGGTAACTGCTGGGAAACTCACTGTCGGGACCACTGGAGATCTGGAAACCGTCGGCAATGATGCGGGTTTCCCTGAAGGCGTAACGTTGGCGCTCGCCATCACCCAGCCGGAGGTCCAGGGGATGGCCGCTTTCGACCCATTTGAGAAGCTGAGCGGTCTGGGCGGTAAAGTTCCCCTCATTGTTGATCCAGCCCGCATTTAGAGCTGTTCCGGGGCCATCGGCGGTCGTCAGGGAACTTTCGGCTGTGACCGCTTTCCGGCTGGTCGATTGCTTGTGGGAAAGAACCGGTTGATCGACGCTGGCGGAGGTCCCGCTCTGCGCTCCGGTTCCACCGGTCCGGGCAACCATCAGGAAGATGCCAAGGGCACCCGCCGTGAAGATTCCGATCCGTGTTATATAAGTTCCCAGTTTCATGGTAATTTCGCTGCCTGATAGGCTGATTTAGGTAACATTCAAGCAATGAACTGCTTTTAGCATAAATACCCTATGCTAAGTCGGCGTTTTTTACTCATTTTTTTACAAGAGTCTGCCCACGAGGCTTTTAAACACTAGGATCGAAATCTTGAACAATCTTTCCGGATTTACGTTTTTATGCGCCAACGATGCAGTGCGGGGGCTCGGCCGGATTCGCATATCATGCAGGCTTATTGCATAATATTGAGTAACCACTGCTTTTTCCCCACTAACCATTGAAAAACTGGCAGGGAATCTGCGATAGTTCCGGAATGAAGATCATCAAGGAATTCAAGGAATTCGCCGTCCGGGGGAATGCGGTGGACATGGGGGTGGGCATTGTCATCGGGGCGGCCTTCACGGCCATCGTCAACTCGATGGTAAAAGACATCATGACGCCGTTGCTGAGCCTCCTGACCATGGGAGTGGATTTCGGGAACTGGTTCATCACCCTGAAACCGGGCAGCACAGGGGGGCCATATGAAACCCTGGCGGCGGCACAGGCGGACCGGGCACTGACCCTGAACATAGGGACCTTCCTCAACGCCACCATTTCCTTCCTGATCGTGGCCTGGGCCCTCTTCTTTATCATCCGGGGGATCAACAGCCTGAAGCGGCCGGAAGTCGTCACGGTGGACCCGATCAAGACCAAGGAGTGTCCCTACTGCCTTTCAAACATTGCCCAGGCAGCGAAGCGCTGCCCCTCCTGCACCTCCCACCTGGAAGGCTCCGGGCAATGGGAGGTCTAGTCCTGCCCTTCCTGCAGTTGGGCAACGGGGGGCTCAGTGGCCTCGCCCCAGAGGGCACTGACGCGCATCCGGAAAGAAGGAAACCACGGGCAACGAGAAGCAACAGGTTGAGCTTGTTCATTGGGAGGGTTATCGTTTTGGCAGCAATTCACCCAGTACACCGGCGATGGCTTCCCTCACCGTGTCGACCATAATCTGGGTCTGCCGGTCGATCTCGAAATTAACCGGATCGCCGGCCCGGGTCTTGTCAAAGGTGGTCAGGCGGAGCGTCTCTGGAATGAGGTAGACCTTGAAAGTCCCCGCCGTCTTGTCCAGTTCACTGATGGTCAGGCTGCACCCGTTGAGGGCGATGAAGCCCTTGTTAAAGACATACTTCAGGTAGTCCTTGGGGAGCTTGACGGTCATGATGCAGTTGTTCTCCGGCTCCTCCACTGCAACGACCTCGGCCATGCCGTCGATGTGCCCGGAAATGGGGTGGCCCCCGACTTCCGCTCCCGCCTTGGCCGAGCGCTCAATATTGACCCGGTCACCCTTGTTGAGGCGGCCCAGGGTGGTCAGGCGAAGGGTCTCCATCGAGGCATCGAACCATGCGCAACCGGCGGCGATTCGGGTCACGGTCATGCAGACGCCCTCGATCCCCACACTGGCACCAATTTCAAGCCCGCGGAGGTGGCGTTCATCCAGCTCGATACAAAGGGTCGACAGGCCGGTGAAAGGGATAATTTCCCTGACTGGAAAAGTTCCTGAGACAATCCCGGTATACATGGAAGACATGGTAGTTGAACTAACCGGGTAAAATCAAAGTCAATCCGCATGGGTGAAGCGGTTTTCCTTTTCGGGACAGGCAATTTTCCCCATGTTACCCGTAACGCCTTTATCGACATGACGATACGACAGATTCTCTCCACCCTCCCCTGATTTCTGATTTTCCTGGCGGACTTCTCCGCGTCCGTGGAGCCCGCCGCCGAGGACAGCCAGGAGGCTACCAGGAGGCTCTCCAGCCGGAGGCCAACAGCCAGCAGCGAATTAACCGCGGCAAAGTGGAGCAACAGCAACGGCAACAGCAGGCGGCGCGTTCCAAGGCCCCCTTTTTTGATTTCCGACAAAACGGAGCCGCCATCAGCTTGCCCGGAAACGGGGACAATTGATGTGCCGGTGCCACTTATCGCTGGCAAAGTGCCGGCCCTGCCAGCCACAGATGTTGCACTCCACCCGCCAGGGCCAACCCAGCCAGGTCGACTGGGCCAAGGCAACTGACCGGATGGCCGTGTTTCGAAGTGCGCGCAGGACCGTATGCATGGGGCCGTTATAGGGCCTTGCCTCGGAATGAAAAGCATTTGAGCAGTCCTGCTTTAAAATTCCCCTTGAAGATGCCCTATTTCTTGCTGTTTATCTCACACTAGATGAAAAACCCAATATTCTTATCCAAACTCCTTCTGCTCTGTCTTTTCGGACTGCCGGCGGCCGCCATGGCCCAGGATGCCGGGGCGGAAACTGTTGTCGATACCGGCACCACAGCGTGGATGCTGATCTCCACCGCGCTGGTCCTCTTCATGGTCCCGGGACTGGCCATGTTCTATGGCGGCCTGGTACGGACCAAGAACGTCCTTGGCACCATGATGCACAGCTTTGTGGCGATGGCCATCATCGGTGTGCTGTGGGTCATCTGCGGATATTCGCTGACCTTCGGGAGCAGCATCCTGGGTGGATTCGTGGGCTGGAATCCCGACTTTTTCATGCTGCGGGGAATCGATGAGAGCATCGTCGACGGGGTTCCCGAGTACATCATCGCCATGTTCCAGGGCAAGTTCGCCATCATCACCCCGGCGCTGATCAGCGGCGCCCTGGCAGAGCGCGTCTATTTCAAGGGCTACTGCCTGTTTATCGCCCTGTGGTTCCTCGGTGTCTACTCCCCCCTTTGCCACTGGATCTGGTCCGGTGACGGCTGGCTTTTCAACGCCGGTGCCAACGGTGTCATCGACCTCGCGGGCGGTCTGGTCATCCACGTCTCCGCCGGGACCAGCGCCCTCGTGGTGGCCCTCTTCCTCGGCAAGCGCCACGGGCATCCGCGCGAAACCATCAACCCCAACAATCTGGTCATGACCATGATGGGGGCCGGCTTCCTCTGGGTCGGATGGTTCGGGTTCAATGCCGGCTCCACCATCCAGTGCGGCCTCGACGCCGCCCGGGCCCTGACCATGACCCAGATCTCCGGCGCCAGCGGGGCCCTCATGTGGACCGTCATCGAAATGATCAAGTTCCGCAAGGTGACCTCCCTCGGTTTTGTTTCCGGGATCCTTTCCGGTCTGGTCGTCATCACCCCGGCGGCAGCAGTGGTCCAGCCCGGGGGCGCCCTTCTGCTCGGTGCCGCCTCCTCCATCGCCTGCTTCTATGCCCTGCGCATGAAGGACAAGTTCGGCTACGACGACAGCCTCGACTGCTTTGGCATCCACGGTATCGGCAGTGGCCTAGGGGTCATCCTCCTCGCCTTCTTCATCCGGGACAGCTGGATGTCCGAAGCCGCCGCCAACACCGAGTCCGGCATTTGGACCACCATCGACCAGCTGGGTATCCAGTTGACCGGTATGGCCGCCACCATCGGGCTCTCCGCCGTCGGCACCCTGGTCATCTGCTTCATCGTTTCCAAGACCGTCGGATTCCGGATCCATAAGGAAATGGAAATCATCGGGGTCGACCAGTCTCTCCACGGAGAACACGGTTACGGCCTCATCCACTCGGACTAGGCCATTCAATTCACTTCTTTGAAGAGCCCCTGACCGGTCTTACCTTTTTCCGCCCCGCCCTGTCACGCACAGCGCGGGGCTTTTTTTTAGAAAATGGTGGTGGGAACAGGATTCGAACCTGTGAACCGATTACCGGAACAGATTTACAGTCTGCGTGCTTTGGCCGCTTGCATATCCCACCGTTTTCCAATCGGAAAGGAGGGAAGAAAGGGGAACGGAGACGGTTTGCCAAGGCAAAATTGGCAATTGGGGTCAGTTTTTTTCTGACCGGGTACGTGAAGGAGAGAGCGGAGAGGCAGAAGCGAATTGCCAACAGGGTGTGCGGGAGCCAAACATGGTGGGCATGGATGTGGTGACATTGACCGGGAACCTGCTGGCGGAGTGGACCTTTGACATCGTGCGGCTGAATCCGGAATCGACCCATCGCGCGGAGGGGATGAGGTTCCATGTGGGGGGCAAGGGAATCAACGTATCCCGGGTGCTGGGGCATCTGGGAGTGGCATCGGTGGCGCATGGATTTGCCGGGGGGGCGCTGGCCGCCCTCTGCACGGAGTGGCTGCAGTCACGGGGCATCGTCCACACCTTCCATCCGCTGGAGCGCGGGGTGCGCCCGGGTCTGGTGGTCCGGGAGACCGGCAACCGGGGCCTGCCAGAAACCACCTTCCTGGGAATGGACCTGGCGGTGGGGTGCCCGGCATGGGGCGCGGCGATGCAGACCATCGGGGCCGAGGGAGCATCATGGCTGGCCATCTGCGGCAGCATCCCGGGTTGGCAACCGTCATGGCTGGAGCCCTTGAAGGAACTGATGCAGGGGGGCAATGTGCAGGTCTGCGCGGACACCTACGGCCCGGCCCTGGAGGATTTGATCACCCTGCCCCTTGAGCTGGTTAAGATCAACCGGCACGAACTGCAGCGCCTCCTTCCGGAAATGGCCGGATCGGACTCCATCGACCTGCTGGCCCGGGTCAGCGAGACCAGTCCGGTGCGCAACTGGATCATCACCGACGGCCCCGGCCCCATCCTGGCCGCCTTCGAGAACGGGGACCTGTATGAGGTGGTCCCGGCCGAGGTGGAGGAAGTGTCCGCAACCGGCAGCGGGGACACTTTTCTGGCGGCGATTCTCCAGCAGTCCCTGGCGGGGGCCAGCCCGGAGGAAATGCTCGCCTACGCGGCCGCCTGTGCCAGCGCCAACGCGGCCAGCCCGGACATAGGAAAATTCACCCTCCCGGTTTCGGAGCGCTTCCGGCCAACTATCCGGCGGATCCAGGAATCCTAGAACTTGGCCCTGAGGCTCTCGACCACGCCGGGGTCCGCAAGGGTGGTAACGTTGCCCAGCTCTCCACCGGTGGCAATGTCCCGCAGGAGCCGGCGCATGATCTTGCCCGAGCGCGTCTTCGGGAGGTCCGCCGAGAAGATGATTTTCTCCGGACGGGCGAACTTGCCGATCTTCTCGGCCACCAGCCCGTTGAGGGCGGCCCGCAGTTCGTCGCTTCCCTCGGCATCGGTCCCCCGCAGAAGAACGAAGGCCACCAGTCCCTGCCCCTTGATATCGTGCGGAACACCGATGACCGCGCACTCCGCCACGTTGGGATGCTCGACAAAGACACTTTCCAGCTCGGCCGTGCCAATCCGGTGGCCGGATACGTTGACCACGTCGTCGACCCGGCCAACGACCCAGAAATAGCCGTCCTCGTCCACCCGGGCACCGTCTCCGGGGAAGTAGAACCGGCCCTCCCAGTTGCACCAGTAGGTTGCCTTGAAGCGTTCCGGGTCGCCCCAGATGCCCCGCAGGATACTGGGCCACGGTTTGCGGATGGACAGCAGTCCGGTGCCAACCTCCTCACCCTCCGCGTTGAGGATGGCCGGATCGATGCCGAAAAACGGCAAGGTGGCCGAGCCCGGCTTGGTCGGTGTCACCCCCGGCAAGGGACTCAGGAGAATGCCGCCGGTCTCGGTCTGCCACCAGGTGTCGACGATCGGGCACCGCTCCTTGCCGATTTTCTCATGGTACCACATCCATGCTTCCGGGTTGATGGGTTCGCCCACCGATCCCAGCAGCCTCAGGCTGCCGAGGTCGTGCTTTTCCACCCACTCGTCACCCCACTTCATGAAGGCGCGGATAGCCGTCGGCGCAGTGTAGAAGATGTTTGCCTGGTGCTTGTCGATGATCTCCCAGAACCGGCCCGGGTCCGGCCAGTTGGGAGCGCCCTCGTACATCAGCACGGTGGCCCCGTTCTGCATCGGCCCGTAGACGATGTAGGAATGCCCGGTGATCCACCCAATGTCGGCGGTGCACCAGAAAACATCGTCGTCCTGCAGGTCAAAAATGTATTTGGAAGTCAGATACGTGTAAACACTGTACCCGCCGACGCTGTGCATGATCCCCTTGGGCTTGCCGGTGGACCCGCTGGTGTAGAGAAGGAAAAGCAGGTCCTCGGCGTCCATCTCCTCGCAGGGACACTCGTCGGGGACATCCGCCACCGCCTCGTCGTACCAGACATCCCGCCCGGCCTGCATGCGGCACTCCATCCGCTCCCCTCCCGGGTTGCGGGGCACCACCAGCACATGCTCCACGCAGGGGCAGGCCTCGACACCCTGGTCGACCACCGACTTCAGGGGCAGCACCGATCCCCGGCGCCAGCCGCCGTCCCCGGTGATGACCATCTTCGATGAGGCGTCATGGACCCGGTCCTTGATCGACTCCGCGCTGAAGCCCGCGAAGATGACCGAGTGAACCGCCCCGATCCGGGCACAGGCCAGGACCGCAATGGCCAGCTCCGGGATCATCGGCAGATAAAGGGCAACGGTATCGCCTTTCTGGATACCGAGTTTCTTCAGGACATTGGCAAAGCGGCTGACCTCGGTCTTCAGCTCGGCGTAGGTCAGAACCCGTTGGTCCCCCGGTTCACCCTCCCAGACGATGGCCCGCTTTCCGGCCCCGGGCCCCTCGGCCCACCGGTCAACCGCGTTGTAGCAGATGTTGGTCTTTCCGCCGACATACCACTTGTAGAAGGGGGCCTCCGAATCATCCATGACCCGGTCCCATTTGCGGAACCAGTGCAGGTCCCCGGCTGCTTCCGCCCAGAAGCCCTCGGGATCCTCCAGGCTGCGCCGGTGGAGAGCCTTGTATTCCTCCATCGAGCTCAGGTGGGCACGTTCGCGAAAAGATTCAGGGGGCGGAAAGAGGCGGTTTTCATTCAATACCGATTCCATGTTCTTGTCGGACATATCGATCCCTTGGGTGTGGGTTACATACAGGAAGAGGCGCCCACGGGCGCCGGAGAGAGGTGAAATTAATGATAAAGGGACCAGCAGGTGGTCAATATCTTTCCTTTAATGGGCTATTCTGCAGGGAAGACTTGCCTCGGGCGCGTTCATCTTCTTCCTTGGTCTCACAGTGGAAGCGGCTCGATTCGATTACAATTTGCCTAAGGAAGCGATCGCGCAGGTACCCGCCGACAAGCGGGACAGTTCCCGCTTGCTCCTTGTCAACCGCTCAACGGGACAGGTGGCGGACCATCTCTTCAGCGAGTTGCCCGATCTGCTTTCCTCGACCGCCCATCTCTTCCGCAACACGGTCAAGGTGATGAAGGCCCGGATCTTTGCCGAGCGCTCCGGGGGCGGCAAGGTTGAGTGCCTGGTCCTCAATCCCTCCAGCAACGCTCCAGTGACCGAGTGGTGGTGCCTCCTTCGCCCGGGCAAACGCCTCCCGGTCGGGAGCAATTTCAGTCTACCCGGCCTCTTCAAGGCCACCGTGCTGGAGAAAAACGAGGAAGGAATGGCCCGGATCCATTTTGACCTTGAGCAGCATGAAAGCGTGGCTGACCTGACGGATGTGGTCGGCGAAATGCCTCTCCCGCCGTACATCCAACGGGCGGACGAGGACGAGCGAAAATCCATCGACGCCGAACGCTACCAGACCATCTACGCCGACCCCTCCAAGCCCTTCGGGGCAGCGGCCCCCACCGCGGGCCTGCATTTCACCCCGAATATCATCAGGCGGATGGAAGATGGCGGGAACAAGTTCCACGACCTGACCCTCCATGTGGGGATGGGGACCTTCAAACCCATCCAGTCGGAGCTGGTCGAGTCCCACGTCATGCACGAGGAGTATTACGAGATTCCCCAGTCCACCCGGGAAGCGATGAACACCAAACGTGACCGGCGGCTCAAGCTGGCCGTTGGCACCACCTCCCTGCGGGCAATGGAGGATTACTACCGCTACAGCCAAAAGCACCCGGACACCGGAGAGGGAACCTTCGGGCGCAATGCCGACATCTACATCTACCCGCCCGACACCTTCCACACGGAAGCTCTGCTGACCAATTTCCATCTTCCCAAGTCCACCCTTCTCTGCCTTGTCAGCGCCTTCCTGACCCCCGGTTCAACCGACGGGATCGACTGGCTGATGCAAATCTACCGGGCCGCCCTCAAACGCAACTACCGATTCTACAGCTACGGCGACGCCATGCTGATTCTCTAAGCCGCATGCCCGACGATCCCGACATCAGTTTCGAGTCCCTGGTGGCCAATTACTACCAGCCGCTTTTCAAGTTCGCCTACTCCCTGAGCAAGTCCCCGGACGATGCCGGCGACCTCACCCAGCAGACCTTCCTTATCTGGGCCGAGAAGGGACATGCCCTACGCGACCCCTCCAAGGTCAAGTCGTGGCTCTTTACCTCCCTTTACCGCGAATTCCTCCGCCAAGCCCGCCGGGGCAGAAAGGTGACCCCCATCGACCAGGAAATCCTCGAGACCCGGCACGACCCCAGCCTGGTCAGTAGTATTCGGCAAATGGAGGGCAATGAGGCCCTTGAGGCCCTGGCCGAGCTCGACCCCTCCTACCGGGAGCCCCTGACCCTGTTTTACCTGGAAAACATGGCCTACAAGGAGATCGCCGAGGTGCTGGAGATCCCCATCGGCACCGTCATGTCCCGGCTCTCCAGGGGCAAGGCCCAGCTGAAATCAATTCTTGCAGGAAAAATCCGGAAATAAAACAGCCCACGGAAGACTCCAAGCAGATACGAAAGATGAACCGCCAACGCATAGTGGAAATACTTGAAGCCTTCCGGCCGGGAGAAGGACTGGAGTCCGATCCCGAGGTCCGGCAGGCCCTTGAGTTGGCGTCCACTGATCAGGAACTGGCGGAAATCCGGCGGCAATCGGAAGCCTTTGACGAGGCCTTTGCCCGTGCGGTAGGCCGGGCCGAGGTGCCGGACGGCCTTCTCGAGAGTATCCTCGAGGCAGTACGGGACCAGCAAGCCCAGTCCCGGGATGACACCCCCGCCTCCGGGCAGGGAAGGATTCTGCAATGGTTCTACCCGGGCAGCTTCGCCGCAGCAGCAGCCATCATCGTCTTCCTGGCCCTTTCCTTCACCTTCTGGAACCGGCCCGGTTCCCCGGCCCCTGAAGTGGCCCTTGCCGGTGATCCTATCTCGACCGTGGCCCATGCCATTTACGCCAACCTGAGCCCGGGATTCCGGCCCAGGGAGGGCTCGGAGGTCATCGAGTACATACGCTCCCGTGATGGCGCCCTCCCGGCCAGCTTGCCCGGTTCAGCGCTCTGGGAAGAGGCCTTTTCCTGCGATGTCATCCAGAAGAACGGCTACACCGTCTCCATCGTCTGTTTCCTCGCCCCCGACAAGAGCCGGACCATGCACCTGTTCACTTTCCGCCGGACGGATTTCCCCGGTATCGAGGTGCCCTTGCAGCCGCGTGTGCATCAGGACGGGAAGGCTTGCTGTGCCACTTGGGCCAGCAACGGTCAGGTGTATGTCCTTTATTCCGACAAGGGAGAGGAAAACCTGCGCAAGATCCTCGATATCTGAGGAAACCTGGCCTAGCCGGGTCAGTCATTGGTCTCGGTCGAGACAGTGCCCTTCCCCTGGAGCGCCCCCTCGAGGGCATGCCATGCCAAGGTGGCGCACTTGATCCGGGCCGGAAACTTGCGGACCCCGACCAGGGAGGCGAGGTCCCCTTCCCTTTCGAAATCGAGCTCGTTGCCCTGTCCCCGCAGGGCCCCGATCACCCGCTCAATGGTTGCCCGGACCTCCTCCAGCGGCTTGCCGGCCACCGCCTCGGTCATCATGGAGGCCGATGCCCTGGAAATGGCGCAGCCCTGCCCCTCAAAGCGAACCTCCTCCAACTGGTTGCCCCTGATCCTCAGCGCGACATGGATCTCGTCCCCGCAAAGGGGATTATGCCCGTCCGCGGAGTGGGTCGCTCCAGCCAGCGGCCCAAAGTTATGCGGCCGCTTGTTGTGCTCGAGAATGATCTCCTGATAGAGGTCTTCGACGGATGACATGGCTCATTGCTACAGGGTCGGGCGACTGGCTGCCAGTGGCTGCACCCGGATCAGCCTCGGGGCCCGGCTGTCTGCCTCGACAATCAGCCAGTGCACCGGGATACGCTTGTTGCCCGGCATCAGGATGGTCCCACTGATCTTGGTGTCACGCAGGCTTACATCAACTCCCTGCGCCGAGAGCTTGCTCAGCACCAGCGCCACCCGCTCCTGCCAGAAGTCGGTGTCACCTGCAACCCGGAACAGGAAGGCCTGGTAGTCCAGCGAGGTCAGGTCGCCGACCCCGACCTGGCTGACATCGATATCCAGGCCCATGACCGATCCTGATTCCACCTCCAACACCCCCGTGAAGGGCAATTTCCACAAGGGTCCCGACATCTGGATGAACTTTACCTCGGCCCCAATCGGCCCGTCGAGCACGTAGACCTTTTCCAGCTCCAGACCCAGCGGCTGCAGGTTGACCGATTCCAGTTGCCACTTCCGGGCGAAGTCGCGCGCCAGCACCTGCTCGGCAACACTCTTCTGCCAGGATGGGGTGGTGAAAAAGAGAATAACCAGGGTCAGCCCGACCGCTATCAGCGCCAGGACCAGATTCAGAATCAATTTTATGATGCGTTTCATTGGGATGTTTACACAAAAAAACCGGTAGCTGATAAAAACCAACTACCGGTTAAAGTGTCAATTCGGTCCAGGCGCTTAGCGCTTCTGGGTTTCGAAGATGCGCTTTTCCTTAACCTTGTTGGCGGCCTTGCCGATACGGTCGCGCAGGTAGTACATGCGGGCCCGCATGGTGATCGACTCGCGGTCGACTTCCACCTTCTCGATGGATGGACTGTGCACCGGGAAGACACGCTCCACACCCTCGCCAAAGCTGATCCGGCGAACCGTGAAGGTCTCATGGATACCGCCGCCCTTACGGGCGATAACGATCCCGGCGAAAACCTGGATACGCTCCTTGTTCCCTTCCTTGACCCGGGTATGTACACGGACCCCATCGCCCACCTTGAAGTGGTCGCGTTCCGGCTTCAGTTGCTCCTGCGTAATTTCGTTAATGACGGCATTCATTTTAACTGTCCTTTTTTGAAAGTAAATCTGGGCGGCGTTCCCGGGTTTTCTCAAGTGCCTGCTCCTCGCGCCAGCGCTCAATCTCTCCGTGATTGCCTGATAAAAGTACCTCGGGAACACGCATCCCTTCAAACTCGACTGGACGCGTATATTGAGGAAAACCGAGGACATTGCGGTGGAAACTATCCTGCGTCAAGGACTTTTCCGCACCCAACACGCCGGGAATTTGCCGAACCACCGCATCGATGATAACAGCGGCTGGAAGGGTCCCATTAGTGAGGACAAAATCCCCTATACTGACCTCCCGATCGATCCGGGTATCCCGGACCCGCTGGTCGATTCCCTCGTAGTGGCCACTGACCAGGACCAGATGCTGGCAACGGGACAGCTCAACAGCCATCGCGTGGTTGAACGGCTCCCCGTCGGGACTCAGGTAGATGGCCACCGAGTCCTCCTTCTTGACGGAGTCAATGGCGGCGCAGAGGGGCTCCGGTTTGAGCAGCATTCCTGCTCCGCCCCCGAAGGGCCGGTCATCAGTGATGCTCCATTTGCCCTCGCCCCAGTCCCGGAGATTGTGGGTGGCAATTTCAACCAGGCCACGCTCGCGGGCCCGACCGATCATGCTCTCTGTCAGGAATCCGGTCAGCATCCCCGGAAACAGGGTTATGATGTCGATCTGCATCTCCGGATGATTCCCGATTTGGGTGCACAAAAAGGCCCGCGACCGGAAAACGGCGCACGGGCCCGTGGAAAGTCTTACTCAGCGGCAGACTTGCGGATCCGCTTGATCAGCGAGCGGACCGTGTCGGAGGGCTGTGCCCCGACGCCGAGCCAGTAGTCGACGCGTTCGAGGTTCAGGTTAACCTGCTTGGCCTCGTCCTTGTTCTTCGGGTCGTAGATACCCACTTTTTCAACAAAGCGGCCGTCACGGCGGGCGCGCCCGTCGGCCACAACTACACGATAGTAGGGTGCATGGGTAGCACCACCGCGTTGCAATCTGATTTTTACTGCCATTTGCCTTAAAGGATTCCTTTTCGAATTAAGAAAAAAGAGAGAACAAACGGGTCCGGTCCACCCCTGTCAAGCGTCTTTGTCAAGGAAAGCCATCTTCGTCAGCGCAATCGGGAATCTGGCCGGAGGAATGTCAACGGCAGAACACCCCCTAAATTGACTGGAAAGCGCTCTTGAAGCAGAATTCCAGCCTGGGGAGGCTTTACCCATGCGAGGCAGAAGCAGCGGTTCTCCATGGTACCTGTTTGAAATCCGGGTCAGTGAGATTCTCAGCTATCTGGAGAAAAAAACTGGGCGGGCCTACGTGGCCTGGCCGGCCGGAATCCCCGGGGTCAACAGCTGGCATCTGGCCCTGCGGGAAGGACTCAGGTCCCACCTCCACCTGGACGTGGGCATCCCGGGACTGGATTCGCCCCGGGAACCCATTGTGGAGAATGGTGCCGCTCTGCACGCGGCGGTCCTCCTGCGGATCCCGGTCATCAAGGTCATCCTTTCCGGGGAATGGGAAGTGGCCGTGCGGGAGGGCCTGATCAGCCGGGCCCAACTACTGGAGCACCAGCGGGCCGTGGAGGCCAACCTCCCCGGCTAACGGCCTTGAAGGAATTCGATCAGTGAATCGAGGTCTTCCGGCACATCCACCCCGACGGTCCGGGTCCGGGTGATGCCGACGCCAATGGTGCCGCCGTTTTCGAGGATCCGCAACTGCTCCAGTTTCTCGGTTTTCTCGAGATAACCCTGTTCCCATGTGGTGAAGCGTTCGAGGATCCGCCGGTGGTAACCGTAGAGCCCGAGGTGCCAGTATGCCTGCGGGGGCAATCCACCCTTGCTGTCACGGTCATGGGGAATGGGAGCCCGGGAAAAGTAGAGGGCCCGGCCACCGGCCCCACGGACCACCTTGACCTTGTTCGGGTCGGCAAAATCGGCCTGATGGTCAAAGGGCGTGGCCAGGGTTGCCACGTCGACCCCGGAGTCCATCACCTCCAGCAACTGCTTCAGGTGCTCAGCGGCAAGGACCGGTTCATCGGCCTGGACATTGATCACCCACTCCGCCTGGACCACCTTGTTGGCCTCAGCAAGACGGTCTGTCCCGCTGGGCAACTCCGGATCCGTCATCACGCACTCGTAGCCCTCTGCCTCCAGGGCGTCCTGCAATTGCTTCTCCGCCACCGCAAAGCACAGGTGGAGCTCGGGGGCAATCCGGCGGATATTCTCCGCTGTCCAGAGGATCAGGGGCTTACCCATGACCGGGTGCAGCAGCTTGCCCGGGAACCGTTGGGAGCCCAGGCGGGCCGGAATGATGATGGCACGTTCATGCATGCCGCCACTTTCACTTTCTCGGGCAAACGGGTCAAATTCTAATACTGGGTCCCTATCATGCCCGACCGGGCAACAGCTCCAGCAGGTTGGTCCGGAATATCCGCTCCAGCTCCGCTGGCTCCAGTCCCGACCCGGCCGCTTCCCTGAGCAGCCCGGCCCAGCCCGGCTCCCTCTCCTTGCGCGGATACACCATCAGGGGAAAATCCGACCCGAAGAGGACCCTTCCCGACCCGACCAGATTCACGACGGATTTCCATACCTCGGGGGCATACAGCAGGGGCCCGGCTGCCGTGTCGAACCAGACATTGGCCAGCACCTTGCGGACCCGGTGATTCAGGTGGTAAAAGGGCAAGCCCCCTCCCCAGTGGGCGCAGATCCACTTCTGGCGGGGATGGTTTCCAAAGAGCTGGAGGAGCTCCATCAAGGGAGTTTCAACGCGCCCCGGGTAGTCGTGGCCCGCCGGCTCGGTGACGTGAAGATTGATGGGCCAACCCCTGGCAGTGGTCCAGTCGATGATTGCTTCCCATGCCGGATGAGACCATCCGGCCGGACATTGCTTGCATGGGAGACACTCCCCGACCCCCACCGCTCCCCATGATTCCGCCTGCTCCAACTGAACCAGCGGATCCGGATCATCCGGGTGGATCGACGCGGCCGCCAGCAACCGGTCGGGAAATCGCTGAATCCAGTCAGCGTGCCATTCATTCTGCAGTCGGCAGGTGGCGGGGTTTTCCCAGTACCATCCCAGCAGGAGAGCCTTTTCAATCCCGTCCCGGTCCATTGCCCGGATCAGGTCATCCGGCCCGGACCAGCCCTGCGGACCGTTGGTGACGAGGTCCAGCCAGTGCGCCTCTCCCTGTCGACGGCTGAAGCCAACTGGATCGGCGATCACCGAATCCGGATAGCAGTGAACATGGCTGTCCCAGACGCGGTAGCCCACGCCCTTTCCCGGTTCGGATTGTTCCCTCTGGTTGCTCATGCGGACTTGAATCGCGCCATTGTTATTGAACTGGTCCTCGAGGGCAAAAAAAAAGACCGGAGGCACAAGGCGCTCCGGTCAGAAAAATTCCAGACAGGCTGAATTGATCAACCTTCCTTCTTTTCTGCATTGGAGGGGCAGCAAGCCTTCTTGGCTGCTTCCTTCTTGGGGCAGCACGGCTTGGCACAGTTTTCCTTGCAGGCAGCCTTCTTTTCTGAGCAAGCCTTCTTGCCACATTCGGCCTTCTTGCCACATTCGGCCTTGGCTTCGGCCTTGGCGTGCCCGGCATCACCGACTCCGCAAGTACCGCAGTGCCCAAAGGCGCTGGCTGTGGCAAAAATAGTTCCAACGAGAGTAATTAAGAGGATTTTCTTCATATATATATTTTTTAGTGTGAATTTGACTAGAGTCGGAGCTAAGACGCCCGAGACACCCGGAATATTCCGGAGAAACGTCTTTTTATGAAAATTATCCCGTTGGCAAGCTCTGGAGCAATTTTGTGATTTCCTCAACCCGTGCCTGGGTGGCGGCCAGTTGTTGGCGGGCACCCTCGACGACTGCCTCCGGGGCGCTACTGACGAATTTCTCGTTTTTCAGCTTGGCCTCCCCGGCCTGGATTCCCTTCTCCAGCTTGGCCAGTTCCTTTTCCAGCCGGGCCCGCTCGGCGTCCACATCGATGGACTGGGCCAGGTCAAGAAAGGCGGTCCCGAGGGCGGTTACCCCGGCCGGCATCCCCTCAGGCCGGTCATCCACCAGCTCTAGGGATCCAATCTGGGCCAGATTAAGGATAGTTTCCTTGTGTCCGGTGATAATGCCCGCGGAGCTGCCTTCCGGCAACAGGAAGAACGGCACATCCCTGCGGCTGGCGATGTTGTACTCCGACTTCAGGGCGCGGATCCTCGTAATCAGTTCCTTTACGGCCTCGATTTCCGAAAGAGCCATGGCATCGATCTTCCCGAGCGCGCCCTCCATCTCCCCTCGCAGGTCCTCCGCGCGGGCGATTCGGGTGTTCTGGAGCAGATCCTTTTCGCCCCTGGCGAAGCCAAGGCTCTGCCACAACTCCTCCGTGATGAAGGGCATGATCGGCTCCAACAGGAGAAGAACCTGGCGCAGTATCAGGTCCTGGATCGCCAGGACCGTCTTCTGGGTGGCCGGATCCTTCATGCGGGACTTGGACGCCTCGACATACCAGTCGCAATAGTCGCTCCAGAAGAAATCGTAGAGGGCGTGGGGGTAGGCCTGCATGTCGAACTGGGCAAAACAGCGCTCCACCTCGGCCACCGTTTCCAGTATCCGGCCAAGGATCCAGTGGTCGTAGGCCGACAACTGGCTGGCTTCGACGCGGGCCAGGATGGCCTCGGCGGAGGAATTGTCCCCCACCTCACCGCTCATCTGGCGGAAACGGGCCGCATTCCAGAGCTTGTTGCAGAAATTGCGCCCGGTTTCGATCCGGTCCTCGCTGAAGAGGATGTCCTGACCACTGGGGGCGATGTTGACGATCCCGAACCGCAGGCCGTCGGCGCCAAAGCGCTCCAGCAGATCCAGGGGATCGGGTGAATTGCCCAGGCTCTTGGACATTTTTCGGCCCTTGGAATCGCGAATCAATCCATTGATGTAGACATCCTTGAAGGGAATCCGGGCGGCGATCTCCTCACTGCTGAGGGATTTCTTCTCCTCCCCCATGAATTCGAGACCGGCCATGACCATCCGGGCCACCCACAGGAAGATGATGTCGAACCCGGTGACAAGGGTCTGGGTCGGGTAAAAGTGCGACAACTCCTTGGCGGCCTTACCCTGCGCGTCCGGCCAGCCAAAGTTGGCGAATGGCCAGAGCCAGGATGAGGCCCAGGTGTCGAGGACATCCTCTTCCTGTACCCAGTTCTCGGGATCGGACGGACCCTCCACCGAGACATGGACATGTTCCGGGTTGTCAAAATCTCGCTTCGACTCGGCAACATCCTTGCGGTACCAGACCGGGATCCGGTGTCCCCACCACAGCTGACGACTGATGCACCAGTCGATCTGGTCACGCTCCATGGTCTCCAGCCAGTGCAGGTAGGTCTTTTCCCAGCGCTTCGGATGGAAAGTGATGTGCCCCTCGGTGACCGCCCGCTTGGCCTCCGCAACCTTCGGGTAGCGCAGCCACCATTGCATGGTCAGCCGAGGCTCCACCGGGACGTCCGCCCGCTCGGAAAAACCGACATTGTTCTCGTAGGGCTCGGTCTCAACGAGGTTGCCCAGTTCCTCGAGCTTCCTGGCCGCCACCTTGCGGGCCTCAAAGCGGTCCATGCCGACAAAGGGCTCCCCGGCCAGTTCGTTCAGGGTCCCGTCGGGATTGATCACATCGAGAATCGGCAGGCCGTGCCGCTGGCCAATTTCAAAGTCAACCGGGTCATGGGCCGGCGTCACCTTCAGGGCCCCGGTCCCAAAGTCCTTCTCCACCGCCTCGTCGGCAATAATCGGGATTTTTGCCCGCGGGAACGGACGCCAGACATGGCTCCCGACCAGATCCTTGTAACGCTCATCCTCCGGGTGGACGGCAATGGCCACGTCCCCCATCAGGGTCTCCGGACGGGTTGTCGAAATTTGTACATATTGGCCCGGATGGTCGACCAGTTCGTAGCGCATCTTGTAGAAGAGACCCTTCTGGGGCTTCATGATGACCTCTTCATTGCTCAGCGCTGTCTGGCTCACCGGGCACCAGTTGCTCATGCGCAGTCCGCGATAGATGTAGCCACGCCGGTACAACTCCACGAAAGCGGTCAGGACCGCCTTGGAATAATGCTCATCCAGGGTAAAGGAGGTCCGTCCCCAGTCGCAGCTGGCTCCCAGCTTACGCAGCTGGCGGAGAATAATGCCGCCGTGCTCGTCACGCCATTTCCAGACCTCGTCGACAAATTTCTCCCGGCCAAGGTCACGGCGATGCAACCCCTGCTCACGGAGCTTGCGCTCCACACGGGTCTGGGTGGCGATCCCGGCGTGGTCGGTCCCCGGATACCAGAGGGCGGACTTGCCCTCCAGACGGGCCCGGCGAATGAAGATATCCTGCAGGGTGTTGTTGAGGATGTGGCCCATATGCAGCATGCCGGTCACGTTGGGCGGAGGAATCATGATGCAATAGGGATCCGTCCCGTCCCGGGCCTCTCCCCGGAATGCCCCCGATTCCTCCCAAATACCATACCACCGGTCTTCGACCGCGTGGGCATTGTATGCCTTGTCAATTGTCGCCATCTCTAGGATTCTCCTGAAAAGCGGCTATTAGCAACGCCCCTTCCCTTTGGAGTCAAAAAGAAAAGCCCCGATCCAGCGGATCGGGGCTTTGTTGTAATCAAAGGTGATTACCCGGGATTAGATGGCGCCTTCGCCGGTCTCGTCGGTCCGGATCCGGATCGCTTCCTCAACCGGGATGACGAAGATCTTACCGTCGCCGATCTTGCCGGTCTTGGCAGCGCCCTTGATGACCTCGACAACCTTGCCCACGATTTCGTCGGTGACGGCTACGTCAACCATGACCTTGGGCAGGAAGTCGACAGTGTATTCACTGCCGCGGTAGATTTCCGTGTGTCCCTTCTGGCGGCCGAAACCCTTGACCTCCGTAACGGTCATTCCTTCGACTCCGATTTCCGAGAGAGCTTCCTTCACTTCCTCGAGTTTGAAAGGCTTAATGATAGCTTTAACTAGTTTCATGCTTAGTTGTTTTTGTAGTTAATAATTTTAAATTTCAATTCCAAACTGGAAGACTAAGCGCATCAGCCCTTGCTGGCAACCTGGAAGTCCGGATAGGCTTCCTGGCCGTGCTCACCGATGTCCAGGCCTTCGAACTCTTCCTCCGCACTGACGCGGATTCCGATGGTGGCCTTGACGATCAGGCAGAGGACATAGGTCAGGACGAAGGCGAAGGCGGCAACGGAGAGTGAGCCCAGAAGCTGCACCCCGAAGCTGGCGCCCCCGAAGATTCCGACGGCGATCGTGCCCCAGATGCCGCAGACACCGTGGACGGAGACGGCGCCAACCGGGTCGTCAACCTTGATCTTGTCGAAGAAGAGGATGGCGAAGACTACCAGCACCCCGGCAATGGCACCCACCAGGACAGCGGCCCATGGGCCCATGCTGTCGGCACCGGCAGTGATCCCAACCAGACCGGCCAGCAGGCCGTTCAGGGCCATCGAGAGGTCAGGCTTCTTCAGGATGATGTAGGAAGTCAGGATGGAAGCCAGTCCACCGGCCGCGGCGGCCAGGGCGGTGGTCACGAAGACCAGCGAAACAGCTTCCGGGGCGGCACTCAGGACGGAGCCACCGTTGAAACCGAACCAGCCGAGAAACAGAAGGAAAACACCGATGGTGGCCAGAGGCATGCTGTGACCGAGTATCGGCCTGATTTTTCCGCCCGGGAGGTACTTGCCTGAGCGCGGACCCAGGACCAGTACAGCGGCCAAGGCGGCGAAACCACCAAAGGCGTGCACCAGGGTGGAGCCGGCAAAGTCATAGAAGCCCAGGTTGTCGAGCCAGCCGCCACCCCACTTCCAGGAACCGGAAATCGGGTACATGATGGCCACCACGATGGTGCCGATGAGCATGAAGCTGGGCAGCTTGATCCGCTCGGCGACCGCACCGGAAACGATGGTGGCAGCCGTGGCGGCAAACATCGCCTGGAAGATGAAGTCGGTCCAGCCGGTCATGCAGAGCCCTGTCCCGCCATAGGAGAAGTCCGTGTTGCCATAGGCCGCCGAGGTGATCGGGCTGCCAAGGGCAAAAATCCCGTTGAATTCGCCCGGATACATGGCATTGAAGCCGTAGGCGGCATAAGTCAGCAGACCCATGCAGATGACAAAGACGTTCTTAAAGAGGATGTTGACCGTGTTCTTGGACTGCGTTAGCCCCGATTCCAAGGTCGCAAAACCCAGGTGCATGATGAAAACCAGGGCCGCGGCAATCAGCGTCCACAGGTTACTCACTGTGAAGAAATCAAAGGTCTCCCCGTACTTGGTGCTCAGGGCGATGAAATCTTCATCGGGTGCAGCGGCTGTCACCGCCTCGGCAGCAGCTTCGACCACTTCGCCTGCTTCTTGTCCAAAAGCGGGCGTTAAAGCCGCAATGAGAAGGAGGGCAGCAAGTGGCAAAGCCCATCGTTTGTTCGCTAGTTTCTTGATCATGATATTGGTCTTAAGTTGAATTGGCTCCTTCACCTGAAGGATATCGCACATCAATTAAGCAGGGTGCGTGCCAAGTTTCTTAAAACCAATATTTCCTGTCGAAATTCGCCCCTTGAGCGGATGGTATGATCAAAAAGAACCAGCGCCCTGATCAGTCGTCCTGATCAAGGACCTCAATATGGAGGGCGCGCAACTGGGCCGGGGTGGCTGTGCTGGGCGCATCGTTCATGAGGTCCTGCCCTTTTTGGGTCTTGGGGAAGGCAATGACGTCCCGGATGTAGTCCCGGCCGGCAAGGGTACTGACCAGGCGGTCAAACCCGAGGGCGATGCCCCCGTGCGGCGGGGCCCCATACTGGAAGGCTTCCAGCATGTAACCAAAGCGCTCCTTGACCACGTCGGCGGGAATCTTGAGGATATCCTCGAAGACCTTCTTCTGCAGCCCCGGCTGATGGATACGAATCGAACCACCGGCGATTTCCATGCCATTGAGGACACAGTCATAGTGCTGGCCGCGAACCGCCTTGGGATCGCTGTCGAGGAGATCGATATCCTCCGGAACCGGCGAGGTGAATGGGTGGTGGGCGGCGACATACCGGCCCTCGTCCTCATCAAGGATCATCAGGGGAAACTCAATGACCCAGAGGAAATTGTACTGGTCGGCAGGGATATTGATCAGACCCCGCTTCTGGAGCAGCTTGGCGCTCTCCAGGCGGACCCGGCCCAGAATGGCGCAGGCACGGTCCCAGTCGGCGGCGGCGAAGAAGACAATGTCTCCAGCCTCGATGGCCAGGCGCTCCCTAAGCTCGGCCAGTTCATCCTCACTGAAGAACTTGAGAATCGGGGACTTCCACTCGCCTTCGGCGGTGATCCGGATGAAGGCCAGGCCCTTGGCGCCCATGGCCTTGGCGGCATTTTCCAACTCACGCATCTCGCCCTGGGTTGCATCAGCCAAGCCCTTGGCATTGAAGGCCTTGACGACCCCACCATTGGCCACGGTGCTCTGGAAAACCTTAAACTGGCTCTTGCTGAAGCACTCCGAAAAGTCCTGGATCTTGAGCTCAAACCGGGTGTCCGGCTTGTCTACCCCGTACTGGTTCATCGCGTCCTGGTAGGACATGCGCGGGAACGGGATCGGAACATCGACCCCGATGGTCTCCTTCCAGATCCGGGCCACCAGTCCCTCGATGAGGGCGTACATGTCCTCCCGGTCGATGAAGGACATTTCAATATCGATCTGGGTGAATTCCGGCTGGCGGTCAGCGCGCAGATCCTCGTCGCGGAAGCAGCGGGCCAACTGGTAGTAGCGCTCCACCCCGGCCACCATGAGCATCTGCTTGTACTGCTGCGGGCTCTGGGCCAATGCATAAAAATGCCCAGGATTGACACGGCTGGGGACCAGAAACTCCCGGGCTCCCTCGGGGGTGCTCTTGAAAAG
The DNA here is from genome assembly GCA_049451775.1 of Opitutales bacterium. Lineage (GTDB taxonomy): Bacteria > Verrucomicrobiota > Verrucomicrobiia > Opitutales > Oceanipulchritudinaceae > Oceanipulchritudo. Next base: position 72,185 of record JBMTVW010000001.1, on the reverse strand, counting down.
ACAGGGGGTCTCGACTTCGAGGAATTCCTGACTGTCGAGGTAATCGCGGGTTGCCTTGGCGGCCTTGCTCCGGATGTGCAGGCTCTTGTACATGGAGGGCCGGCGCAGGTCGAGGTAGCGGTACTTCAGCCTCAGGTCTTCACTGACCCGGTCAGCCTTGGCGTCCTCCATCGGGAACGGGGGAACTTCGGAAACATTATGAATGATCAGGCTTTCTGCCGCGACCTCGATTTCACCGGTGGGAAGCTTCCGGTTGACCTCGGTCTGGCCACGGGCCACCACTTCGCCACTCACCTCGATCACGGATTCCGCCCTCAGGTGGTGCAGGTCGGCCTGAATGGCCGCATGCTGCGGATCAAATACGATTTGCGTCAGCCCGGTCCGGTCCCGCAGGTCGACGAACTGGATTCCCCCATGGTCGCGCAAGGTGTCCACCCAGCCAACCAATGTGACTCGTGAACCGACGTCGCTCTTGCGCAAGGCGTTACATGTGTGTGTGCGTTTCATGCGTCTTCCCTTAATTGAGAAACGCCCGAACATGAGTAAATTGCCCATGGGGGCAAGAAATTATGCATCACCGGGACAATTTCGCCCACAAAGCGGGATTTCGGCCTCGGATTACGATTGTACAGCACAAGGTAATTCTTCTAGAGTACGCTCCATGATGTGGAAAATCATCCTTTTACTGTCCGGTTTGATCCTGACAGCCTGCGCATCTTCCGTCGACACCGGCGACAGTGCGGCACCCGACCGCGCATCCCCGACCGAGGCCCTGGTTCGCGGGGAATTGGAACCGGAGGACTATTTCAAGGCCCTCACCAAGGCCAATGAGCGGGACCGCTCGGAGGAGCAATTCCTGATGAACCGGGAACCGACCCGGGCCTACAACACCAAGACGGGTCGCATCGAATACGTTCCGGAGGGCACCACCCAGAAGTGGAACGAGGAAGCGCAGCGCTGGGAATTCACCCCCATCGACTGAGTTCCGCAACACCATGAGTAACCGTCAACCGCTGACGGAACTAGCGCATCAGGGTTGGCTGCCTTTCCTGAGGGAAGGTGGCTGGGCCATTGACGCCACCGCCGGCAATGGGTTCGACACGGCGTTCCTCGCGGACAAGGTCGGCCCCGACGGGAAGGTTTACGCCATTGATGTCCAATCCTGCGCGCTCGAAGCCACCCGCCGGAGGCTGGAACAAGCCGGCCAGCTCAGGCAGGTCTCGCTGATCCAGACCGACCATGCCCGAATGCGGGATTGCCTTGCCTGCGGCGCCTGGGCCAACGTGGACCTGATCTGCTTCAACCTCGGCTACCTTCCCAATGGGGACCACGAAGTCATCACTTCGCCGGGAAGCACCCTGTTGGCCCTCCATGAGGCCCTGCTTCTGCTCAAACCGGAGGGAGCCCTCTCCGTCATCGCCTACCGGGGTCACCCGGGGGCCCTTGAGGAAGCCACGGCGGTGGAACGCTTTTTCCTGAACCTGCCCAAGCCGTGGCGGTGCCTGGAGCACCTCGAGACCGGCACCCCCGACAACCCGGGGCCCGTGTGGTGGTTGGCCAGTGCAAAAGATGCCTAGGCAGGCACCATCAGCAATGACTGCAAACTGGACAAACAGTTGGCCTGTTACAATAGTGGCACAATGGTGAATCCATCCATACCCACCACCGGGAGTGACCCGGTCTGGTCAAAGCTGCTCAGGGAGGCGGAAACCGCCGCCAAGAAGGAGCCGGTGCTCTCTGAGCTTATTCACGAGAGCATCCTCAATTGCGACAGCCTGGAAGCCTCACTGGCCCACCGGATTTCCCGCAAGCTGGGTCACCATGCTGTCTCGGAGCCCTACCTGCACGACCTCTTTGAGGACATTCTCAAGAGCAACAAGTATATTGGTGAAAATGCCCGCCGGGACATCACCGCCATTGACCAGCGCGACCCCGCTTCCAACGGCTACCTGTCACCGGTCCTCTATTTCAAGGGATTCCAGGCCCTCACCGCCCACCGCATTGGCCACGAATTATGGGTCCAGGGCCGAAAGGAAATGGCCCTCTACCTTCAAAGCATTGTTTCCCAGGTCTTCGCGGTCGACATTCATCCGGCTGCCCGCATCGGCTCGGGCATCCTGTTTGACCATGCCACCAGCATCGTCATCGGCGAGACCGCCGTCATTGAGGACCACGTCTCGATCCTCCATGAGGTGACCCTTGGTGGCACGGGCAAGGAGCGGGGGGACCGCCACCCAAAGGTGCGGCACGGTGTCCTCATCGGGGCGGGGGCCAAGATTCTCGGCAATGTGGAAATCGGCCAGTACGCGCGGGTCGGCGCCGGCAGCGTGGTCCTTGATGACGTTCCTCCCCATGTAACCGTGGCCGGGGTGCCCGCCAAGGTGGTCGGTGATGTCGTCGGTGATCCTTCCGCAAAGATGGACCATTGTATTTAATTCCGTTGCCTCGGGCAACTGGCTTCCTTTCCTAGGAGGCTCTTTCACATCGACATGAGCGCACAATCCGAAAAGCCGTCCTCGCCCACTGCCCAGCCGCGGCACGTGGCCATCATCATGGATGGCAACGGTCGCTGGGCCCGTGAGCGAGGCAAACCCCGCGAGGAAGGGCACCGGCAGGGCGTGGAGAACGTCAAGCGGATCGTGGAGTGCGCCCGGGAGATGGATATCCGGTACCTGACCCTGTACGCGTTCTCGGTGGAGAACTGGAACCGGCCAAAACTCGAGGTCAATGCCCTCATGCGGTTGCTCGAATCCTTCCTCAAGTCGCAGAAAAAGGACCTGATCGAGAAGCAGATCTGCTTTCGTGTCGCCGGGCGCCTCTCGGAGATGCCCAAACGGGTGGCCCGTCTCCTGGAGGATACCATTGAAGCGACCCGTCACTTTGACCAGTGGACCCTGACCCTGGCCCTGAACTATGGATCCCGGACGGAGGTCCTGGACGCGGTCAAGGCCTATGCCAAGGCAGTTTCCGAAGGCGTCGCCGATCCCGACCAGCTCGACTGGCAGACCTTCGATTCCTACCTTTATACGGCGGGAACCCCTGATCCCGACCTGGTCATCCGGACCTCCGGCGAACACCGCATTTCCAATTTTCTTCTCCTGCAGAGCGCCTATGCGGAATACTATTTCGCGGAGGAATACTGGCCGGACTTTGGTCCCGGACCCTTCCGCAAGGCCATCCAAACCTATATGGGCAGGGAACGCCGCTTCGGCCTCACCAGTGATCAAATACAGCAAAAGGACCCTTCATGAAACAACGCATCCTGGCCACCCTCATCCTTTGGACGATAGTTATCGTCCTGCCTTATTTCCTCGGAAGATGGGGAGCCTTCATCCTGATTGGCTTCTTCGGCCTCGGATCATTCTATGAACTGCTTGACCTGATGCACCGGGCCGGGCGCCCGGTCGACCGGGTAGTGGCCCTGACCGCTCTTGTGGTCCTGCTGCTGGCCCTGATGCTCCTGCCACCGTGGGTGATTCCACCGATGGCGCTTATCGGCGCGGTCTTTGCCGGAACCCTGATCGCCAGCCTGCTCAACTCCAGTGTGGGCACCTTTTCGGCCACCGCCACGCCGACCGTCGGCAGCGTCTTCATGATGGGGATTCCGCTGGCGACCGCCCTGGTCATGGTCCATGAATCGGGGATGATCCTGCTGGTATGGGTCATCGCCGTGACCAAGTTCGGTGATGTCGGGGCACTGTTGACGGGAATGTGGATCGGCAAACACCGGATGGCCCCGGCCTACAGCCCGAAGAAGACCTGGGAAGGCCTGGCGGGTGGGGTTGTCCTCTCGGTCCTGGTCGGGTTCGGACTGGTCCTCTGGCTGGGTGAATGGCTGCCCGGCGGGCTGAACCCACTCAAGGCAGCCTGCCTGGCCATCTTCATCACTCTTGCCGGGGTGCTCTCCGACCTGATTGAGAGTGCTTTCAAGCGCGAAGCCAAGGTCAAGGACTCCGGCTCACTGATCCCGGGCATCGGGGGATTCCTCGACCTGACGGACAGCACCATTCTGGCCTTCCCGGTGGCCTACTTCCTGCTCTGGCTCTTTGTCTGATCCCCTCCGAATGCCTGATCCGAAACGAATTGTCCTCCTTGGCGCCACGGGATCCATCGGCGAGAGCACCCTCAGGGTGATTCGGCAGCACCCCGATGCCTTCAAGCTCATCGGTATTGCCGCCAACCGGAGTGCCGACGCCCTTGACCGGATCGGCATCGAGTTCGGGGTCCCGGAGCGAACGCTCTTCAGCGAGGAAGGACTGGAGGGACTCATCCGGCTAGCCACCCTGCCGGAGGCCGATGTGGTCATCGTCGCCACCACGGGCACCATCGCGGTCCAGCCTACCCTTGCCGCTCTCGAGGCCGGCAAGACCGTCGGTCTGGCCAACAAGGAGACACTCGTCTTCGCCGGGCAGTTTGTCATGCCGGCGGCCCGGGCCTCCAAGGGCCGGATCCTGCCAGTTGACTCGGAGCACAACGCCATATTCCAGTGCCTTGAGGGGAGGCGCGATCCTGCCCATCTGAAACGCATCCTCCTCACCGCCTCGGGCGGACCCTTTTTGCATCATACCCAGCGTGAACTGGAACATGTCTCTCTCAAAAACGCGCTCCGTCACCCCAACTGGGACATGGGGACCAAGGTCACCATCGACTCGGCCACCATGGCCAACAAGGGATTGGAAATGATCGAGGCCCACTGGCTGTTCGATGCCCAGCCAGAGCAGATCGACGTCGTCATCCATCCTCAGAGCATCATTCACAGCATGGTGGAATTCATTGACGGCTCAGTCATCGCCCAGATGGCCCCACCCTCGATGACCTATCCCATCCAGCATGTCCTGGCCTGGCCGGGCAAGATGGCCCCTGCCCACCCCACCATGGATTTCAGTCGCATACACACCCTGGAGTTGCGACCCCCGGATTTGGAGAAATTCCCCTGCCTGCGGCTGGCTAGGGAGGCCCTCGCCGCAGGCGGACTGGCAACAGCCGTCTACAACACGGCCAACGAGGTGGCAGTCTCCGCCTTCGTGGATAAAAAAATAGGTTTTCTGGCCATCCCGAAATTGATCGAGGCCTGTTTACAAGGGGCCAGCTTTGGGCAACCTTCCTCGGTGGTGGAACTCATCCAACTGGAATCCGAACTACTTGAATTTTCAAAATCAAAACTGAAGGACCTGGTGACCTGATTCACCAGACCCGTTATGCTGTCACGAATTTTATCCGATCCACTCGCCATCGTGCTCGTCGTTCTCTTTTTCGGCGCGTCGATATTCATTCATGAACTGGGACACTACCTGGCGGCCCGCTGGCGCGGGCTCAAGGTGGAACGCTTTTCCATCGGCTTCGGCCCCCGCGTCTTTGGCTGGCGCGACAAGCGGGGTGTCGACTGGCGAATCTCCCTCTTTCCGCTGGGCGGATATGTGGCCCTGCCCCAGTTGGCCGACATGAGGGGCATTGAGGGAGCCTACGGGGAGGATTCCCTGCCCCCACTGTCCTATGCCGACAAGATGATTGTCTCAGGAGCGGGCGCCTTTTTCAACGTGCTCTTTGCCCTGGCGCTGGGGATCGTCCTCTGGGTGACCGGCCTGCCCGTGCCGGAGGAATATGAATCCACCACCATCGGGTATGTTTCCGAGAAAATCCTCGACGAGGAATCGATGGAGCGGGACGGTCCGGCAATGCGGGCGGGGCTACAGCCGGGTGACACTGTCCTGGCAATCGACGGTAAGCCCGTGGACGACTGGGAAGACATTATCTACCTGGTCACCACCGGGGTTGGGCGATCGAAAGCAGGCAATCCGCAAACGGAGATACTCGCCGAGCGGGACGGGGAGCAGATAAACTTCACGCTCTTCCCGGTACTGGACCAGTTCGAAGGGATCCGCCGGATCGGCATGTGGCCATCCAACACCCTCAAGGTGGGTGGAGTCATGGAAAACTCTCCCGCCGAGCGTTCCGGTCTCCAGGATGGGGACATAATCACCGGGGCCAACGGGATTCCCCTTCACCACACCAGCACCCTCAGCCGGATGATCCGGGTGGCACCTGAATCGGCCCTCGAGTTGGATGTCCGAAGGGGCACCGCAACGGTAAACGTCAGCCTGACCCCCGAAGCAGTGGTCTACAACACCGCCGGGGATACCGTCCCGATGATCGGTGTCCGCTGGGAACAGATTTTCTCCATCAAACACATCAACCCGGTTGAGCAGGTCGTCCAGGCTGTCCGGACCACGCTCCGTGTATTGGGCGCGCTGATACACCCGAAATCCGATGTCGGTTTCAGCAACCTCTCCGGACCGGTGGGAATCAGTTATACCCTCTACGTGTTGTCGCAGATCGGCATCCTCGAGGTGCTCTCCATCGTCGTCCTGATCAACGTCAATCTGGCCATCCTCAATCTTCTTCCCATCCCGGTCCTCGACGGCGGGCACATGGCCTTCGCTACCGCCGGGAAACTGATGGGCCGTCCCGTCCCCGCCCGCATTGTGGGCTCGGCCCAGGGCGCCTTCATGCTGCTTTTCCTGGCGATCTTCGTCTACGTGACCTTCTTTGACGTGGGCCGGGTTCGTCGCAATGAGACCGCCATATCCGAGGCCGAGCAAGCCGCCCAGCAGCAGGTGCCAATCAAATTCAAGGGCCCGCAACCCTGATCCAGGAAGCTCACCCAACAGCACCCCGACATGTCCTACTGCAATTCCAGATACTACACGGTCCGGCGGAAAACCCGACCGGTGGCCATCGGGCCAATGGAAATCGGCGGCCATAACCCGGTCGCCGTCCAATCGATGACCACCACCCCGACGCAGGACATAAAGGCCACCGTTGCCCAGTGCATAGAGCTGGCCGAGGCTGGATGCCAGGTGGTTCGCATCACCGCCCAGAATGTCAAGGCGGCCGAGGCGCTGGGTCCGATCCGCAGGGAATTCTCAGCCGCCGGATTCGACGGCATCCCCCTGGTGGCGGATATCCATTTCCTCCCCCAGGCGGCCATGGAGGCGGTCAAGCATGTCGAGAAGGTCCGCATCAACCCGGGGAACTACGCCGACAAGAAGAAATTCCAGGTCATGGAGTATTCAGATCGTGAATACAATGAGGAGCTGGAACGCCTTCATGAAGCCTTCTCCCCCATTGTCCGGCGCTGCCGTGAGCTGGGCCGGGCCATGCGCATCGGAACGAACCATGGCAGCCTCTCGGACCGGATCATGAACCGGTACGGCGACAGCCCCCTCGGCATGTGCGAAAGCGCCCTCGAGTTTATCCGGATCGCTGAGGCCAATGATTTTCACCAGATCATTCTGTCCATGAAGGCCTCCAACCCGAAGGTGGCGATCCAGGCCTACCGGTTGATGGTGGCAAAAATGGACGAGGAAGGAATGGCCTATCCTCTCCACCTTGGGGTGACCGAGGCCGGCGACGGGGACGACGCCCGGATCAAGAGCGCCATCGGGATCGGTTCGCTTCTTTACGATGGTCTCGGCGACACCATCCGGGTCTCACTGACGGAGGATCCGGTGGCTGAGATACCGGTCGCCCGGGCCTTGGCGGACAAGGCAGCCGCCCTATGGCGGGACTCTGCCCCGGATGTCCCGGACGACCCCGTGGACCCCTACACCTACACCCGGCGCCCGGTCAAGGACTCCCGTTTTGGGAGGAGTCTCAAACTGGGCCCACTGGAACCCCCGCTGGTGATCCAGCCCGGACCTCCGCTGAATGCGGCTCCGTCCCCTGAAGCTTACGCACAATCACTCCGGCAGGCCCAGGCGACGCTCAAGGAAGCGAGGATCGAGGGCCTTCTGCTTCAGGTTGGGAACAATTCCCTGGCGGGCCTGAAGGCATGGAGGGATGCCATCGGCCCGGAGGTTGAAGCCGTTGTCTACGACTTGTCCGGGATGCCGGTCGAGGCCGGCACTGCCACCCTTCTGCAGGCGGCTTCCCGTGATGAGGATGTCTGGCTGACCACCTTCACCGAGCGGAGCGAATGGGTCGAGTTTCTCGAACATGCGGCCGCGGCGGGCGTGGGCACCGCCCTGGCCATATCCCCCAATCTTGTCCCAAGGCTGTTTCCCGGCGACCTCCAGTCGGGGAACCGGCAAACCATCGTCACCCTTCCAGCAGTCAGCGACACTACCACCACCGCCCACTGGCTGGGACTTTACCGCCAACTGGCCGGCAACCTCCACCTGATGGGCGCCGACAACCCGGTCTGGATCCGCAACACCACGGTGTCCGCCATCGATTGCCAAAAGGACCACTTTGGCGACCGCCTGCTGGAGGCCAGCATGCTGACCGGTGCCCTCCTGTGCGACGGGATCGGAGACATTGTCAGCGTGGAGACCGTTCCCCGGATCGGGCAGTCAACCACCCTGGCCTACAATATCCTCCAGGGGGCCCGGGCCCGGACCACCAAGACCGAATATGTCGCCTGCCCAAGCTGTGGAAGGACCCTCTTCGACCTGCAGTCGACGACCCGGAAAATCCGTGCCGCCACCGGTCACCTCAAAGGCGTCACCATCGCGGTCATGGGATGCATCGTCAATGGCCCGGGGGAAATGGCGGATGCCGACTTCGGCTATGTCGGGGGCGCCCCGGGCAAGGTCAACCTCTATGTCGGGAAGGAATGCGTCAAATTCCACATCCCGGCGGAGCAAGCCGTTGATGACCTGATCAACCTGATCAAGGAACACGGGAAATGGCAGGATCCCCCAACCGATGCCTGATGGACCGTCAGTCACGCTCAAGGGTATAAGCAAGCGCTTCGGGGAAGGACCCACGGTGCTCCAGGACATCGACCTTTCCGTCAGGGACGGCGAGATAGTCTCCATCGTTGGACCCTCGGGATGCGGCAAGTCGACTCTCCTGAGGATCATCGCCAAGCTGTTGGCCGCCACCACTGGGGAAATCAGCTACGGGGGCAACAAGGTGGACCCGGCGTTCATTTTCCAGGAAGCCACCCTTCTCCCATGGGCCACCGTTCGGGACAACATCGCCCTGCCCTCGCGCTTGAAAGGGATCAGCCGGGAGCATCGGCACGAACTGGCCAACGAATGGGCCGTCCGGGTCGGCCTCAAACGGGCCCTTGACCTGTATCCGCGCCAGCTGAGTGGCGGCATGAAGATGAGAGTTTCCATCGCCCGGGCTCTGAGCCGCTTCCCCAGTCTCCTGCTGCTCGACGAGCCGTTCGGGGCTCTCGACGCCATCAACCGCAACCGGCTCAACGAGGAACTCCTGGACCTGCACGAGGCCTCCCGCTGGACCGCCTTTTTCGTAACTCATTCGGTTTCAGAAGCAGTCTTTCTTTCCAACCGGATCGTCATCATGGGGAATAATCCGGGGTATGTGTCGGCGATCGTCGACAACCCCCTTCCCTATCCGCGCAACGCCCAGACCCGGGAATCGCTTGAATTCCAACAGCGCGTAGCCGAGGCGACGGCCCGACTGCATGAGGTCCTGCCACGATGAAGGCCATTCCGATTTTCCGCCCGCGATTCATCCTCCCGGTCCTGACCGGCGGGCTCATCATCGCCGTCTGGTACGGCATCAAGTCAACCTGGAATGTCCACGATTTCATTCTTCCGGCGCCGCACCAGATCCTCGCCGCCTTTGCCCGTGAGTGGTCAAGCCTCCTGCGGGCCACGGTGATCACCCTTATCGGGGCCGGGGCCGGGTTCTCTGCCTCGGTGGTGGTCGGGTTCCTCGTCAGCCTCGCCCTTGTATCCAGCAAATGGCTACGGTACAGCCTGTATCCCTATGTCCTCTTCATGCAGATGATCCCCATCATCGCCACCGCCGCCATTATCGTGATCCTCTTTGACGTCGGGCTGCAGAGCGTGAGCATGATCGCCTTCCTGCTCGGGTTCTTTCCCATCGTCGCCAGCACCCTCCAGGGACTGCTTTCCGTGCCCGAGGCACAACGGGAAATGTTCCGTCTTTACAAGGCCGGCCCGATGCACGAACTGTTCCTGTTACGGGTCCCGACCAGTCTTCCCTACTTTTTCACCGGGGCCAAGATTGCCGCTTCACTTGCCGTGATCGGTTCGGTCACCGGGGAAATCTTCGCTGGCAGCACCAACGGTTCGGGCGGGCTTGGCTTCATGATCATGATCTACAAGTCCGAGCTCAAGATTGACGCCCTTTACGCGGCCACGCTGGTCTGCAGTCTGCTCGGGTTCATCTTCGTCCTCGTGGTGCTTTATTTCAAGCACCTCGCCCTGCACAAATGGCATGAGTCCGCCCTGCCCGGACAGGATTAGAAGATGCATCCAAAGCTTGACCGTAAACGGGGGATGCGGCCAGTCTTCAACTGATGCAGCCAATCCGCATACCATCCATCCACCGGGGGCTGATTGCCGTCCTCGCCTGCACCCTTTTCACCGTCCTTCCCGGGCGGGGTGCCGAACCGGTGGACGAATCCCCCGCGCAGGAGACCCTGGGCTGGACGGAAGCAACCGTGCTGGGACTGGTCGAAGGCATCACTGAATACCTTCCCATTTCCTCGACCGGTCACCTGATTCTGACCAACGCCCTGCTCGGGCTGGATTCCACGGAGGCCCTGCTGGATGACTCGGGCCAACCCATCCTGACACCCGATGGGGAAATTGTCACCCTCAAGGCGGCGGCCGACGCCTACGCCATCGTCATCCAGGCGGGGGCCATTCTCGCGGTTGTCTTTCTCTACTGGTCGCGCATCTGGCAGGTATTGCTGGGAATCGCCGGCCTGAGCCCCAACGGGCGCAGACTGGCCCGCAACCTTATCGTGGGGTTCCTGCCGGCGGCCGTTCTCGGGCTGCTCCTCGACGATTGGATCGAGGCCATGCTCTTCTCCCCGATGCCCATTGCCATCGCCCTGATCTTTGGGGGACTCCTGATGCTCAGCGTGGAGGCATGGCGGAAGCGTCAACTTCCGGAGGAGAACACCTTGGTTGACCTGCACACCCTCGGGATACGCCAATGCCTCTTTATCGGGTTCCTGCAGTGTGTTGCCATGTGGCCCGGCACCAGCCGCTCCATGATGACCATTGTCGGGGGCTACATTGCCGGGCTCCCCCCGGTCAAGGCCGCCGAGTTCAGTTTTCTCCTGGGCCTGATCACCCTCTCCGCCGCCGCCGGCTACAAGGCCGTCAGCAGCGGGCCCGAACTCTTCCTGGCCATCGACATGGGGCCGCTCCTGCTCGGAATCGCGGTGGCCTTCATTTCAGCGGCCCTTGCGGTCAGGTGGATGGTGGGATACCTGACCCGGCACGGACTGGCCATCTTTGCCTGGTACCGGTTTGCGCTGGCAGGGCTTGTCCTTTTCATTCTGGTCCGTTAATCCTCTAACCATGGACATCACCCACCTGCGCGAAGAATATCGTCGGGAAGCCCTCAACCGGGAGACCCTGAGGACGGACCCGATGGAGCAATTCCGGTTCTGGTTCCAGCAGGCCCAGGAGGCGGAAATCCGCGAACCCAACGCTATGGTGCTGGCCACCGTCTCGGAGGAGGCAAAGCCCCTCTGCCGGACTGTCCTCCTGAAGAAAATCGATTCCAGGGGATTTGTCTTCTTCACCAACTTTGAAAGCCAGAAGGCACGGCACATCGCGGCCAACGCCAACGTCTCGGCCTGTTTCCTGTGGCTGGGATTGGAGAGGCAGGTCATCATCAACGGCCCGGCCGAGCGGATCCCGGCCTCCGAATCATTGGCTTACTTCATCACCCGTCCGCTGGGCAGCCAGCTCGGGGCATGGAGCTCCAACCAGTCCACGGTCATCAAGTCGAGATCCCTCCTGGAGGCAAAGCTGAACGAGATGAAACAGAAGTTTGCCGACGGGAAAATCCCGCTTCCATCCTTCTGGGGCGGCTACCGGATTGTTCCCGAATCCTACGAGTTCTGGCAGGGTCGCCAGAGCCGGCTTCACGACCGGTTCCGGTATCAGAAGACCGGCGACACTTGGGACATTGAGCGCCTGCAGCCCTGATTATTTCCGGTAACCAAAATCCCAGATCGCCTTCAGGACTTCCTCCCGCTCTTCCCCGGTCATTTCCGGGAAACAGGGAATGCTTACGACATCCTGGGCCAACTGCCCGGTAACGGTACATGATTCGCCCCCGCGCCCGAGACCGCGGAAACACTCCTGATCGTGCAGTCCCAGCGGGTAGTAAATTTCCGAGCCGATTCCCCTTGAGGCGAGATGTACCCGGAAGGCGTCTCGTTTTCCATCGCCGACCCGTAGGGTATACTGGTTCCAGACTGACTGGGCCCCGGGGATAATGGTCGGGCAAACCACTCCCCCATGTCCCCGGAGGTTTTCCGTATAGGCGCGGGCATGGGCATCGCGGGCGGCATGGTAGCTGTCGAGGTGAGGCAGCTTGACCCGCAAAAGACCTGCCTGGATTGAGTCCAGCCGGAAGTTGCCCCCGATATACTTATGGTAGTACTTCGGGTTCATTCCGTGATTGCGCAACCAGACGGCCTTCTCGGCCAGCTCACCGTCGTTGGTCACCAGCATCCCGCCATCGCCAAAGCCTCCCAGGTTCTTGGTCGGATAAAAGCTGATGGCCCCGCAGTCGCCGAAGCTGCCCACCTTGCGCCCGTTGTAGGTCGCACCGATTGCCTGGGCAACGTCCTCGAGAATTCGCAGGTTGAATTCCCCGGCAAAGGCCTGGAGCGGGTCGATATCGACGGATTGGCCATACAGGTGGACCGGAATAATGGCCCGGGTCTTGTCGGAGACTTTCCGGCGGGCATCCTCGATATCGATATTGTAGGTGTCGGGCAAGGCATCGACCCAGACCGGAACACACCCGAGGCGGGCGACACTGCCGGCCGTCCCGAAAAAGGTGAATGAGGGGCAAAGGACCTCGTCGCCGGGTTGCAGGTCCATGGCCATCAATCCGACCAGCAGGGCATCCGTGCCGGAGCTGAGCCCGATGGCGTGCGAACAGTCGCAGTAGGCAGCCACTTCCTCCTCAAGGGCCCGGACGTCCGGTCCCAGGACAAAGGCATTGCTGGCCAGGACACGGTCAAAAACCGCCTTGAATTCGGCTTCCAGCGGAGCGTGCTGGCGGGTAAGGTCGAGCAAAGGTACTGCCATGGGGGGATTTATCGGAGCATGATTGAAGATTTTCAACAACAACCTTCATCCGGGAGTGGAGGGATTTCTTGCCGATAAAGTAAAACAGGCTTTATCTGTGAATCCATGCCTGTGACAGATTCAGACCTCAAGTTCACCCACCGGGCATACCGGCGGCCCCTCCAACGGCCACTGGTGACAGCGCGGATGCACTGGAACGTGCGCGAGGGAATACTGGTTCGGCTGCAGGATGCCCGCGGCCGGACCGGGTTCGGTGAAATTGCCCCCCTTGCGGAATTCGGAACGGAAACAATCGACGAAGCCCGCAAGCTCTGTGGATCGATCCCGGAGGCCACATCCACTGACGCCTTGAATGAGCTCCTGCTGTCGGCACCCCCCGCCTGCGCTTTTGGAATCTGGTCGGCCCTCGAGGAACTGCGTACTCCGGAACAGTCCCTTCCACCGGTTCCATCCGCCGCCCTGCTGCCGCTCCGGGATGACTCAGTATCCCTGATCCGGGATGAACGCTCCCGCGGATGCGATACTTTCAAGATCAAACTCGGGACAATGGAAGCCCGTCTGGAAAAGCCCATCCTTGAGGCGGTCTTACAAACCCTGCATCCGGGGGAGCGGCTCCGGCTGGATCCCAACCAGAGCTGGGACCTGGCCACACTGGAGGATTGGATGCAGGTTGTGCGGAATCACCCCCAGCACGTTGAGTTCATCGAGGAGCCTCTCCGTCCGGGGCTGCTTTCCCCAAAAGAGCTGGTCCGGCTGGCCAGTGACCTTCCCATCCCCCTGGCCCTCGACGAATCCCTTGCCACCGCGGGTCCCCTGCTCTGGATAAACCTCGGCTGGCCGGGATTCTGGGTCGTTAAACCCTCGCTCATGGGCGTTCCCCATTGGCTGGCTCCCCTGTCCGGCATGGCCGGGAGAGTTGTGATGTCCTCCGCTTTTGAGACCCTCATCGGAATGGACGCCCTGGTCCGGCTGACATCAGGATTTCCCGGAACCTCCCACGGCCTGGGAACGGACGGGAATTTCAACGACGGATTCGGTCCGTCCCGGGAAGGTAACCGAATCCGTCCGGCAACCCTTAAGGAAAAGGAAAACCTGTGGAAGAGCTTCTGAAAAAACTGAAGCAGTCCCTGCCCGGACCGGTCACCCCGGAAGTCATTTCCGCCAACTGGTGCATCATAGCTGAAAGGGACCCGGTCCATTTCTGGAACCGGTTCTGCGGGGCTCTTGCCGGCGGCTCAACGGTGGTCCTGGTGGATCCGGACTGGCCCGAAAACTGGAAACGCAACCTGGCCCAGGAGATGGATGAATTCCCACCCTCGGCAGTCCAGACGATCCTGGTGCCGACTGGGGGAACTTCGGGAAGGCCAAGGCTGTGTATCCATACCATCGATACACTTATGCATTCAGCGGAGTCCTTTCGCCACAGTTTCGGGGAAGCCGGCATCATCCACAATGTCAACGTGCTCCCGCAGCACCACGTGGGCGGATTGATGCCCGTCCTCAGGTCGGCCGCTTCCGGAGGGAAAACCTTCTTTACCGACTACCGGAAACTGACCTCCACCGAGGGGATCCCCTTCGATCCCGGGGAAGCGGCCCTGTCCCTTGTCCCGACCCAACTGCAACGCATCCTCGAACAACCGGAGGGCGGGACGGCCCTGGCCAAATTCGGCCTCATCCTGATTGGTGGAGCTGCCTGTCCCGACAACCTGCTGGACAAATGCCGTTCCCGGGGTCTGAGGCTGGCTCCCTGCTATGGATCGACAGAAACCGCGGCCATGGTCACTGTGCTTGATCCAAGGGAATTCCTGTCCGGGGGAACCGGGGTCGGTTCAGCCCTCCCAGGCACCCGGATCGAAATCGGACCCGACCAAGGCATCCGCGTTTTCTCCAAATCCTGCTGCCATGGGTATCATCCTCCTAGGGACCCCGTCCAGCGGGACCCGATCTACACCCGCGACCTCGGTCAAATCGACGACTCCGGCTCCCTCCACATCCTTGGCCGGATGGACCGGGTTGTCATCACCGGCGGGGAAAATGTCATTCCCGAACAGGTGGAGGCCGTCGCGCTGCGGACCGGACTGGTGGAGGATGCCCATTGCCGGGGGGTACCGGACAACGACTGGGGGCAACGGGTTGAACTCTCGGTCGTTCCCCGTGCCACCCCCTTCCAGGAGGATTCCCTGCTGGCCGCACTCAGGAATGAACTGCCCCCCTATGCGGTTCCGAAACGCATCCATATCACCGGGAATCTTTACCGCAACGCCCTCGGCAAGCAGGCCAGTTATGGCGATTAAGCAAATTTCTGCTTGATTCACAGGATTTCGCTCAATTCATATGGACAATGGCGCTGCAAAATACTTCCCATCCAACAGATAGCCTGTTCTACAAGGACGCCGACACTTTCTTCAGTGACAATGCGGCTATCGGCCTGACCTACGACGATATTACGCTGGCGACACGCTACAGCGAGGTCCTTCCACGGCTGACCAAGGTCGACACCGTCCTGTCGGAGCAGCTTCGGCTCAACATCCCGCTGATTTCAGCCGACATGGACACCGTCACCGAGTCCGAGATGGCGGCCGCCATGGCCCGCAACGGGGGACTCGGCATTATCCATTACAACATGACCGACAAGCGGCAAATCCGTGAAGTCGCCAAGGTGAAGAACGACGTTCACGGCCTTATCCAGGATCCCGTCGCCGTCAGTCCGGAAAGCTACATCGCCGACGTGCTGGAAATGATCGAGATGCGCGGATTCAAGTTTCACACCTTTCCGGTGGTCGACATCCAGAACCGCTTCCTGGGCCTTCTCCGGGGACGGGTTGTCAAGGAGCGCTACCGGGGGGTCAAGGTGGCCGACGCCATGACCCGGATTGATGAAGTGTTCAGCATCCGGGAAAGCGAGATCGCCGAGGATCCCATCGGCAAGGCCGACAAGTTCTTCAACGAGCACATGGGAATCCATAAGCTGATCGTGCTCAACGACGAGGGCCTGCTCAAGGGACTCTTCACCATGTCGGACATCGAGCGGATCCGTGAAGAGGAAAGCGCCGAAGTCCGGCCGGCTAGGGATGCTTCCTTCCGGTTGGTCTGTGGAGCGGCTGTTTCGGCCACCCGCAACAAGGGGGGCGACCTTGACCGAGACCGCATCCTGGGCCATGCCGCCACCCTCGTCCAGGAAGGCGTCGATGCCCTGGCCGTATCCACCGCCCACGGCCACTCGGCCGGGGTCGGCGAGATGGTCAAGCTTCTGCGCAGCGAGTTCAAGGATCTGACTATTATCGCGGGGAACATCACCAGCGCCGAAGGTGTCGAGTATCTGGCCAAGTGCGGGGCCGACTCCATCAAGGTCGGCCAGGGCCCGGGGTCCATCTGCACCACCCGAATCGTTGCCGGGGTCGGAATCCCCCAGTTGACCGCCCTTTATGTCTGTTCAAAGGCCGCCAAGGCCAACAAGGTGCGCATCATCGCCGACGGAGGGGTGACCAAGAGCGGGGATATCGTCAAGGCCCTGACACTGGCCGATGCGGTCATGTCCGGGGGGCTTTACGCAGGATGCCGGGAAGCACCGGGAACCCTGATGGAAATCAACGGCAAGCTGTACAAGCAATACCGCGGCATGGGCAGCCATGGGGCGATGAAATCCGGCTCCGCCGCCCGTTACGGCCACGAAAAGGTTAACCAGAAGACGGGCAAGGTGGCCGCCGAGGGCATCGAGGCCCTCAAGGAGGTCTCGGGCAGCCTCGACGACACCCTGCGCGAACTGGTGGGCGGTCTCCAGAGCGGCATGGGCTACCTCGGGGCGAAGGACCTCGCCGAACTCAAGGAGCGGGCCCGCTACATCCGCATTTCACCGGCCAGCCAGCGGGAATCCTCCCCCCATGACGTGGTCGAGGTCAAGACCACTAAGGAGTGATTTTTTTGACTGGGACCTTTACTCCGGTCAATTATTGCCCAACTTGGTAAGCTATGATCGTGGTAAAGGCACAGAGCGCCGGCTTTTGCTGGGGCGTAGAACGGGCCATCGACATTGCCCGGGACTTCGCCGTCAAGGGACGCAACCCGGTATATACGGATGGACCCCTGATTCATAACCGGCAGATGATGAAGAAGCTGCAGGCTGAAGGTATCCGGGAAGTCGGCGATTACCAAAGCGCCAGCAATCTGGACATCCAGCCGGAAGTCGACCAGAACGCGGTCCTGGTGGTCCGTGCCCATGGGATCTCCCCCGAGCGGAGGAAATACCTCAAAAGCATCGGGATCGAGTTCAAGGATGCCACCTGTCCGGACGTCGGCATTGTCGCCGGAAAAATCCGCCTTCATGCCAAGAAGGGCTACACCACGGTGATCTTCGGAGACAAGGATCATCCAGAGGTCATTGGCCTTCTGGGCTACACCGAGGGTCGGGGCTACCCGATCCAGTCGGTGGAGGATATTGATGCCCTGCCCGAGCTCGGTGACAAGGTGGTGATGGTTTCCCAGACCACAATGTTCACCCATGACTTTGAGGAACTGGCCGCCCACCTGAGGAAGAAATACCCTCAGACCATTGTCTTCGATACGATCTGCGGGGCCACCAAGGACCGGCAGGGCGACATAGCCGTTCTCTTCGACCAGGAGGTGGAGGCCTTTGTGGTCATTGGCGGCCATCACTCCGCCAACACCTGTAAACTGGCTCTCCTTGCCCGGAAAACCCATTTGCCGACCTACCACATCGAAACCGCCCAGGAAATTGACGAGGAGGAAATGAGCCGCTACCGCAAAGTGGGAGTGACCGCCGGGGCATCCACACCGGAGTTTCTCATCGAAAAAGTGTGCAACCGCCTCGCCGGGATCGACTACCAGCCCAAGTCAGACTAGCTGCCCATGGACCGGACGTGGGCGGCCCACCCGGCTGTTGCCCGCCCCCGGTGGGAAAGGTTGTTCTTGATTGAACTGGGCAGATCGGCGAAGGTTCGCCGGTATCCCAATGGCCGGAACAGGGGATCATACCCGAATCCGAACCTGCCGGAAGGGGCCGGCATGATGTGGCCCTCACAGGTCCCCTTGAAAACGAGTCCCTCCGCCCCTGCCTTGACAAAATAGAGCACACAGGAAAAGCGGGCTGTCCGCTTTCCCTCCGGGAGGCCCTTCATGGCCTGGATCAACTTGATGTTGTTGGCAGTGGCATTGCCTCCGGGACCGGCAAAACGGGCCGAGTGAACACCGGGAGCCCCGTCGAGGGCATCCACTATCAGTCCACTGTCGTCGGCCAGGACCCACGCACCTTCGGGAACCTTGCCCAGCAGGGCTTCAGCCTTGATTCGGGCATTGGCCTCAAAGGTTGATCCATTTTCCTCGACCTCGGGCATGCCGCCTGCCGCCCCGGCTCCAAACATGCGCACGGGCAACCGTTCCTTGTGGACGATGGTGAGGAACTCCTCCAGTTTGTGCGGGTTACCGCTGGCCAGATAAACATCCATTGGCCAAGACGGTAGCATAGTCTAGTTCCCGGGGTAAACAACAAATCCCCGCAGTAACTGGTCGTCCCCGAAAGTGGCATGGCGGACCCTCTCGAGCCGGATGGCATCCTCCATGTCGACGGGTTCCTGACCCATGAACGGCGGCAGCGCGCTGGCATCGGCGAGGAGCTTGGGTGCCCGGTAGGCAAAAAGGTAATACAACTTGCGGCTGGCCAGAAAGGAACTGAGCAGACTGGATCCACCCTCGACCAGGACTCCCTCGATCCCCTCCTGAAGGCACCGCTGCGAGAAGGACGACAGCCCGTCACCTTCGATCAGGCCCTCAAGGGTCCAGAAACACAATCCGTGGCGCTTGGTCAGGTCATTGGCTTTTGCCTCCCGGGAGGCGTCCGTGACAATAATTGTTTTTTCCCGCCAGGCATCGCTGTAAACCCTGGGCAGGGCGGAATGAAAAGTGATCAGGTTGCGGTCGAAAATGAACCGGACCGGACAAGCCTCATCTTCTCCGGGTTGACGGATGGTCAGGCTGGGGTCATCCGCGATGACGGTGCCCGCCCCCACCGCAATGGCCGGGAAATAGCGCCTCCAGCAATGGACATCCTGCCGGGACAGGTCGCTGGTGATCCATTTTGAGGATCCCCCACGGGTGGCAATCCGGCCATCGAGGGTGGTGGCGATCTTGCCGGCGAAAAAAGGTCCATTGCCGCTCATCCGCCAATTGAAAATCAGGTTCAGGTCCTGGCAGTCCTCTTCCAGAACTCCCTTGGCGACTGACACCCCTGCCGCCTCCAGCAGGGAAAACCCGGCCCCGGCATGGGCGGGATTTGGATCGGTCGCCCCCACCACCAGATTGCCAATCCCGGAGGCGATGATGGCCTCCGTGCAGGGTGGCGTCCGGCCGGTGGTCGAACAAGGCTCCAGCGTCACTGCCATCGAGGTTGTCGGGTCAGCAACCAGGCCTGTTTCCCGGAAAGCCCGGAGGGCCATTACCTCGGCATGATCCTGGCCTGCGGGCAGGGTATGCCCACGGGCCACGACTTCGCCCTGATGGACAATAACGGCGCCGACCGCCGGGTTGGGATGCGTCCGCCCCATGGCCTTGCAGGCCTCCGCTATGGCCAGGCGCATCTGTGCCTCAGGATTCATCTTATCGTGTGACAAAGGGATTGCGCCGGGCCTCGTCCCCGACCGTGGTCCGGGGACCATGCCCCGGATAGACCACCGTCTCGTCCGGCAAGGTGTAGATCTGTTCCCTGATTGAGGCAGCCAGCTGCTCAAACGAGCATCCCGGGAAGTCGGTGCGTCCGATGCTCCCATGAAAGAGGGCGTCCCCTGAGATGGCGATGCCGTCATCGACAAACCAGAAAAGGATGCTCCCCGGGCTGTGTCCGGGAACATGGCGGACCTCCACGGTTCTTCCGACAATCTGGAGCCGTTGACCCTGTTCCAGCCAGCATTTCACCGGAATCGCCGGGATCTCCATTCCCGGGATAGAGAAGGCGGCCATGATTTCCGGGGTCTCGAAAAACAGGCGGTCCTCGGCATGCGCATGGGTGGGGATTCCCGCTTCGGCAAAACGCACCCCGTCCAGGGTGTGGTCCCAGTGACCATGGGTGAAGAAGAGGCCCGTGACCTTGAAGCCCGACTTGGCGGCCACCGCCTCCACCGTCTGCCATGCATTCAGCGGGGCGTCAAAGACGGCCAGCTCCAGGGTTTCAGGATTGCTGACCAGGTAACACTGGGTCCCGATCGGGGGAAGTTCAAAACTTTCGACGGCGATACTCATTCTCCCAAAACCGTAGGTATACTGGCCAATTGAGCAATCCTCGAGCACGTTTTTCTTGCGCCGCCCATTCTTGACTAATTATCCAATTGGGCTCTTAACGGAGGTTTTCTTATTTTCAAGGGCCTTTGTGCCCATCTGCCATGAAAGAAATGACACCATTGGAAGAAACCCGCCACTCCGCCGCCCACGTGCTGGCGACTGCTGTGCTGCGCTTGTTTCCGGAGACTCAACTGGACATCGGTCCCCCGACAGAGTCCGGATTCTACTACGATTTTGATCTGGACCACACCTTCACTTTTGAAGACCTCGAGCGGATCGAGGAAGAGATGAAAAAGGTCATCAAGGAGAACCAGCGGTTTGAGCGCTTTGAGACCTCCCGTGAGGAAGCTGAGGAACTGATCCGCAAGATCGGGCAAGAGTCCTACAAGCTGGGCCGCCTGGGCGATATTCCCGAGGGCGACCCGATCAGTTTTTATCGGAACGGGGAGTTCGTCGACCTATGTGCCGGCACCCACGTCAACTACACCAAGAAGATCAAGGCCTTTAAACTCCTCAGCATCGCCGGCGCCTACCACCGGGGGGATGAAAAGAACAAGCAGCTGCAGCGGATCTACGGAACCGCCTACCCGACCAAGGAGGAACTCGACCAACACATGGAGCGACTGGAGGAGGCCCGCAAACGGGACCACCGCAAGCTGGGCAGGGAGCTTGAGTTGTTCCACATAGACGAGGCTGTCGGCCAGGGCCTGATTCTCTGGACCCCCAAGGGATCCATCATCCGCCAGGAACTGCAGTCATTCATTGCCGAGGAACTGCGCAAGCAGGGATACTCCCAGGTCTTCACGCCCCACATCGGCAAGCTGGGCCTCTACCGGACCAGTGGCCACTTCCCGTACTACAAGGAATCCCAGTTTGCTCCGGTCATTGAACGGGACGAACTGGAGGCCCTCTCATCCGAAGGCTGCTCCTGCGCCGAACTGAGCAACCGCGTCGATGCTGGCGAAGTTGACGGCTTCCTCCTGAAGCCGATGAACTGCCCGATGCATATCAAGATTTTCGATTCCCAGCCCCACAGCTATCGGGACCTCCCGGTGCGGCTGGCCGAGTTCGGAACAGTCTACCGCTGGGAACAGTCAGGCGAACTCAACGGCCTGACCCGGGTGCGCGGCTTCACTCAGGACGACGCCCATATTTTCTGCACCGAGGAACAGGTCGAGCAGGAGATCCAAGGCTGCCTTGATCTCGTCAAGACGGTCTTCTCGACCCTTGGGATGAAGGACTACCGGGTCCGGTTGGGCCTGCGCGACCCCGACTCATCCAAGTACACCGGTGATGCCAACCTCTGGAATAAGGCCGAAGACGCTCTCCGCAAGGTGGCCGGAACCCTCGGGGTTCCCTTCTCCGAGGAACCGGGCGAGGCCGCTTTCTACGGCCCGAAAATCGACTTTGTCGTCAAGGACGTTATCGGCCGGGAGTGGCAATTGGGAACTGTCCAGGTAGACTACAACCTGCCGGAACGATTCGACCTCAACTACATCGGCTCGGATAACGCCGACCATCGTCCGGTGATGATCCACCGGGCCCCCTTCGGGTCGCTGGAACGGTTCACCGGTGTATTGATTGAGCATTTCGCGGGGAACTTCCCCGTCTGGCTGGCACCGGAACAGGTCCGCATACTGCCAATCACCGATGCCCAGCTGGAAATTGCCAGGGAGCTGGAGGCCAAACTCAAGGCCGCCAGGATCCGTTGCTCCATCGACAGCCATTCCGACAAGTTCGGGGCCAAGATCCGCCGGGCCGAACTGGACCGCGTCCCCTATATGTTTGTCTTGGGAAAAAACGAGGTCGCGGAAGGCAACGTGACGATCCGCTCCCGGGTCAACAAGGACGACGAAGGAACGCTTTCCTCACCGGAGGCAATTGACCGAATCCTGACACGCATCGCCATGAAGGCTTTGCCGGTCGCCTAATCCAAATACAGAAAGGTTGCTGGTGAACGGTTATCAACACATCCACGAAAAATGGGACCTCACCAAGGCCAGAGAAACTTATGGCGTGGAAGCATGGGGCAACGGCTACTTCAGCATCAGTGACGAGGGCGAAGTCTGCGTGACTCCGAGCGGTGAGCCCGATGGCCCGAAGGTCAGCCTCATGCAGGTGGTCAACGATATCCGTGAACGGGGTTGGGCCCTGCCGGTCCTGCTGCGGTTCGAGGGTATCCTTTATTCACGGATCCGGGCCATCAATGAGAGCTTCTGCAAGGCGATCAAGGAATATGGCTACAAGGGCAGCTACCGCGGTGTCTATCCCATCAAGGTCAATCAGCAGGAGCAGGTGTTGCAGGAACTGTCCACCTACGGAAAGGAGTTCCATCACGGCCTCGAGGCAGGCAGCAAACCAGAATTGATTGCCGCCATGGCCTTCATGGACGACCCCAAGGCCCTCCTGATCTGCAATGGCTACAAGGACGAGGAGTTCATTGACCTTGGACTGTCGGCCCGAAAGGTCGGCATCAATTGTGTATTTGTCATCGAAACCCTACAGGAAGTGTCCCTCATCCTGAGGCGCTCGAAGGCCCTCGGCATCCGGCCCGTCCTCGGGGTCCGGATGAAGCTCTCCACCGTCGGGGGAGGACACTGGAAGGAATCCGCCGGGGACCGAAGCGTCTTCGGACTGAACACATTCCAGTTGATGCAGGTGGTTGACCTGCTGCGCCAAGCAGAGGCACTGGATTGCCTCCAGCTGCTACATTTCCACCTCGGGTCCCAGTTGCCCAATATCAGGGATATCCGCAACGCCGCAACCGAGGCTTGCAGGGTCTATTGCGGGCTGGCCAAGGAAGGGGCGCCGATGCGCATGATCGACCTTGGAGGCGGGTTGGCCATCGACTATGACGGCTCACACACCAACTCAACCAGTTCCTGCAACTACACCCTCGGGGAATATGCCCGGGACATGGTTGAGGTGGTCATGGGTACCGTCGACGCGGAAGGCCTGCCCCACCCGACGATCATCACCGAGTCCGGGAGGGCCACCGTTGCCTACTATTCCGTCCTTCTTTTCAACATTCTCGAGGCCAGCCAGTTCGCCGTCTCCAAGAAGTTACCTACCCTGACCAAGGGTGCCCATGAACTGGCCCGCAATATTCTCCACACCGCGCGTCACGTGACCGCCAAGAACCTGCAGGAGAGTTTCCACGACGCCATCTACTACCGGGACGAGATCCGCAACCTGTTCCGCAGCGGCACCATCGGGATCCGTGAACGGGCCACCGTGGAGGAGATATTCTGGTACACGATGCTCCGCATCCAGGACAAGATGTCCACCCTGAGACACCCGCCACGCGACCTTGAGGGACTCGAGTCCGCATTGGCCGATATTTACTACGGCAACCTGAGTGTTTTCCAGTCCCTCCCGGATTCATGGGCCATCGACCAGCTCTTTCCCCTGCTGCCCATTCACCGGTTGGCCGAGGCCCCCACCCGCCAGGGAATCATCGCCGACATCACCTGTGATTGCGACGGGAAGATCGACCGCTTCATCGACCGTCATGAAATCCGGCGCACCCTTCCGCTTCACGCGTTCAACGAGGGCGACGACTACATCCTCGGGGCCTTCCTGGTCGGAGCCTACCAGGAGACACTGGGCGACCTGCACAACCTCTTCGGTGACACCAACGTGGTCAGCATCCGTTTCGACGACGAGGGCGAGCTGGAATACTCCCGCGAGCTGGAGGGCGACACTGTCGAGGATGTCCTCCAGTATGTCGAGTACGACACCAAGGACCTGGCCAGGAAATTCCGCGAAAAGGCCGAACGGGCCGTGAAACGGAAGAAAATCGCCGGGACGGAGCGCAAGCGCATCATGAACCTTTATATGGAAGGTCTCCGCGGATACACCTATCACGAGCCGGAGATCCTTTAAGCGGAACCAGTGGGGCTTCCATAAACCATCATCAGCAATTCATCATCATGAAACATGTCCTAATTATCGGAGCCGGCGGTGTCGGCGGTGTCGTAACCCACAAGTGCGCGCAGGTACCCGAGGTCTTCACAAAGATCACCCTGGCCAGCCGGACGGAGAAGAAATGCAAAAAGATCGCCGCCCAGATCTCTCGCCCGATCGAGACCGCCCGGGTGGACGCCGACAATGTCCAGGAGACAGTTGCCCTGCTGAACCGCATCAAGCCGGATCTCCTCATCAACGTGGCCCTGCCCTACCAGGACCTGCCACTGATGGATGCCTGCCTGGAGGCGGGTATCGATTATCTTGATACAGCTAACTACGAGCCGCCGGAAACGGCCAAGTTCGAATACAAGTGGCAGTGGGCCTACCAGGGCCGCTTCAAGGAAAAAGGCCTGATGGCCCTGTTGGGGAGCGGTTTCGACCCCGGGGTGACCAATGTCTTTACCGCCTGGATCGCCAAGCACGAACTGGACGAAATCCACGAGCTGGACATCATCGATGCCAATGCCGGTGACCATGGCCAGCCCTTCGCCACCAATTTCAATCCGGAAATCAACATCCGTGAAGTGACCGCCAAGGGCCGTTTCTGGGAAAACGGCGACTGGAAGGAGACCGATCCCCTTTCCGTCAACAAGTCATTCGACTTCCCTGCTGGCATCGGTCCCAAGCAGATCTACCTGATGTACCACGAGGAACTGGAGTCGCTGGTCAAGTTCTTCCCGACGATCAAGCGGGCCCGCTTCTGGATGACGTTCTCGGACAATTACCTGAAGCATCTCGAGGTGCTGCAGAACGTGGGCATGACCCGTATTGACCCGGTCATGTTTGAAGGGAAGGAGATTATCCCCCTGCAGTTTCTGAAGGCTCTCCTGCCGGATCCTGCCTCGCTTGGCCCGCTGACCAAGGGCAAGACCTGTATCGGCTGCGTGGCCAAGGGCCTCAAGGACGGGAAGGAAAAGACGGTCTACGTGTACAACATCTGCGACCACGAGGCCTGCTACAAGGAAGTCCAGTCCCAGGCCATTTCCTATACCACCGGGGTCCCGGCCATGATTGGCGGCATGATGATGCTGACCGGGAAATGGCGCGGCGAGGGCGTCTTCAACATGGAGCAATTCGACCCGGATCCGTTCATGGATGCCCTCAACAAGCACGGCCTTCCATGGAACGTGACCACATTGTAAGCATCCTGGAAAAGTCGCCGAGCCCCGCCTACGTGGTGAACCTCGGCGACCTGGAAAGGAACCTCCGCATTCTTTCTGAGGTACAGTCTGAAAGCGGTGCCACCATTCTGCTGGCCCTGAAGGGTTTTGCCATGTTCGGGGTCTTTCCCCTTATCCGCCAGCATCTCTCGGGGACCTGTGCCAGCGGGCCCCACGAGGCACAACTGGGCGCGGAGGAATTTGGCGGGACGGTCCACACCTTTGCCGCAGGATTCAAGGAAGCCGACGTGTTGGAGTGCCTCCGGTACAGTAACCACATCATCTTCAATTCCTTCGACCAGTGGAAGCGCTTCCGGCCTCTGATCGAGCAATCCCCGAGGACCGTCTCGGCAGGTTTGCGGGTCAACCCGGAAGTCAGTACCGGATCGGTTCCCCTGTATGATCCCTGTGCCCCGGGTTCCCGGTTGGGCATCCTGGCCAGCGAGTTCGATGGCGAATCCATTGAGGGTATCGACGGTCTTCATTTCCACACCCTCTGCGAACAGAACAGCGATGCCCTGGAACTGACCCTAGCCGGTTTTGTCGAACGATTCGGGAAATACATTCCTCAATTGAAGTGGGTCAACTTTGGCGGCGGCCATCACATTACCCGGGACGACTACGACCGGCAGCGGCTGATCCGCCTAGTTCGCGAATTCCGTGAAACCTATGGCGTCCAAGTGTACCTCGAGCCGGGCGAAGCCATTGCCCTCAACACCGGGTTGCTGATTGCCGAGGTGGTCGATGTCCTCGACAGGGACAAGCCGATCGCCATCCTCGACACCTCGGTAACCGCCCACATGCCGGACGTCCTGGAAATGCCTTATCGTCCGGGAATTATCGGAGGCGGCAACCCTGGGGAGAAGGCCTACACCTACACCCTGGGGGGACTGACCTGCCTCGCCGGGGACGTGATCGGCGAGTGGTCCTTCGACCAGCCCCTCAAGGTGGGCAGCCGTTTGGCCTTCACCGACATGGCACACTACACCATGGTCAAGACCACCACCTTCAACGGGGTCAAGCTGCCCAGCATCGCCACCTACGATCCCGGCACGGATTCCGTCAAAGTCCTGCGCACCTTCGGGTATGCGGATTACCGCAACCGCCTGAGTTAGGAAAAGTTGAAACAGATTCCCCTGGAGGGAATTTGTCCGGCCGGGTCCTTTAATCTTCCCAATGGCGCCCCCATGGGCCAGACTGGGGACCATGAGAGCCATCAGTGAATACCTTGACGCCGCCGTCCTCAAGCCCGAATGGTCGCGCGACGAGGCCCTTCAGGCTATCAAGGCCTGCGTTGAGCTAAAAACCCGAACGGTCTGCGTGCGGCCTTGCGATATCGAGCTGGCCACCACTGCCTGCCGGGGAACTCAAACGGGTGTCTGCGTGGTCCTGGGGTTCCCGCACGGTTGCCAGCTGACCGCATCAAAGGTGGATGAAGCCCGCCGGTACGTTGAGGCTGACGTTGATGAAATAGACATGGTAGCCAATTACGGCTGGGTGAATTCAGGCCTGTGGGACGAGGTTCTCGCCGAAATCACCGCGGTCAGTGCGGTGACGCGTCCCGCCGGAATCCCTCTCAAGGTCATTTTTGAAATTGCTCAAATCAACCCGGAATCGATCGGGAAGCTGACCAGCATCTGCATCGAGGCAGGTGCCGATTTCGTCAAGACATCGACGGGCTTCAACGGCCATGGGGCCACCCACGAAGGTGTGGAGGCCATGCTGACGGCCGCGGCAGGTCGCATCAGGGTGAAGCCTTCCGGCGGAATCCGAAACCGGGCCGATGCTGAAGTTTTCATTAAGATGGGGGTGCACCGCCTCGGCGTCAACTGGGCCGCCTGCCGGGCCATCTGCGAAG
Organism: Opitutales bacterium; assembly: GCA_049451775.1. Taxonomy (GTDB): domain Bacteria; phylum Verrucomicrobiota; class Verrucomicrobiia; order Opitutales; family Oceanipulchritudinaceae; genus Oceanipulchritudo. The sequence continues at coordinate 44,844 of JBMTVW010000001.1, read as the reverse complement.
GGGACCAGACACCGGTGTCCGACGATCCCTATTGACCGTTGACCGGGCGCAACACGCTAGCGCTCCAGGTTGTCCTTGTGTTTCGATACAGTCCGCGGAACTGGTGATAGGAAATCCCAAGTAGAGCGGGGCCTCTCCCTGATGGTATTTTGTTTCCTCTAGGGCAGCCTTCAGTGCCTGCACCTCCAGATCCCGGATCCGTTCCTCAAGTAAATCCCTTTCCGGGACAAAGCCCGGGCCATTGGCGCCGTCCCCTCCCATTTTTTCAGGGCTGGTCCTGCCGCCGCTGAAAGGGGAATCGAACGGGTCGAAGTTCACTTCCTTGATCGCGCCGCCCCCACTGGCGTAGACCGCCCGCTCGACGGTGTTCTTCATTTCCCGGATATTGCCGGGCCACTGGTAGGACTCAAGGGCCTCCATCGCCGTTTCGGTGAATTGCGGAACCTTGCGCCAGCCCAGCTCCATGGCCATCCGAGTCGCGAAATGACGGGCCAGCAACTCGATGTCCTCCTTCCGATGTAGGAATGGTGGCAGAAACAGCACTTCGAAACTGAGCCGATCCCGAAAGTCCCGCTTGAATTTGCCCTCAGCGGCCAATTGAGGCAGGTCCGCGTTGGTGGCCCCGATGATGCGGACATCCACCTGTACCGCGTGACTGCCCCCCAGTCGCTCAAATTGTTGATATTCGACCACGCAGAGAATCTTCTCCTAGATGGTCACTGGAATGAGGCCGATCTCGTCCAGGAAGAATGTGCCCCTGTCGGCCTCGCGCACACTCTACCGCTCCCGCAAGGGCCTGATCTTCGGCGTATGCCGGGGGTTGGCCGATTATGCCGACATCCACGTGACCTAGGTCCGCATCGCCGCCGTGGCCGCCCTCCTGTTGACGGGTTTCTGCCCATGTTTGTCGTCTATATTGTTGCGGCCATCTTCCTCAGGCCAGAACCGATGGTGGAAATTCGGGACGACGAGGACCTCATCTTCTACCATGACTACCTCTCCGACCGGAAAATGGCCCTGGCCAGGTTGAAGCGTCGCTGCGAGGCCCTCGACCGCAGGAGCCGGAGGATGGAAAACATCCTCACCAACCGCGAATACGATTGAGATCGCCGTTTTGAATCGGGACGCTAAGCGTTTTTCCCTTTACGGGTGCACATAGGGTGATTTAACAGTTCCCGGTGTTGCGTTCATCGCGATACCGGTTTTTTCTTTTGGCAACCGATGGAACTTAACAAACACCCATTCTTCAAGCAGATGGATGACGAGAGCGTGGAAGCCCTCACTCGTTCGGCGCTTGTGCAGAACCTGCCCCGGGGCACGGTTATCTTTGAAGAAGGAGACATTTCCGACTCCATCTATCTCGTCCTGGATGGCACCATTGGTTTCAGCAAGAAGGTCAACAACCGTTGCCACCTGAATATAAGCCAGAGCCACAAGGGGGAATATTTCGGGGAAATCGGCGTACTGACCAACGATCGCCGGTCCCTGCGGGCGGAGGCCAAGACCCCCTCCACCATCGTCTGCATTCCGGGTGCCGCCCTGGTCAACTACCTGCGCAAGATGCCCGGTCCGGTCCAGGGGTTGCTGCAGTCGATCATCGTTCATCTTCAGGGGACAACCCGCAAGTTTGTCGACGACCGCATCCACCAGGAAAAGATGGCCTTGGTCGGCAACATGACCAACATCATCATCCACGATTTCAAGAATCCGTTCTGCCTGATCAGCCTCAGCTCCCAGCTCCTGCGGCAGCGTCACTCCGACCCGGAGTCGCTCAAGCTGTGCCAGAACATCGAGAAACAGGTCGACCGGATGGTTTCCATGGTCACCGAGCTGGCGGAATTCTCCCGCGGGGAACACAACATCAACAAGGTGAAATTGAACCTGAAGGACTTCTTTGAGGAGTTCCGTTCCCTGAATAATCCCTACTTTGAAAACACCGCCGTGCAGGTAACCATCGACGTCCCGTCGGTAATTATCGTCGGGGCCAAGGCCAAGCTGTTCCGGGTCTTCCAGAATCTTATCGGCAACGCGATTGAAGCATTCGGAGAGCATCCCGGGGCCGTGAAGATATCCGCAACCGCCTCCCGGGCGGAAGGCAACGTTCAGATCTTCATCGAGGACAATGCGGGCGGTATCCCGGAGGCGATCCGCGACCGGCTGTTCGAACCCTTTGTCTCCTACGGGAAGCGTGAAGGAACCGGTTTGGGAACAGCTATTTCCCGGTCCATCGTTGAAGCCCACAGCGGCACCATCAATTTCCGGACCGAGACCGGCCGGGGAACGATCTTCACCATCACCCTGCCCATGGGCAACTAGCTAGAGCAGGTCCTGACCTGACTCAACCTGCAGGGTGCGGGCGGATCCCAGCGTATAGGCTTTTCCTTTCTCAGGAAAGACCAGGTCGTGTGCCGGGAATGTGTACCGGCCCTCCCAATTGACCTCGTAAGAGAGGATGATCTGGTGCTCCCCCCGCCTCAATGGCTCGACCCGGATGATTCGCCGCAGGGGATTGCCCCGGTCAAGCTGGCTGAGGGTTCTCTTTTGTGGCCCCGACGGAGCCACACTCGTCATTTTGTGTTCAATCCCCGACCGCGGAAGGGTTGTTCCGGCGGGAATGGCAAAACTGAATTCCGCATAGGGCTGATCCTCATCCACCACCAGGTCGAGGCGCAGTTCCATAACATCCCCGACCATGAGGGGCTCTCCCCCACCAAGGGGCGTGGTCAGAACGTGGACTCCCTGAAGCAGGGTTGGTTCGCTGAAGCGCCGGAACAGGGTCTCGGCCTGGTCAGGGAAGGCAGGAAGGGGGCTGGCCGGGAACCGCTCGCCGATCAGGGTTACCAAAACCGGACTGGTTGAATTAGAGGTATTGATCTTCAAAGGGATGGATTGGCGGCTCAGTTCCCCTGGATGCAAATCGGTCTGGTAATGCCCCCGGCTGTCGCCATGCGGGGCAAGGTCGATGACTGTTTCCTCACGGTCGCCGATGGCAACAACGGCCCCGCCATCAACGGAGAAGTCCCCTTCCCAGAGGAACTCAGCCAACAGGTTGAGGAAGCTGGCCACCTGTTCCCAACTGGGACGACTGACCGAACCGGCCAACTGCTGGACCAGCCGATCCATCACGGCCATGCGCAACCCGGAGGTCTGGGTGCTCTCCTCCACACTGAGGTGAACCAGGCTGAGACCCCAAAGACCACTATCAGAGCGTGAGGCCTCCGTATCAAGCCGGCCTTCCAAATAGTCTGTCAGCAACCGGACCTCCTCGCTGAAATGGTAGGCCCGGGCGACATCCAGCAACATGGCAACATCGGAGACTTTCAGCAGGTCCCGGTTGTGAAGGAAATCGAGGAAGCTCTTGGCCTGGATACGGGTGGGCCGGATTCTCGGATCCCGGTGGGCCCGGGCGGAAAGGGTCCGAAGGGCAAGAATGCGCGTCCCGGCCGGCTCCGATTCAGTGATCATCACCCGCTCCAGAAAGGCGCTGGCGGTCTCCCTGAAGACCGGATATGATCCATCACCGAGTGAGGTGAAGGTTTCCAGCGTCCAGACGACGAGTCCGGTCAGCCATGAATCGGGATTCCCGCCGGTTGTCCATGCCAGGCCGCCTCCGGACTGATACTTTTCCAGCACTTGGCCCAAGCGGTCGTCCTTTTCAACTGAGAGCTCCTCCGAGAGGCCATGGTGCTGGCGAACCCGTTCCAGTGCCCAGTCGGTGAGCGCGGTCAAAAGCGGTTCACGCTCGAGATAGCCAGTTCTCAGGTGGGGCCAAAGGGCCGACAAATGCCCACCCATGCCAGAGCCGATGTAGATTCTGGCGGACTGCCATCCCTCGGGGGAAAGATCCGCACTTGTATCCGTGGTCCCCTCAGGAAGGAGCCAGGCCTGCATGACGACCTCCGGCTTGGATACCAAAACATCCGCCTTGTAAAAGGCCTCACTCCGGGTTGCTCCCCCGACGACTCCTGTGGATAGATTCCCATTCCCGGCGCCAGCGGCCTCCAATTGCAGGGGAAACCGCTTAAAGGAACCGGGTGCCAGCAACTCCGAACCCGCCGGGGCCCCGACGAGATGGAAGACCCCGTCGGTCCGGGCATTAAATTTAACAGCCTGCGGTCTCCGGGTGGTATTCTCAATCGTCAGCCGAACCAGGGCCTGATCATTGCGGCGAAAAACGGGGGGGCCTTTCAGGCTGCTGCGCAGGGGCAACTCGGTCGAAACCGGCCAAGTCTGACTGGCCAGCCAGCCAGCGGTGGTTTCGCTGTAGGCAACCAGTTGCCACCGCCCGGCAACCGGAGGATAGCTCCCCGAGAGAAGTGCCCGCTGGTCCGTTGAATCGAGAACACAGGTGATCGGAGCCGTGATACCTCGTGCCGATCCTCCGACCCTGCCGGGGGGAAGGAGCGACAACAGGGTCAAGGGATCCAGTTGATTCGCCGGCTCCGTGAAAATTCGGGTTTCCGGGGCCTGCTGCTGGTCACCCAGCGGATCAAAGAGCGGAAGCCAGTCGTTCAGGGAAACGGCCTCCAAACTGCACCGGCCCCTGGTGACTCCCTGTCTCCGGTGCTGTTCCTTCAACCACACCAGTGCCGGCCCAGCATCGCTTTCCGGATAAAACACCCAGACCGGGCCGGACTCGACCGTGCCCTGACCGAGGGTCGCCTCCAGTTCAAAGCTGCTACCCGGGTTCAGGCCCATCCCCAGGTCCTGGCCGATCTCCCAGGTTACCAAATGCTGACCGATGACCCGCTGACAGAGGAAATCCGTCCGGCGTTCCCCGCTGACAATGGCGCGGCAGGCTGCCAGGGGAATTTCTTCAGCCGGGTGCCGGATAAAGAGCGCCTGTGATCCGGGCTCGATGACGCTCGTCCTGAACCCGCCGTCCATGTCCTCGATATCGACCAGAACCGAAGATTGTGTCCGGTCAAGAATGACCAGTATCTCATGGGAACCATCGCGGGCTTGCTCCATGACCAACCGTGGCTTGTCGCTGCGGAAAGCGCCAAAGTCACCATTCTCGGGCAGGACCCAGAATTCCATCAAGCCGTCCGGGTAGCTGGCCCTCACATCCGGTTCCCGGCTCTCATAAACGACCCTGTAGTGTCCTTGGCGCTTAACCGACAAGGGGACGGAGGGCTCCGCGTCCGGGTCCACCGGAATCCGCAATACCTCCTCCCTGACCAGTCCGCGCTCCAGCAACTCGTAATCCGTCTTGGCGCTCCCCAGGAGGGACCGGTCAGGCAGATCATCGTATTCTGTCTCCGACAGGGGGGTTCCCCGCTTCCGGTGAATGTAGCGATTTTCCCATGTTTCCCGAGAGACGACGATTTCGCCATCCATGGACCGGGTCAACGAGGCGCTTTTCTGCAAATCCATCAGGTTGACTGCCAGCTGGGAATCCCCGTCAGCAACGATTTTCTCACTCAGCCTCCATTCCAGGAGCGCCCTGTAGGGTACCAGCCCGAAGCTAGCTTCCCCCGCCAACTGGCCTGACTCCAGCCAGTAAACTTCCATTTTCAACGCAAGGGACTCCTCGTCCCCGCCAAGGTCCGGCAGTTCAAAAAACAGATCCCCCTCGCCTCGGCTCTTAAGGTTCAATATGTTCTCAAAGACAACCTCGCCCGAACCGGCGCGCTCGCGGGGAGAATCGGTCACGATTGAGTCTTCCTGCCGCCGCACCACCACCCGGATGAATCCAGGCTCACCTCCTTCGCCGGTCATGGAATTCATGATACGCACCCCGACAGGGGCTAGGGAGACAAAAACATCCCTGCCGGGATGGAACTTCTCACCGGAGAACTCCACGACAAGCGGCAGCGGATCCGGTCGGACCAACCAGGAAAGACGCACCGCCGGACCGTCGGGAAGGAGCAGGTGGACCGGGCCGTAAACCGTTGTTGTTTCCGGGATGTTGACCTCGCAACGCAGCCTGCCCTGGGCGGAATTGACGATTTCCGCGGTCAGGTTTTCACCGTCGGGCAAACGGACCAACGTCCCGGATTCGCCCGCCGTCCCGGATCCGGGGACCCCGATCAGGCTCCAGCGGAGCACTCCTCCGGGATAGACCTGGATGGTTTCGGGGATCACCCATGGATTCGGATCGCGGGGTTGAGCCATGTCCTGGCGACGGATCACGGCTAAATTAAACCCGTCCCCCACATGCAACTCGGCCCATGACAAATCACCGCCAGTGACAATGTTGGTCATTCCGGAAGGGTCACAAAAACCGCTCAGGACAACTTCCCCGGCTGGATCCAGCAGATGATAGGACCCCCCCTGCATGGGCGAACCCGACTCGGCATCGACTGCCCAGAGGGTCAGGTTGCCATTTTCCCGGGGCACTACTGTTACCTCAAGGGAAGTCACCAGGAGGAGGGCATCCCGGGAAAGGCCACCCCCCTCGACCCGCAAGCGATACCATCCGCTGGTAAACATTTCCCCCAGTCGGACCTCACTCTCGATCCAATCAATCGAATCCGGCAGTCCAACGGGGAATTCCCCCACCCCTGCTTGGAATGGCGATTGCTCCGGCTCGCCGGTTTGAATCCTGGCCAACTGGTCGAGGGAGAGCGGATTTCCCTCCATGGTATGCGGCAGGGGCACGAGCTCGACCCGCACCTCGCCCAGGTTGCGGGAGGAAATCCTTACCCGGAGATCACTTTGAGGAAGGAATCGGGTCCTGACATCCAGTTTCAATCCGGGTTGCAGCAATTCATCGAGGGCAGCCCTGGCCCGCTCAATAACCTCAGGCCTGCCAGATCCAAGGCCAAGGACGTAACGGTAATGAAAGACCGCCCTGGCAAACCATGACTCCTCGCCGGAGTCCGTTCTTCCCTCGGAACCCCAACTGGAGTAGATCTGCCCGAGCAGAAAATGGACTTCCATGGATACTGGCTCGGCCCCGAGGGCCAGGACCGACTGCTGCAGGTACGCCTCTACCCGTCGCCGATTTTCCAGCGAATCGGGTTGGGACCTCAACAGGGAAGCTCCCAGATGGAAAAGGAGACGACCCTCCTCATTGCTGCTTGAAGTCACCTTGAGGGCCTTCTGCAGGTAGGCCCGGTAGATTTCCTCCTGGGGTAGATCCAGCCCCGTTGGCAGGACCGCCCAGCCGATGGTGTCCAGCAGGCCGACATAGGCCGGCCCGGCCAGCTTGATCTCCGGGGAGCTTTCCCATGCCGTCAGGACAGCCCTGGCCTTGTCCCATGTTCCCTCCGCCAGCCAGGCCTCCGGCGTGTCCAGGGAGTTCAGGAGCTGGGTCCTTTGCAGAAGTTGCTCAAGGGAAGAACCTTCGCCCCGATCCTCCAGCGCCGACCACTGGGCATTAAAGGCTCCCGCATCCACTGCGCTAGCCGGTCCCTGCATGAGAAGGGACCCCGACAGGGCAAGAAACAGATGTCCCGTTTTCCTTAAAATGGGTTTTAGCATAATCCGAGCATTGAAACTCTTATCCCTAGGAAAGCCCCTTTCCACCTTGGGACAATGTTTTTCGCCTCGGCACCCGGGTCACTCGTCCCGGCTGCTCAGGCCCGCCGGAGTGGACATGGCGGCCCCCTGGAAAAGCGAATTGGGCTCGACCCCGGGCAGGTATTGAAAGGCAGGGGACCCACCGGGGCTAACCAGGTTCGCGGTCACGAAGATCAGCAGGTTGCGTTTCTGGGTACTCTCGCCTGCCGACTGGAACAGGCGACCCAGCAGCGGCAAGTCTCCCAGCAATGGGACCTTGTCCTGCACGCGGACCGAATGCTCCCTAGTCAGGCCACCCATGACCACGGTGGCGCCGTCCCAGATCGTCACTTCCGTGTCCAACCGGCGGACGCTGAAGACCGGCTGGTAAAAACCGCTGGGAACCGTCACCGTGGTTTCGGAGGCGATTGCCACCGAGGTGCCGCCATACTCCACAAAGCCTTCGAATTCGGTCACTTTAGGCTTCAGCCTCAGGCTGACGCTGTTGTCCTCCTCGACATTGGGAGTGACCTCCATCTCGACACCGACATTACGGGTGGTAAAGGAACGGGGCGTGCCCGCGGTAATCGCCACTCCGGCGGATCCACTGTTGCTGTCACCACGACCGACCTCGGCGTTGGTGTCGCCATACATCTCCGGGTAGCGGAATTCCTCGGCAACGACAATCTCCGCCGTCTTGCCGCTCAGGACCGTCAATTTGGGGGCGCTGAGAAGATCGTTGCCGGATTGGCGCTCGAGGGCCCGCAGGACTAAATCCAGCTGCGCGGGACCAATCGCACCCCTCAGTCCGAGGACGGGCTCAGCTTCCTCAGCCAGATCGACTGTGACCGGCAAAACCGGGGCACCCTGCCCAATGCGCGGCAAGTCCAACCCCTCGCGGTCGATGACGATCTGGCGCTCCTCCTGTCCGATGGTGAAGGCTCCGGCCAAGCTCCGGCCTCCGCTCTTGAATTCCGCCCTGTTGCTTCTGGAAGTCACTGTCCATTTCAAGCCGAGTTCCTCCAGGTTGCGCTCCTGCACTTCAAGGAAGCGGGCCTCGATCTCCACCTGTTTCACCTCCCGATACCGGCGCAACAATTGACGAAGCTTGCCGTGGTTCCGCTGGGTCTGGGTGACAATCAGCTGACCGTCCGCAAGGGCCAGGTCCGCACCCTCCACATCATCAAAGGGAATACCCGCACGCTGGAGAAAACTTTTCAGGGACCTCTCTGATTCCCTGCGTTGATCCTCGGGATTTCCGGCCGGGGGCGAAAAGGGATCCTCCATGTCGGGAACCGGATCCAAGCCGGCCGTCTCGCGAATCCCCGTCAGGCGGATCAGGGTGGAACGGCTGACCGGATAAAAGGCCGTCTCCAGACCGAAGCCGGGGCCCTGCCGGGGCCGGATCACCACCGCATCCTCCTGCAGGTTGTATTCAAATCCCACCGACTCCACCACAAAGTCGAGGACCCTGAGCAGGCTCAGGCGTCTCAGGATTATGGATACACGGGGATCTCTTCCCTGTGGATCAATCAGGACCAGGTTAAGGTCCTCGTTCTCCCGGAAAGACATCTCCGAAAGGGTTTCCACCACCTGGCTGAGGGGCAGGTCCCTGAATTCCACCTTTGGAATGAGGACACTTTCCAGCCGCCCGATCACCTGCCCCGGGTCGCTTTGGGCCATGGCCTCCCTCCCTTCTCCAATCACCACCGGCCGTGACCATCCCTGGTCCACTTCCTCCAACAGTTGGTCCCGGGTTCGGACCCGGACCGGTGCCGGGGTCCCCTCGAGGTGGTCCGGGGGGGGCACGCTTTCAATGCGGTCTTCCGGCTCATCAAGTCCATAAAGAACTTCAACCCCGCCCTTGTCCCGCAGCCACAGGCTCTCCTGCTCCAGGAGGGCCGTTTCCAATCCGTCCAGTGCACCGGCTGCAACGAGGAGGCTGCCGGCACCTAGGATCGCCAACCAGGCGTTCATTCCTTCACCTCCGTTCCCCCCAAGGGAACCAGGCCACCTTCTGCTGCATCGACCCGGTAACGGAAGCCATTCCGCCAGTCATGAATCCATTCCGATTCCTCCCCCATCTCGATTGAAATCCCCGATCGGGAATCGGTCTCTCCGTTTCCCAAACGAATCCAGCAACGCTGGTCCCTGTCGAAGATCACATAAATCCGCTTATCATCCCGGTCCAGGATCCCAGCAAGCACCAGTCTGGGCGCAGGGTCCACCGGGCATGGGGGATCCTCCGGGGGTTCTTCCCCCGCCTCGGAGAATTCGCCCGGGCACAGTCGATCCCACCCCTCGAGGCAATACCCCGACTGGGCCAGTTCCATGGGCAGGGAAAGATTCAACCAACCGTGGCTTTTTCCGGAGACCGTTGGTCGATCCTGCAGGAAGAGGGGAAATCCCACCCACACCAGTGTGACCACCATAACCATCAGTTCCCGCAGACGACCTTTGACATAATTCACCATTGTGGGGGACTGTTTCCGAGGAACGCGCAACTGCCACGAATCCATCCGTCCCATCCCCCGGAGAGGACAAGGTCCATTTCCTGTAGTGCCCACCCCGGGGAAAGGCTCGACGACTCAAGCAGAAGGGAGCCCATGACCCGGGGATCACCACCCAATTCAAATGAGAAAAGAGGGAGCGTCGCATTAGTTCCGGGATAAATGGCTAGCTTTTGCAGCCTGGATAAGGAATCCAGTTCCACATGTGGCTCCATCCACTTTATCAACCCATCCAGGTAGGCATTGATTGTTGCCGGGTTTCCGGAATTTTCCGCCACAGCCAGATAGGCCTGCAGGTCCTCGGCCAGGGAAAACTCCCCTCCCCGCTCCCCGAGGACTTCCTCAATGTCCTTCAATTTCAACAAAAGTTCCTCCCTGCGAACCAGTAGGTCCTCCCCGGTTCCCTTCCGCCCCCCCCCGGCGGAGCCAGTTGAAAACCCGGCAAGGATCCTCCATTGCTGGTTGGTCACAGTGGCTAGTTGGAGCAATTCCGGATCGCCCGGGACCGGCGGCAGGTCAAGTTCGCCGGCAATCCGCCGACTGGCCCAGACGGTTAGCAACTGGGTCAGCAACATCAACACCCAGAGATAGATCCATGCGCCACTCATGATGAGTCCTTTCCGGTTTTTGCATCCAGGCGAAACAGGAGGATATTTCCATCACGCTCAAACCGCAGGTTTTCAATCCCCGCCAGCGGCCCGCCTGATTTCAGCCCATCCATCCAGGCCTTGAAAACCGGGGAAGCGAGTTCTCCGGTGTAGGAGCCCTCCACCTGTAATTCCATTGGGCCTGACGGGGCCCGGCGAATTCGGATCCGGTCCAGTTCAACCCCATTCGGGACCGTCCGGGCAATGGATCCAACCAGCCTGTAAGGGGCTTCCCTATACCGGGCAGACTCCATCCCGTGCCGCCACTTCCGGTCGGTGGCCATCCACTCCGCCTTGGATGCTTCCCATGAATGCCGGTTCTGGGGATCCACCTGTTCAATCGCTTCATACTGCCGGCAGGCCCCCTGCAATAGCAGAAGCCATCCCCCCAGCAGCGAAATTGCCCCCCAGCGGAAAACGGAATCGAGCCGATGGCGGGCCCGACGGCGGTCCAAGAGGGTCAGCTTGAGATCCCGGGCACCGCCTTGGCAACCACTGGCATGAAACATCAGCAGCCCTGTTGCCAGTCTGCTTTCCTCGCGCGGCATCCATTCCGGCAAGGAGGGAATTGAATCAATAGGGGATCCGGCTATGCTGTTGGTGCATGTAAAGCCACCAGGTCCGACCAGCCGGAACACCTCCCGCAAGTCGTACCCGGTCCGGCTCCGGTAGAGCATCCGGGTCTGCTGCAGCCAATCAGGGTCAAGATCACCCGATCCGCCCGTCAGCATGGAATCCGCCCTGGACACCCGTCGATAACAGGTCTCCTCGCCGTAGGCGAAAAAGTATCCGCGGCCGGAAAATTCACAATAGAGTCCCCGACCCGGCTTCCGGAAGGCCTGCCACCCCTGGAGGACGGTCGCCACAGCCTCAGCGCCCGCAACTACCCCATCAGGCAGCTCGACCTGTGGCAACAGCTTCCAGCACCGCTCCATCCACTCCGGGGGGATAAAGTCCCTGCACCCTGGACCTCCGGTTCCGGCGGAAGGAAAGCATTCCCGGAACACGACCCAGATGACCCGGGTATTCCTCCTTTGGGCCCCGTCGAGGAATTTCTTCATCACGCGGCGGTATCCGCCCGCGGAACAGGTTTCCGGGTCCAGCTCGCCCGCCCATAAAACCGCCGGGACCTTTCCCTCCATGTCCCAGAGGACAAACGATACCCCGGTATCCTGCCAGCAGACCGTTACTTTGAGCGGGGATCTCATTTCCCCCACAGTATACCGTTTGCCCCGGATATCTTCCATACCTGAATTCAGGCAGGAAATGGGTCCTGGGCTTGCCAAAGGACTGGTTTGGAACAGCCTGAAGGGTCTATGCAACCGATGCCGTACAAAATCAGCACCCTCGTCTACCTGCGCAACCGGGACGGCGCACTGCTGCTAATGCGACGCAACCGGGCCCCCAACAAGGGCCTCTGGAGTCCCATCGGAGGGAAACTTGAGACGGCCACCGGGGAATCCCCCCACGAGGCCGCTGTCCGCGAAGTTGGTGAGGAAACAGGCCTCACCCTGGAGGTCTCCGACCTGCACCTGTTCGCCATGATTGCGGAAAAAAACTATGAGGATCGCTGCCACTGGCTGATGTTTCTCTTCGACTGCCGGCGTGAGCTGAATGAACTGCCCCCGCCCATCGACGAGGGAACCTTCCAGTTTTTTCGCGAATCTGAGATCGCGGACCTCGATGTCCCTGAAACCGACCGCTCCCAGCTCTGGCGGATCTATTTTAAATCGAGGAAAGACTTCGTCGCCCTGAGGGCCAATTGCCATTCACAGGTCCCCCTCTCCGTGGAAGTCGATGAATTGATGCAAATCGAGCCCCGGGACTGAAGGATAAATGCCCAGCACTTTTTGCTTGGACTGGGGGGAAGAATTCAATGCAGTATTGAATCAATCAAAGGCGTATTGTGAGTAAAGAAGCACCAGAAACACATGATTTCAACGTGGGCCGTTCCCGGGCACTGGAAAAAGAGGACCTCTTTGCCTATGCCAAGGATCCCGTCAACGAGGGAATGTCTGTCGAGCAGAAGCTGAAATGCTTCACCGACATGGTCCGTATCCGCAAATTCGAGCAGGCCGCCCTGCAGTCCTACCAGAAGGGCAAAATGGGCGGTTTTCTCCATTTGTACATTGGCCAGGAAGCGACCGCGGTGGGCACCGTGTCCGTCCTCGGGGAAAACGACCATATCATCACCGCCTACCGCGACCACGGGCATGCCCTGGCCGTCGGCATGGAAATGAATGAATGTATGGCCGAGTTGTTCGGGAAGTACACCGGCTGTTCCAAAGGCAAGGGCGGCTCCATGCACTACTTCGCTCCCGAAAAGCGCTACTGGGGCGGTCACGGCATTGTGGCCGGACAGACTCCCCTGGGCGCCGGGCTCGCCTATGCCCTCAAGTACAAGGGCATCAAGGGGTGCGCCATCTGCTACCTCGGGGACGGGGCCATCAACCAGGGTGTCTTCCACGAGTCCCTGAACCTAGCCAGCCTGTGGGACATCCCGGTGATCTACGTCATTGAGAACAACGGCTACTCCATGGGGACCAGCCAGCAGCGGTCCAGCGCCTTTCCGGAGGATGGACTGGCCGCCCGTGCCAACAGCTACAAGATCGCTTTCGATACCGTCCACGGCGAAAACCTCTACGAGGTGCGTGCCAAGACCAATATCGCGGTCCAGCGGGCCTACGAGGAAAGCCGGCCCAGCGTGCTGGAAATCTTCACCTACCGCTATTACGGCCACTCCATCGCCGATGCCAACCACCAGCGGTACCGGACAAAGGAGGAGATCCGCCACTACCAGGAAAACAAGGATCCGATCAACGTCTGGGAACAGATCCTCATCAAGGAAGGCCACCTCAACGCCGACAAGGTGAAGGAAATCGACATGGCAGCCAAGGAGGAGGCCAAAGCGGCCATCAAGTTCGCCGACGAGTCACCCTTCCCGCCGCCCCAGGAAATGCTCTCCGATGTCTACCACTCGGTCGACAATCCGGGCACCCACACCAATGAGGGTGAAATTTTCTTTAACGACCAGCTGCCCTTTTAAGCCATGGCTATCATTACCTATCGACAAGCTTTGAAAGACGCTCTCGCGGAAGAGATCGAACGCGACGAGAATGTCTTCATCATGGGTGAGGAAGTCGCCCAATACAACGGAGCCTACAAGGTCACTGAAGGCCTTTGGAAGCGCTACGGCGACAAGCGCCTGGTGGACGCCCCCATTTCCGAGGCCGGATTCATCGGCCTGGGTATCGGGGCATCCTTCCTCGGCCTTCGCCCGGTCATTGAGATGATGTTTTTCTCCTTCGTCTACGTGGCGTGGGACCAGGCCGTCAACAACGCCTCCTCCATCCGCTACATGTCGGGAGGTAAGATCAATTGCCCGATTGTCATCCGTGGTCCCGCCAACGGCGGAACCAACGTCGGTGCCACCCATTCCCACACTCCCGAAAACATGGTGGCCAATTTCCCGGGACTGAAAGTGGTCTGCCCGGCCACCCCGAGGGATGTGAAGGGCCTCATGAAGAGCTCCATCCGGGACAATGACCCGGTCTTCTTCATGGAGAGCACCCTCCTCTACGGCAATGAGGGCGAAGTTCCTGACGACGATGACTTCACCATTCCGCTCGGCAAGGCCGATGTCAAACGGGAGGGCTCGGATATCACCCTGGTTGCCCACGGTGGTTGCGTCCTGGCTGCACTCGAGGCGGCCGAGAAGCTCAAGAAGGAAAACAACGTCGATGCCGAGGTTGTGGACCTGCGCAGCATCCGTCCCCTCGACAAGGCGACCATTCTCAAGTCGGTCAAGAAGACCAACCGGGTGTTGCTGGTGGAGGAGAACAAGCCGTTCTGTGGAGTCGGGGCACAGATCTCGCACATGATTCAGCGGGAAGCGTTTGATTATCTCGACGCTCCCGTCCACCGGATCAGCTCGGTCGACTGCCCGGCCATCTACAGCCCTCCGATTGAAAAAATCCAGATCCCGGATGCCAGCCTGGTCATGCGGGAAGTCCGCAATATCCTGCAAATCAAAGCTTAAGTAATCCTATGGCCGAAATCATTGAAATGCCCAAGCTGAGCGACACCATGACGACGGGTAGCCTCGTCAAGTGGCTCAAGCAAGAAGGTGAACCAGTTTCCTCCGGCGACATGATCGCTGAAGTGGAGACCGACAAGGCCACCATGGAGGTGGAATGTTTCGAAGACGGTGTATTGCTCAAGCACTACATCAAGGAAGGCGACTCCCTGGAAGTCGGCGGGCCGATCTGCGCCGTCGGCGAAAAAGGGGAAGAGGCACCCGAGGTGGAAATTCATACATCGGAAACGCCCTCCATGGCCGGTCCCGAAGTTGAGCCCGAGGAGGCCCCCGAGCCGGAGGCGGCATCTGAGACAAAGCAGGAAGCCACGCCCAAGGCCGAGACAACCGTCGGTCCGGCAACAACCGCAATGGCAGAAGGGGCGCGGGTAAAGGTCTCACCCCTGGCCCGCAAGGTTGCTGAGGAACTGGGCATCGACATCGCCCGGCTCAAGGGAAGCGGCCCGGGTGGGCGAATCGTCCGCACGGATGTCGAGGAAGCTGCCAAAAACCCGCAGTCCATGGCCGCCCATGCAGGATCCGGAGGGCCGGCGATCGTCCTTGGTAAGCTGGAGGAAAAATCCGAGAAGGTGACCAATATGCGGGCCAGCATCGCCAAGGCCCTGGTCAAGTCCAAGACGGAGGCACCGCACTTCTATCTCCAAAGCGAGGTCAATGCCGCCCCGCTGGCCGCCGCTCGAAAGGACCTGAATGATTTTCTGGCTGGTCTCCCGGCCGAGGAAGGGGGCATCAAGTACACCGTCAACGACCTGATTCTCAGGGCCTCCGCGATGGCCGTACGGATGGTCCCGGCCATCAACCGCTCATGGGGAGGAACCACCATCACCCAGCACGGGGCCGTGCACTTGGCATTTGGCGTAGCCATCGACGACGGCCTGGTCACCCCGGTCATCCGCAATGCCGACACCAAGTCCCTGCGACAGATTTCCGTGGAAGCCAAGGATCTGATCGTCAAGGCCCGCAACCGAAAGCTGACCCCGGATGAGATGTCCGGCAGCACGCTCACGGTGACCAATCTGGGCATGTTCGGCATCACCGATTTCTACGGGATCATCAATCCCAACAACGCGGCCATCCTCAGCATCGGGGCCACCGTCAAGCAGCCCGTGGTGGACGAGAACAACAACATCACTATCGGGTACCGGATGAAGGTCGGCCTCAGCGGCGACCACCGGGTCATTGATGGAGCCGTGGGCGCCCAGTACCTGCAGGCTCTCGGAACCCTGCTGGAAAAGCCGGCTATCCTCCTGGCCTGAGCGATCGGATCAATTTGCAGAAGGTCGGTTCCCTCCGGGGACCGCCTTTTTTTTTGCCTGTGATCATAAAAAAGGCAGCTACCGAAGCAGCCGCCTGTGAAAAAATGGGATCCCGCGGTTAGAAGCTCAGACGCGCACCCAATTGGACCGCCCAGCGGGACCGGATGGAACCGTACTGGGTCCGGATGTTTTCGGAGTCGAAATCCTGGTAGACATACTGACCATCGTCGATGTCGGCATCGACCACCCGGCGGTCAAACGGGAAGCTGTACTCATCGGTCAGGCCCATGTCGGAGTCAATGAAGTTGAGGACGTTGAGGAAGTCCACAAAGACCGTTAATCCAACCGATTCCCAAATCGGGATTTTCTGTTCCAGCTTGATGTCCAGGCGGTGGACCCAGGGACTGTTGAGGCTGTTCCGAGGAGCCGGGCTACCGGCATAAAAACTCAGCCCGTTCTCCTCAATGAAGACCCAGAAGGCCGCCTGGTCGAAGCCGGAACCGTAGGAAACGGCCGGATCATCAGGTCCCGAGGGGATGTAGAGGAGGTCGTTATCACGGTCACCGTCACCATTGATATCGCCATCAAAGGTCAGGCTGTAGGGACGGCCCGCACGACCTTCGTAGATCGCGGTGATGCGGGTGGTGAAATCATTGACCAACTCAAACTCCACGCCGGCCGTGACAAGGAAGCGGTGCTTGACCTCGAAGTTCGAAGTCGAGGCCTTCGGTTCGTTGACGTTGAACACCTGCCGGTTGAAGAAGTTGGATACCGCACGGGAACTGGTGAAGGGATTCACCTCTGTCGCGCTGCCATGGACATAGGACAACTTGGCAAACCATCCGTTGGTCATTTCGCGCTCGAAGGACAAGGCGAAGCTTTCACCGTGGCCAGCGTCTGTGTTCTTCAGCACATACACGCTGGAATAGGTATCCACGTTGCGACCATCATAAGTGGTCCGGCCATCCGGGGCGGTTCCGTCCTCGGCAAGGTTGATGTCGGCAACATATAGAGAGTCGTAATTGCGGGTGAAGATTCCTTCAACCGTCATGACCCACGGGCTGTCGCCAAGGCGCATGTCAGCCCCGATGTTGGCCCGGATGATCCATGGCAGGGCCAAACCGTCCTCGGTGACGTTGACTTCCGGGGTACCCTCAGCCTTGTCGATGTAGATAATCGGATCCGCGTGGTCCAATTCGTTCTCGATGTAGTCGAGCCAATTGAAACCGTCGATGTCGGTGAAACGGATTCGGTTACTGGTCTCACCGTTGTTGGTAAACGAGTTGGAGATCCAGACTCCGGGAGCCCGGCCCTGAAAGATACCGATGCCACCGCGGATCTGCAGGTCATCGTCTGCCTTCGGCTTGTAGTTGAAGCTGATTCGCGGGGCGATCAGGAGATTGCCGTCGATGGTTCCGTTATTGGGCATCCCGAAGAGGTCTTCAAACGGCATCCCGTCACGGTCAACCGCTTTTGGGGGCTCACTGCCCATCTTGGTGTAATCCAGCCGCAGGCCGAGATTCAGATTGAGCCTGGGAGTGACTTCCCAGTTGGCCTGAATGAAGGCCCCGGCCACATAATAGTCCGAGTCAGCCACGGGGTTCTTTCCAGTTACCCCGGTGTTCCGGTAGTTGAACTGGGAACTGCTGTTCAGGACACCGTCGAAGTAGTCCTGGATGTTGTTGAACCCAAAGTTGCCGAAGGAGCTCTCAAGGAACATGTTGGAGAAGGTGGTGTCCTCGTAGTCCACCCCGAAGGTCCAGGTGATGTCCCCTTTGAAGTAGTTGGCCACCGCGCTGAAGTTGTAGGTGTCCACGTCGAGATTGTTGGCATGCCGGAACTGTTCGGTCCCGGAGTAGAGTTCACCGCTGCCGGTCGCACTGTAGCTGCCGGCCACACCGTCATCGGACGGGAAGTTGTCGATGAATATCTGCGGCATCAGCTCGTCGAAGGTGGTCGGCTGGCGATACCGGTTGTAGCCAAAGGAAATCTCCGTCTCTAGGTCGGAGGACCAGGTGCTGCTCAATTGAGCTGAATAGAACCGTTCCTCACGCAGCTGACGGTAGAAATGGGAATCAAGGGAGGTTTCCCCAGAATCATCGAAGTTGCCCACGTTGGGGTCCTCGCCCGTAGTGCTCTGGTACTTCACCGCCATCCGGTGGTCGGCGTTGATATTCCAGTCCAGCTTGATGAGGTACTTTTCGTCCGGCTGCACACGCTGGCCAAATGCCCCGAATTCACCGAAGTCGAACGGCAGTGACTGGTTGAAGGCAATCACGTCGGCAAGGGCGTCCGGATCCGGATCAAACCCGGGAATACCACCCTCCTCAATGCGCTCAAACTCTTCATAATAGGCGAAGAAGAACAACTTGTCCTTGATGACGGGGCCGCCGAGGGTGGCACCCCAGGTGGTTTCCTCAAAGAAGTCGTTGGACCCGTTGGCCTCTTCCCCCCGCAAACCATTGTCGTAGTAATAGCCGTAGATGCTGCCATGGAATTCATTTGTCCCGGACTTGGTCACGGCATTGATGGCCGCCCCGGTGAAGCCGCTTTTCCGGACATCATAGGGTGACAACTCGACCGTGATGGCCTCGAGCGCATCAAAGGCAACCGGGTTGCGGAATGATTGAACCCCCGATGAATCAAGCCCGAACTGGTCATTGATGCGGACACCATCGAGCATCACCGAATTGAAGCGATTGCTTTGCCCGAGGGCGGTCAGTTCATTGCGGTCCTCCTCGGTGATCGAGACGAAGGGATTCAGCCGGGCCACGTCGTTAAAGTGGCGCCGGGTCGAGGGAGTGCCCTCGATGTCCGATCTGCCATAACTGGTGTGGCCCCCCATGTTGGCCGAATCGAAGATGTAGTCACCGGACCGGCCTTCGACAACAAAGGCATCTAGGTCGATAATCTCACCCTCGTCAGCCCGCATCCGCAGGTTGACCGTCGAGGTCTGGCTTAGGGCGGTGTACACGGGCGGGCTCTTTCCATCGACCATTCCGGCGGATTTCGAGACGATTTCATAGGGGCCTCCAACACGGACGCTTGAGAAGTCGAATCGTCCATTCGATCGGCTTTGCGTGGTGTAGATGGTTCCTGTTGGATTGTGGACGGCTGTCACGGTTGCACCGGCAACGGGGTTTCCGGAGGCATCAACCACCTTGCCCGTGAGGGCTGATGAAGTGATACCCTGGCCCCAAAGACCGGAGGCGAAGAACACAGCCATGGACAAGCTAAAGGCCAGCTGGCCGAGTGTGAATGCTGATTTATTCATGTGTTCTCGGTTTGTTATTAATACGAGTGAGTTATCGGGCCCGATAAATGATAACCGCTTCACCAAGGGTCAAGATACAAGCCCTCAGGAATAAACAAAATTTCCTTCAATAAACCAGCTTCCTCTGTAAAGGCCTGCTCGATATTACAATAGCCGGGACCAGATCCAGCCGAGGAGCACAAAATGCTTGATAATTACCTTCGAAGGCTGTTTGAGAAGTGGATATCCCACACTGCTGACTTTCCATGATCCCCATTGATGTCATCAAATACCTTATTGTTTCAGCCGGACTGGTCCTTTCCTTCTTCTTTGCGCTGAGGTTTCTCTTTGCCCATGACCATCGGCGGGCAAACTGGCACTCCAGCGTCAAGAGGCACATCTACATGAGCCGCGATACTTTCAAGCGGACAACCATCGTTCTTGGCTGGCTGTGCCTGCTGCTGGGTCTCTGGATCACCTACTACCTGATTCTGGACTTTGTCGGGGCATAGTCCCGGCACGGCCTGCGGCCGCACCGGGACCTGAAAGCCCGGACTACCTCAGTTCCTGCCCGGTCCGGGCATCGAGGATCTTGAAGTTTTCCACATGGTAGGCGGGATCTGCCCGGAAGCTCAGCTTGACGCCGTAGGTTTCCTCAAACTCCACCAGCATCCGCTCGTCCTCGTGGCGCAGGCGCTCCAGGGAATGGGGGTGGCAGAAGACCCTGAGCCAGACCTCTTCCCCTTCCGGTTGGCCATGGGCTCGAATCCGGCGGATGACACTGGTCAGGCGCCGCTGAATTTCCACGCTCATGGTCCGGGCACTCTTGACGCTGCCCCGCCCGCCACAATAGGGACAGGTGCTGTAGAGCCCGCTGGAAACCGATTCCTTGTGCCGCTGGCGGGTCATCTGCATGATCCCCAGCTGGGAAATCTGGAGCACATGGCACTTGGCTTTGTCCTTCTCCATTTCACCCTTCATTCTCCGGTAAACCGCCATCCGGTCTTTCCGGTTCTTCATGTCGATGAAGTCGAGGATGATCAGGCCGCCAATGTTGCGGAGACGGATTTGCCGGGCGGCTTCCTCCGCCGCCTCCAGGTTCACCTGCAGGATGAAGCTGTTACTATCCCCCTTCTGCTGCTTGTGGGAGCCAGTGTTGACGTCAATGGCCACGAGGGCCTCCGTCTCCTCGATGACAATCTCACCCCCACTGGGCAAGGGTACCCGGCGCTGGAAGGTCTGCTCGATCTGCCGCTCGATGTTAAAGCGTTCAAAAATGGGGATGTTCTCGTCGAAGATGGCGATCTTGCCCCCGCTGCGCTTGCTGACGCGGCCAACCAAGTCCAGCATCCGCTGGCCGGACTCCTGGTCGTCGATCATGACCCGGTCGATGTTTTCCGTGAGGAAGTCACGGACCGTCCGTTCGATGATGTCGGGCTCCTTGTAGAGACAGGTCGGCTGCTTGGCCGCCTCGAGGCGGGCCTGAATCTCCTTCCACTGGTTAAGCAGAATGGAAAGGTCCCGGACAAAGTAGGTCCAGCGCTTGCCCTCACCCGCTGTCCGGATGATGACCCCCATTCCCTCCGGGATGGAGAGCCGGCGGAGGATCTCCTTCAGGCGTTTGCGTTCCTTGTCGTTCTCGATCTTGCGGGATACCCCGCACTGTCCACCATAGGGCATCAGGACCAGGAAGCGTCCCGGGAGGGCAATATTGGTCGTGGTCCTTGGCCCCTTGGAACCAATGGTGCTCTTGGTGATCTGGATAAGGATTTCCGAACCAATGGGATAGAGACTGGGAATGTCCTTGATGGTGATCTTGTCCTTCTTCTTTTTCTGGTCCGCTGAACGGGTGTCACGCACCATCTCAATGGTACTGTCCGCCTGCGGCAAAATATCCCAGTAGTGAAGAAAAGCGTTCTTGGGCATGCCGATATCGACAAAGGCCGCCTTCAGTCCCGGCTCCAGATTCTGGATCTTGCCCTTGAAAATGGCCCCGACCAAACGGTCGTCACCCACCCGCTCCAGCTCGAACTTTTCCAGCACCCCGTCGTTGAGGACGGCCACGCGCTTTTCCAGCGATTCGGAATTGATGATGATTTCCCGGTAAGGGTTATCCTCCTTACGGATCTTGGCGGCCAGCTTCTGGAGGAGCGGGCGCTGTTTGACCCGTTCCTCGACTTCTTTTTTGAGCTGTTCAGGATCGACTGATTCCCCCGGTTCATCCACCGGTGGGTGCTTCAGTTCGGTCTCCTGGTCGGCATTTAATGTTTTTTCGTTATGATCAGACGTATCAGATGAGTTCATTGTGTCTTGTGGACTCCTTATTGAGTGGCGGTGGCGCGTTCTTCAGGGGTCCGCAAGACTGATGGACAATCCGGATCTGGTGGGAATGTGCAAGGTGAGCAATCATGTGAATGCCCTCCTGTAGCGATGCACGCTTTGCACGATTCCCTGGAGAATGCAACAGCTCAAAATAAACGAGCCACCATAGCTTAGAAATGGGAGTGGAAGTCCTGTTATAGGCGTCAAACCGATGGTCATTCCGATGTTGATGAAGACATGAATGGTGAAGATCACCGTAACACCAACAGCGAGGAACATGCCGAACCGGTCACGTGACAGACTTGCAATGCGGACCCCGTTTGCAAGCAGCACGGTAAAGAGGCCTATGACGAACAATCCCCCTACGAATCCTTTTTCCTCTGCCAAAACGGCAAAGATAAAATCATTATGCGCCACCGAACGCGGCAGGTACCCCAGACGGGCCTGTAGTCCGGACTGGAATCCCTTGCCCAGGAACCCGCCGGTACCGACAGCTTGCTGGGCCTGATTGGAATTCCAGGCGGAACCGGTCCCCCGGGGATCCACCACATCGGGTGCGATAAAAGTCATGATGCGCTCCCGCTGATAATCACGCAGCGGAAACCAGGATTGGACCTGGTACTGGTTACGGGCCTCGAGCGCGGTCAACCCGTTGTCGGAAAGAAACTTACTGTAATTATACAGGTCGATGCCCAGAACAGTTCCAAGGCAGAGCACCAGGCCAAACACGGCCAGGAAGAAGTGCTGCGAAAGCCTGGAAACATAGAGCAAAGCGAGCATCGTCGGTGGTATAATCAGACAGGACCCTAGATCAGGTTGAGCAAAAATCAAGATCATTGGTAAGGCAGTCACAGCGAACACCTTAAGCAGCACCCAGATGCTCTGGCGGATGGTTCCCAGTTCGGATCTGGCCAGGATACTGGAAATAATAATCATGCTGCAGACCTTGGCGGCCTCGGCGGGCTGGTAGGCCATGATCCCGAAGTTGAGCCAGCGCTTGGCCCCCTCCCGGGTCACCCCGAGAGGGGTCCAGATGAGCAACAGGAGCACGATGGCCCCGGCATAAAGCCAGAAGGCGTTCTCCATGTAGATCTTGTAGTCGATCCGGGAAAGGAGTAAATAGACCCCGCTGCCGAGGACCAGCCAGACGATCTGGCGAACCCAGTACCCCCCCCCGGCAAAGGCCTGGGCGCTGTAAATGAAGAAAACCCCGATGATGGAAAGCGCGAGGATGGCCAGCGGTCCAATCCAATCCGTCCGCGTGTGCTGCGTGTTGGAAATGAGCCGCCGGGTCGTATCCAGCATTCGCCTTGTATCCAGCCTCTTCAAATCATCGAAAACTGTGCCGGGGGCCACTGGCACAAGCAACACCAATATTATTCCGTCTTGCCTCACCGGAGCGATTCGGTATCCCGACAAGCATGCCGCCTGTCGCAGAAGCCATCCTCAAGGAAGCCCGCACCCTGGCCACGGCCTGTAACCGGCTCCGTTTCTCGGAGAAGGTTTGGGCCGTCTACAATACCTTCGATTACGCCTACCCGGGATATGAGGCCTATGTAAGGAAATACGCTGGCTCGACCAAGAAAACCCTCTTTCTGGGAATGAATCCCGGGCCATGGGGGATGGCCCAGACCGGGGTTCCGTTTGGTGAAATTTCCGCTGTCCTGGATTGGATGTGCTTGCGGGCCGACATCGGCAAGCCCCCGAGGGAACATCCCAAGCGACCGGTCGAGGGACTTCAGTGCGGGCGATCCGAGGTAAGTGGCCGGCGCCTGTGGGGACTGTTCTCGAAGATCTTTGGTTCGCCGGAAGCATTTTTCCGGGGAGCCTTCATCCTGAATTACTGCCCACTGGCCTTTCTCCTCGAATCGGGTGCCAACCTGACCCCGGATAAACTCAGCGCTGCTGAAAAACGTCCCCTGGAAGCCGCCTGCGACGCCCATCTGCGGGCCGTCATCGACATATTCCAGCCTGAAATGGCGGTTGGGGTGGGTGGATTCGCCACCCAATGCCTGCAGCGCCTTGGCATCCCCGGCCTGAAGACCGGCACCCTCCTCCATCCCAGTCCGGCCAGCCCGGTCGCCAACCGGGAGTGGCCGGAGCGGCCCAAGGCACAGTTGGCCGAACTGGGCTTGTTGCCCTGAACGGATAGTTGCCGGTTGAATTGACCCGGGCGCATTCATTGCCATGCTGGGCCCATATGGCACATCGTATTCTTCTGCCTATCTTTCTCCTTAGCCCTCTCATGGCCGGGGCAGCCGGGATTCAAAGCGGCCCGATGCTGGGCTATGCCAGCATGGCCGAGGTCCTGGTCTGGGTCCAGACCGACTCGCCCGGCGAGGTTAAAATCGCCTACTGGCCAGTAGAGAATCCCTCCGACCGGCGGTGGACCGAGCCGGTCAGCACTGGGAAGAAGACCGCCTTCATCGCCAAATGCGTGGCCGACCGGGTCAGCGCCGGCAAACGCTATGGCTACGCGGTTTACATTGATGATGTGCTCCAGCCTGTTCACTTCCGGGAGGCCTATCAACCCGGCGAGGTTCCCCTCACTTTTCATACCCCGCCCAACTGGCGGTTCCGGCAGGAGGGGCACGCGCCCTTCGATTTTACGGTAGGATTCGGGAGCTGCGCCTATATCAACGAGCCCGAGGGTGGCTACGACCGCATGAACGGGTCACCCTATGGGGCCGACTATCAGGTTTTTGAGTCGGTTTACGAGGTGAATCCAGACCTCTTCATCTGGCTGGGGGACAATGTCTACTACCGGGAACCCGACTGGAGCAGCCGGACCGGGATGATCCACCGATGGACCCACGACCGGTCAATTCCGGAACTGCGGGGAATGATGGCCACCATCCCTCAGTACGGGACCTGGGATGATCATGATTTCGGTCCCAACGATATTGGCCGCGAGTTCTGGAACAAGGCCATGGCCACCGAGATCTTCACCCTCTTTCAGGGCAATCCCACCGCGGGACTGCCGGAAACACCGGGTATCTTCACTTATTTTGCTTGGGGGGATGTCCACTTTTACCTGACCGACAACCGGACCTACCGGACGGTGAGAGACCTGAATCCCGGGCCATACGGATACCAGAAGCAGATGCTGGGCAAGAAACAGATCGATTGGATGATTGAGCTGATGAAATATAACCGTAATCAGTCGGCCAGCAGCTATCCCTGCACATTCCATGTCGTGGCCATGGGCAACCAGGTCCTGTCCGGATGGAGCCGCGACGGGATGCCCAACTTCGAGGAGGAGTGGCAGTACCTGTTCGACCGGTTGGTCGATGAGGAAATCCACAATGTCATCTTCCTGAGCGGCGATGTTCACCACTCCGAGGCCAGCCGGATGGTCTACACTGGGGGCGGGCAACCTGGCACCCCCGGGAAGGCCGGGGAAGCTGGCAAGGACTATGTCTTCTGGGACATAACCTCCTCTCCCATGAGCGCCGGGCCCAACACGCGGGGCGAAAAACCCAATCCCCACCGGGTGGACCTGATCCCGGGTGAAAGGGACCACGTCGCCGAACGAAATTTCGCCACCCTGACTTTTGAGGGCCCACTGAGGGAACGGCGGGCGGTCATCCGCTACTACGACTCAAATGGCCTGCTCCTCAACCAGGATCCCGGTGGCCAGGAGGGCGCACCAACGCCAGCCAGCATCATCTCATCAAGAGAACTCAGCCTGCACCGGAGTCTCTACCCGTAACCCCATGCACTACCTGATTGCATTCGATAAATTCAAGGGCGCCGCAACAGCGGAGAAAGCCTGCTTCCTCGCGGGAGAGGCCATCGCAACGGCGGATCCCTCCGCGACCGTTGAGCGGGTACCGCTGACCGACGGGGGCGAGGGCTTCGCCACCATTCTCGCCAACGCCCTCGAGGGTGAATTGAGGGAGATTGAAGTGACGGGTCCGAGGTTCAGGCCCGTGAAGGGAAAATTGGCCCTGGTAGGGGCCGGACGGATTCCCGAACCGGCCTGGGCCCGGCTGAGACTGCCCGAGGCAGTCCGGAACGGCACCATCGGGGTGGTCGAGATGGCTTCGGCCAGCGGCTACGAATGTATCGGCGAGGATGAGCGTGACCCGTGGGAAACAACCTCATATGGAACCGGTCAGCTGATCCGTGCGGCCGTGGAGGCCGGAGCCTCTGCCATTCTACTGGGCATCGGTGGCAGCGCCACCAACGACTGCGGCGCGGGAGCTCTCGAGGCCTTGGGCGTCAGTTACTATGACCGCGACTTGCAGGCGGTGACGGGCGTCACTCCTTCGCGGTTCAAGTTGATCAACACCGCCGGGTCCACCAGCCACCTGGTCGACAGCTTTCCTCCCCTGAGGATTGCCTGCGACGTCGACAATCCGCTGGTCGGCCCAAACGGGGCCACCCGGGTGTTTGGCCCACAGAAGGGATTGAAGCCGGACCAGTCCGAACAGATGGAGCGCGCCATCCATAAAATGGGGTGCCGGATCCTCGGATTGTTTGGCAAGATCCCCTCCGAATGGGATTCGCTGATGATGGAACCGGGAAGCGGAGCCGCCGGAGGCATCGGTTTCGCCCTGCGGCACGCCCTCCCGGAGGCAAGCTTTGTCGATGGATTTCCCCTGGTGGCCGAGCTCCTGGCCTTGAAGGATAAACTGGCTGCGGCGGACCGGGTGCTGACCGGTGAGGGACGCCTTGATAAGACCTCCCTGTCCGGCAAGGGACCGGTCAGCCTCCTGAAGATGGCCCCGGAGGGGAAAGCAGTCCTGATGTTTTGTGGGCGCATCGACCCATCCGTGGCTGAAAGCCTGCAGGAATGCTACCCGGCCTTGGAGCTGATCGCTGTTTCGGATCCCTCATGGCCGTTGGAAAAGGCGCTCGCCCAGACCGCTATGTCGTTGCAAAGGGCAGTGACAAATGCTCTGTCTTCCAGGTAACGGAAGCCATGCCCAATGAAGAACATAATTTGAAGCGACAGCGTCACGAGCGGATTGCCCGTGTCAAACGCCTGCTCCGCCTGATGCCCCGCAAGGCGACCATGCACCGGTACCCGGTTCTTAAATGGTTCACCCGTGCAGCCAGAAAGCGCTCCTACCTGTGGTGTTTCCGGGTAAAGGCTGTCGTCCCTGCATTTTACGTTGGCTGTATTCTCTCCCTGCTACCCATTTACGGCATTCAGCTTCCATTGGCGGTTGCCTTCGCATTCCTGTTGCGGGCCAACCTGCCCATCCTGGCAACCCTCCAGTTCATAACCAACCCGCTGACTGTTGTACCCGCCTACTACACGGCGTACCAGATCGGCCGGGTAACGCTCCACCCTTTCGGCATCGAGGCCCCCCTGCTCAACATGGCGGAAATGAAATCCCTGATGGATGCGGCCCAATCGGGCAACTGGGAGTATAACCTTCAATACCTCTGGACGATCTGGTGGGTCACCTCGCTCGGCGGGATCGTTCTGGGGACATTCCTCGGGGCCATCGGGTCCGCAGCCTACCGTCTGGCCGCCTACGAGGTCGTGGTCTTCAACGAAAAGATCAAGTCACTCCACCTGAGAAGAAAGGAACACTAGGATGGATCACTCCCACCGGCGACGCAGTTTCCTCAAGAATGTTCTCCTTTTCACCATCCTGTCCGGTGCCGGAGCCACCCGCCTCCCAGCGGCAAATACTAGCGGAGCCAAGATCCTGACCGGCGTCGATGTCCTGGCCCGGGACAAGTTCCGCCTGCTTCATGGGAAACGGGTCGGGCTCCTGACCCATCCGGCCGGGGTCAACCGTTTCGGCACCTCCACCATCGACATCCTTAAAGGATCCCCGCTGGTCAACCTGGTTGCCCTCTTCGGTCCGGAACACGGCATCTACGGGGATGAAAAGGCCAACGTCCCCGTGGCCAACCGGATCGACCCAAAGACGCGGCTCCCTGTCTTTTCCCTGTACGGCAAGTACCGCCGACCCACCACCGATATGCTGGCCCGGATCGACACCATGGTCGTCGACCTGCAGGATATCGGGTCCCGTAGCTACACCTATGTCAGTTGCCTGCGCTACGTGATGGAGGAAGCCTTCCAGCAGGGCAAAGAGGTCGTTGTCCTCGACCGGCCCAATCCCCTGGGCGGACTCAAGGTGGACGGTCCTCCCCTGAATAAGGAGTGGATGAGTTACGTGGGCGCGTTCCAGGTTCCCTATGTCCATGGAATGACCATTGGTGAGCTGGCCAATATGGCCAAAAACCAGCCGGGGGTCCTGCAGATACCCGATCGCGACCGCCGGCGCGGACGCCTCCATGTGGTTCCCATGTCGGGCTGGTCACGAGGCATGATGTGGAACTCCACCGGACTCAAATGGATTCCCACTTCCCCGGCTATCCCCGACCTGTCAGCGGCCCTGGGCTATCCCATGACTGGCCTCGGCGCCCAGTTGGGCAGCTTCACCCACGGCTATGGGACCCAGCTCCCCTTCCGACTGGTCCAGTTCACCGGAAAGTCCCCCGAGGTGATTTCCGCCGCCCTGTCCTCCCGAGGAATCCCCGGGCTGGCCTTCCCGGTGGTCCCCTTCTCAGCCAAGGGCCAACCCCGCCGCGCCACCTATGTCCAGGTCATCGACTGGAACCGGCTCCGCCCCACTGAACTCTCCCTCCACATGATGGCCCTCGCTTGCCAGTGGAATCCGGCCAACCCTTTTGCCAAAGCCACTGATTCACAGAAATCCCTCTTCAACAAGCATGTCGGTGATGGTCGCGTCCTCAATTACCTGATTCAGCGCGGCGACGCCATTCCCATCAATTCCCTCCTCGCCGACTGGTCCGCCTATTGCCGTAATTTCCGCCGGGAAAGCACCCGCTTCCACCTTTACCGGGCCT
The DNA here is from genome assembly GCA_049451775.1 of Opitutales bacterium. GTDB lineage: Bacteria > Verrucomicrobiota > Verrucomicrobiia > Opitutales > Oceanipulchritudinaceae > Oceanipulchritudo. The sequence continues at coordinate 16,474 of JBMTVW010000001.1, read as the reverse complement.
GATCACGCCCTTTCCCTTGTTCCGGGGAAGGCGGAACATCCCTACTGTTTGCCGCTTTTCTCCATCCGCTTGCGGGCATGCGGATCGAGGATGCGCTTGCGCAGGCGGAGGGTCTTGGGGGTGGCTTCCACGTACTCGTCGGACTCGATGTACTCGAGCGCCCGCTCTAGGGAAAACTTGATGGGCGGTGCCAACTGAATGTTCTTGTCGCTCCCGGAAGCACGGAAATTGGTCAGCTGCTTCCCTTTTGTCGGATTCACTGGCAGGTCGATCCGTTTGGGACATTCACCGACGATCATCCCGACATAGGTTTCCTCGCCCGGGGCGACGAACAGCTTGCCCCGTTCCTCGAGGGCCATCAGGGCGTAACCGGTGGAGGGGCCCTGGTCCATCGAGACAAGGGTACCCGTCTGGCGACTGACGATCTCCCCGGCCAGAGGCTTGTAGGAATCGAACATGTGGCTCATGACACCATGCCCGCTGGTCATGTTGACCAGGTCGAATTCAAATCCAATCAGGCCACGGGTCGGGATATTGGCTTCAATTGTGGTTCGGCCCATGTGGGCGTTCATCCCGGTCATCTGCCCCTTGCGGGAGGCGAGATTCTTCATGATGCCACCAACGTTGTCGTCCGGAACATCCACCCACACGTTTTCAAAAGGCTCGCACTGGCGACCATCGACTTCCTGCTTGATCACCCGGGGTCGGGAAACAAGGACCTCAAAGCCTTCCCGTCGCATCTGCTCCACCAGTACGGCAATCTGCATGGCTCCCCGGGCCGAGACCATGAAACGGGCACCGTCGTTTTCTTCGTCCACCTGAATGGAGATGTTGGTCTTGGTTTCCCGGATGAGTCGTTCCCGGATCTGGCGGGAGGTGACTTTCTTGCCATCCTTGCCGGCGAAGGGCCCGTCGTTGACGGCAAATTCCATCTGGATTGTCGGCGGGTCAATTTCGACAAAGGGAAGCGCTTCCTGCCCGGCACTAGCCACGATGGTTTCGCCGATATCCACTTCCTCGAAACCAGCCAGGCCAACGATATTTCCGGCCACCGCCAGATGCGAGTCGGCGGTCTGCAAGCCGGAATATTCAAAAAGCTTGGTGATTTTCGCGGTCTCCCGCTTTCCATCCTTGTGGATGATCTGCAGCCGTTCCCCGGCATTTGCCTCGCCGCTGATAATCCGTCCGACCGCGACCCGGCCAACATAATCATTCCAGTCGATGTTACTGACCAGCATCCGGAAAGGGCCCTCCTCCACCTGGGGCGGATCGATTCGTTCCATGATGGTCTCGAAGAGAGCTGACATGTCCTTGCGGGGACCATCCAGCGAATGGTCGGCCCAGCCATTCTTCGCGCTGGCATAGACGAAAGGCGCATTGAACTGGTCCTCATCCGCCTCGAGGTCAAGGAACAGCTCCAGCACCTTGTCGTGGACGGCCACCGGATCGGCATGCTCACGATCCACCTTGTTAATGACCACAATCGGCTTGAGGTGCTGGTGGAGCGCCTTCATCAGGACAAATCGTGTCTGCGCCTGCGGGCCTTCGTAGGCGTCGACCAGCAGAAGAACCCCGTCCACCATTTTCATCACCCGTTCTACCTCGGCGCCAAAGTCGGCGTGCCCGGGGGTATCAACGATGTTGATCAAGTTGTCCTTCCAGTGAACAGAGGTGTTCTTGGCCTTGATGGTGATGCCTTTTTCCCTCTCCAGGTCCATGGAGTCCATCATCCGGTCACCCACTTCCTGATTGGCGCGGAAAAGTCCCCCCGCCTTGAGCATCTCGTCGACGAGGGTGGTCTTGCCATGATCAACGTGGGCGATGATGGCGATATTGCGGATATTCTTCGGGTTCATGCTTGTCGTAAGTCAAAAGCCTTGGGTCGTAGGTCTTACGACTTCTGGAAATTAAAGCTGAGGGTGCTATGTGTTTCCACAACACCTGTCACTATAATTCGCCCAGTGCGGCGAAATACCCGCGGGCAGCCTGCCGGCAACCGGTCTCCTAAGATCCGAAGTAAGCCACCCCTGAACTGAAGATCGGCTGGACCTTGGTGCCGGGGATGTTGATCCCGACATGGTCGCCGACACGTTCGCTGTGGCCCATCTTTCCGTAGATCCTGCCACAGGGACTGGTTATGCCCTCGATGGCGTGCATCGATCCGTTGGGGTTCTCCGGCAGGGCCAGGGTCGGATGCCCAAGGGCATCGACGTACTGGGTGGCCACTTGGTCGTTCTCGAACAGCCCCGCCAGCACATCCTGCTGCCCGACAAAGCGTCCCTCCCCGTGGGAAACCGGGATCATGTACTCCCTGCCAAGCTCGCACTGGGAAAGCCAGGGAGACTTCTTGGAAATAACCTTGGTTCGGACATAACAGGAGACGTGACGCCCAAGATGATTGGACATCAGGCTGGGATGCTCGGGCTGCATCGGCTGGATCTTCCCGTAGGGCAACAGGCCGAGTTTGACCAGCGCCTGGAAGCCATTGCAAATACCCAGGATCAGCCCGTCCCGTTCCTTGTAGAGCCTGCGGGTAGCCTCGGCCACGCGCTCGTTCCGGAAGATGGAGGCGATGAACTTGCCCGAACCACCGGGCTCATCCCCCGCACTGAACCCGCCCGCAAGCATCAGGATCTGGCACTGCTCAAGCTGTTTTTCCAGTTCCTCGAGACTGGCCTCAATATCAGCATGGTTACGGTTGCGGATGACCAGTGTTTGCGGAATCGCACCTGCTTCGCGGAAAACCCTGGCGCTGTCATATTCGCAATTCGTTCCCGGGAAGACCGGGATAAGGACCCTTGGCCGGGCCACCCGGGTGGTCGAGAAGCGTACTTCATGCGGCTCAAAGAGCTGGGCCAGGACTTCACCTTCCTCCACGGGAACCTTGGTCGGGAAAACTTCCTCCAGTGGTGTCTCCCAGCAGGTCCTGAGTTCCGCCACGGGTAGCTTGAGGCCGTTGACCGTGACCAGCGGCTCGGCCGTGGTGGTGCCAATGACCGTCCCCAGCTGGCCTGCTCCAGACCCGTCCAGCTCAAGGAGGAAATCACCCAGATCCCTCCGGAAAAGCTCTTCGCCCGGCATGTCCCCGGCGAAGGCCAGCCCGATTCCATTACCGAAAGTCATCCGGCTGACTGCGGCCGCGAGGCCCCCCTCACGAATCACCGAGGCGGCAAGCACCTTGCCCGAGGCAATTGCCTCCGCGACCACGGCGAAAGTCTTCTTCAAGTCGCTCCATACCGGGAGTCCCTTGTCGTCGCGCGGGAGGCTCACCCGGACCACACTGTTGCCCGCCTTCTTGAATTCAGGTGAAATCACCCGGCGAACGTCGACCGGGCAGACCGCAAATGAAACCAGGGTCGGTGGAACATCCATGTCCTTGAAGGATCCGGACATTGAATCCTTGCCCCCGATGGCCGCAATTCCCAGCTCCTTCTGGGCTACCCAGGCGCCCAGCAGGGCGGCGAAGGGCTTGCCCCAGCGCTCAGGCTCGCCGCGCAGGCGCTCATAGTACTCCTGCAGGGTCAGCCAGGCGTCCTCGAGGCGCCCGCCACTGGCCACCAACCGGGACACCGATTCCACCACCGCGTACACCGACCCGTGGAAAGGACTCCAGCTGGATATCTCCGGGTGGAACCCGAAACTCATGAGGGTTCCGGTGTTGGTCTTGCCTTGCAGGAGGGGAAGTTTGGCGGCCATCGCCTCCGTCGGGGTGGCCCGTTCAATCCCGCCAAATGGGTGAAGGACGGATCCCGCACCGATGGTGCTGTCAAATCGCTCGATCAGGCCCTTCTGTGAACAGACATTCAGATCGGAAAGGGTCGCTTTCCACTGCTCCTCGAGGGATCCGGTCACCTTGAGCGCCTGCAGGGGGTTATCCACCTGCGGGTGCGTCACCCGGACGGCGGCCTGTTGCCGGACCCCGTTGGTGTCGAGAAAGGCCCGGCTGATGTCGACGATGGCCTGCCCACGCCAGGTCATCCTCAGCCGGGGTTCCTCCGTCACCTCGGCCACCTTGACTGCGTCCAGATTCTCCTTGGCGGAGGCATCGAGAAAGGCCTGCAGGTTCGTCTTGTCCAGCACCACTGCCATCCGTTCCTGGGATTCCGAAAGGGCGATCTCCGTCCCGTCAAGGCCATCGTATTTCAGCGGGACCGCGTCGAGATTGATCCGCAGTCCGTCCGCCAACTCACCAATGGCCACCGACACCCCGCCAGCTCCAAAATCATTGCATCGCTTGATCATTCCGCTGACGTGCGGATCGCGGAACAGCCGCTGCAGCTTGCGCTCCATCGGGGGATCCCCCTTCTGGACCTCAGCGGCATTTTCCAGCGCCGTATCGGTGTGGGCCTTCGAGGAACCGGTGGCACCACCAATGCCGTCCCGGCCGGTATGGCCTCCAACGAGGACAATCACGTCCCCCGGCTCCGGGGTGCCACGCACCACCTGCGATCGTGGGGCCGCCGCGATGACCGCACCGATTTCCATCCGCTTGGCCACGTATCCGGGGTGGTAAACCTCGTTGACCATCCCGGTGGCCAGCCCGATCTGGTTGCCGTAGCTGCTGTACCCGTGTGCCGCTTCCAGGGAGATTTTCCGCTGGGGGAGCTTGCCCGGTAATGTATCTTCCAGTGACTGCCGGGGATCGCCACAACCCGTCACGCGCATCGCCTGGTAAACAAAACTGCGGCCCGAGAGAGGATCCCGGATGGCTCCGCCAAGACAAGTCGCTGCACCACCGAATGGCTCGATCTCGGTCGGGTGGTTGTGGGTCTCGTTCTTGAACATGACCAGCCACTCTTCCTCCTTGCCGTCGATTTCCACCGGGACCACGATGCTGGCGGCATTCACCTCTTCGGAGACTTCCAGGCCTTGCAGCTGGCCGGCCTTGCGCAGGGCCTTCATGCCCATCAGGGCAATATCCATCAGGCAGGGGGGCCGTTCTCCCAGCTTTTCCCCGTAGACCACCTCGCGGGCAGCCTGATAGGACTTCCAGGCAGCCTCGATCGGCTCCGTCAGGGGACCGCTCTGAAATTCAACGGAAGTGATTTCCGTCAGGAAAGTTGTGTGGCGGCAGTGGTCCGACCAGTAGGTGTCGAGCAGCTTGATCTCGGTCAAGGTCGGTTCCCGACCGGCCTCATCGCGGAACCAGCGCTGGCAGAATGCCAGGTCCTCCGTGGACATGGCCAGCCCGAGGCTCCCGTGCAGGCTATCCAGAAATGCCAGGTCTCCCCCGATAAACCCGTCAATCGAGGCCACCGGGTCCGGTTCGGGGACCGGGTGACGCAGGGTCTCCGGTCTTTCCAGGTCAGCCTCACGGGAATCGACCGGATTGATCCGGTAGGATTTCAGCTGCTCCAGCTCCCCAGGACTCACCTCCCCTTCAAGGACGAGGACCTCCGCGCAACGCACCACCGGGTCGCAGTCCGCCAGCAATTTCAGACATTGCTCGGCAGAATCAGCCCGCTGATCAAACTGCCCGGGAAGGTACTCCACCCCGAAAACGGAAACCCCCTCCTTCCAGGGACGGGTCTCCCAGGCGATTTCAATTGCCGGTTCGGCAAACAGGGTCTGCTTGCTGTTCTCCCAGACATCGTCGGGCACGCCTTCAACATCATACCGCAACAGGTGCCTGACCGAACTCAAGCCCTTCATGCCCAAATCGCGCTGGATATCCTCCAGCATGGCTTCCGCCTCATGGCGGAATTCGGGACGTTTTTCCACGTACAATCGCCTGATCATGCATCTGAGATGAGCAAGCCAACGGGAGACTGCAACACTCAATGGGCAGTAATTCCGACAAAAGATTTGCACAGGGCAAAGGAGTGCTCCACCTTGCTGGAGAATTATCCTCCATCCTCAATGAGCGAATTGATCAAGCACGAGTGTGGCATCGCCCTGATCCGGTTGAAAAAGCCTTTGGCGTACTATGCGGAAAAATACGGATCACCCCTGTATGGATTCCAGAAGTTGTTTCTGCTCATGGAGAAGCAGCACAACCGGGGCCAGGACGGAGCGGGAATCGGATGCGTCAAACTGAACATGCCCCATGGGCAATACTTCATGCACCGGGACCGTGTCCTCAAGGAGAATTCCCTCGGCCCGTTGTTCCGCCGGCAGCTTAAGCGATACGACAAGGCGGTCGCCAAGGGGGTCATCATCCCGGAGTTCCCCGAGACCGTCCGGATGAACTTTGACTTCGGAGGGGAAATCCTCATGGGCCACCTCCGCTACGGCACTTCCGGCCAGTTCGCCGAAAGTTCCTGCCACCCCTATTTCCGGCGCAGCAACTGGCCCACCCGCAATCTCATGGTCTGCGGGAATTTCAACATGACCAATACTCCTGAACTGAACCGGATCATGGTTCAGCGTGGCCAACACCCGGTCTACGACACCGACACCCAGACCATTCTGGAGGAAATCGGCTTCCATCTGGACGAGGCCCACACCGCCATCTACCACAAGATGCGGGACCAGGAGCATATGGCCGGGCCGGAAATCCCGGAGGTCATTTCCGACGAGCTGGATATCGTCCGGATCCTCCGCAAGGCGGCCCGTGTCTGGGACGGCGGCTACTGCATCGCCGGCATGGTGGGGAACGGGGACACCTTTGTCATGCGTGACCCGCACGGCATTCGCCCGGTGCATTACTTCGAGGATGAGGAAGTCATTGCCTTCGCTTCAGAGCGGGTGCCGCTGATGACCGCCTTCGACAAGGAAACCGACGAAATCAGTGAAGTCCCGCCCGGTAATGTGGTGGCGATCAAGAATTCCGGTGAACTCCGGATCGAGCCATTTGCCGACCCGGTGCCACGGACCTCCTGCACCTTCGAGCGCATCTACTTCTCACGAGGCAACGATCCGGAAATCTACCAGGAACGCAAGGCCATGGGTGCGGCGCTCTGTCCGCATATCCTCGAGGAAATTGATTACGACCTGAGCAATTCCGTCTTTTCCTACATTCCCAACACCGCCGAGACAGCCAGCTATGGCCTTCTGCACGGATTGCGCAAGTACCGCCGGTCGGCGGTCAAGGAAAGCATCCTGCGGGCCCACAAGGAGGGTAAGCTCACCGACGAACTGCTCGACGACCTGATCCTCCACAATTGGCCGAGAGCGGAAAAGATCGCTCACAAGGATATCAAGCTGCGCACCTTTATCTCCAACGAGAAGGGCCGAAGCAAACTGGTTTCCCATGTCTACGACATCACCTACGACGTGGTCAGTTCCAAGGACAACCTCGTCGTCCTGGACGACTCCATCGTTCGCGGTACCACCCTCCGGGAATCCATTATCAAGATCCTTTCCCGGACCAACCCGAAGAAGATCATCGTCGCCTCGACCGCGCCCCAGATCCGTTATCCCGATTGCTACGGGATCGACATGAGCGAGTTGGGGAAGTTCATCGCTTTCCAGGCCGCCATAAGCCTGCTTAAGGAGCAGCACGCCCAGGACCGGATCGATGCCGTCTACCAGGCCTGCCTCAAGGAAGTCACCAAGCCGAAGGAAAAACAGATCAACTGCGTCAAGGAAATCTATGCTCCCTTCACCGCCGAACAGATTTCGGCAAAGATTGCCGAAATGCTTTACCCGGTGAACATTTCCTGGAAGGGCAAACTGGCCATCATTTACCAGACGATTGAGGATCTGCACGATTGCACACCGGAGCACACTGGGGACTGGTACTTCACCGGCAACTATCCCACACCGGGTGGAACCCAGGTGGTTAACCAGGCGTTCATCCACTACTATGAAAACCGTAGCGGGAGAAGCTACGACCTTTAGACAATGGCCAAGAAACAGAAAGCCTACGCACAAGCCGGTGTCGATATCGCGCTGGCAGATAAACTGCTTGACCAGGTCAAGCCTCACCTGAAGAAGGCCTCCCGGCCTGAATCCCTCGGGTCCATCGGGGGATTTGGCGGATTCTTCGATATTTCCAAGCTCAAGGTCCGGCACCCGGTTCTCGTCAGCAGCACCGACAGTGTCGGGACCAAGGTCACCGCCGCCAAGGTAACGGGCATCTACCAGAACCTCGGGGCGGACATCGTCAACCACTGTGCCAACGATATCGCGGTCTGTGGAGCGGAACCGCTCTACTTCATGGACTATTACGCAACCGGTAGCCTGAACCGGAACTTCGTCACCCTGATGAAGTCCCTGGCCAAGGCCTGCGTTGAGGGAAACATTGCCCTCGTCGGTGGTGAAACCGCCGAGCTCCCCGGAGTCTATACCGAGGGCGAATGCGATTTGGTCGGATCCATCGTCGGGGTGGTCGACAAGCCGAACATCCTGACCGGCGACGCCATCAAGCCCGGCGACATCCTGGTTGGACTGGGATCCAGCGGGCTCCACACCAACGGTTTCTCCCTGGCCAGGAAAATCCTTTTCGAGGACCTCAAGCTGAAGGGCGACGACCCGCTGCCCGGATTCAGGCAAAAGACGGGCCCGGCTCTCATGCAGGCCCATGTCAACTACAGCAGGCTGATTCTGGAATCCCTCGGGAAGTTCAACAAGGGCCGTCGGGCAGCGCAGCGCAAGGACAACAAGGTGTACGGGTTCGCCCACATCACCGGCGGCGGGTTCACCGGGAACATTCCGCGCATCCTCCCGGGCAACTGTAATGCCATTGTCGATACATCGACATGGAAACCGCTCCCCGTTTTCCAGACCATCACCGGTGATGGACGGGTCGATTTCGAGGAGGCCTACGAAGTCTTCAACATGGGGATCGGCCTGGTGGCGGTCATTGCGGCGGACGCGGTGGATGCCTTCCTCAAGCTGGCGGCCAAGCACAAGCACAAGGCCGTGGTCATCGGCGAAGTCGTCAAGGGCTCGGGCATCGTCGAGTTGAGAAAGTAATTCAATGGCCCAGAAATCAGCCTCAGTCGAATTCCTTTACGGATTGAACCCCGTGTTCGAATGCCTCCGGGCGGGACGACGCCAGATTCACGAGGCATTCGTCAACGAGAAGACAGCCACGAGCTCCCGGTTCCGGACGCTGGCCCGCCTTCTCGAGGAACGGGGCATCAACCGCACCCTGACCGACAAGGGCCGGCTGCACCAGCTGTGCGGATCGAGCGAGCACCAGAACGTTGTTCTCAAGGTAGAGAAATATCCCTACGTATCGAGCGATGAGTGCCTTACCCAGGAGCGGGTGCTGCTCCTGGACAACGTGGAGGACCCCCATAACGTGGGAGCCATCCTGCGCTCAGCCGAGGTTTTCGGATTCCATCACATTCTCCTCCCCACCAGGGGGGTTCCGGAAATCTACCCGTCGGTTTCCAAGGTATCCGCCGGAGCGGTTGAATTCCTCCATATCGCCCGGGACTGCAGCTCGGTCACCTACTGCCAGAAGGCGGTCGAGGCGGGTTACACGGTGGCCTCCCTCGACGCCAAGGGAAAGGTCCTCCTGGACGACTTTGCCAAGGACACACCATCACCCCTGTTGCTGGTAATCGGCGGTGAAGACAAGGGCATCGGGCAGTTTATCCTGAACAACTCGTCAGCCATCCTGGCCATCCCGCAAAGCGGGAAGATCAATTCCCTCAACGCCTCGGTGGCGGCATCGCTTTCCCTCTACGCCCTGCGCAAGGCCTAGCCACCAAGACGGGCAAAGGCGGCATCGATTATCTTCGGGGAAACCTTGCCCTCGGTCCCCAGTTCCTGGGCAAAGATCTGCACCTTGTATTCCTCAAGCAACCACCGGAGCCGTTGCTTCTCCTGGCCGGGAACCTTCTTCAATTCCCCGTAGCGGCGAATGCAGGCCAGCAGGGGTTTCGCCTTCTCCGCATCCTTTGACGGGTTTTGCCGGGCCCGGTCAATGCGGCGGCTCAGCGCCTCGAGGTAACGCGGGTAGTGATGAAGTCGCGACAAATCCAGCTGGCGCAGGAACCGCTGGTGAATCAGCGCATCCAGTTCAATCCTCCACGGCGAGCCTTCCCGGGCCTTTGCGAGGACCTTTTCCCGGGCGTCCAGGATGGCCTGCAGCAGGTCGACATACCTTGGCACCAGCCCGCGCATGGCCTCGGTGGCACGGCTGGTCACCTTCCTCAGGCGATCCGGATCGAGGGGGAGGCAATCCTCGCACTGCAGAAGGGATCCTTTCAGCAGGGCGTAGGACTCCGCGGCGAGGGTCTTCGAATCCATCAGGAAGGCAAAACCGAGACCGACCCGCTGGACCTCCCTCGACAAGTCCCGCTGCAGCCAGCCAAAATCCTTCCCGACGGCCTCCTCGCAGAGTTCCCGGAAACCAACCCGGGTAGCCGTCTCCGCCTCTTCCCGGCCAGGGAACAGCTTCAGGGCAACACCCGATTCTCCCGCTTGCAGTCCGGGCCATGCCTTGACCGGCAATCCGGCGATATCCCCCAGGTACAATTCCTCGGGCAGCCCCGGTAGCCTCCCGGGATGAACCCGTTCCATTTCAAATTTGCGGCAACCCTCCTGCCAGACCGCCAGTTTATCCCGGCCCTCCCCCTTTTGAAAGGAGGCGCGCACCGCCTGCCGGTACTGCTCGCTGACCAGGCTCCACTCACGTCCGGTGGCGACCGTCCGCTTCTTCTGGTCGATCACCTCCAGCCGTGGCTTCAGGTAGTCAGGCACCGCATCCGGGGCCCAGTCGCCCGGCCAGATCCGGATACCGCGGGTCTCCCCGAGGAGGCGGGTCAACTGGTCGACCAGGCTGCCCTTCTCGGGCGCTACCGCGAGGGCCATCTCCTGGACCACGTCTGCCATCGGGAAGAGTTGCTTGCGGGTGTCCTTGGGCAGTCCCCTCAACAGGCACTCAATCCGCTGCTGTATATAGCCGGGCACCGCCCAGTCGATGAGGGAGGCGTCCACGGACTCAAATTGCTCGACCGGGATTTTCAGGGTTGCCCCGTCATCCTCCTCCCCGGGCTTATAGGCGTAGGACAGGTCCAGACGGACCCCACTCAGCTCGGCGCTGTCGGGGAACTGCGACAAGCCATCGGTTTCATCCTTCCCGGGAAGCAGGTCATTCTCCGTGGCAAAGAGGAATTGATCTTTTCCTCCGTGCTCGTCCCGAAGGAAGGCCCTCAGGTCACCGAAGGAACCCACGTTGCTGATCCTCTCCGCGTAAAACTGGTACAGCCGCTCCTCAAGGGCCCAGGTTCCGCTCATCCGTAAACGGGTCTGCTGGTCGCGGATCTTCTCAATCAGGTCCTGGTTATGTTGATGAAAGGGAACCTGTGTTTGCAGGCGACCCTCCACCAGTGCCTCACGGATGAAAATCTCCGTGGCCTGCCTGGGGTTGATCCGGAGGAAGGCAGTCCGCTTCGCGGCCACCTCAAGGCCGTAGAGGAGAATCCGCTCACGCGCCATGACCCGTTCGCCCTTTTCGTCATAAACGGGATCGGTGTAGCGATGAGTCAATACATGTTCCCCGACACGAAGGATCCATTGCGGGTCGATCCTGGCCACTGTCCGGGCATACAACCGGCTGGTTTCCATGAACTCACCGGCCAGTATCCACCTGGCCGACTTTGGTTTCGGCTCCTTTGGGGCCGGGGCCCCCTTGGCCCGCTTCTTCTTGAAGGGAACCTTGTGAAACAGGGTCGACCCCGGGAACAGCATCACCTTGCGGTTGCGGGTGGCCCGGTAGTGGTTGACCTCCTCGTTCTGGGCCACCCCGGACAGCAGGCCACTGAGCAGGGCCCGGTGGATCTGGTCGTATTCGGCCGGCTCAGGGTTGTCCCGGAACATCTTGATGTCGCGCAGGGTCCGCTCCAGCTGGGCATGAATGTCCCGCCATTCCCGCATGCGCAGGTAGGACAGGAAATGGGATTTGCAGAACTTGCGCAGCTGGTTCTGGCTCAGGCGCTCCATCTCCTCGTGATAGGCGTTCCATATGTTCAGCAAGGTCAGGAAATCCGATTCCTCGTGCCTGAACTTGCGGTGCATCTCGTCGGCCTCCTTGGCCGCATCCATGGGACGCTCCCGCGGATCCTGGATGCTGAGACCCGCTGCGATGACCAGCACCTCACGGACACAGCCCTCACGGTTCGCCTCCAGGAGCATGCGGCCAACGGTCGGGTCCACCGGCAAATGGGACAGCTTGCGGCCCAGGGGGGTCAGCTCCTGCCGCTCGTTCAGGGCTCCCAGTTGCATCAGGAGATCATATCCCGCCCGGACAGCCCGTTCGCCCGGTGGATTAATGAAGGGAAATGTCCTGATTTCCCCGATACGAAAGGCAATCATCCTCAGGATGACGTCAGCCAGGTTGCAGCGGAGAATCTCCGGCGTCCCGTACTCCTGCCGTCCGAGGAAATCCTGCTCGGTGTAGAGGCGCACGCAGACCCCTTCACTCAGGCGCCCGGCCCTCCCCTTGCGCTGGTTGGCGGAGCTCTGGGCCACCTTCTCGATGGGGAGCCGCCGGGTGTGGGTGGCGGCACTGTACCGGCTGATCCGGGCCAGGCCACTGTCGACCACGTAACGGATCCCCGGGATTGTTATCGAGGTCTCGGCTATGTTGGTCGACAGGATGATCTTGCGCATCCGGCTCGATTGAAAGATCCGGTCCTGCTCCTGGGCGGTCAGGCGGCCAAATAGAGGCAGTATCTCCACCCTATTCGGGCCCTGTTTCTCTAGAATATCGCGGACTTCCCGGATGTCCTTCTCCCCCGGCAGGAATACGAGAATGTCCCCTTCCCTGTTCCAGCTGGTGATCTCCTCTATGGCCCGGCATACACCGTCAACATAGGTCATTTCACCGGAGTCCTCCAACAGTTCATCAATGGGCGCGTACACCGTCTCCACCGGAAAAAGCCGGCCGCTGACCTCCAGGATCGGGGCGTCATTGAACGCTTCCGAAAAGGCCTTCGTATCAATGGTGGCGGAGGTGATGATGACTTTCAGGTCCTTGCGGCGGTCCAGCAGGAGTTTCAGGTATCCAAGCAGGAAATCGATGTTCAGGCTCCGCTCATGGGCCTCGTCGACAATGATGGCACTGTACTGGCGCAGGTCAGCGTCACCCTGGATCTCCGTCAGCAGCATGCCGTCGGTCATGACCTTGATCAGGGTGTCCTTGCGGGTCTTGTCGGTAAACCGGATCTTGGCCCCGACTTCCTGGCCCCACTGGACACCCAGTTCCTCGGCAATCCTCCGGGAAATGGACAGGGCCGCCACGCGTCGCGGCTGGGTACAGGCAATCTTGCCCCGTTCCGCCAATCCCGCCTCAAGGCACATTTTGGGAATCTGGGTGGTCTTGCCGGATCCTGTTTCCCCTGCCAGCACCACCACCTGGTTGTTCCTGATCAGGTTCAGGATGGCTTCCCGGTGCGCCACAATGGGCAACTCATCGGGATAGCGTATCTTTAACTGGCTGGTGTCGGCCATGAAAAGAGCGACACTAGAGAACTAATTCCGCCACAGGCAATGCCTATACGACAGGCTCCGCCGGAAGAACCTCGGTCACCGTCAGGCTGAGGCCACTCCCTGTCTCGTCCCGCTCGACATAAACCCGCACACAGGCGGAACGCTTCCGGGCCAGCTCCCAGCCGTACGTTTTGTAGGCATCGGGAAAGAGAACGGTTTCGGCCATGCCGGTCTCGTCAGCAAAGGTGACGAATTTCATCATTTCGCCCCGGTGGGTCCGGTGCAGACGGTGGCTGACCTGGATTCCCGCAATTCGCATCTCCCGGCCGACATATCCCGGCAGGTCACTGATGGGAATGGTGTTGTGCCTCTCCTCCGGGCACATCCACAATTCCAGTGGCCCAACCGTCACTGGAAACCCGAGCAGCTCGGCCTCCTGTTCGGCCATTGATTGCGGATCCATCCATGGAAAGGCCCTGCCGTTGACACTGTCCGCCGCCTCAAACAGGTCACCCCCACTTTCACCCCACCGGCCACGGCCACGATTCACCTGCCCGGCCCGCCAGATGGCCTCATGCCGGTTCCCGAAAAATCCCCTCAGGGCACCCGCCCGGGCCAGCAAATCCGCATCCGAGGGATCCACCCGCGTCCGGGATACAAAATCAGCCCATCCGCGGAATTCCCCTTGGGCCAAGGCACGCTCCCACCGGTGCAGAAAGCGCTCGCCGAGACCCTTGACCTGCCACAGGGGAATCCGCACATGCCCCCCGGCAACTTCATAGGCCGTCGCCGGGCAACAGACATCCGGCAGCTCGAACTTTCCCCCGTGTCGCAGAATTTCCATTACATACACAATCGGCCGGTAGAAACCCCGCTGATTATTCAGGACAGCAGCGAGGAAATAAACCGGCCAGTGATACTTGAGCCAGCATCCATGAAAGGCCTCGATCGCGTAGGCCGCGCCATGGGCCTTGTTGAACATGAATCCGGAGAAATCCCTCAACTCATGCCATACCGTGGCGATCTCCTCCTCACTGCGGCCCTTGCGCAACGCGCTGGCATGGAACACCGCCTCCAATTCGTCCAGCGCCTCCCCGTCGGATTTCTTGATCAGGATACGGCGGAGCAGGTCAGCCGTCCCAAAATCCATTCCGGCAAAACGGTTTGCCAGCAGCAGAATATGCTCCTCGTAGATCATCAGGCCATAACTGTCCCCCAGTACCTCGCGGAGGACGGGATGCGCGTACTCGGGCTCTTCCAGACCCAAGTAACGCCGGGCAAATTTCGTCTTCTTGTCCTCGTTGGCCGCTCCCGGGCGAATCACCGACACCGTGGCCACAAGACAGTCAATGTCAGCGCAACGGCACAGCTTCAAGAGGCTGGTCATCGCCGGCGACTCAATGTGGAAAACACCCCGCGCCTCGCCGGTCCGGACCATGTCAAAAATCCGCTCATCGGTGTAGGACAAGTTACGGAAAACATTGGCGCCTCCATTCCTCCCCTGTCCCCGTTCCCTCGTCAAATTATCACAGCAATCCCGGATAACGCTCAACCCGGCCTGACCCAGCAGGTCCATCTTGAGCAGCCCCATGTCCTCGATGGGATCCATTGACATCTGGGTCATCGAGAAGCCCCGGGCGCTGCCGCCAACGGGGGTAAACTCGGTTATCGGGCGGTCCGCGATCACCATCCCGCAGGGATGCATCATGGGATGCCGGGGCAACCCGTGCAGGTCGACCGCCCGCTCGACCGCCTCCGCAAAGCGCTCATCCTCCCACACGGACCGGGTCTCGACATACCCTTCCCTCCGACGGAGGAACTTCCTCAAGGACCCATGGGGCAGGCGTTTGCTCCATGCATGGGCCTCATGCGCCGGCACCCCCATGGCCTTGGCCACCTCCGCCACCGAGGCCCGGCCCTTGAAAGTGGCGAACCCGCCGATCATGGCCACCTTGTCCAGCCCGTAACGGTCGTACAGCCATCCCATGATCTCTTCCCGACGATCCCACGGCAGATCAAGGTCGATGTCCGGCAACTTGCTGTAGCGCATCCGTTCCCGGTTCAGGAAGCGCTCAAACCGAAGCCCGAAGCGGAAGGGGCAGACATTGGCCACCCCGAGGGCATAGCAGATCAGGCTGCCGGCCGCGCTCCCGCGGGCCAGCAGGGGTATGTTGCGCCGGGCACACTCGTTGACCACCTCGCTGAAGACAAGAAAGTACCCGGCGTATCCAGTTTCCGATACAATTTGCAGCTCCCGCTTCAGGCGTCCGAGCAAATCCCTTCGAGGGGGCCTGCCGGGCCACGGATAACTGTCGCCGTACCGTTTCACCAGCCCGCGCAGACAGCGCCATGCCAGCAGGCGATCCTGGCGGGAGCGGTTGCTGGACCCGGGACCCGGACCGGCGTCAATGAACGGATCCGGCAAATGGAGACGGCCGTAGGTGTAGTCAAAGTTACAGGAATGGACAAAATCACGGGTCGAGCGCACAACCTGTGGAATCCTGGCAAAACGGTCCTTCAGCTGACGGGCATCCATGAGCCCGTAATCGCCTCCCGGCAGCTTGTCCGGATGAGCCTGGCCGATGCGGGTCAAAGTTCCCATTGCCTGCAGGGTCTCCAGCAACCGTTTCCCGGCCGGCGTCCCGTCATGCCGGGCTCCCGACATCACCACCCAGCGGTCCCAGCCCCGGCGGCTCAATTCACTGTAGACCCGGCGCTGCAACAGCCGCTGCGAATCGTTGTGCCAGCAGAGCTCCAGCCAGAGGTTTTCCCAGCCGAGGGCGGACAGGTCCTCCCATGCGGTCCACCAGCGAGGACAGGCCCCGATCCGGCCGCCATAGACATGCTCAACCCGGATCGGGCAGGACAGCCAGACGTGGTCCCGGGCTTGCGCCTGCAACCGCTCCACTGCCCCCATCTCAACTTCGCCGGACACCGCCTCGCTGACCAGCCGGCAGGCGGCCGCGTAGCCGGTCGCGTCCCGTACCGTCACCTGCAGCCAGCCCGGAACAAAATCCCGTATCCGCAGGCGGCACCCAAGGACCATTCGCAGCCCCGCCCGTTCGCAGGCCTGGGAAAATTCCACCCCGCCATAAAAGCCTCCCATGTCCGCCAGTCCGGCATGCGTGTAGCCCCGGTTCCCAAG